>UBTA01000199.1 GCA_900468065.1 Hyphomicrobiales bacterium | reverse complement strand
TCTTGACGATATCGCCATCGCCGTCGCGGGCGGTGAAGGTGAAGGTGAAGGACAGGACGTCTTCGTTGGAAGCGCCCGATGCCTTGACCGGATGATCGAGCACGCCCGTCAGGTTGAACTCGTAGCTGCCGCTGCCGGTGTCCGACAGGGTAACGGTGAACACCGTCTGGCCGTCAGCCGAAGCCGTCAGCACCGTGCCATTGGCAGACAGCGAGAAGGTGACGGGATGGCCAGCCGATGTCAGCGCGCCAAGCGCAACCGCGCCAGCGCCACCGCTGATCGAGAGGAGTTCGCCAGCCTGCATTGCCGTCAAAGCCCGGGCAGAGCCGGTGCCATCGGCAAACACAACCGAGAGATCGCCGGCAACCTGGCTACCGGTGTAGCCGCCGTTGATATTCTTGTTGCCGTCATCGCCACCCCAGAAGATGTTGAGCGGGCCACCGGCGGACTTGCCGGTCAGATTTCCCAGAATGCCATCGAGATCCGCTCCGGAGGGGCCGGATGTGGTATCCTCGTTGCCGCCGGAAAGTTCTTCTTCTTCAACAAAGCGCGTCAGGAGCGTGCCAAATGCCACCGGCTTGTCGTCGATCACGCTGACCGAGAAGCTTGCCGGCGGGGTTGTGTCGCCATCCGAGTCGGTGGCGGTAAACTGGAAGGTCAGGATCTGGCTGTCTTCGCCCTGAACCGAACCCCGGTGATCGAGCGTGTCATAGAGGGTGAAGGCATAGGAGCCATTGCCACCATCCGACAGGACAACCGAGAAGACGATGCTGGCGGCAAGTGCTGCGGCGCTATTGGCCGGAACAGCCGTTGGAGCCGTCGCGCCGGTATAGGCAAGCAGGATCTGTTGACCCGAAACGGTGAGCGTCGTGTACTTGATCGCATCACCATCAGAGGTGAGGTTCAGCGCTGCCAGATTGGCAGTGGCGGCCGGGCCGAACTGGACCGAGCGGTCACCAGGCTGGCCATTGCCGTCATTGGCCTTGTCCGAACCCCAGGAGATCGCCAGTGTGCCACCAGCCTGATGGGTGGTGCGGCCGGAATTGAACAACTCGTCGTCATCGCCGCTGCCGTTGCCGTCTTCGTTGCCGTCGCCGGCAACCTGCGCCTGCTCTTCTTCCACGACACCGCCGGCAAACGGCGTGCGTATCTCGGCAACATCGTCTTTGACATCGACCGTGAACGAGCCGGTAACGCTGTCGCCATCGCTATCCTTGGCAGTGTAGCCGAAGGTCAGCGACAGGTTGTTCTCGCCATTGGCGCCATCGCCAGCTGCATGATCCAGCGGCTTGACCAGCGTGAACGTGTAGGCACCGCTGTTATCGTCGGAAAGCGCCGCATGGAAGACGACATTGGCACCATTGATCGCCGTCGGAGCCGTTGCGCCGGTATAGCCGACCAGCACGCCGTTCGACAGAACTGTCATCGTGACAGCCAGACCAAGCGAGGTCAGCGTTGCGCCATGGGCGCCCGAGACCACGACAGCGGGGGTGTTGTTCGTGGCGGTGAACGCAACCGAGCGGTCGCCATTGCCACCCAGATCGCTGTCGGCATTGTCAGCACCCCAACGAATGTTCAAGGCACCCGTGGCAACAGCCGTCAG
>UBTA01000177.1 GCA_900468065.1 Hyphomicrobiales bacterium | reverse complement strand
GTCACCCCCACCCGCAGCTTCGCTGCGACCTCCCCCCTCAAGGGGGAGGTAAAGAGAGATCAAAAGAAACCCAACGCTTTCGGGCTGTAGCTCACCAGCATGTTCTTGGTCTGCTGATAGTGATCGAGCATCATCTTATGGGTTTCGCGGCCGATGCCGGACTGCTTGTAGCCGCCGAAGGCAGCACCAGCCGGATAGGCATGATAGCAATTGGTCCAGACGCGGCCAGCCTGGATATTGCGGCCGAAATTGTAACAGCGATTGGCATCGCGGCTCCAGACGCCGGAACCTAGGCCGTAAAGCGTGTCGTTGGCGATTTCGAGGGCCTCTTCATCGGTCTTGAAGGTGGTCACCGACACGACAGGCCCGAAGATTTCCTCCTGGAAGACGCGCATCTTGTTGTGGCCCTTGAACACCGTCGGCTTGACGTAGAAGCCACCTGAAAGCTCGCCTTCCAGAGTGTTGCGCTCGCCGCCGATCAGCACTTCGGCGCCTTCCTGCTTACCGATGTCCATGTAGGACATGATCTTTTCCAACTGTTCACTGGAAGCCTGGGCGCCGATCATCGTCGACATGTCGAGCGGGTTGCCCTGCTTGATAGCCGCGACACGCTTCAATGCCTTTTCCATGAAGCGGTCGTAGATCTTTTCATGGATCAGCGCACGGCTCGGGCATGTGCAGACCTCGCCCTGGTTGAGCGCGAACATCGCAAAGCCTTCCAGCGCCTTGTCGAGATAGTCGTCATCCTCGCGCATGACGTCTTCAAAGAAGATGTTCGGCGACTTGCCGCCCAGTTCCAGCGTCACCGGAATGAGGTTCTGGCTGGCATATTGCATGATCAGCCGGCCGGTTGAGGTTTCCCCCGTGAAGGCCACCTTGTTGATGCGCGGGTTGGTGGCCAGCGGCTTACCGGCCTCAAGACCGAAACCGTTGACGATGTTGAGCACGCCGGGCGGCAGAAGGTCGCCGACCAGTTCGATCCAGACGAGGATCGAGGCCGGTGTCTGTTCGGCTGGTTTCAGGATGACGCAATTGCCGGCGGCAAGCGCTGGAGCCAGCTTCCAGGCGGCCATCAGGATCGGAAAATTCCACGGGATGATCTGGGCGACGACGCCGAGCGGCTCATGGAAGTGATAGGCGACCGTGTCATGGTCGATCTCGCCGATCGAGCCTTCCTGGGCGCGGACGCAGGATGCGAAATAGCGAAAATGGTCGATGGCGAGCGGCATGTCGGCGGCCATGGTCTCACGCAGCGGCTTGCCATTGTCCCAGGTCTCGGCCTTGGCCAGAAGCTCGATATTGTCTTCCATCCGCTGGGCGATCTTCATCAGGATGTTGGCACGCTCCGTCGAGGACGTGCGGCCCCATTTTTCCTTGGCCGCATGGGCGGCATCCAGTGCCAGCTCGACATCGGCAGCCTCGGAACGGGCGATCTGGCACAGCACGCCGCCGGTCACCGGTGTCGTATTGTCGAAATAACGGCCGCTGACCGGCTCGCGCCAATCGCCACCAATATAGTTTCCGTACTTCTGCTTGAACGGATTTTCGACGATCTTTTGATGCAACATGTGATTTCTCCTCCTGAACAGACTCCAACATCTGCTGGAAGGAAAGGTGCGCCCGAACGTTCAGAACGCGTAGTGGGGCCCGGCCTGCGGGGGACCATAAGTGTTTCAGATGTGCGACAGGTGAATTGCAGCAAACGTGCTGCAGCGCGGCAGACGGCGCCGCGCCGAGGCCTGCGGCATCAATTGACCGAGAGTTTCTTCATCTTCCGGTAGAGCGTTGCCCGGCTGATGCCCAGCGTATCGGCGGCCAGCGACACATTGCCGTGCGCTCGCGACAGGACGCGGCGAAGAGCGGCGCGCTCCGCATCGAGAAGATCCTCGCCCTGCCCTACCGCTGTCTCGTTCAACAGATCGGCAGCCGGAATGCCATTGGCAATGCGCCGGTCGTCAAGATTGAGCTTGAGCCGGGCGGCGCGGGTTGCGCCGAGCACGAGATCGTCGCGGTCGATGGCAATCAGCGCCGGGCTGCTCTTGCCGTCGGCCGGCACCAGCAGAATGCGCGCACCGTTGAAGGCGCGGTGGAACAGATTGGCCTCGATGCGGGCGGCCGCATCGCGCACCGCCTGCGACAACAGCAGCATGGCCATTTCGCCGGCATCGTCGCGGCAGGTGGAGATATCGATGGCGGCGGCGACGCGTCCGAGATGATCGCGGATCGGTGCAGTGACGCAGGAGAGCCCGGTGTTGCAGCTCAGGAAATGCTGGTCGCGCTGGATGACGACGGCGCGCTCGTCGGCGATGGCCGTGCCGATGCCGTTGGTGCCGACGCTTGCTTCGCTCCACACCGTTCCGGACCAGAGACCCAGCCCGCGAAAATCGTGGTCGTCACCGGGCGCGCCGCGGCGCTCGAGCGCAATGCCGTTCTCGTCGGTCAACAGCAGGCAGCACCCCGCTTTGCCGACCGTCGAAAACAGCCGGTCCAGCTCGCCCTGGGCTTCCTCGATCAGATGTCCGGATTTTTCCCGCGCGGCCCGGAACTCCTGCTCTGATAGCCTGAGCGGCGAACGGGCATCCTCCGGCGACAGTCCATGCACGGTCAGGCAGCGGCGCCAGGAGGCTGCGACGGGTGAACTGGCTGCGGCCGACACGTGATGTGCAACGGCTTGAACGTGATCCGAATGTTTCATCGGCTCTCCTCCCTGAGAGGCTGACGCGAACCTCATCATACATGCAAGGGCAGTAAAACGTCCAGTTGAGCAAAGGTCAAAGACAAAACGGCAGTCGCACCATTTAATGGCTGCGCGAAGCACATGGTATTGCACGAACATGACGATATGATAGGCGAATCTGCCGTCAAGGCGCCCGCCCCACAGCCATGGTTCCCGTACAATGTTTCGTGACTTCTCCCTTCAGAGCCTGTTCATGGGCCTGCTCACCGCCTTCGTCGGTTTTGCAAGTTCCTTTGCCGTCGTGCTGCACGGGCTGACGGGCGTCGGCGCAACCGAGGCGCAGGCAGCGTCCGGTCTGATGGCGCTGTCGATCTCGATGGGGCTGTGTGCGATCGTGCTCAGCCTTTCGACACGGCTGCCGGTGAGCATTGCCTGGTCGACGCCGGGAGCGGCGCTACTGGCAAGCTCGGGCGCTGTGGCCGGCGGGTTCAATACGGCGGTCGGCGGCTTCCTGATCTGCGGGGCGCTGATCATCGTTGCCGGACTGTGGAAACCCCTCGGGCGAGCCGTCGCCGCAATCCCGGCGGCGCTGGCCAATGCGATGCTCGCCGGAGTGCTGCTCGGCCTGTGCTTTGCGCCGGTCAAGGCCATCGCCTTCAACCCGCTGCTCGGCCTGCCTATCGTTGTCGCC
>UBTA01000077.1 GCA_900468065.1 Hyphomicrobiales bacterium | reverse complement strand
ATTCCATCTGGAAAGAAAAGAAGCGTCGCATTCCAGGCCCGACCTCCGCATTCTCGAGGACAGGCTATCGCGCCGGCTAGAAGCCACGGCTGAAAACACCGATCCGGATGAAGGGGAGATCGTGCGGGAGCATTGTCGGGCTTCGCGATCGCGGATGAAGTCCATTGGGGAGCGCGCCTTTCAAGTCGACCTCCCGCTCGATGTCGGAATGACGGGGAGGCCGGATGCGGCGTTACCGCTGAGCGAACACATTCTGGACTGTTACCTGTATCTCGGCGACCATGCGGCGACCGAGCAGGATGCCGATCGGGCCCAGGATTTTGCGGCTCAACTTATTTCCTGTATTCAAACCGTTCGTCGTCTCGCTCTCTAACGGACCCAAGCTCCCGAATGCTTTAAAAGTCGGCGGATCACAACGCCAACAGGAACGCCTTCGTGGCAGCGGCAAGAGCGAAACATGAAATCCAAGACCATCCAGCGTGACCAGCATGAGACCGAACGCGATAAAAAGGTCGTAAAGCGGTAATGGCTGGTAGGCCCATAGTGCCGGAACCAGACCCCCACGGAGGCCACCAGCATCATCATGCCCCCAGTCTGACTAGCCAGCATTGCTTAGTTCCGTGGTCACCCCAGTTAGACGACGGGGAAAATCGCCCGCCATGCCATGCTGAGCCTCTTGCGTGGTCGGGTCTTTGCCAAACGAGCAACATGGTATCGCTCGGGAAAATCACGAGCTTAACTAGGGCGAACACTAACTGAGAGCTGACACACCCACCAGCGACCATCTACGCGACATGTCTTCGCGCGCCCGTGAGGCTTCCGCGGCTACCAGCCGCTCGTAAAGAGAACCAAGAGATGCTCGCAAAATGAATGTTCAGATGCAGGTTGGCGACCGAGAGATCATCCGCGTGAAGATAGGACAGCACGACAAAGCCGTGAAGCAGCGCACCGAATACGATCAGTTCAGCCCGATGC
Organism: Hyphomicrobiales bacterium; assembly: GCA_900468065.1. Classification (GTDB taxonomy): domain Bacteria; phylum Pseudomonadota; class Alphaproteobacteria; order Rhizobiales; family Rhizobiaceae; genus Pararhizobium. The sequence continues at coordinate 1,776 of UBTA01000077.1, read as the reverse complement.
CTATCCCTAGACGGGTTCCGCCTCTTTGCGCTCGGACAAGGAGCTGGCGATTTATCACGAGAAGGCGAGCCATTGGGTACGCGGGTCCGGTGCCATCGTTCGGCGATCATTTGGAGGAGATCAGTTTCAGCTGTCCGTTCAGAGTTATCATATCGAAATCGGAAACAAGCACATCGACGCGAACAGCCCACTGGCAATCGCATGGCGCTTGAAGGTCCTGTGCCGCCCACCGCCCCGGGGACAGCCATTTCAGCGGAACGTCGAAAGCCGCGACGGAGCCATCCGCCGCCGACATCCTCAGCCTTATTTCCCGTGTGTCCAAAGGGTTGAAGTCGGCAGTCTGAATGGATAGGTCGACATTAAAAGACAGGTCTGGTTTCGATGCGAACGACAGTGTCGCCATCGCAGCCGGATCATGAATATGGATGGACGCTAGAACGGGCCTTAACGCCAGCGCCCTGGGAGGCGGCGTAAATCTCCACACCGACGTGACGGCCAGTGCGCCGACGATGAGACCGATCTCTATCGCGATCACGACCTTCATCTTCCTCGCTGCGGACGGATGTCCGTCGAGGACTTGCTGCGTCAGGATAATCCGGTTCCAAGCACCCAGACAGAGCGTGAGCGCAACCAGGGTCAGTTTCACGAGCAGGATGTTTCCATAGTCTGTATTGATCAGCGCCCCGAGAGACTCGACCTGGATATAGGCGAGGTAACCTCCAGCTACGGTCATCATGGCGACCGAGTAGGGAATGGCGGACGAAAACCCGCACAACGCCCTTTTCTGCTCGTGTCCAGGGGGAGCGAGCAGCATCCAGAGTCCTGGCAATGCCCCGACCCAGAAACACACGGCCGACACGTGCGCTGCGACGGCGATGAACGAAAGCCAAGGTAGGCCCGCGCCCGAGGCGTGTCCCGTCAGCGCGAAAGCCAGGCCAAGTGTCGCCAGCGAGAACAATGATAGCGCGCCGCGTGCGGTCGTGTTCACCTTTGCGGCCAGTGCTAGCCCGAGTGATACCGAGACCAGAGCGACCGACCGAGCCAGGGTGCCCTGCATGCCCGCGTCCCATGGTTCCCATGTCGCCAGAGCGTTGAAAGAAAGACCCGTTTCCTCAAGGCCTACAAAACCGATCAGAAGCAATCCGAAGAACCAACCGACCACAACGTGCAGAGCCAGCGTCTTCGTTGGCGGCGTTTGCGCGATCCAGACAGAATAGACAGTCCCGCCCACGCCGAAGAAGCAGGCTAGGTAGAATCCGAACTTCGTAGCCAGCGTCAGGATTTTGAGCAGGATCTCGGATGCGGTGCCATCCGCGAACCCTCCCATGACCGCCTCCTGGCCGATCGCGAAAACGATCGAAGCCGCGACCGGGTGACCGTCCTCCGATACGGTACGCCAATTCAAGGCATAGGCGCCGCGGGCGAGCGGCTCCAAGAGCCGGATGGCGATCTGGTCACCCGAAACCTCAGTCGAGAGCGGGATTGCGTGGCCGTCCCGTCCCACCAACGTCGCCACGACCCTCGACACGTACTCCGAGAAGCGTAGCGTCATGACAGCGGGAGAGGAGCTGAGCCGCTCTCCCTGAGCAGGCGTTGATGAGACCAGGACGGCATGCGCCATCACATGGGGCGCTCCGATTAGCATTGACCAACCGAAAATAAGCAGCATCGCCGCCATACGAAGAAAGCAAAAACGGGCACGTGTATCGCGTTGGCGCATGCCCATATCCCCTGTCGTCTCGAATTACTTGTCGACGACCGTTACGGAAGGGGCGG
>UBTA01000001.1 GCA_900468065.1 Hyphomicrobiales bacterium | reverse complement strand
AGGCGACATAATCCGGCCGGTGATGCTCGCCGAGACCAAAGACATCGAGCCCGACCTGATCGGCCAGCTCGATTTCCTCGATCAGATGGCGCACCCGCTCCTCGCCCTCCCGCCCGCGCCCCTGCGGCGCCTCGGGATGAACGTCGCCGAATGTGTAAAGACCAAGTTCCATGGGGTCCTGCCTGTTGATGAGCCCGAAGGCGAAGGGGATGTTTCGATAGCTCAGATAATCAAGATTGCGGGCGGATCACAGCGCGCCTGCTGAAACAGTGCGTTTCCAGTTGGGTCAGGATTCCCATGGATTGAGCAGAGGCACCCCCATATCCGCGAAATCCCGGATATTTCGGGTCACCACGGTCAGGCCGTAATGAAGCGCCGTGGCCGCAATGATCGCATCCCGCTCCGGCCGCTTGTCTGGAACATGCAATCCAGCACAGACAAGCGCCACCGCATTGTCCAACACAAGAATGCGATCCCGGAAGACCCGGGGAATATAATCGGATATCCAGGCTTTGACATGCGCGGCCTGCAGCAGGTCCCGGCGTTTCAACGACAGATAACCGACCTCCAGCTCCATGATCGTGATGACCGAAAGATACACTGCTTCCGGATCAACGGCCTCGACCCAAGCCTTCACGTTCGGATGACATCTGCCGCTGGCAGCCTTGCGAAACTCGGAGATAACGTTCGTATCCAGAATAAACTTCACGAGAAGTCCGGAGTTTTAAGGCCCCAGTCCCCCTTCATTTCCGGAAACTCGAAGTCGTCATCCACCTCCTCCAATCCCGGCATGGCGAGAAGTTCGAGGATGTTTTTCCTGTGGTTTCGACCGGACGCGTCGGAATCCGGGAAATCGCTTCTGTCGCGTGTCAGCTTCTGATAGTCCTCGATCGACAAAAGCACATGCGCTGGCCGGCCCCGGTCGGTGATGAACACTGGTCCATCCCCTGCAGCTTTCTTGGCGCGGCCCGTGTCCTGATTGAATTCCCGGCTGGAAAATATGGTGCTCATCGGCGCCTCCATTGATGTAGCAACGTTACTACATGTGGCGATCAAGGACAATATTGTCTAGCCGTCGCTCAGCGTCCGCTTCACCGCATTGCGCCAGCCCTTCAGCTTTCCGGCCCGCATCTTCTCGTCCATCAGCGGCTCAAAACGCTGATCTCTAGCCCAGGATTTGGCAAAATCCTTCTGGTTCGGCCAGACCCCTGCCCGGCTGCCGGCAAGCCAGGCGACACCGAGTGCGGTGGTTTCCAAAATGGTCGGCCGGTCGACCGGTGCGTCGAGCAGGTCGGACAGGCGCTGCATCGTCCAGTCGGAAGCGACCATGCCGCCATCGACGCGCAGGACGGTTTCCCGGCCGTCGGTCTTCCAGTCCTTGTGCATGGCATCGAGCAGATCGCGCGTCTGGTAGCAGACGGCCTCGAGCGCCGCACGGGCGAATTCGGCCGGGCCGGTGTTGCGCGTCATGCCGAAGATGGCGCCGCGCGCATCCGGATCCCAATGCGGCGCGCCAAGGCCGGTAAAGGCCGGCACGAGATAGACCTCCTGCGACGGATCAGCGCTTGCGGCCAGCGTCCCGGTATCGGATGCGGCCTTGATGACTTTCAGCCCATCCCGCAGCCATTGCACGGCGGCACCGGCGACGAAGATCGAGCCTTCCAGCGCATAGGTGGTTTCGCCGTCGAGGCGGTAGGCAATGGTGGTCAGCAGCCGGTTCTTCGAGCGGACAATATCCTTGCCGGTGTTCAAAAGCGCAAAGCAGCCGGTGCCATAGGTGGATTTCATCATGCCCGGCTGGAAGCAGGCCTGGCCGATGGTGGCGGCCTGCTGGTCGCCAGCAACGCCAAGGATCGGGATTTCCGCGCCAAAGATCGAGGCGTCCGTCACGCCGAAATCAGCGGCGCAGTCCAGAACCTGCGGCAGCATCGCCTCGGGAACGCGCAGGATGTCGAGCAGTTCACGATCCCAGTCATTGGTGACGATGTTGAACATCAGCGTGCGTGAGGCGTTGGTCGCATCGGTAACGAAGGATTTGCCGCCGGTCAGCCGCCAGATCAGGAATGTATCGATCGTGCCAAAGCAGAGGTCGCCCTTCGCCCCGCGCGCCCGCGCGCCTTTGACGTTGGCGAGCATCCAGGAGAGTTTTGTGCCGGAAAAATAGGGATCGAGCAACAGGCCGGTCTTCTTGGTGAAGGTCTTTTCCAGCCCCTGGCGTTTCAGCTTGTCGCAATAGGAAGCGGTGCGGCGATCCTGCCAGACGATGGCATTGTGGATCGGCTTGCCGCTGTCGCGCTCCCAGACGACGACCGTCTCGCGCTGGTTGGTGATGCCGATCGCCGAAAGGTCGCTCGCCTTGATGCCCGCTTTGCTGATGGCTTCCTTGATCGCCCAGACGACGGTGTCCCAGATTTCCCCGGGATCATGCTCGACCCAGCCGGATTTCGGAAAATGCTGCTTGAATTCCTTCTGCCCGGACCCGGCGATCTTCTGGTCCTTGTCGAAGACGATCGCGCGGCTCGATGTCGTGCCCTGATCGATTGCGAGAACATATCCGCTCATCTTGCCCCTCCCAGCTCTTCTTGTTCTCGCGATCTCTCCCGCGCGAGCCATTTCAAAAACTTCAATACGATACAAAAACGAATGTCAAACGAAAACAAAACGCAAGCAGACAAGCCTTTTTAACGCGCGAAAAAGCCGGACGGTGATGGTAGAAACACAATTGTCACGGTGCCGGTTTTGGGCATAGTTTCAAGAGTCGAAATGAAAAGAAGAGACAGCATGACACAGTCCCCCGGCCGCATCCGTTTTATCCTGAACGATCGGGAGATTGCGCTGGACACTCTGCAGCCGACCGCGACGCTGCTGGATTTCCTGCGCCTTGAAAAACGGCTGACCGGCACCAAGGAAGGCTGCGCCGAAGGAGATTGCGGCGCCTGCACCGTGCTGGTCGGGCGGCTTGCCGGTAACGAACTGGTTTACGAAAGCGTCAATGCCTGTATCCGTTTCACCGGTTCGCTGAACGCAACCCATGTCGTCACTGTCGAGCACTTGGCGGCAAAAGACGGAACGCTGCACCCGGTTCAGCAGGCGATGGTCGATTATCACGGCTCGCAATGCGGTTTCTGCACCCCCGGCTTTGTCATGTCGCTTTATGGCCTCTGGCTGTCAAAGGACAATCCCGGCCGCGCCGATATCGAAAAGGCACTGCAAGGCAATCTCTGTCGATGCACGGGCTATGAGCCGATCGTCAAAGCCGCGGAAGCCGTCGCACAGGCAAGGCCTGATGCGGTGTTCGACCCGATCGTCAAAGTCCGCGAAGACATCATAGCCAAGCTGACCGCGATCCGCTCGACGCGGACGATCCGCATGGAAAGCGGTGACGCCACCCTGATCATCCCCGGCACGGTGACCGATCTGGCCGATGCGCTGGCCGATCATCCGCAGGCGACCATCGTTGCCGGCTCCACCGATGTCGGTCTCTGGGTCACCAAGCAGATGCGCGCGCTCAACCCGGTGATCTTCATCAACGGGCTGGAAGACCTGCAGTTCATCCGCGAGACGGGAGACGGCATCCTGATCGGCGCCGGTGTCAGCTATTCCGCCGCCTTTTCAGCCATTTCCGCTCGCTATCCTGCCTTTGGCCGCATGCTCGATCGCCTCGGCGGCGAGCAGGTGCGCAACATGGGCACGATCGGCGGCAATGTCGCCAACGGCTCGCCGATCGGCGATACCCCGCCGCCGCTGATCGCGCTCAGTGCCAGCGTCAATCTGCGTTCGAAAGCCGGTGCGCGCAGCGTGCCGCTCGAGGCCTATTTCATCGAATACGGGCGACAGGATCGCCAACCCGGCGAATTCGTCGAGAGCATTTTCGTGCCGGACCTGCCGAAGGACGATCATTTTGCCGTCTACAAGATTTCCAAGCGCCGGGATGAGGACATCTCCGCACTCTGCGGCGCTTTCCGCATTGCGCTCGATAGCGACAACACCGTGAGGTCAGCCATTATCGCATTCGGCGGCATGGCCGGGACACCGAAGCGAGCGTCAAATGTCGAAGCGGCGCTGATCGGCAAACCCTGGAGCGAAGGCACCGTCAAAGTGGCGCAGGCTGCATTCGATATGGATTACCAGCCCCTGACCGACTGGCGCGCCACCGCCGCCTATCGGATCCTGACGGCGAAGAACCTGCTGTTGCGGTTTTTGCTGGAGACTTCCGGGCAGAAGGCGGAATTCGTCCGCTTTGAGGTGACGGCATGAGTGCGGGCGGCGGCTTTCCTCTTCTCCCCAGCGGGGAGAAGTGCCGAGTGAAACGAGGCGATGAGGGGGTCTTGCGGCAAACTTCAGTTTGTTTGGCTTCCCCTCATCCGGCCCTTCGGGCCATCTTCTCCCCGCTGGGGAGAAGAGAAAGAAGCGAAGGTATCTGCTGATGGACAACTCCACCTTCGAGGAACGCAAGACCATTGCCGGTTCCATGCATTCGAACCTGCGCCACGACAGCGCCCACAAGCATGTCTCGGGCACGGCCGACTATATCGACGATATTCCGGAACCTGCGGGGACGCTGCACGGCGCGCTTGGGATGACCGACCGCGCCCATGCGCAGATCATCGCCATGGATCTGTCCGAGGTCGAGGCCACCCCCGGCGTCGTCTGCGTGCTGACCGCAAAAGACATGCCGCATTCCAACGACATCAGCCCCAGCCATCTCGACGACGAACCGGTGCTGGCAGACGGCCTGGTGCAATTCCACGGCCAGCCGGCCTTTGCCGTGATCGCCGAAACCCGCGATATTGCCCGCCGCGCCGCCCGCAAGGCGAAAATCACCTATCGCGACCTGCCGCATCACACCGATATTCTCGATGCGCTGGAAAACGGCGCCGAGGTCGTCACCAAGCCGCTGACCTTGTCGCGCGGTGATGCCGAGGCCGAACTGGAACTGTCCCCACGACGCCTCACCGGCCGGATGCGGATTGGTGGCCAGGAGCATTTTTACCTCGAAAGCCATATCGCCATGGCCATTCCCGGCGAGGACGACGACATCACCGTCTGGTCCTCCACCCAGCATCCGAGCGAAGTGCAGCACATGGTCGGCCATGTTCTGGGCGTTCCCTCCAACGCGGTCACCGTGCAGGTTCGGCGCATGGGTGGGGGTTTTGGCGGCAAGGAGACGCAGGGCAACCAGTTTGCCGCACTTGCCGCCGTTGCCGCCAAGAAACTCAACCGCGCCGTCAAGTTCCGCCCCGACCGCGACGAGGACATGACCGCAACCGGTAAGCGCCACGACTTCCTCGTCGATTACGATGTCGGTTTCGACGACGACGGCCGTATCCATGCGGTGAAGGCCAATTATGCCGCCCGCTGCGGCTATTCTTCCGACCTCTCCGGCCCGGTCACCGACCGCGCCCTCTTCCATGCTGACAGTTCCTATTTCTATCCGCATGTAAAACTGACCTCGCAACCCTTGAAGACGCACACCGTCTCCAACACCGCCTATCGCGGTTTCGGCGGCCCGCAAGGCATGGTCGGTGGTGAGCGTATCATCGAGGAGATCGCCTATGCGCTGGGCAAGGACCCGCTCGACATCCGCAAGCTGAATTTCTATGGCGAGAAAGGCTCCGGCCGCGATCTGACGCCCTATCACCAGCAGGTCGAGGACAATATCATCCAGCGTATCGTCGCAGAGCTGGAAGAGAGCGCCGGCTATCAGGCGCGGCGTCAAGCAGTCATCGATTTCAACAAGACCAGCCGCATCATCCGCAAGGGCATTGCGCTGACGCCGGTGAAATTCGGCATCTCGTTCACCATGACCGCCTTCAACCAGGCGGGTGCGCTGGTGCATATCTATCAGGATGGGTCGATCCACCTGAACCATGGCGGCACCGAAATGGGCCAGGGGCTCTATACCAAGGTGGCGCAGGTCCTGGCGGATAGTTTCCAGGTCGATATCACCAACGTCAAGATAACGGCAACCACCACCGGCAAGGTGCCCAACACCTCGGCAACGGCCGCCTCCTCCGGCTCAGATCTCAACGGCATGGCCGCCCATGACGCCGCCCGGCAGATCAAGGAACGCTTGGTTGAGTTCGCTGCCGAGCGCTGGCAGACCGATGCGGGTAACATCGCTTTTGTGCCGAACCACGTGAAGATCGGCGACGAACTGGTGCCCTTCCCCGATTTCATCAAGCAGGCCTATTTTGCTCGCGTGCAGCTATCGGCCACCGGGTTCTACAAGACGCCAAAAATTCACTGGGACCGCAATACGGGACGCGGCACCCCGTTCTACTATTTCGCCTATGGCGCCTCCGTTTCCGAGGTTTCCATCGATACGCTGACCGGCGAATATATGGTCGACCGGGTCGATGTGCTGCACGATGTCGGCAAGTCGCTCAATCCGGCGATCGATATCGGCCAGGTCGAGGGTGCCTTCGTGCAAGGCATGGGCTGGCTGACGACGGAGGAATTGTGGTGGGATGCCAAGGGGCGCCTGCGCACTCACGCACCATCGACCTACAAGATCCCACTCGCCTCCGACCGGCCAAAGATCTTCAACGTCAAGCTGGCCGAATGGGCCGAAAATGCCGAGATGACCATCGGCCGCTCCAAGGCCGTCGGCGAGCCGCCGTTCATGCTGCCGATCTCGGTGCTCGAAGCCCTGTCGATGGCGGTTGCCAGCGTCGCCGATTACCGCGAGTGCCCGCGGCTCGACGCTCCGGCAACGCCCGAACGCGTCCTGATGGCCGTCGAGCGCCTGCGGACAGGACAAGCATAAAGAGCCATTGAAATGAACTTTGCAGTCGACAGCCTCGAAGCGTTCCTTGAGCGCGAATACAAACTGGTCATCGTCGAGATCAAGCAGACTTTCGGATCGACCCCGCGCGAAGCCGGCACCTTCATGCTGGTCTCGCCGACCGACGCGCACGGCACCATCGGCGGCGGTCAGATGGAGCATATGGCGATCGACAACGCCCGCGCGCTTCTGGCCGGGGTCAGCGATCAGCTCGAGATGGACATCCCACTCGGCCCCGATATCGGCCAATGCTGCGGCGGCCGCATGGTGCTGACATTCCGCATCGGTGATGACGCGACGCGCGCGGCACTCGATTTGAAGCTCAAGGAAAGGCTGAAGGCACTGCCGGAGGTCTGGCTGTTCGGTGCCGGCCATGTCGGCCGGGCGCTTGCCGATGCGCTTTTGCTCCTGCCGCTGAAAACCTATGCGGTGGAAACGCGGAAGAGCGAACTCGACCTGATGTCGGCCGGTACCAGCCACCGACTGGTCGCCATGCCGGAAGCGGTCGTCAAGGAGATCGCGCCCGGCTCCGCCGTCGTCATTCTGACGCATGACCATGCGCTCGATTTCCTGATTGCCAGGGAAGCGCTTGCCCGCGACGACCTTGCCTATGTCGGCATGATCGGCTCGAAGACCAAGCGCGCGACATTTTCAAGCTGGGCGAAGAAGGAAGGTCTGGGCGACGATGCGATCGGCCGGCTGGTCCTGCCCATCGGCGGCAAGGCCGTCAGCGACAAGCGCCCCGCGGTGATCGCCGCCATGACCTCGGCCGAGATTCTTGTCGCGCTCAACACGCGGTAATGTTTAAGGGTGCATGGCACCCGCGCGGATCAGCGCATGCGCGGCCTCGCCTGCCGTTTCCATATAGGACGGGTCGCGGTGCAACAGCACGACGGCAAAGGAACCGTCGAGCAGCAGGACTGTCTGCCGGGCAAGCATCCGGGAATGAACCCCGAGTTCCGCCGCCTCGAAGACGCCGTTGAACCAGTCCTCGACCCGCCGCTTGTGGGCAGCACCGATCTTCATCGCCGGATGACCGGGCATGTTGGCAAGCTCGGCCGAGGTTCTCAGAAAGCCGCAGCCCTTCCAGCGCGGATGCCGGGCCGATAATGCAAGGTTGAAAAACACGCCTCGCACCTTGTCGGCGGCATCGCCTTCCGTTTCCGCAAACCATCGCTTGAACAAGGCGAGGTTAGGCTGATCGCGCATGTCGAGATAGGCGGCGATCAGATCGTCCTTGCTGGCGAAATGATAGTAGAGCGTGCGCTTGGTAATCCCTGCCTTTTCCGCCACCGCATCGACGCTGACGGCGCGGATACCCTCGCTGTAGAACAGCTTTGATGCAGCAGAAACAATGCGATCGCGGGTGGAAGGAGCGGGTGTTGCCATGACCTTATGTATACCGACCAGTGAATATACACAAGCAACGGCCTGGCCTACGCTCATCCCCACCAAAACCGCCGGAGAAAGAGCATGCTGGAGATGGAGGCAAGACCGATCGAAATCATCTGCCGGGATGGTGTGCGGCTTGGCGGCCATCTCTGGGCAGGCACGGGCAACAGTGCGTGCGGCGCCGTGGTGATCAACCCGGCAACCGGTGTTTTGGCGCGCTACTACCATGCCTATGCGCGGTTTTTGGCCGGTCACGGCTTTACCGTGCTGACCTATGACTATCGCGGCATCGGTCAGTCGCAGCCCGCTGCGTTGAGAGGCTGCAACTACCGCTGGGCGGATTGGGGCGAACAGGATTTCGCCGCAGCCCTTAGCTTTCTGCATGCCCATGCCCCGGACGCCCCAAAGCTCGTGGTTGGCCACAGCATCGGCGGCTTCCTGCCCGGATTTGCCCGCAACGCGCCGCTGATCGACCGCATGCTCACCGTTGGCGCCCAATATGCCTATTGGCGGGATTACGCCCCTGCCCGGCGCCTGCACCTTCTGCTGAAATGGCACATCGTCATGCCGCTCCTGACAGCGCTTTGCGGATATTTTCCCGGCAAGGCGCTCGGCTGGCTGGAGGATCTTCCGGCGGGGGTGGCCAGAGACTGGAGTTTTCGCCGCGCGCGAATGGAACTCAGCCATCCATGCGAGGTCCGGCCGGATATTCTGCAGCGTTTCGCCGCTGTCACCGCCGACATTCTGGCCATCGGCCTCATGGATGACGAGATCGGAACACCAAAAGCCATCCGCCGGGCGCTCACATACTATGAAAATGCCAATCCCGTCGAAGTCGCCTTGTCACCCGCCGATCTTGGACTGGATCACATCGGCCATTTCAGCCTTTTCCACAAACGCCATGCAGCCGGTTTCTGGCTCGATAGCCTGCTCTGGCTGCGCGACGGCACCAATCCCTGGCCGGACAAACCGTTCGGCAAGGAGGTTGAAGCCAGCAAGGACACCTCTTTCACCACCCGTTGTTATATTCCCTCGAAGGGCACGATGTGACCCGGACACCCGGCACGATTGCCCTTCCAACTCTTGAGAAAACCCCATGCCCTATGTTCTGATTATCCACGAAGTCGCCGATTACCCCGCATGGAAAGTCATTTTCGACGCTGCCGCCGGCATTCGCCGCGACGCCGGAGAAATCGCCTATCAGGTGTTGAAATACGACACCGAACCCAAGCGGATCGTCCACTATTCGCTATGGCGCTCGCTCGATGCGGCAAGAGCCTTCTTCGAGTCCGATCGGCTGATCGAAATTCGCGCCCAAGCGGGCGTCAAGGTGCCGGAATTCATCTATCTCAATCAGTTGGAACGCGGCGAGTTGTGAACATCCCGCTGAAATCAAACCGCCGGAACATCTGAAATGCTCCGGCGGCGCGTGGCATCTATCGCGTCAGGTTTGAATCCTCCCGCGGGTCGCGCCCGTCCAGGAAGCCCAGGTCTCTCTTCATGTATTCGGACATGACGTCGAGATCGAGCGGCGGATATTTCGGTTCCAGCCCGCGCAGCAGCCCGGCCAGCCAAAAACGCCATCCGGCTTGGCGGGTCTGGGGTATTGGTTGATATGTTTCAATTGCTTGGCAATCCATGGCGGCACCTGTCGTTTTTCTGAATGTGATTGCAGCATGCGCGCAAACATGCTCCAATTCCAATCGAACAACCGTCTGCATGCATCAAGAGAACTTATCCATGAAAATGTCGAAACAGTTTCCGTTGAATGCGCTTCGCGTGTTTGAAGCGGCAGCCCGGCTGGGTAGCTTCACCAAGGCAGGCACTGAACTCGGTATGACCCAGACGGCCGTCAGCTACCAGATCAAGCTGATCGAGGAAAATGTCGGTGAGCCGCTGTTCCTGCGGCGGCCGCGCCAGATCGTGCTGACCGACGTCGGCCAGCAGCTCGCACCCCGCGTCAGCGAAGCGTTCGAGATGTTGCAGGAGGCGGTCTCATCGGCGCGCGGCGATATCAACACTGCCCTCCAGATCAACTCGACACCGACCTTCGCCTCTCAATGGCTCGCCCGCAACATCGGCAGCTTTCAGCTCGCGCATCCGAATATCGCGGTGCGGCTCACCACCACTGAAAAGATCATCGATCTCATCGCCGAATCGACCGATCTCGCCGTTCGCGCTGGTGTTGGTGCCTGGCCCGGCCTCGATAGCCATGCTCTGATGCGCAGCGAGTTCACACCGATGCTGAGCCCGGCCCTTGCCGAAACAATCGGCGGCATACATGAGCCGCGCGATCTTCTGAAACTGAGGATCATCGATGCCGCCGACCCCTGGTGGCGAATCTGGTTTACCGCCGCCGGCGTCAGCGATCCAGACCTTGAGGGCCGGCCTACCAGCAGGCTCGGAGCACAGAGCTTTGAGGCGCGCGCGGCAGTCGCAAGCCAGGGCGTTGCCATCTTGACCCCTGATTTTTATGCGGATGACGTTGCGCTCGGCCGACTTTACCAACCCTTCGAACTCCGCTGCAACGACGGACGTGACTACTGGCTGGTTTATCCGCATTCCCGCCGCAACACGCCGAAAATCCGCGCCTTCCGCGACTGGATTCTGGGGGAACTCAATCCAGAAACCAGCAACGCCGCCAAATAGCGTATGACGATCAAAACGCCCCCTTCCCCCACCGTGGATTTTTGCGCAAGGTGGGCAGACGAAGCATGAAAGGGGACCTGTATGTATGAATTCGCCATCGCCTGGGAATGGCTGGCTTTTGCCGTTCGCTGGCTGCATGTGATCACGGCGATCGCCTGGATCGGCTCGTCCTTCTATTTCATCGCGCTCGATCTCGGGCTGGTGAAGCGCGATCATCTGCCTGTGGGCGCCTATGGCGAGGAGTGGCAGGTGCATGGCGGCGGTTTCTATCATATCCAGAAATACCTGGTCGCACCGGCGACCATGCCGGAGCACCTGACGTGGTTCAAATGGGAAAGCTACGCCACCTGGCTGTCCGGCTTTGCCATGCTCTGTCTGGTCTATTATGGCGGCGCCGATCTCTTCCTGATCGACCGGCATGTGCTCGACATCTCTGCGACCACGGCAATTGCGATCTCGATTGGCTCGCTTGCCATCGGCTGGATCTTCTACGACCTTCTGTGCAAATCGCCGCTCGGCAAGAACACCTGGACGCTGATGGGCATTCTCTACGTCGCGCTCGTCCTGATGGCCTGGGGCTATACGCAAGTGTTTACCGGCCGCGCCGCTTTCCTGCATCTCGGCGCGTTTACCGCGACGATCATGTCGGCCAATGTCTTCTTCATCATCATGCCGAACCAGCGCGTCGTCGTCGCCGATCTCATCGCCGGACGGACGCCGGATCCGAAATATGGCGTCATCGCCAAGCAGCGCTCGCTGCACAACAACTACCTGACCCTGCCCGTGATCTTCTTCATGCTGTCAAACCATTATCCGCTGGCCTTCGCCACCGCCTATAACTGGGTGATTGCAGCACTGGTCTTCCTGATGGGCGTCACCATCCGGCACTGGTTCAACACCACCCATGCCAGAAAAGGCCGTCCGACCTGGACTTGGATCGTCACCCTGATCATTTTCATTGCCATCATGTGGCTTTCGACAGTGCCGAAAGTCCTGACCGGTGAGGATAAGGCCGAGGTCGCGCCGGCGTTCCAGCAATTCGCCGCCAACGCGCATTTCCCGGCCGTGAAGGACGCGATTTCGACGCGCTGTTCGATGTGCCACTCGGCCGAACCGGTCTATGAAGGCATCAACCGGGCACCAAAGGGCGTGATGCTTGAAAACGACGCGGAGATTGCTTCCCACGCCCGTGAAATCTACATCCAGGCCGGACGCAGCCATGCGATGCCGCCAGGCAACATCACCGACATGACCAATGACGAACGCAAGCTTGTAACCGCATGGTTCGAAAGCGCGGTTTCGGAAGGCAAGACAGAATGACCACCACTCTCATTCGCGCACGCACGCTCAGCTTCAGCCGTGCCCCTTTGAGCCTCGACGACACCAGCGCCTTTACCTATGAGGCGGATGGCGCGCTGCTGGTCGAAAACGGGCTGATCCTTGCACGCGGCAGCTATGATGCGGTGAAGGCTCAAGGCCCCAAGGACGTCATCGAAATCGACCACCGTCCGCATCTCATCCTGCCCGGCTTTATCGACACGCACCTGCATTTCCCGCAGATGCAGGTGATCGGCTCCTATGCGGCCAACCTTTTGGAATGGCTGAACACCTATACGTTTCCGGAGGAATGCCGCTTCGTCGAGACGGCGCATGCTGAGCGGATCGCCGGAAAATTCTTCGACGAGATGGTCCGCCACGGCACGACGACGGCGGTTGCCTATTGCTCGGTGCACAAGGCCTCCGCCGACGCCTTTTTCGCCGAAGCGCTTGATCGTAACATGCGCATGATTGCCGGCAAGGTGATGATGGACCGCAACGCACCGCAGGGCCTGCTCGATACACCTGAAATGGGCTATGACGAGACCCGCGCCGTCATCGAACAATGGCACGGAAAGGGCCGCAATCACGTTGCCATCACCCCGCGCTTTGCCATCACCTCGACACCGGAACAGATGTCGGCTGCGGAAGCCCTGGTACGTGAATTCCCCGACTTGCATGTGCAGACCCATCTCTCGGAAAACCGTGACGAGATCGATTTCACCTGCGCGCTCTATCCGGACGCCGTCGACTATACCGACGTCTACGCCCGCTACGGCCTGCTCGGGCCGAAAACCTTGTTCGGGCATGCGATCCACCTGTCCGACCGGGAGATGGACGCGATGAGCGAGACAGGCTCGATCGCCGTGCACTGCCCGACCTCCAACCTCTTCCTCGGCTCCGGCCTGTTTCCTCTCCGGCGGCTGATGGGCAGAGAAAAGCCGGTGCGCGTGTCCTTCGCTACCGATATCGGCGGCGGCACCAGCTATTCGATGCTGCGCACCATGGACGAAGCCTACAAGATCCAGCAATTGCTGGGCGAGCGGCTGAACCCGTTTGAAAGCGCCTATTTCATGACGCTCGGCAATGCGCAGGCGCTGTCGCTCGAAGACAGGATCGGCACGCTCGATCCCGGCACCGACGCCGATTTCATCGTGCTGAACATGGCGGCAACTCCGGCCATGGCGCTGAAAGCGGAAGTGGTCAATTCCCTCGCCGACGAACTGTTCCTGCTCCAGACCATGGGCGATGACCGGGCAATCGTCGAGACCTATGTGGCGGGAGTAGCAGCCAAGGCGGGCTTGGCCGGTTAAGCCACTCCCTCCACCATCGCCTTGATCTTTACAGCCTTTTCGAAGTGATCGAGCCTGTGCGTCCGGATCCACCATTCGGCCGCTTCCATCAGCAGTTCCGGATCATCATTCCTGTTGGCAAAGAATGCGTAGAAGGACAGCCCGACGCCGGGGCCTTTGTCTGCAATCTTGCGATCGCAAACCTCAATGATTTTTTGTCTCAAGCTGGTTCTCATCCCGAATCCCATTTCGCACAATACAGCCCCCTCTTTTGAGGGAGATCGAATTTTGTGCAAGAGCATGGGCGGACAGGCAATGAGCAGATACCGCTTGAGTTTCCCAAAAAGAGGTAAAATAATTTTACCTCTCTCCGCTTCTACTCTTAACAAGCCTTCCTGAAACATGGTATGGCCGGGCCATCTCTTGAGATGGAACCCTGCGATATGGCCAAAATCCTCGAAATCAGCGACCTGAAGGCACTTGCCAAGCGCCGCGTACCGAAAATGTTCTTCGATTATGCCGACAGCGGCGCCTGGACGGAGGGCACCTACCGCGCCAACGAAGAGGATTTTCGCAAGGTGAAGCTGCGCCAGCGGGTTCTGGTCGACATGACCAACCGCTCGCTGGAAAGCACGATGATCGGCCAAAAGGTCTCGATGCCGGTGGCCCTGTCTCCGACCGGCCTGACCGGCATGCAGCACGCCGATGGCGAGATGCTGGCGGCAAAGGCGGCCGAGGAATTCGGCGTTCCCTTCACCCTGTCGACCATGAGCATCTGCTCGATCGAAGACGTCGCATCGGTGACGAGCAAGCCGTTCTGGTTCCAGCTCTATGTCATGCGCGACCGCGAGTTCGTCAAGAACCTGATCGACCGCGCCAAGGCCGCCAAGTGCTCGGCACTGGTTCTGACGCTCGACCTGCAGATCCTCGGCCAGCGCCATAAAGACCTGCGCAACGGCCTGTCAGCCCCTCCAAAATTCACGCCGAAGCATATCTGGCAGATGGCGACCCGGCCGCTGTGGTGCATGCAGATGCTGGGGACCAAGCGCCGCAGCTTCGGCAACATCGTCGGCCATGCCAAGAACGTTTCCGATCTCTCCTCTCTGTCGTCGTGGACAGCCGAGCAGTTCGATCCGCAGCTGTCCTGGGAAAATGTCGAGGAGATCAAGACGATGTGGGGCGGCCCGCTGATCCTGAAGGGCATTCTCGATGTCGAGGACGCCAAGATGGCGGCGCGCACCGGCGCTGATGCGATCATCGTTTCCAATCACGGCGGCCGCCAGTTGGATGGCGCCCCCTCATCGATCAGCATGCTACCGAAAATCGTCGATGCCGTCGGCCACCAGATCGAGGTCCATGTCGATGGCGGCATCCGCTCCGGCCAGGACGTGCTCAAGGCTGTGGCACTCGGCGCCCAGGGCACCTATATCGGCCGCCCGTTCCTCTACGGCCTCGGCGCCGACGGCAAGGCTGGCGTCACCACCACGCTCGAGATCATCCGCAAGGAACTCGACATCACCATGGCGCTCTGCGGCAAGCGGGATATCCGCGACATCAACCGGGATGTGATTGCGGAGTAAACTCAGCTTCCCCGATAGGTCGAGTAGCTGAACGGCGAGAGCAGCAGCGGCACATGGTAGTGGCTGCCCGCGTCGGCGATGCCGAAGCGCAGCGGGATCAGATCGAGGAAGGCCGGCTCTGTCAGGGCAGCGCCGGCCGCTCGCAGATAATCACCGGCGTGGAACAGCAGTTCGTAAGTCCCGGTGGCAAAGGCTTCGCCCTCGAGCATCGGCCCATCGACACGGCCGTCGCTGTTGGTCTCGACCGTGCGCAGCAAGCGGCGGTCCTCGCCTTCGATCAGGAATAGGTCGATCTTCAAGCCCTTGGCCGGCTTGCCTCGCGCGGTATCGAGGACATGGGTGGTCAGGCGGCCGGACGTGCTCATAGAAACCTCGTATGCATCAGAAGGGATTGGCGATGACGAAAGGCTCGTCGTAGAAAACCTCTTCCAGATTGTTGCCCGGCCCGTCGCGGTCGACAACCAGGAAATCGCTGACCGCGCCGACGGCCATCAGCGGATGATGCCAGACATTGCGGCCATAATTGACGCCCTGTGCGGCGGTTGCCAGAAAGACGCGCGGCAATCCCGGTTTTCCGCCCTCATCGGGCGCAACGACTGCAAGCCAAGAACCGCCGCCGAGCGGCGAAAAGCTCTGCGAGCCCAGCGGATGGCGTTCCATCATCGTCACGGAATAGGGAAAACTGCGTGGCTGGCCCCGGAAAATATTGATGATCACGCGGGCGTCTTCGCCGCTCACATCGGCGCGGCCCAGTGCATGAAACCGCTCGGTGGAGCCGCCGTTGATCAACCGCATCGTTTCCGGATCAGGCTCGATAACAGTTCCGAAAGGCGCGAATGCCGCTTGCGTCAGCGGCTCGATGGTCAGGAACTGTGGCATCAGATCGTCAGTGCCGCCGTGAAATGGCATGGCGGTTTCGTCTCAGGCATTGTCTTCTCCCGGAAGCAGTGAACGCAAACGCAACAGCGCGATCTTTTCGACCTGCGCAGAAGCCGTTTCAAATTCCTCTTCGAGACTATTGTCAATCCGGCTTTCGAATGCAGCGAGAATATCGTCCTTGTTCAGGCCCTTCACCGCGATGATGAAGGGAAAGCCGAATTTCTCCGTGTAGGCGGTATTCAGTCCGGTAAACCGTGCATGCTCGGTCGCGCTCAGCCGGTCCAGCCCGGCGCCCGCCTGCTCCGCCCTGGAATCCTCCGTCAGTCCTCCGGCAATGGCCAGCTTGCCGGCAAGATCCGGATGGGCTTGAAGGACTGCAAGACGCTCGGCTTGCGAGGCTGCCCTAAACGGCGCAACAAGTGCCTCATGCACACCGTCTGACGTCAGCGAAATATCCGGGGTCGCGTCAAAAGCACGTTCCGCCACCCAGGGCGAATGCTCGAAGATGCCGCCAAACCGTGCGACA
The DNA here is from genome assembly GCA_900468065.1 of Hyphomicrobiales bacterium. Taxonomy (GTDB): domain Bacteria; phylum Pseudomonadota; class Alphaproteobacteria; order Rhizobiales; family Rhizobiaceae; genus Pararhizobium. Next base: position 19,906 of record UBTA01000001.1, on the reverse strand, counting down.
AACTCATCCCGCGCCAGCATCACAGACCACCTTCCGGCTTGTGATGTTCCTGCCAGTGCCGGGCGATGTCGATGCGTTTCGGCGTCCAGACTTTTTCGTGGCTGAGAACGTAATCGAGGAAACGGGCAAGTGCTGCGGCCCGGCCCGGGCGGCCGACAAGGCGGCAATGCAGGCCGACATTCATCATCTTCGGGCTGCCGTCCTTGCCTTCGGCATAGAGCACGTCGAACGTGTCCTTGAGATACGCAAAGAATTGGTCGCCGGAATTGAACCCCTGCGGCGTTGCAAAGCGCATGTCGTTGGCATCGAGCGTATAGGGGATGATCAGGTGGGGCTTGTCTTTGGTGAGGCCCGGTACCCAATAGGGCAGTTCGTCGGCATAGCTGTCGGAGGAATAGACAAAGCCGCCCTCTTCGATCACCAGCTTCAGCGTGTTGTCCGAAGGCTTGCCTTGGTACATGCCGAGCGGATGCGAGCCCGTCAGTTCGGTGTGCAAACGCACGGCATCGAGGATATGCTTGCGCTCTTCGTCCTCGGAAAAATCCTTGTATTCCAGCCAGCGATAACCGTGGCTGGCGATTTCCCAGCCTGCTTCCTTCATGGCGGCAACCGCTTCCGGATTGCGCGCCATGGCAAGCGTCACGCCATAGACGGTGACATCGACATTGCGGCTGGTAAACATCCGCCAAAGCCGCCAGAAGCCGGCACGCGAACCATATTCGTAGATCGATTCCATGTTGAGGTTGCGCTGGCCGGCCCAGGGCTGCGCACCGACGATTTCCGACAGCAGCGATTCGGATGCCTTGTCACTGTCGAGAATGCAGCTCTCGCCGCCCTCTTCGTAGTTGACCACGAACTGCACGGCGATACGCGCATCGCCCGGCCAGCGGACCTGCGGCGGATTGCGGCCATAGCCGATGAGATCGCGTGGATAAGATTGGTCTGTCATGAAATCACCCTTCGAATTTGCCGGGACGGTAGCATCCGGGGGCGGAAAATCGAAGTCAAAATGGTGGCGAACAGCGATCTGTCCAAAGCTTGAATAGCCCGAACCTTCAACAGTCGAAACGGCATCAGCCGCTCAGCAGCTCGCCTGTAGCAGGCGGGCAGCCACAGCCGCCTTCGATTCGGAAACGCGTGGCATAGTGGTCAGCGCCATAGCACTGGCCTTTGCGCCGGCAACGGCTGGCCGATGCGCCGATAGTTTGCCGAGCGGGTGCTGCGAATGCACGCGCAACGGCGCACCTGGTTCCGGCTCGATGAACAAGGCAAGGCTGGAAATTTTCAGTGGACCCGCGATCACCGGCTCGAAGAAATCACGCAAGGCGGTCTCGAAGCGTGCGTTGAGATTGGAATTCACCGGGCCTGTCAGCATCATGTGAAAGCGGAATTCATCCATCACATAAGGATAGCCCCAGCGATGAAGATTGGAAAACTGCGGTGCTGTCAGCCGGTCCGGGTCCCGCCGCTCGATCTCGATATCGCTCAAGGGCGCCCGAAACGCGTCGAATGCCTGAATCACTGAAGCGGCCAGATGGTTCATTTGTTCACAGGGCGCTGATGGTGCAAGGCCAAAGAACTCGCCGTGCCGTCCGATTTCCATCTTCGGGATCTCGAACGGGGTCATCGTGCTGGCGAAATGCATCAGCGATTTGAGAAGCGCCGGCTCGCTGGTGTCATCATGCAGGCGGAACGGTGCCTTGATCGTTCCGTGAAATCCATAACGGCGCGGCACCGCCGTGTGAAACGCCAGCTCCTGCCGGCTAAAACCGGCAATGGACGGCGCCTCCGGGGCTTCGCCGGAATAGACGTTGCGGCCAAGCCAGCTTGCGGCGGCGACCGACAGGGGATCGTACATCGACGGCGTAAAATAGATAGCGTACCGCATCGGCTCCGCTCCGTTGAAACTCGTTCTGAAGCCGGGGTTAAGTGATTTGCATGACACAATGACGAATGGGGCGGCCGCTGGCCAATGACCGATCCTCTGTTTCTCCTGAAAACGGAATCCTGTCTGAAAATGCCGATTTTCGGACGGAACCAACCGGCTTTTGCTTCGTTTTCTCAGCGGTAACATTAAAAACGGAGACGAAACATGATCTACCAGGACAGCACTATCCAGGATGCCAGCATCAAGGAAACGCACGACCTGATCGCCAGCGACAAGGTCGAAGGTACCCGCGTTTATGGCCAGGACGGAAAGCATATCGGCACGATCGAACGTGTGATCCTGGAAAAGCGCAGCGGCCGCGTCTCCTATGCCGTCCTCGGCTTTGGCGGCTTCCTCGGTATCGGCGAAGATCACTATCCGCTTCCGTGGCAGAAGCTCAGCTATGACGAGAGCCTAGGCGGCTACCGCACCGATATCACCCGCGAACAGGTCGAAAGCGCGCCGAAATATCATGGCGACGACGAATACGACTGGAACAAGGAAAATGGCCGCCGCGTCTACGATTACTACGGCGTGCCCCCATACTGGATGTAATCACTCCCGATTTTTGTCCACGAAGCCCTGCTCGCGAAGCAGGGCTTTTTGCGTTGCCGATCAGAACGCAAGCGACAGCCTCACGGCAGGCTTCACGATCCCGCAAGAGATCAGCCAAAATCCTCCTCCAAGATACGGCATAACCCGGACGCGGCCGGCCCGAATGGTCGATCGATGCGGCGGATCGCATAAAGCGTCAAAGGCTGCGTCTCCTGCGTCCCGTGTGTAGCGAGAGGAACGCGTACCAGCCTGCCGGCAGCAATCTCATCTTCGACCATCCAGGAAGGCAGATATCCCCATCCAACGCCTGCCAGAATTAGCGCTTGTTTGGTTGCGATGTCTCCGACCCGATAGATCCTCTGTGACAGCACCCCGAAATTCCGGTCCTGTGAGCGCAGGGAAGGATCCGATATCACCACCTGTAAATGATCCGAGAGAGCGACCGTTGTCCATTTCTCTCCATCCTTGGGACGCGCCAGTTCGTGGTCCGAACGGCATACGGCAATCAAACCGGCAATCCTGCCAATCGCCTGGATCACCACATGAGGGTCCTGCTCATCCGCAGCCGTGAAGCCGAGGTCGCACCGGCCGTCCAGAACAGTTGCCAAGGCAGCGGTCATCGGGGCAGTCTCCAGTTCCAGTCTTACCTGCGGAAATGCCTGGCTGAACCGCCGAAACGCCCCGGCTATGCGTGGCAACGGAAGAAGGGGATCAAGCGCTACTCTGAGAACCGCTTCAATGCCCTGATGGAAACTGTTTGCGCGGGCGCGAAGCACATCCGCCTTGATCAGAAGCACCCTGGCGTCGGCAAGCAATGTCGCTCCCGCCTCGGTCAGCACAGGACGATGCTGCGCGCGGTCGAACAGGGAAATCTGAAGCTCAGCTTCAAGGTTGGCGACAGCATTGCTCAAGCCGGATTGCGCCCGCCCAAGCGACCTAGATGCCGCGCGGAAGGAGCCAGTATCGGCAATCGACACGAAAACGCGAAGTTGATCGAGTGTCAGCGCATCCAGCATGATCATATATTCCGATCGTTTTGATCTGTTTTTGAGCAATTGCACAGATCAAAAGGCGGTTGCAATCTCCCAGTCACGCATTTCCTGGAGAGAGAGATGAAAAAGGCAATCATTTATGAAGCCGCTGGCACTGATCCCGCACGGGACCGTATCGAGCGCGCAGGACTGACAATCGTGGCGATCGGGCGCGTGGACGAGCTTTTGGACGTAGCCTCCGGTCTCGCTCGGGAAGGGGTGGAATTGATCGAGCTCTGCGGCGGCATATCGCCCCGGTGGCGGCCGATCGTGCAAGCAGCAGTCGGATCGAATATCCGGGTCAGCTCGGTGACATTCGGCATGGAATCTCTCACCCCTGCCGCTCGCTACAGCGCTGCCTATGACAACGGAGTGCCACCGCCCGGGGCTTTCATTTTCCTCGAGCCAAATGCCGACCCGCAAAAAGACCGGTTCAACCAGGATTTTCCACCGTTGCGTATGACATTTTTTGCCGTTGCGGCTGAAGCGGCGGCGGCTGCCATTGCGCGCGCACTTGTCGACGATGGCGTCGGGCTGATCGAACTCTATGGCGGTTTCACCAGCGCAGGTGCCGCGGCGGTGATCGATGCCGTTGAGGGGCGCGCACCTGTCGGGATCGGCAGTTTCACACTGGAGGCCACGATCCCGAGGACCTCCACGGCGATTTGGAATCGGGTGAGCGCCCCTCGGCGCGCGCAGATCGGGAAGAACAAATGAGAGTGCCCTCTCAACCCGCGGTCACCTATGCTCCTACGTCGCCACCAGACCGCCCACGCGACATTGCCTTGATCATCGCGGTGGTCGAACGGCTGGAAACGATGCAATGGAATCGCGATGTCGAAGGCTTCACCGGCCTGCTGACGCCACAAGCCGTCTGGGTCACGGCGTTCGGACGCCGGCTTACCGGATGGCCGGAAATCCATGATTTCACGGCAAAAGTGCTCACACCCGCGCTCAGCGAGGAATATGCCTATTACGATGTGGAGCACATCACCTTCCTCAGCGACACCATAGCAGCCGTCAATGTCCGTCAGTGCCCGGTCGGTCCAACAGGGATACCGCTGGAAGGGCACGAGGAAGGAAGACCGCTTTATGTGATGAGCAAGCAGCACGGAGGATGATCGCAGCCGGTCAGAACACGAAATTCCAGGAAACGCAGATTGCCGCGCAGGCGCAGATGATCGAAGCATAGACCACTGCGAAATAGAGACTGCTTTCCGGAAGGTGGAAAGAAGTCAGGACGCGCGCAGCAGGGAAAAGTGACTGGCGCAGCGGAACGAGTCCGGCAGTGCCTCGTCCCGCTGTCCCGCCATTTCGCCGATGACGCTGGCCGCGAGGCGATGTGCCAGTCCGAAGCTGATCTTGAAGCCGCCGGTCAGGGTATAGAGCCGCTGATGATCCGGGTGACGGCCGACCATCGGATCGCGGCCGATGGCTTTGGGCCGTAAGCCGGCCCAGCGCTCGACCACAGGAGCATCGGCAAGCAAGGGCACCACCGCGCGTGCCCGCGCCAGGAGATCGTCAAGCAGGTGGTCGTTCGACACGGGATCGGCAAAACTGTTTTCGCTGGTGCTGCCCACTGCCACAAGACCGTTGTCATGTGGCACGACGTAGAGCCCGTCCAGGAATATGACCGGCAATGCGGAATCAAGATCGGCTTTCAGCACAGCCGCCTGCCCTTTGACGGCCGTTCCACTGGACGCTGCTGCCGGTTTATCGGGAAGCGCATCCAGATGCCCGAAAGTATCGACGCCGGCAGCAAGAATGCAGGCACCGAAAGATAGGGAATATCCGTCTGAAAACGTCGCCTTGCCGGCGACCGGATCGAGACCGGCAAGCGCCCGCCCTTCCTCGATCTGAACATGACGCGACTGGCCGAGCGCCCTGGCCAACAGCGCAAGCAGCAAGCGCGGATCGACGCGGGCGGCCAGCGTATCGAACACGACGCCACTCGCCATGGCTTCGTTTTCAGGCCAGCCGGCCGCTGCCGGACTATCCTGCACATGCCAGAAAAACCGCCGGTCTCCCAGCCACCAATTGACGAGCGCATCCTGTTCGTGGCGCAGCGCAATGGTGCGCAGATGCGGCTTGGGTAGCGGTATCAGGCGGCCGGAACGGCGGTAACCGGCCGATACCCCGGTTTGTGCTTCCAAGGTGGCGATGTCGCGCTCGAGCGATACCAGGGCATCGAACTGGAACTGTTTCTTGTCGTCCCAGCGATCCGGCATATACGGCATCAGAGCGCCGAGCACGCCGCCGCTGGCACCGGCGCCGATCTTGTCTCGTTCGACCAGCAGCGTTTTCAACCCGGCCCGATCGGCCATGACGGCCGCCCAGAGCCCCATGATGCCGCCGCCGACAATCAACAGATCCACCATCGATTGACCTTCTTGAACGTGGAGATTATCGGTTCGCCATGACCCGCAATCATTTGGACGTAATGCCCGCGCCGGACGGGCAAACCCCAAACAGGCAAACGCTTGAATGGCACGAGGGCGATATGCCCTATTCGCAGGAATTTGGCGACCATTTTTATTGCCGTGAAGATGGCCGGCTGGAATGTGGCCATGTCTTTCTCACAGGCAACGGCCTGCCCGAACGCTGGCGCAGACCCGGCACATTCTGGATCGGTGAGCTCGGTTTCGGCACCGGGCTGAATTTTTGCGAGACGTGGCGGCAATGGAAGGAAACGCGTGTTGAAGGGGCAAACCTTCATTTCGTCTCGTTCGAGCGGTTTCCAATGCGCGCTTCCGACATTGGCCGGGCGCTGTCGCGCTGGCCGCAGATCGAGGCGGAGCGGCTGGCCCTGTACGCGCAGTGGCCGGATCAACCAGAAGGCCGGATTGACCTCAGTTTCGCAGGCGGCCTGCGGCTAACAGTCGTCTGCGGCCCAGCCTTTGAGAGTATCCGTGGTTTTACGGAAAAATTCGATGCCTGGTATCTGGATGGCTTCGCGCCCAAACGCAATCCCGACATGTGGTCGCAGGAGCTGATGCGGCTTGCCTATGAAAAAACCGCTGATGCCGGTACGTTTGCGACCTATGCCGCCGCCGGTTTCGTCCGCCGCAACCTGCAAGGTGCAGGCTTCACCGTCGAACGCACACCCGGCTTCGGCAGCAAGCGCGAAATGCTTTGCGGCGTAAAATCGACATCCGGCGTCGCGGAATAACCAGCCCTCAAAACGCTCTTCTCTTTCAGGGAAATTTGCTGTCGCAAATGGTGGCGCCTTCGGGGCGTCGAATCTGCAACATGAGCCTCTGTCCAAACCGATGGAAAAATCATGAGCGACAACGAACTTCCGCAAACCACCCCGAGCGACACCGAAGCGCCGGTGGAACGCCGGCGCCGAACCGGCGGGCGCGGCGCGGATCGTTCGCGCAAAGGCGGCAGTAGTTCGAAATACCTCAATCTCGTCAATACGATGGCGAAATCTTCTGTGTTGTCGGAAGACGCGCTTGAGGCCGTTCACGATGCCTCGTTGACCATCCTTGAAGAAATCGGCATGGACGTGATCCTGCCGGAAGCCCGCGACCGGATGAAGGCGGCAGGCGCAGACGTGACGCCCGGCACCGACCGTGTGCGTTTCGATCGCGGCCTGATCATGGACATGATGGCGTCCGTACCATCGGGCTTCACCATGCATGCGCGAAACCCGGTGCGCAACGTTCAGATCGGCGGCAATAACCTGGTGTTCGCCCAGATCGCTTCGGCCCCGTTTGTCGCCGATCGCGAAGGTGGACGGCGCGCCGGCAACCAGGAAGATTTCCGCAAGCTGGTCAAGCTCGCTCAATCCTATGACATCATCCATACGACCGGCGGCTATCCGGTCGAGCCGATTGATATCCACGCGTCGGTGCGCCATCTCGACTGCCTCTCCGACATGGTGAAGCTGACCGACAAGGTGTTTCACTGCTATTCGCTCGGCCAGCAGCGCAATATCGACGCCATCGAGATTGCCCGCATTGGGCGCGGCATTTCCGCCGAACAGATGGAAACCGAACCGTCGCTCTTCACCATCATCAACACATCCTCGCCGCTGCGCCTCGATGGGCCGATGCTGCAGGGCATTATCGAAATGTCGTCGCGCAATCAGGTCGTCGTCGTCACGCCGTTCACGCTGGCAGGCGCCATGGCGCCGGTGACGATCGCCGGGGCTGTGGTGCAGCAAAATGCCGAGGCGCTGGCCGGCATCGCCTTCACGCAGATGGTCCGGCGCGGGTCGCCGGTCATGTATGGCGGCTTCACCTCGAACGTGGACATGAAGACCGGAGCGCCCGCCTTCGGTACGCCGGAATACATGAAAGCCGTGATTGCCGGCGGACAGCTCGCCCGCCGTTATAAGGTGCCCTACCGCACCTCCAACACCAATGCCTCCAACACGCTCGATGCGCAGGCGGCCTACGAATCGGCGCTGTCGCTCTGGGCGCTGACGCAAGGCGGCGGCAATTTCATCATGCATTCGGCCGGCTGGAGCGAGGGTGGACTGACCGCATCCTTCGAGAAATTCATCCTCGACGTCGATATGCTGCAGATGGTGGCGGAATTCCTCACTCCCCTTGATGTCAGCGAGGATGCGCTTGGTCTCGATGCCGTTCGCGATGTCGGCCCCGGCGGCCACTATTTCGGCACCGCCCATACGCTCGCCCGCTACGAGACCGCGTTCTATTCGCCGATCCTGTCGGACTGGCGCAATTTCGAGACCTGGACGGAAGCAGGACGGCCGACGACCTACGATCACGCCAATCGTGTCTTCAAGGAAAAGCTGAACGAATACGAAAAACCGCCACTCGATCCGGCCATCGAGGAAGAGCTCGATGCATTTGTTGCCCGTCGGAAAGCCGAAGGCGGCGTTCCGACGGATTTTTAACGGAGGATCAGTTCGCCATCGCAGCACGGACCGACGAAATCAACTTGTCGGTCGGAAGGTTGCTGTAGTCCTTGCTGATCTCGGCGGTTGTCTTTGCCCGCGTTGCGGTCGAAAGCATCGAACGAAGGTCGCCGAGCGTCTGGGGTGCAGCGCAGACAACCAGACGGTCGAATGCCCCCTCCTGTTCATAGCTGTCGATCTTGCTGGCAACGTCAGCGGTAAATTTCTGCTGTTCCTCGCGCACCGGATCGCTCGAATATTCCATGGCCGAGCGGCCATGTCCGACCGAGGAATGGCTGCGGCCCGGCTTGTCGGCCATGATGTCCTGGACACGCTTGGTGTCCATCTGAAAAATCTCCTGCTCGGGGCTCTGGGGTCCATCTTTGAGGAAATTCACGCCCTTCAAAAGGCGGGCCTGGTTTCCGTCAGCGGCAAGAATCCATGTCGTGGTCATACTTCACTCCTCGAGCAATCTTCATCTCGACGGCCATATGTCACCACACCGGCGGCACGATGACTGGGCGTCAACACGTGCCTCATGCAAACGAGGCACGTGGAAGATTCAACGCCGCGAGAAAAAGGAAGGTTCCCGAAATAGTTACGGGAAATCCGTTGCGAGACGATGATGGCGGAAAACCCGGTCTACATTCCAGGTTGAACTGCGGCTATGGTCCACCGGAATCAAACACTGGATAGACATCATGGCCGAACCGCTGAAAAACCTTTTGCATCCGGCGCTCGTGACGACGATGGCGAACCAGATCGCCTCCCATTCCTCAAGGTTTGAAACAGCACGGTTCATTGATATTGCAACACGTGACATGCAGCAGCTGGAGTTGATGCAACGCGCCACACAGATTCGCGACGCGCTTGCCGTGACATTGCCGGACGACTTCGAACAGGCAGCCGCCCTTCTCTCGGCGAGCCTGCCGCAATCAGGCCGCAGCGGCATCAACGGATGGGCACTGCTGCCGGTCAGCCAGTTCGTGGCGCAGAAAGGCCTTGGCCATTTCGATCTGTCCTTGGCATTGCTAAAGCAGCTGACCCAGCATTTTACCGCGGAATTCGGCATCCGCCGGTTCATTCTTGCAGAGCAGGACCGCGCGCTGGCAACGATCGGCACATGGACCACCGACAGCAATCATCACGTCCGCCGGCTGGCAAGCGAAGGCACCCGTCCGCGCCTTCCCTGGGCCATCCGCCTGCCGGCGCTGATGCGCGACCCGCAACCGATCCTGCCGATCCTCACGGCCCTACTGGACGACCCGGAAGATTACGTGCGCCGTTCCGTCGCCAACAGCCTGAACGATATTGCCAAGGATCATCCCGATCTGGTCGCAGCTTTCGTCGGTGAGCATATCGCAGCCGCCTCACCGGAGCGGCGGCAGCTTCTGCGGCATGCCTCGCGCACGCTGTTGAAAAAGGGGCATGCAGCCGCGCTGGCGAATTTCGGTTTCGCCCCGCTTTCCGGCATTGGCGCGACTGTGGAGATAGGGACCCCGCATGTGGATTTCGGCAATGCCGTCGCCTTCACCCTCACCATCCTCAACGAGGGTTCCACGCCGCAGCAGGTGATGATCGACTATGCGATCCATCATCGTAAAGCCAATGGCAGCCTTGCCCCAAAGGTCTTCAAATGGAAGAGCCTTGTGCTTGCTCCTGGCCAAACCACCATAATGACGCGCCAGCATGCGATACGCACTATTACCACGCGGCAGTATTATCCCGGCGGCCACCGGCTGGAAATTCTCGTCAACGGTGCCGTTCTGGCAGGCGTAGATTTCCAGCTCGTGATGCCGTAATCCACCGGTTTCTTCGCACCTGCAAAAAACTATCCCTTGACTTTTGACTGCAAAACAACGACATGAGGCCCAGCGTCACCTTCCGGCCGCCGCGTGAGCGAGCCCTGCGGGATCCAACCGATCCGTAACGAAGGATAAGCGCAACACAGAATGTTTTGCCAAACGTGGCAAAATGCATGCGCTAGACGAGTTTAATCAACCCACAAGTTCCCAAATCACGCGGGGTTCTTGACGCGAAGCGAAACCGGAACCGCATGGTGCAGTTCCGGCGTTGTTCGTTTTGCGCCCCCGAAAAGGTACTACATTGACCACTTTCAAAGACCTTGGCCTCTCCGAGCACGTGCTTTCGACCCTCACCGCCCTTGGGTTCGATACGCCGACGCCGATCCAGGCCGAAGCCATCCCGCTCGTCATGGAAGGCCATGACCTGATCGGTCTCGCCCAGACCGGCACCGGCAAGACCGCCGCTTTTGGCCTGCCGATGATCGAAAAGATGCTGAAGGACGACAAGCGTCCCGATCCACGCAACATCCGCGCTCTCGTTCTGGCGCCGACCCGCGAACTGGTGAACCAGATCGCTGCCAACCTGAAGGACTTCGTCAAGAAGACCCCCTTGAAGATCGGCCTCGTCGTCGGCGGCGCCTCGATCAACAAGCAGTCCGAACAGCTGGCTCGCGGCGTCGACATCCTCGTCGCCACCCCCGGCCGTCTTCTCGATCTCGTCGCCCGCCGCGCCGTCACCCTGACGCAGGCCCGCTATCTCGTGCTTGACGAAGCCGACCAGATGCTCGACCTCGGCTTCATCCACGACCTGCGCAAGATCTCCAAGCTGGTTCCGAAGAACCGCCAGACGCTGCTGTTTTCGGCCACCATGCCGAAGGCGATTGCCGATCTTTCCAGCGAATACCTGAGCAACCCCAAGCGCGTTGAAGTCACGCCTCCGGGCAAGGCTGCCGACAAGGTCGAGCAGTATGTGCACTTCGTTCAGGGTGCGAGCCAGAAGACTGAACTGCTGAAGAAGTCGCTGACCGAGAACCCGCAGGGCCTGGCGCTCGTCTTCTCGCGCACCAAGCATGGCGCCGAAAAGCTGATGAAGCATCTCGAACATACCGGCTTCTCCGTCGCCTCGATCCACGGCAACAAGAGCCAGGGCCAGCGCGAGCGTGCCTTGAAGAACTTCCGTGACGGCCAGACCCGCGTCCTCGTCGCCACCGACGTTGCCGCCCGCGGTATCGACGTTCCCGGCGTCACCCATGTCTACAACTACGATCTGCCGGAAGTGGCTGACGCCTACGTTCACCGCATCGGCCGCACCGCCCGTGCCGGCCGCGACGGTATCGCCATCGCGTTTTGCGCACCGGACGAAATCCGCCTGCTGCGCGACATCGAGCGCCTGATGAACATCGATATCGCTGTTGCCAGCGGCGAAGTTCCAGCCGACCGTGCCCGCCCGAAGGGTGGCCGTGGCGGCAATGGTGCCCGCAACGCCGGACGCCCGGCCGGCAACGGCCATGCCGAGCGCCGTCCGCGTCCGCAGGGTGGCAGCGACAACGTTCACCGCGCTGAACGGTCGGCTCCGAGCCCCTTTGCCGGTGACGATCTTTTGGCAAGCGGCGAACCGAGGAAGCAGCATCGCAAGGGTCAGGGCCCGGCCGCACAGGCAGCCCACGAAACTGCAATTGCCAAGCGCCCCGGCGGCAACCGCAACGGACGCCCCGGCCAGAAGCAGGGCGAATGGCGCAACCGCAACCACGGCGGCGGCAATGCAGCTGGTGGTCAGAGCCGCGAAGCCGGTGCCGGCGCCCAGGGCCAGCGCAAGCGCGTCAACACAGCACCACGCCGCGACGAGGCATAAGCCTTTCCGCGCTAGTGAATTGAAGAACGGCGGGCTAGACCCGCCGTTTTTTATGCCGGAACGGCGGCGGATTTGCGATTGGTTAAGTAAACCCCGGCAACCGCAATCACCGTGCCGGCAATCATCGGCAGCGTCAGGGCCTCATCAAACAGCAGCCATGCTTGGAAAGCCGCCAGCGGCGGAACCAGATAGATCAGCGAAGCGGCTTTCGACACCTGTCCGCGCCGGATGAGGTAGAGCAGCAAGGCAATTGCCCCCATCGACAGGCCGATCACCGCCCAGGCCAGAGCCGCAAACAGCTGCACGCCCCAGATCACCCGCATGTCCTCAAGCAAAAACGCAGCGGGTATGGTGACGATCAGGGCACCGACATATTGCAGGGTTGCAGTCGAGCGGATGTCGCCGTCCTGGAGGTGGCGCTTCTGGTAAATGGTGCCGTAGGTGACGGCCGCCATGCCCAGAACGTTGACGAGGACGGGAAACAGATGGATCGGCGTCATGCCGGTATCGATCGCCAGAACTTTTGGGATGACGGCCAGCGCGATGCCGAGAAAGCCCAGCGTCAAACCGATCTTCTGCTGGCTCGAAAGATTTTCACCAATCAGGGCCGGGGCGACAACTGCCGTCATCAGCGGCTGCAGGCCGGCGATAATGCCGGAGATTGCTGCCGGCACCCCCTGCCCGATCGCCCACCAGACGGCACCGAGATACAGTCCGTGCAGGAAGATACCGGAGATCACCGCATGGCCGGCGCCAGTCCATGTCTTTGGCCAGACAGCACCCGTCGCCAGACAGAAGCCGACGAACAGCAGCGTGGCGAGAAGATAGCGCATCACCAGGAATGTCAGCGGATCGGCATAAATATCGGCATATTTCGCCATCACCCAACCCGTCGACCAGAGCATAACGAAAATGGCCGGGGCCAGGCGGTCGAGGGTCATGGAAGTATCCTAGTGCAATATAAGCGTCATCGCATGCGATAGGGCCGCATCGGATGATGGTCAAAGCAAAATTCCTGATGTTTATCGTCAATCTCCGCAACGGCCGTCGGGGACGGCTGCACAAATTTTGGGCGTTACAGGCTTTCAAAGACCCGCGGCTTACTCCAGCAGTTGGGCCAACTTTGCAAGCGGCAGTATTTCATGATGAAAACTGCGCCATGATCGTTCGGAAAACCCAGTGAAAGGCCCAAAAAAGCGGCGAAATTTCTTTTGCCTTCGATTGAGCATGCTTCTTGCATTGCTCTTGCTGTTGGTCTCAAATGATAAAAAAAGGGGATCACACCGTTGGCATTTGACGAAATGATGAATGCGGACAACAGCCCGCGCCAGCCTTACTCGACTTACAATGATTGGTACGCAGCCCAGGACAAGGCCCGCCTGATCGCCAAATCGCGGGAGGCAGAGAATATATTCCGCAAGACCGGCATCACCTTCGCGGTCTACGGACACGCAGACAGCTCCGAAAAGCTCATCCCCTTCGACCTGATACCGCGCATCATTTCCGGCCGTGAATGGCGCAAGCTGGCCCAAGGCATTGAACAGCGGGTCATCGCCCTCAACGCCTTCCTCGACGACATCTACCACAAGCAGGAAATCATCAAGGCCGGCCGCGTTCCGCGCGAGCTGATCGAGCGCAATGTCGCCTTCCTGCCGCAGATGATCGGGTTTCGTCCGCCGGGCGGCGTCTATACCCATATTGTCGGCACAGACATCGTGCGCACCGGCGAAGACCAGTTCTACGTTTTGGAAGATAATGCCCGCACCCCCTCCGGTGTCAGCTACATGCTGGAAAACCGCGAGACGATGATGCAGATGTTCCCGGAACTCTTCCATCAGAACCGCGTCCGCCCGGTCGAGAACTATCCCTATCTGCTGCGCCACTCGCTGGCGTCGCTCGCCCCTCCCGGCTGCGAGGGAAAGCCGCGTGTCGCGGTTCTCACCCCCGGCATCTACAATTCGGCCTATTACGAACATGCGTTCCTGGCCGACATGATGGGCGTCGAACTCGTCGAGGGTTCCGACCTGCGCGTCATCGACGGCAAGGTGAAGATGCGCACCACCCGCGGCTATGAGGCGATCGACGTGCTCTACCGCCGCGTCGATGACGACTATCTCGATCCGCTGACCTTCAAGCCCGAATCGGCGCTCGGCATTCCCGGCATCATGGATGTCTATCGTGCGGGCAACATCACCATCGCCAACGCGCCGGGCACCGGCATCTGCGACGACAAGGCGATCTATTCCTACATGCCCGAGATCGTCGAATTCTACACCGGCCGCAAGGCGCTGCTTGAAAACGTGCCGACCTGGCGCTGTTCGGAAGCCGACAGCCTGAAATACGTGCTCGAAAACCTCGCCGACCTCGTCGTCAAGGAAGTGCACGGTTCCGGCGGTTACGGCATGCTGGTCGGCCCGACCGCTTCCAAGAAGGAACGCGCGCTCTTTGCCGAAAAGCTGAAGGCGCGCCCTTCCAACTATATCGCCCAACCTACACTTTCGCTTTCGACAGTGCCGATCCTCGTCAACAAGGGCATCGCTCCGCGCCATGTGGATCTGCGCCCTTATGTCCTCGTTTCCGACAAGGTGCAGATCATTCCAGGCGGGCTCACCCGCGTGGCTTTGAAGGCCGGCTCGCTGGTGGTGAATTCCAGCCAGGGCGGCGGCACCAAGGATACCTGGGTTCTGGAGGACTGACATGCTTGGAAGAACCGCAAACGGCCTCTACTGGATGTTCCGCTATATCGAGCGGGCCGAAAACAGCGCCCGGCTGATCGATGCTGGCCTGCGCATGTCGCTGACCCGCTCGGAGGCAACCGAAGACGATTGGGACGGCGTGCTGCAAAGCTCCGGTGTCCGCGACATCTACGACGACCTCTATCCGACGCTGACCAGCGCCGACGCCATCGATTTCCTGCTGCGCGACAAGTTCAATCCGTCCAGCGTGATGTCCTGCATCGATTCGGGCCGCAACAATGCCCGTATGGTTCGTACCGCCCTGACGCGCGAAACCTGGGAAGCCACCAACGAATGCTGGCTGGACCTGAAGACCATGCTGGCCCGGCGCGTCAAACCGGCCGAATTGCCGGAAGCGATCGATGCGATCAAGCAGAAGACCGCGCTGATCCGCGGTGCCTTCCACGGCACGATGTTGCGCAACGAGATCTTCAACTTCTCGCGCATCGGCACCTTCATCGAACGGGCCGACAACACCGCGCGTATTCTCGACGTGAAATATTATGTGCTGCTTCCGGCCGTGTCGCAGGTCGGGTCCTCGATCGACAATGTGCAATGGGAATCGATCCTGCGCTCGGTCTCGGCGCATCGATCCTACGGCTGGGTCTACGAGGCGGAATACAAGCCGTCGAACATCGCCGACTTCCTGATCCTCAACGGCCGCATGCCGCGCTCCCTCGCCTACTGCTACGACAAGATCGTCAGCAATCTCGGCTATCTCGCACGCGAATATGGCGAAGGCCACGCGGCGCATGCGACGGCGGAAGGGACCCTGTCCTCGCTGCGCAGCCATTCGATCAAGGATGTCATGGACCAGGGCCTGCACGAATACATCGAGAATTTCATCAGCCACAACAACCGTCTGGGACAGGAAATCTCCGATGGTTACCGGTTCAACTGAGATTCGGATGGGAGAGACCGCATGCGTCTGAAGATCAGCCACACCACCGAATATACCTATGCCGAACCGGTGCAATATTCGCTGCAACGGCTGCGCCTGACACCGCTGACGCAGACCGGGCAGACCGTCATCAGCTGGGAAACCTCCGTCGAGGGCGCCAAGATGGAGGTCGGCTATGACGACCATTTCGGCAACCGCGTCAATCTCGTCAGCGTCAACGGCGACCAGACCTTCATCCGCATCGTCGCATCGGGCGAGGTGGAGACCGAAGACAAGGCCGGCGTCTACGGCGCGCACCAGGCCTATGCCCCGCTCTGGCTCTATCTGCGCGAAACGCCGCTGACCAAGATGGCAAAACCTATCCGCAACCTCGCCAAGGCGATGGCCGGCGATACCGATCTTGCCAAGATGCATGCCCTGATGGGCACGATCGCCGAAACGGTCGAGTACAGGCAGGGGGAGACCGGAACGGAGACAACGGCGGAACAGGCTCTCTTGCAGAAGAGCGGCGTTTGCCAGGATCACGCCCACATCATGATTGCCGCCGCGCGCACGCTCGGCCTACCTGCCCGCTACATTTCCGGTTACCTGATGATGGAAGATCATCCCGAGCAGACGGCCAGCCACGCCTGGGCCGAAGTGCATCTCACCGGCCTCGGCTGGGTCGGCTTCGACGCCGCCAACAAGATGTGCCCCGACGACCGCTATGTCCGCATCGCCTGCGGACTGGACTACCGCGACGCAGCGCCGATTTCCGGCCTGATCCACGGATCGTCCAGCGAAGCATTGAAGGTTTCGGTGACCGTCGAGCAGCAGGGTCAGAGCCAGACGCAGAGTCAGTAGCGGTTCACCCTCTTCGACACTGACATTTACGCGCCTCCAATTCTGGTTTANNTAAACCAGAATTGGAGGCGTCTCTATGTCGAGAATCGGTGCATTCGAAGCGAAAACCCATTTTTCATCGCTACTAGACCGCGTGGCAAATGGTGAAGAAATCACAATCACCAAACATGGAAAGGCAGTTGCCCGGCTGGTAAGCGCTGAATCCATTGAAGCGTCGGCACCTGAAAGCACTTTTAGGAAGCTGAAAGAACTGCGCCGAGCCAATACACTGGGTGGCATTTCATGGAAAGAACTGCGCGATGAAGGTCGGAAATGACGATTGTTATCGACGCTTCGATTGCGCTTGCTTGGTGTTTTGACGACGAAGCGTCGGATGAAACGGATGCCATTGCGCAGGACGTGATCGCAAACGGCGGCCTCGTTCCCTCGCTTTTCCATCTGGAACTCGCGAACGTATTGTTACAGGCCGAACGGCGCGGACGGATCTCCGCCTCCGAGATTGCGCAAAGGCTGGACCTGCTTGCCCAGATGCCAATTCAAACCGACCCACAAACGGCAGGCAGAGCATGGAGCGAAACGCTGTTGCTTGCCAGGGCGCATAAATTGACGGCCTATGATGCAGCCTATCTCGAGTTGGCGTCCCGCAACGGCGCGGTACTGGCCACAAAAGACAATGCACTGGCAATCGCCGCGCGGCAGCTCGGTGTTGTGGTCTTGGGTTCTTAAACCGGCCATGCGGCGTCGATATTTTGACCGTTTACGCGTCCGCTCGCAGAACGTTGACATGGCCCTTTGTCCCATAGTCGAGGATCGCCTGGTCTGCCGTCATCAACGGCACCTGATGAAATCGGGCCGTCGCAACGATCATCCTGTCGGCGGGATCGGCGTGAAAATTTCCGGGAAGGCGAACGCTGCTGACGGCAATGGTAGCGCCCAACGGGGCGAGCTGCACACCGGGCAAGGCCAACGCCCGGTCGATCCAACGGCCGACATCGTCGCCGAGCGCAATGCGTCCCATTTCCGCCAGCATCGCGATCTCCCAGGGTGTGATCGCTGAAACCAGAATGCGGCTATGCGAGGTCGTGTGATCAATAATTTGTCGTGCCTTGGACCCTAGGCGCGGATCGTCCTGTACGGCCCAGATCAACACATGCGTATCGATGACGATCACCGGTTCGCGTCCCATTCGCCGGCCTCGACCACCGGTGAAAACGGATCGTCATAGCTCAAAACACTACCCTTCATCGCACCGATGATGCTGATGTTGGCAGCAATTTCCGGCACCAGCGAGAGTATCGCCACGGGCTTGCCACGCTTGGTGATAATGATGGGTTCGCCGTCACCGGTCATCTGTTCAATCAGGTTGAGGCACTTTGCCTTGAATTCGGCCGCACCAACTGCCTTTCCATTCATGACCCCTTTCTACTGCTGCGGCAATGCAAGCCCCAGAAACAGAAAAGGCGGAGCAAACGCCCCGCCTTTTTCGATTTCGAATGCCGTGCAGATCAGTGGCTGTCCTTGCCAACAGCACTTCCACGACATCCCTTGAGGAAGTCGAGGTCGGCGCCGGTATCGGCACCTTCGACATGCTGCTGGTGCAGGAAGGCATAGCCGGATGTCGGCAGATCGTGGTTCGGCTGCCATTCGGCAAGCCGGCGCGCCAGCTCCGCGTCGGGAATGTCGAGATGCAGGCGGCGGTTCGGCACGTCGAGCTCGATAAAGTCGCCGTTCTTGACGACGGCGAGCGGGCCACCGACGGCGGCTTCCGGCGAAGTGTGCAGCACGACAGTACCATAGGCCGTGCCGGACATGCGGGCGTCGGAGATGCGCACCATGTCGGTGATGCCCTTCTTCAGCACTTTCGGCGGAAGGCCCATGTTGCCGACCTCGGCCATGCCCGGATAACCCTTCGGCCCACAGTTCTTCATGACCATGATGCAGGTCTCGTCGATGTCGAGATTGTCGTCGTTGATCTTGGCCTTGTAGTCGTCGATATCCTCGAACACGACGGCCCGGCCGCGATGCGTCAAGAGATGCGGCGAAGCGGCAGACGGCTTCAGAACCGCGCCCTTCGGTGCGAGATTGCCGCGCACCACGACGATGCCGCCCGATTGCGTCAGCGCCTTGTCGGTTGGCAGGATGACGTCCTCGTTCCAGTTGACGACGTCCTTGACCTCGTTCCACATGGTTTCGCCCGACACCGTCAGCGCATCCTTGTGCAGCAGGCCCGCCTCGCCAAGGCGCTTGATGACCACAGGCAGGCCGCCGGCATAGAAGAACTCTTCCATCAAATACTTGCCCGACGGCATGAGGTTGACGATGGTCGGCACGTCGCGGCCGCAACGGTCCCAATCGTCTAGCGTCAGATCGATACCGACGCGGCCGGCCATGGCCAGCAGGTGGATGACGGCATTGGTCGATCCGCCGATGGCCGCATTGGTGCGGATGGCGTTCTCGAAGGCCTGCTTGGTCATGATATCGGAGGGCTTCAGGTCGTCCTTGACCATCTGCACGATCCGGCGGCCGGTGAGCTGCGCCATCACCTTGCGGCGGCTGTCGACGCCCGGGATCGCGGCGTTGCCTGACAGGGCCATGCCGAGCGCTTCGGCCATAGAGGCCATGGTGGAGGCGGTGCCCATGGTGTTGCAAGTGCCCGACGAACGGCTCATCGAGGCCTCTGCCTCGAGAAATTCGTCCTGCGTCATCTCGCCAGCCTTCACCATCTCGGAAAATTTCCACAGATGCGTGCCGGAGCCAACGCGCTCACCGCGGAAATAGCCGTTCAGCATCGGCCCACCGGTGACGACGATCGACGGCAGATCGACGGAGGCCGCTGCCATGATCAGCGACGGCGTGGTCTTGTCGCAGCCGACGAGCAGCACACAGCCGTCCATCGGTTGGCCGCGGATCGTCTCCTCGATCGCGAGAGCCGCGAGGTTGCGGTACATCATCGCGGTCGGACGGAAGGTATTTTCCGATGCCGAGAACACCGGCACTTCCATCGGGAAGCCACCAGCCTCCCAGATGCCCGCCTTCACCTTTTCGGCGAGTTCGCGAAGATGGCCGTTGCACGGCGTCATGTCCGACCAGGTGTTGAGGATACCGATCACCGGGCGTCCGTCGAACAGGTCGTGCGGATATCCCTGGTTCTTCATCCAGCCGCGATGGTAGATCACGTCGCGGCTCGTGCCGCCGTACCATTCCTGGGACCGCAGCCTGCGCGGCCATTCCGCTTTTTTATGCATTGTCCTTATCCTTTGAACCCCGGACCGGATCGGCCGCATTGACCGATCCTGCCGGATAAACTTACGCCAGCGTGTAGGCCGTCTTGACCACGGTGAAGAACTCGGCCGCATACTTGCCCTGCTCGCGCGAGCCGAAGGACGAAGC
>UBTA01000087.1 GCA_900468065.1 Hyphomicrobiales bacterium | reverse complement strand
CCTCAAGGGGAGGGTGAAAGTGCATACTTCGCCAGCTCGATCCCCATCGCCTTCTCCACCGAAGGATAGACGCTCGGGTCAAGCACGCTCGATGCCAGCGGAATGACGTTCTTGGGCACATGCAGCACAAAGATCCGCATCCCCACCTGCAACTGCCCGACGCTGAGCGGCTCGCCGTCTTCAGACAGCGTGGTGATGACGTCGGGGAAGGTCGCCAGCCGCGTGCCGCCGACATCCTCGACGGCCATGTATTCGTTCATGACGTGAAGTACCGTTGAGTCATCGCCCTTCCCCAGAGTCACCGTGCCGATATCGAAGGCTTCCTTGGTATAGACGACGGATTTTCCGGTGATGACACCTTCCGCAAGGATCGTACCGTTGGTGGTTTTGGCGATGGTGTCGATGACGGCACTGCCGCCCTTGCCTTCCGCCGCGATGATCGCCTCACCCAGAGTCAAGGCCAGAGAAATGCCGCCAAGCGCTGCGTTCTTGCGGACATAGGATGCCCGCAACGGATTGCGGCAGGAAGCGATGAAGCCGCCGGACATGTCGGAGGCGGTGCGCAGGATCGGCGAGACCTTCGCGGTTGCGCCGCGCACGACCAGTTCGATATAGCGGTTCTCGTCGCGATTGCCGCCGACCGCCGTCTGGATCATCTGCTCGGGCGATCCCGCCATGCCGATCGATCCCATGTCGCCGGTCGGATGCGCCCGCATGTCGCCGACGGCATCCAAAACCTTGGTGCCAAGGATCGCCGATGGCAACCAGCCGTTCAACGTCGAGGATTTGCCGTTCTGCCCGACCATCAGCGCCGCAACCTTTTCGCCGAGCGCCTCCTGCAACAGTTCGACCGCTTTGACGTAATCGACACCACGCATTTCCCACGGCGTGGTCGAGGCCGGCGCACCGATGGCCGCAGCCGTCGCCACCCAATCGTTGTCATCGAGTTCATCGATCGAGACCAGCTCCGGCTTGCCGATCGATACTGCGGCATAACCAAGCATGCGGCCATGATCGGCCCAGCCGCCGCCGCCGGCCGCATAGACCGAACCGCCCTTGACCGCCGCTTCGACGTCCTTTTCCGTGAGTATGCGGCCCATCATTGCTCTCCCTGTAAATCGATATCGAGTTTGCGGACGGCCTCGAACAGAACGGCCGTGCCAAGCGCAATGTCGTCATTTTCAGCCCATTCGTCCGGCGTATGCGAGCGTCCGTCGCGGCAGGCGATGAAGATCATCGCCGACCTGGAAATCCGCGCCATCCAAGCGGTGTCATGACCGGCACCGGACGCCATGCGGCGGCGTTTGGCGCCAACACGATCAGATGCCTGTTCGAGATTGCCCATCACCAGCGGATCGGCGGGCGTCGGAAAATTGTCCGAAATCAGTTTTGGCGAGGCAATCGACACGCCGGTTTCGCGCTGGATATCGACGGCGAGCTGATCGATCTCGGCGATGAACCGCTCCATATCGGGCCGCAGTTCGGCACGCGCATCGATCAGGATGCGGGCGCGCGACGGCACCACATTGGCGGCGTTCGGCTCGATGGAGAACTCGCCGACGGTCGCGGTGAAATGCCCCTCGCCCTTCGCGTAGTCCGTGGCCAAACGTTCGACCTCGCCGACCATGCGCGCTGCCGCCACCAGCGCATCGCGCCTGCGGCCCATGGGCGTGGTGCCCGCGTGATCGGCCTGACCGTCGAAAAGGATTTCGATACGGGTAATACCGGCAATCGCGGTGACGATGCCGATATCGCAGCGCTCGGCTTCGAGCACCGGCCCCTGCTCGATATGCAGCTCCAGAAATGCCTTGATGTCCGACCGCTTCTGCCGGGCCAGCCGCGACGGGTCGCCGCCGGCATCGATCATGCCCTGCCGGAGAGTCAGCTCCCCTTGCGTCCGGCTCAGCCAACCGTCAGGGATCAGCCCCGCTAGACCACGGCTGCCGATGCAGGAGACGCCAAAAATAGAGACTTCCTCGGCAAGAAAATCGACAATCTCCAGATCGTGATCAAGCCGGATACCGGCATCGCTCAGCGCCTGCGCCACTTCGAGCGCCGCAGCCACACCGGCTATGCCGTCAAAGCGGCCGCCTTCCGGGACCGTATCGGAATGCGAACCGAGCATGATCGTCCCGAGCGCCGACTTGCGCCCCCTGCGGCGGCCGATCAGGTTTCCGGAGGCATCGATCCGCGTTTCCAGTCCGGCCGCCTTGAAGCGCTGTTCGAGAAAGGCGCGGCCCTCGAGAAACAGCGGTGTAAAAGCGCGGCGCGTATAGGGCTTGTCCGGCTCGGTGATGCGGGCAAGGCCCTTGATGATATCGGCGATACGCCCGGCATTAACGGGAAGATTGGTTTCGACAGCGACCATCAGACCGCCTCGCGCAGCGGCAGGCTGGCGAGCGGCCGGACGAATTGACCGGCGCCTGGCGCTGCCAGCACCGTCTTGCCGTCGAAAACCTGTACGCCCCGATTATAGGTTGCCGCCACCCGCCAAGGCAGGCGAATGCCATTGTAAGGCGACCAGCCGACAACATTGTTGCCGCTTGCCGCTGCGTCATAGCTGTAGGGTTCGGGCGTAAGCATCGTGATATCCGCATCCTTGCCCACCTCAAGCGCGCCCTTCTGATGATCCAGCCGGAAATGGCGGGCGGGATTGAGTGACATCAGTTCGGCGGCCCGCGTCAACGGGATGCCCCGTTCCATGAGGCCCTTGACGAACAGCGGGATCATCACTTCCAGCCCCGGCACACCGGATGCGTTAGCCAGCATATCCGGATTGGTCTTGCGGTTTTCCGACCAGCTGACGTGATCGGTCGAAACCATCGTCACCTTGCCGTCGGCCACATGGCGCCAGAGCTTTTCCACCTCGGCGCGTGGCCTGATGGGCGGATTGATCTTCGCCTTGCCACCCAGTCGCATCACATCATTCTCCTCATCGAGGATGAGATAGTGGATGCAGCATTCAATGGTAGCTCGGAAACCCTGCGCCCGGTAGGCGCTCGCGATATCGTAGCCGCGCCCGACCGAGCAATGGACGACATGAGCCGGGCAGCCGGTCGCTGCCCCCGTTTCGTAGATCTGGTTGGTGGCGAGCAGTTCCGTCAGCGGCGGACGCGACAGGCCGTGGGCGCGGTAGTCGGTAATCCCCGCCGCCTTGACCTTGCCGATCGCAGCCCGCACCGCCTCGTCATCCTCATTGTGCACACCTGCCGTCAGCCCGGTCGGCGCGATCGCCGCAAAGCAATCCTCCAGCAGCCCGGCTGGTATGCGGGGAAACCGTTTCGGGTCCGTACCAAATGTCGAGAACTTGAACGCAGCGACGCCGGCCTCGACCATTTCACCGATCCGCACCGGGCCTTCTTCCGGATCAATGGTTCCGTAGAGCGCGAAATCGACACGCGCCTGTTTTCCGGCATGATCGATCTTGCGCCGAACGGCATCGGCCGAGCAGACCAGGTCGCCTTCATCATAGGGCATATCGACGATGGTGGTGACGCCACCTGCAGCGGCCGAGCGCGTCGACCAGATGAAATCCTCCTGGTCCTTCTGCGAGAGCGAATGCACCTGCGCATCGATGGCGCCGGGCAGGATCAGCGCGCTGCCGAGATCGTGGCGTTCGTGCGCTCCCGGCATTGCGCCCTGCCCGACGAACGCGACCTTGCCGTCGCGCACGGCGACAAATCCGCCTTCGACGATGCAATCGGCAAGAACCACTGTGCCTTTCAAAACCAGATCGAAGTCAGACATCCTTGTCCCCTTACCGTCCGAGCGCGAAGAAATCGTCGAATTCAGGCATCGGTGCTGCCGCGACAATCGCCTCAAGCAAACGCCCGCAGGCAAAATCATGGTGCAGAAGCTCGATCTCCCTGGAGAGCGGCCGATCCTTGAGATAGATCGGGCTGACGGCCCGCACCCGTTCATAGGCAATCTGGCTCACGCCCTGCGGCGTATCACCGAGCAGGTCTATGGCCTGGGCCGACAGCATGGCCTCGATCGCAGCCATCTGCCGCAGATCGCGCACCTGCGTTTCCATGCGCTCGACGATCAAAGGCAGGAAGGTTGCCTCTTCCTCCAGCCCGCCGGCAACGACGATCGACTGAGCCGACAAGGGAACCGCCAGCGACTGGACGCGCATATAGAGCTCCACCACCAGCTTCATCACCGGCCCAAGGCCGCTGGCGATCTCGCCCGGTGCTACCAGATTGATCGGCAGGTTTCGCCTCACGCCGTTAGAGAGAAGGATGCAGCGGTTCAGTACATTGCGCGCCACATGCGAAAAAGCGATCTGCGCCGTCTCGATATAGAGCGTCGTGGTCAGCGGCAGCGATGCGCCGGACGCGTGCACCTGCCCACCAAGCACCACCGGATTGTCGTCAGACAGATAGGTCGCATCGACCAGCCGTTCGGCGGCAACCAGCAGCGTATCGACGGCGGCGCCAAACACCTGCGCGGTCATGCGCAGGCTCAAGGGATCATGGATCGCCGTCGGCAGCGGCCAGTCAACGCAATCAGACTGGCCGTAGAGCCAGGAACCCACCAGCGCTTCGCCGCGTGTTCCCAGCGTCGCCGCCACCCGCCATGGATCGGCCGAGGCCCCAAGCGCCAGCGACGACATCAGCCCAGTGGTCATCAGCACGCGCACGGCGGAGGCCGCTTCGCGCAGAACGTCGGCCGCCGCCGCAAAGGCTGTGGCGTTGACGCTGAGGGCCGCCAGCGCATCGCGCGGCAGCATGACGAAAGGTTCAAGCCCGGCGCGCTGCAGCGCTTCGGCTGCATCCAGCAATTCGCCCTCGAAAAAGGCCCGGCCGGTACCGGTCAGCACCGAAGCAACCTGCCCCATCAGGCCGATATCGGCGCAACCGATCGAGCCATGGCGATGGACGGCCGGCACGACGCCGCGCTCCAAAAGCGCCAGGAACGCTTTGACGAGTTCGACGCTGCAGCCGGTATGGCCGCCGAGCGCCGTGTTGATGCGGATGGCGATGGCCTTGCGCACGATCGCCTTGGAAAACAGCGGACCGGTGCCGAAATGATGGGCCTTGACCAGCGCCGTGTTGAATTCCGCGAGATCATCGATCGTCCAAAGCCGATCCTTCATCGAGCCGACACCAGTATTGGCGCCATAGACCGGCAGGCCCATGGCGATACGGTCGGCGATGACTTCATGCGCAGCCTCCACCCGTTCGAACGACTGGTTGGCGACGACGGGCGCGAACAGGCCGGAGCCGATTTTCTCCAATGCGGAGAAGTCGAGCGGATTGCCGTTGAGGACGATGGTTTTCACCGATGCATGCATGCTTTGACTCACATTGTTGGCCACATGCTATGCCCAATATCGCGGTTTGTGTTATATCCCAAAAATGAAACACACGATGCCGATAACCGTACACCCGGCCCCGGACTGTCATTTCGCCTGTAAGGATCAAGACCGCCCATGGACATCGCCACGCTCGCTCTTGTTCACGCCATCCTTGAAGAGCGCGGAATCCGCCGGGCTGCAAAGGCGAGCGGCAGGCCACCCGCAAGCGTCAGCGCGGCGCTGAAACGCTTCGAAGCCGCCATCGCCGTGCCGCTTGTCCGGCGCGAACGCAGCAATCTGGTGCCGACATTGGAGGCTCAGAGCCGGATGGCCGATCTTGCAGCGGCAAACGAGGCGATCCAATCACTGTTACGGCGCGCACCTCAGCAATCGCCCCCGACTTTTCAACCGGCTCCCTCTTCTCCCCAGCGGGGAGAAGGTGGCCCAAAGGGCCGGATGAGGGGGACGGCTGGCTCCGAAATCGCGGAAAGCCCCCCCTCATCGCCTCTCATTCACTCGGCACTTCTCCCCGCCGGGGATAAGTGGGAGACCGTCGCCAACACTGACGGTCCGTGCTCGATACCGCCTCGACCAATCCCCTCGATCAGCCTAACCGCGCTGGAACGCTTCATCACCGTCGCCCGCAACGGCAGCATTCGCGGCGCCGCCAAGGCATCGGCCACCGGCCAGCCGCAGCTCACACGGCAGATGAACGACCTGGAACGCGACCTTGGCTACACGCTGCTCTCCCGTTCGCCATCCGGCATTACCTGCACGGTCGACGGTCTGGCAGCGATCCCGGTCGTCGAAAACCTGCTCGAGATCTGGCGCAGGCTGTCGCGCGCATCCGGCGACCGGTTCCGCCGAGCGGCAGCGACATGGCGGTTCGGCTCGGTGATGCCGCTAGGCCCCGAAAGCGAGATCGCCCGCATGCTGGCGGCGCTGACTGCCAAATGGCATCACGCCCGGCCGCGCCAGCCGCTGTTCATATCCAGTACCACCGCCGACGAGCTGATCGCCGGACTGAAGAACCGCCGCTTCGACGTGGTGCTGCTTGATCTCGAAACCTTCCCGTCCGAGTTCGAAGGCCGCTTGATCTCGCGCACGCCGCTGGCGCTGGCCGGTCATCCCTCCCTCTTTGCCAAACACGGCGGCGACATCACCACCTTGCTGCAATCGCATCCGATTGCCGTGCCCAGCCTCAAGAGCGGGCTGCGCCAGCAGGCCGCACATTTCATTGAGGCGACCCTCACCGAACAGGAGCGCAACCGGCTGACATTGACGGAGGTCGATTCGATCCCCGTCATCCTCAATCTGGTGATGGACCATGGTTATCTCTCGGTGCTGCCGGAAAGCTCCGCCGCCCGCGCGCGCCATCCCCCGGTAATGCGCCGGTTGGGTGACGGCTATATGCAGAGCCTGTCGCTGGCATGGCAGAAAAACGCGCTCTCCCGGCAGGTGGCGGAAGCGATGCTCGGTATGATGCTGACAGATGACACATCCGCCACCACTGGTGATTCCGATTGAATCACTTTGTGCACGGCGAACGCCAACTCTCTGAGCAGACTCATGAATCCGCCATGTCTTGAATCAGTGCATGAACTTGCCGTCTCAATTCTTCAGCTTGACCCGCCTGCGCGTCTCGCTCGGGCTTTCACGGTAATGGGCACGATAGCTGCGCGAAAAGGCCGAAGATGAATTAAATCCCGTCGCAGCGGCAATATCGGCAAAATCGGCCCGGGTCTCGATCACGTTGCGCCGCGCCGCATTGAGCCTGAGCGCCAGGTAGTGGGCATGCGGCGCCACACCCATTGTCTCCTGGAACAGATCCTGCAGATGGCGGGCGCTGACGCCTGCGCGGCGCGCAAGACGGCTGAGCGTCAACGGCGCATCGACAGTCTCCTCCATCAGCTTGACCGCCGCCCCGACACGGGCATCGACGATCCGCATATTGCCGATGGCTGGCATCTGCAAAAGGTCGCCGCGCGTGCGTTCCTGTTCGTAGATGAACAGGCGTGACACTTCGAGCGCCAGCGAATAGCTGTGCTGGCGGCGGATCAGTTCCAGCATCAGGTCGAGCGTCGGCAACGACCCGCCGGTGGTGATCCGCTTGCCATCGATGACGAAACGCTCGCGCACCATGGTGATCTGCGGATAGGCGGCGGCAAAATCCTCAAAATCCTCCCAGTGATTGGTGGCCGAAAAATTGTCGAGCAGGCTGGTCTCGGCCAGAAACCAGGTGCCTGCCTCGATCCCGGCCATGACCTCGCGATGCCGGGCTGTTCGAGACAAGAGCATCTTCAATTGCGTGGTCGCATAGGCCCGCCAGTTATAGCTTGAAAGCACGAACAGCGGCGCCGTCTCATTCTGTGGCCGGAAAGGCCCGGCAACCGGGATCGGGATACCACTCTTGGTCTCGATCGCCTGGCCGTCCGGACTGAAAATCGCCCAGTCGTAGAGCACCTTTCCGGCAATGCGGTTGGCCGCGCGAAGCGGTTCGATCACCGATGCGACGAGGATCAGGTTGGTTTCCGGCAACACCAGCAAGTCGAGGTGCTGGGTTCCATCGCTTGGAACGAGCATTCGTGCATCTCCGGCTTCTCATTCCGAAAATGTATAACACACATCCACAAATGAAAAGCAGCGCCGTTCTTCTTGGCTCGTAATGCACGTCAAGAACAAGGGGAGGCTTTTATGCCACTGAGCATGAACCGAGACGTTTTCATCACCTGTGCGGTCACCGGCTCCGGCGATACCGCCGGCAAGTCGCCGCATGTGCCAAGGTCACCGAAACAGATTGCAGCCTCGGCCATCGATGCCGCCAAGGCGGGTGCTGCGATCGTCCATTGTCACGTGCGCGATCCCGAGACCGGCGCGCCGAGCCGCCGCAACGATCTCTACAAGGAAGTGACCGATCTCATCCGCTCCGCCGATGTCGATGTGGTCTTGAACCTGACGGCCGGCATGGGCGGCGACATGATTTTCGGCAATGTCGAAAGCCCGCTGCCGCTCAACCCCAACGGCACCGACATGGCCGGCGCCACCGAACGCGTGTCCCATGTCGCCGAATGCCTGCCGGAAATCTGCACGCTCGATTGCGGCACGATGAACTTCTCGCTCGGCGATTACGTCATGACCAACACGCCCTCGATGCTGCGCGCCATGGCCAAGATGATGACTGACCTCGGCGTGCGCCCGGAAATCGAAGCCTTCGATACCGGCCATCTCTGGTTTGCCAAGCAGCTCGTCGAAGAAGGCCTGATCGAGGACCCGGTCCTGATCCAGCTCTGCATGGGTATTCCCTGGGGCGCGCCTGATGACCTCAACACCTTCATGGCGATGGTCAACAACGTACCGGCGAGCTGGACCTTCTCCGCCTTCTCGATCGGCCGCAATGCGCTCGCCTATCCGGCCGCAGCCGTTCTCGCCGGCGGCAATGTTCGCGTCGGGCTGGAAGACAATCTCTATGTCGGCAAGGGCCAGCTCGCCACCAATGCGCAGCTCGTCGAAAAAGCCGTCGGCGTCATCGAAGGCATGGGCGCAAAGATCATCGGCCCAGCTGAAGTGCGTGAGAAGCTGAAGCTGACGAAGCGCTGATTGGAGTTTGAGGGCGAGCCCCCTCATCCGCTCTTCGGGCACCTTCTCTCCCCTGGGGAGAAGAGGGTGATCGGGGGCACGCCTGCCGGAACCGTTTGGCAGAGCGCCCTTGTTTCGATTTGAATGCAGCACAGCCGGCAGTCTCCCTCTTCTCCCCAGCGGGGAGAAGGTGGCCCGAAGGGCCGGATGAGGGGGGCCGGGAAGACAGAATTAAAAAGGGAACATGATGATCATGACCAAAATCACCAAGGCAGCCTGCATCGGCGGCGGGGTTATCGGCGGGGCCTGGGCGGCGCGCTTTATCCTGGCCGGCATCGACGTCAACATGTTCGATCCGCATCCGGAAGCGACCCGCATCGTCGGTGAAGTGCTCGCCAATGCCGAGCGCGCCTATGCCATGCTGACCATGGCGCCTCTGCCTCCGAAAGGAAAGCTCACCTTCGTCGAGAGCGTTGAGGAAGCGGTGCAAGGCGCTGACTGGATTCAGGAAAGCGTGCCCGAGCGGGTCGACCTGAAGCGCAATGTCATCACCCAGATCGACGCGGCTGCCTCGCCAACAGCCCTGATCGGCTCGTCCACGTCGGGCATCATGCCGACGGAACTGCAGCGCGACATGAAGCATCCCGAGCGCATGTTCGTCGCCCACCCTTATAACCCGGTCTACCTGTTGCCGCTCGCCGAGCTGGTCGGTGGCGAAAAGACCAGCAAGGCGACGTTGCAGGAGGCGAAAGCCAAGCTCGCGCCGATCGGCATGAAGGGCGTCATCATCAACAAGGAGATCGAAGCCTTCGTCGGCGACCGCCTGCTCGAAGCCGTCTGGCGCGAAGGGCTGTGGCTGATCAAGGACGACATCTGCGACACCGAAACGCTCGATGATGTCATCCGCTATTCCTTCGGCATGCGCTGGGCGCAGATGGGCATGTTCGAGACCTACCGCATCGCCGGTGGCGAAGCCGGCATGCGCCACTTCCTCGCCCAGTTCGGTCCCTGCCTCTCCTGGCCCTGGACCAAGCTGATGGACGTCGTCGATCTCGACGACGAGCTGGTCAACAAGATCGCCGGCCAGTCTGACGCACAGTCCGGCGCCCGCGGCATCCGCGATCTCGAGCGCATCCGCGACGAAAACCTCGTCGGCATCATGCATGCGCTGAAAAGCGGCGATGGCGGCCAGGGCTGGGGTGCGGGCAAACTGCTCGCCGATTTCGAGGACAGCCTCTGGGCAAACGCCGAAAAGCCACAAACCGATCTCGGTCAGGCCCAACCGATCCGCATCCTCGACACCAAGGTCAACGCCGCCTGGGTCGATTACAACGGCCACATGACCGAGCACCGCTACCTGCAGGTTTTTGGCGACACGTCCGATGGCATCCTGCGCCTGATCGGCGTCGAACTGGACTACGTCAAGAACGGCCACAGCTACTACACGGTCGAAACCCATATCCGCAATCTCGGCGAGGCCAAGCTCGGCGATGCGCTCACCTCGACCTGCCAGATCCTGTCCTATGACGAGAAGCGCCTGCATATCTTCTCGACGATCTACAATGCAGCCACCAACGAAGCCGTCGCTACCGCCGAGCAGATGATGCTGCATGTCTCGTCCAAGGAGAGCAAGGCCGTGCCGGCCCCGGCTGCCGTGCTCGACCGGGTGAAGGCGATTGCCGAGGCGCATGCGGGGCTGCCGAAGCCGGACGGTGTCGGGCGGAGTGTTGGGCAGAAGCGGTAGCGACTTTCCCTCCCCCTTGTGGGG
>UBTA01000012.1 GCA_900468065.1 Hyphomicrobiales bacterium | reverse complement strand
GCACCGTGGTGTTTCCGGCAAGCCCGGGAAGCTATGCCTCGGAGCGCATGGGCTGAACCTCAGCCTCCCATCGCATTTCTTCGCATCCCCGAAAGCTTCACGCGTTCGGGGATGTTTCATATCCGGCGATGTGTCATGCGGTTCAAACCGGCGGTGCAATCTCGATCGGCGTGCCGTCGGAAAAGCGGCTGAAGCGGAACGGTGCGGGATCAACGATCGGTGTGGTTCCCATGACCAGATCGGCGGTGAGATGGCCGGCGCCTGGACCGATACCGAAGCCGTGGCCCGAAAATCCTGTTGCGATAACCAGGCCGGGAAGGCTGTCGAGAGTGGAAATGACCGGGACCGCGTCCGGCGTCACATCGATCAGGCCGGCCCAGATATGCTCAACCTTCGCGTCACGCAGGACCGGCAGGGCTTCGGTGGCCGCCCGCAACGCGTTCAAGACGGATCTGCCGTCCGGATTGGGGTCGAGAATACGATGCCGTTCGAATGCGCCGGGTCGGTCGAGGGGAACTGCGGAAATTTCGAACAGTTCCTGAAAACTCCGGGCGCTGAGGCCGAGTTGCACCGCGTCGCCTTCGGCTTTCCTGGCGGGTTGGAAATCCCGGAAGAAGGTAAAACTGTCCGGCACCAGCGCATGCATATTGATGCCGCCATTGGCGATGGTATAGCCGCCGTCCAGCCGTTTCCGATAGGCAAAAGTGGCGGTGGCGCCGGCGCCATCCGGCCCCCGGTTCACCGCGCTGGTGCGCAGCACCGAGTTGCGCACTTTCAGTTGCGGCAGCCGGATGCCAAGTCCCTTGCAGAACAGACGCGACCAGGCGCCGCCGGCAAGCACGACAGCGGAGGTCTCGATGCGGCCCTTCTCGGTGATCACAGCGCTGATGCGGCCGGCGCTCTTCTCGATACCGCGTACGGCGCAGCCGGTCAGGATACGGGCACCGGCCCGGCGCGCGCCGGTGGCAATCGCCGGCACTGCCTTTTGCGGTTCGGCGCGGCCATCGCTTGGCGTATAGAGCGCGCCCTTGTATCGCCGCCCGGCGCCCAGCATCACGGCAGCCGTCTCGTCGGGGCCGATCTGGCGTGTGTCGAGCCCGTGGACTTGTGCGAGTTTCAGCCAGACATCGCGGTTGGCGATATCCGTTTCCGTCTCGGAGATGTAGGCAATCCCCGAACGATGAAATCCGGTGTTTCCGCCAATACGTGCGTCCAACCCGTCCCAGATTTTCAAGGCCTCGATCGCCAGCGGAATTTCGCGCCGGTCGCGGCCCATGACCCGGACCCAGCCCCAGTTGCGGCTGGACTGTTCGCCGCCGAGAACGCCTTTTTCGCAGAGCACGACATCGACACCGCGTTCGGCAAGAAACAGTGCTGTGCTCACCCCGATAATGCCGCCGCCGATGATGACGACGCCTGCTTTCTTTGGCAGGGCTTGGTCGGTTTCACTGCGATCGAGAATGGGGCCGGGCATGGGCGAAGGTTCCGAGCGTCGAAGGAAGAGACCTCCGATGTGCACGGTATCTCGCCGTTGTTCAAGTCGCAAAGACTGGCCAGTCACCGGCCTTACGTCCTGCCGTCAGGCGGGCAGTGAAAAAGCGTCGCTCTCGCCCTCGACGAGGTCTTCCGGCCAGACTTTGCGAAGCTCCGCATCCGGATAGAAATGGCTGAAGGCCGGCATTGTGGCGAGCAATGCTTCAGCCAGTGCGATGCCGAGATCGCGGCGCGATAGCGTAAAACCGGTGAGGCTTGGCGACAGGAAATGCGATTGCGGGCTCTGCCGCCCGATGATGGCGATGTCGCGTCCGGGCTTGAGGCCGGCTTCGCTGAGGCCACGGTAGAAGCCGATGGCAATCGTCTCATTGACCAAAAGGATTGCGGTTGGGCGGTTCCTCATGGCCAACAGTTGCTGCGCGACGTGATAGCCACCCGCCTCGTTCGGTTTTGAGCTGAAGACGAGATCTGGATCGAGCGTCAAACCGTGCTCGGCAAGTGCCTTGGCACTTTGATCGACGAAGAGATGACCAAGGTTGATGTCATCATGCGGTCTTGTGACGGCGATCCGGCGATGACCCTTGGCCACCAGACGGTCGATCGAAGTTTGCGCCATGCCTTCGAAATCGAGATCGAGCCACGGCTGGCCGACATCGGTGAGGCTGCGTCCGAGCGTAACGAACGGGATCTTGCGCTTGGCGAGAAATTCGAAGCGCGGATCGTGCCGCTGCGTTGCCGACAGGATGAGGCCATCGGCAAAACCGCGCGCGACGACGCGGCGAAGGTAATCGTCGGGGTCTTCCTCCGATGAGCAGAGTAGGGCGACCAGATCGAGATGGTGGCGGGCGAATACAGTCTGCACCCCGTCGAACACGCTCATGAAGAACGTATCGCCCTGACCGGTGATTTCGGTGCCGGTTTGCATCATGAAGCCGATGATGTTGGTGGTGCCCTGGCGCAGGCTGCGGCCGGATTGGTTGGGCACATAGCCGAGTTCGGCAGCGGCCTCGAGAACCTTGCGGCGCGTCTCCTCATTGACGTCGGGGCGGCCGTTCAGGGCCCGCGAGACGGTGCCGATGGAAATATCCAGATGTTGTGCAAGCCTGCGTATGCCCGTCATTTCAGCTGCTTTCAACGCGTGATTTCGGTGATCCGATGTCCATCTATTGACACGTTTCAAAAATCGTTCATAGTTCCGTAAACGTTTACGGCGGCCGAAAAGGAGCGAAAACCGTAGACTTTGAGGAGGAGAATCCCATTTTGCGTGCAGTTCTGTGCGGGTGCGGAGCCATGGCCAAAGGCTGGCTCAAGGCGATCGCTGAAACCCCTGAAATTCGCTCGGCGGTTGATGTCGTGGGCTTGGTCGACGTCAATCCGGCGGCGGCAAAAGCGCTGGCCGCTGAATTCGGCCTGGTGGATGCCGTCATCGGTTCCGATCTTGCCGGTGTCTTGGCAAAGACATCTGCCGATATCGTCTTTGATGTCGTCATCCCGTCCGCCCGTGGCGATGTGGTGGGAACTGCGCTCGCCCATGGCTGCCACGTGCTCAGCGAAAAGCCGATGGCGGCGTCGATCGAGGCCGGTCGTTCGCTGATTGCCCAGGCCGAGGCCGCCGGAAAAATCCATGCCATCGTCCAGAACCGCCGGTTCATTTCCGGCATTCGCCGCATCCGCCGTCTGGTGGAAAGCGGCGCGCTGGGCGAGCTGACGGCCATTCATTGCGACTTCTTCATCGGCGCGCATTTCGGTGGGTTCCGTGAGGAAATGGACAATGTGCTTTTGCTCGACATGGCGATTCACACCTTCGATGCTGCCCGTTTCGTGGCGGACAAGGTGCCTGTCGCCGTCTACTGCCATGAAAGCAATCCGCGTGGTTCCTGGTATGGGCATGGCGCTGCCGCCAATGCGATCTTCGAGTTTTCCGATGATGTGATCTTCACCTATCGCGGTTCCTGGTGTGCCGAAGGGGCCAATACCAGCTGGGAAAGCCAGTGGCGGATTATCGGCACCAAGGGCACCTTGCTCTGGGATGGTGCGGATGATTTCAAGGCGGGCGTGGTTGCGGGTTCGGAAGGCTTTTTTCGTCCGATCGATGCCATCGACATGCCGCAGCCGGCAGACGAGGCGCAGACCCACGGTCATGCCAGCGTCATCGCAGATTTTTTGAACGCGATCAAAACCGGCGCCAAACCGGAGACGGTCGGTAACGACAATATCAACAGCCTTGCCATGGTGTTTGCAGCGATCGAGAGCGCCCGCACCAAGCAGCGTGTGACCCTATGAAGAACAGGACAGTTTGATGAGCAATCCGGCAAAAGCCATCCGCATCGGCACCATGATCAGCGCATCCGCAGGCAAGGCTGCCGAGCGTATCGGCAAGGTGGCAGACATGGGCTTCGAAAGTTTTGAGCCCTTCTTCTGGCAGACGACCAACGGCCAGAACCTCGCCGAACTCGGCAAGCGCTGCGTCGAGGCGATCGGCGACCGCGACATCACCATTTCGACGCTCGGCATGTTCGGCAATCCGCTGGAAACCACCGATATCGACCGCGATACGCTGCAGGGCTGGAAGGACTGCATCGACAATGCCCATCATTTCGGCGCCACCTGCGTTGCCGGCTTCACCGGCCGCATCCGCAACAAGCCGTTGACCGATAGTTTGCCGCGCTACAAGGAAATCTGGAGCGAGCTTGCCAAGCGCGCCGCTGACAAGGGCGTGAAGATCGCGTTTGAGAATTGCGCCATGGACGGCAACTGGGCAACCGGCGACTGGAATATCGCCCACAACCCGGATGCCTGGGAACTGATCTTCAACGAGACGCCGGACGATAATATCGGGCTTGAATGGGAGCCCTGCCACCAGATGGTCTATCTCATCGACCCACTGCCGCAGATCCGCAAATGGGCGAAAAAGATTTTTCACGTGCACGGCAAGGACGCGACGATCCGCTGGGATGTCATCCGCGAGCACGGTATTTTCGGCAAGGAAAAGTTCGTGTTCATGCGCACGCCGGGCTTTGGCGATACCAACTGGACGGACGTGATTTCCGAGCTGCGTCTTGCCGGCTGGTCGGGCTCTATCGACATCGAAGGCTGGCATGACCCGGTCTATCGCGATGCGCTTGAAATGACCGGCCAGGTTCACGGCCTGAACTATCTGAAGGCTTGCCGGGGCGGCGATTTCGTCGTCGATCCCGCCTGATTGACCGGGCCTGCTTGGTCAATCAGGCGGCCTGACAGACTGAAATGGACTGAAGAAGGCCGGCATGGAGGATGACGGCCGACAGGATAACCACAAGGAGGAAAATTATGGGTATCCGCAAATATGCAGTCATTGGTGCGCTGGCGCTGGCAGGCGTTTCGATGTTGGGTCTTTCCGCCAAGGCGGAAGATGTGAAGCTCACCGTCTGGTCGCTTGACCGCGACATCCAGCCTGCACCGCATCTGGTGGCCGATTTCAACGAGCTCAACAACGGCATCCAGATCGAGTACCGTCAGATCCAGTTCGACGATGTGGTGAGCGAGGCAATGCGCGCCTATTCCACCGGCCAGGCACC
This sequence comes from Hyphomicrobiales bacterium, assembly GCA_900468065.1. Taxonomy (GTDB): domain Bacteria; phylum Pseudomonadota; class Alphaproteobacteria; order Rhizobiales; family Rhizobiaceae; genus Pararhizobium. Next base: position 62,004 of record UBTA01000012.1, on the reverse strand, counting down.
GGATATCATCGCCATCGACAATCCCGAGCACGCGCTGTTTTCATCGCGCGGCGCTTTCCTCGATTTGACCGACATGATCTCGAAATCGACGGTGATCAAGCCGGAAAACTATTTCCCAGGACCGCTGAAATCGGTCGAGTGGGACGGCAAATATTACGGCGTGCCGAAGGCGACCAACACGATCGCGCTCTATTACAACAAGGATATGTTCAAGGCGAAGGGGCTTGACCCGAACAAGCCGCCGCAGACCTGGGACGAACTGGTCGAGGATGCGCGCAAGCTGACCGATCCGGCGGCCAACGTCTATGGTTTGGCCTTCTCCGCCAAGGCCAATGAGGAAGGCACCTTCCAGTTCCTGCCCTGGGCGCAGATGGGCGGCGGCAGTTATCAGGACATCAATTCCGAAGGTGCCGTGAAGGCGCTGACGGTCTGGAAGACCATCATGGACGAGAAGCTCGCCTCGCCGGATACGCTGACCCGCGGCCAGTGGGATTCGACCGGCACGTTCAATTCCGGCAATGCCGCCATGGCGATCTCCGGTCCGTGGGAACTCGACCGCATGTCGCAGGAAGCGAAATTCGACTGGGGTGTGACGCTGCTGCCGGTGCCGCAGGAAGGTGCGGAACGCTCGTCGGCCATGGGCGATTTCAACTGGGCGATCTTCGCCTCGACCAAACATCCGGAGGAAGCCTTCAAGGCGCTCGAATATTTCGCCTCGCAGGATGACAAGATGTTCAAGAACTACGGCCAGCTTCCGGCCCGTTCCGACATCGCAATCCCGGCCACAGGTCAGGCCCTCAAGGATGCCGGGCTGCAGGTGTTCCTCGAACAGCTGAAATACGCCAAGCCTCGCGGCCCGCATCCGGAATGGCCGAAGATCTCCAAGGCGATCCAGGATGCCATCCAGGCGGCGTTGACCGGCCAGTCGAGCCCGAAGGATGCGCTTGATCAGGCTGCCGAGAAGATCAAGGCTGTGCTGGGCTAAGTTTGGTGGCTTCCCTCTTCTCCCCAGCGGGGAGAAGATGCCCAACGGGCAGATGAGGGGGGGGGAGGAGCGGCAGCGACGAATGCTCTTCATGAAAAGCGATTAACAGACGACTGCGCGCGCCGACCCCTCATCCGGCCCTTCGGGCCACCTTCTCCCCACAGGGGAGAAGGGAAATAGCCGATGGCCCTGCGCCATCATCATTTCCTCCCGGAAGGGGTTGTCTTTCGCGCCAATGCGCCGGGCAGCCCCGTTCGGAGCATCGGAGGCCCCATGAAGAGGCTGTTTTCCAGCATTCGGGATGGCAACGGTTTCGATATCGTGCTCGTCGCTTTTCCGCTCGGTTTTCTGTTCCTGATGGCGGGTCTGCCGCTGCTCTACAATATCCTGATGAGCTTCCAGGAAGTCGACATGTTCAGCCTCGGCACGTTCCTGCGGCCCTTTGTCGGCTTCAAGAATTACCAGGAACTGTTTGCCCAGCCGGAGACATGGCCGATCCTCGGCAACACTGCGATCTTCGTCATCGGCTCGATTGCCGGACAGTTCCTGATCGGCTTCGGGCTGGCGCTGTTCTTCTGGGTAAATTTTCCCGGTGCTTCGTGGCTGCGCGGCCTGTTCCTGGTGTCCTGGGTGATGCCCGGCCTCGTCGTCGGCGCCATCTGGAACTGGATCCTGTCGGGTGATTTCGGTGTGCTGAATTTCATGCTGAAGGAAACCGGCATCATCTCCGGCAATATCTTCTGGCGCTCCGATCCGAATTATTCGCTCTATGCCGTCATCATCGCCAATGTCTGGTTGGGCACGGCCTTCAACATGATCCTGCTATCCGTCGGTCTGGCGAGCATTCCCGGCGATCTCTATGAGGCTGCCGAACTCGACGGTGCCAATGCCTGGCAGCGCTTCTGGACGATCACCCTGCCGATGATGCGCTCGACCATCGGTGCCATCGTTTCGCTTGGCCTGATCTTCACGCTGCAGCAATTCGATCTTTTCGCCGCGATTACCTCCGGCGGGCCGAACAATTCGTCCAACGTCACCCAATACTGGGCCTGGGACCTGTCGTTCCGGCAGTATGACTTTGCCAAGGGCGCAACGATCTCCGTCATCATGATCGTCTTCGTGATGTTTGCCTCGGTCGTCTATGTCCGCTCCACACGTCATGAGGTGCGCGGATGAGCGACACCAACCGCAATCGCCTGATGCTGGTCATCGCCCTCGTCATGGCGGCGATCTATCTGTTTCCGCTCTACTGGATGTTCATCACCGCGCTCAAAAGCGGCTCGGAGATGTTTGCGACACCGCCGAGTTTCTGGCCCTCGGAACCACAATGGGGCACCTATGCCTTTGTCTGGGAAAGCCGGGGCATGGGCCGTTATCTGTGGAACTCGCTGATCATCGCCTTTGGCTCGGTCACCCTGATCACCGTGCTCGGTGTCGGCTGCGCCTATGTGCTGGCGCGTTATCGCAATGTCTGGGTGGATATCGGGCTGTTCCTGATCCTGATGCTGCAGGTTCTGCCGGCATCGCTGATGATCACGCCGATCTTCGTCGGTTTCTCGCAGCTGGGCATGCTGAACTACCCGCGTCTGGCCGTGATCATCGCCATTGCCGCCAAAAGCATGCCGTTCTTCGTCGTTCTTGTCCGCGCCACCTTCATGGCGGTGCCGCAGGAACTGGAAGAGGCAGCACTGGTCGATGGCAATTCGCGCGTGGGCGCCTTCTTCAACATCGTGCTGCCGCTTGCCCGCAACGGCATTCTCGTCAGTGCCATCCTGATCTTCATGCAGGCCTTCGGCGAATTCGTCTATTCGAAATCGATCATCCAGGCGGTGGAACTGCAGCCCGCCAGCGTTGGCCTCAACTCGTTCATGGGGCCGAACACCAATGAATGGAACAACATCATGGCCTATGCCACGATCTACGTGACCCCCATTCTCGCCATCTTCGTGCTGCTGCAGCGGCGCATCGTCTCCGGCCTTACTTCGGGAGCCATCAAATGACCAAGCAGATCGAGCTCTCGGGCGTCAACAAATATTACGGCGCCTTCCATGCCCTGAAAAACATCGAGCTCAGCATCGAAAAGGGCCGTTTCGTCGCGCTGGTCGGTCCGTCCGGCTGTGGCAAGTCCACGCTGTTGCGGTCACTGGCTGGGCTGGAAAGCATCTCCACGGGTGACCTGAAGATTGCCGGCGAGCTGATGAACAACGTGCCGCCGCGCAAGCGCGATATCGCCATGGTGTTCCAGTCCTATGCGCTTTATCCGCATATGACGGTGGAGCAGAACCTCACCTACAGCCTGCGCATTCGCGGGGTGCCGAAGGCGCAAGCCAGGAAGGCGGCAGAGGAAGTTGCGGCCACGACGGGGCTTTCGCAGTTACTCGGCCGCTATCCGCGCGAACTCTCCGGCGGCCAGCGCCAGCGTGTGGCCATGAGCCGGGCCATCATCCGCGATCCCAAGGCGTTCCTGTTCGACGAGCCACTGTCCAATCTCGATGCGGCGTTGCGTGTCCATATGCGCAAGGAAATCCGCACCCTGCATGATCGGTTGGGCGCCACCTCCGTCTATGTCACGCATGACCAGATCGAGGCGATGACAATGGCCGATCATGTCGTGGTCATGAAGGATGGCGTTATCGAACAGCAGGGCGCGCCGCTCGAACTTTACGACCGGCCGGCCAACAGGTTCGTGGCCGGGTTCATCGGTTCCCCGGCGATGAATTTCGTGCCTGCAATGGTCGGCGAGGATGGGCGGTCGCTGGCCGTCGATGTGGGGGAGAAGCAGACGATCGTTCTCGACCGTCAGCTGCAGCCCGGACGCAAGGTGACGGCGGGGCTGCGGCCCGAACATCTGCATTTCGTCGAGCCGGGTCAGGGCGTCTTCCGCCTGCCGGTCGGTATCGTCGAAAGCACCGGCTCGGCGACCTATATTACCACCTCCACCGCTGCGGAGGTGACGATCGTCGAAACCTCGCGCAGGCCGGTGAGGACCGGCGACATCATTGATGTCTCGATCCGTCCTGCCGATGTGCACGTGTTCGACGACCAGACTGGATTGCGGATCTGACGGCAGCGGCGTTTGCGGCTAGGGGCGTGACTGTACTTTGACTGGGGCGCGCGATAGTCTTTTGGCCGATCCAGCCAGGGTACGCAGAACCGCATGACACAGACAGATCCCAGTCGTCTCCACCCCGTTCTGCGGGTCGATTTCCCCCATTCCGAACGGCTGGGGCGGGGTAAGATCGAGCTGCTCGAGCATATCCGCGAGACCGGATCGATCTCGGCTGCCGGCCGTGCCATGGATATGTCCTACCGGCGGGCCTGGCTGCTGGTGAGTGCGCTCAACAGCATGTTCAGGCAGGAGGCGGTGGAATCGCAGCGTGGTGGAAAACAGGGCGGCGGTGCGGTTTTGACGCCCTTCGGAGAGGAGCTGATCCGTCAGTTCCGCGCGATGGAGGAGAAGGCACAGGCGGCGCTGGCGTCCGAACTCTCCTGGCTTCAGGACAATCTGAATTCCAGCGCGGCGGCGATCAAAGATCCAGAGCCACGCTCTTGATGATCGCGTAAACCGGTTTACCGGCATGCAGTCCGAGCATGTCACGCGAGAGGGTCGTTACACGCGAAACGATCGTCACGTCACCACAATCCAGCCGGATATCCACCATGCCCTGTGCCGGTTCGCCGATCCCGATGATCGTTGCGGAGAGAATGTTCAGCGCACTCAGTCCCTCCGGCCGGCTGGTCGCCAGCATCACATCGCGGGCGGCGATCTGCAGGCGGACGGCCTTGCCGGTGGGCGCGTTCAGGTGCGGCACGCGGATTTCGGCCTGTCCGGCGCGGATGACGGTGATCTCATGCTCTGTATCTGTTTCCCCGACTATACCGTCGATAACAGCGCCGGCCTCCCGCCGGCTGATGGTCGAAGAGGGTAGGCTAAGGATGGTTGCCGCGTCGCCCGAGGCGCTGACGCGGCCGTTTTCCAGAATGATCACCTTTGTCGCCAGCCGGACGACTTCCGCCACCGAGTGACTGACATAGATGATCGGAATATCCGCCTCGTCGCGCAACCGCTCCAGATAAGGCAGAATTTCCGCCTTGCGTTCCTCGTCGAGGGCGGCCATCGGTTCGTCCATCAGCAATAGGCGCGGATTGGACAACAGGGCCCGGCCGATGGCAATGCGCTGCCTTTCGCCGCCGGACAGATTGGCCGGTGCACGATCGAGCAAGGCACTGACGCCGAGCAGATCGACGATCCGGTCGAAATCCGCCCCACCATGACTGCGGCGGGTAAACCATCGGCCGTAGCCCAGATTGCGCCGCACGCTCAGATGCGGAAAGAGGCGGGCCTCCTGGAAGACATAGCCGAAACGGCGTTTGTGCGCGGGCACGAAAACACGGTTGTCACCGTCGTAAAGCACGTCGCCATTGAAGCGCAGGGACCCGCCTTCGGGCCGCATCAGCCCGGCGATGATATTAATCAGCGAGGTCTTGCCGGAGCCGGAGCGGCCGAAGAGGGCGGTCACGCCCTTGTCCGCCGAGAATGCCGCTTCGACGGAAAATGCGCCAAGCCGATGGTGGATATCGACCTCAAGGCTCATGCCGCATCCACTTTCTTCGCCGCGACGTTCGCGAGAACTTCAGAAACCATCAGGGCAGCCATGGAAATGACGATGGAAATGAGTGTCAGGCGAAACGCACCGGCATCGCCGCCGGGAACCTGGGTAAAGGTATAGATCGCCGAAGACAGTGTCTGGGTTTCGCCGGGAATATTGGAGACGAAGGTGATCGTCGCGCCAAATTCGCCCATCGCCTTGGCGAAGGCAAGCACCATGCCGGCGATGATGCCCGGCAGCACCAGCGGCAGCGTGACGGTGAGGAAGACCCAAATTGGTCCAGCGCCTAGTGTCGATGCCGCCTGTTCCAGCCGGCGATCGACTGCCTCGATCGACAGGCGGATGCTGCGCACCATCAACGGAAAAGCCATGACCGCGCAGGCAAGGGCCGCACCCGTCCAGCGGAAAGAAAAGACGATACCGGTATATTCAGCCAGAAACGCGCCGATCGGGCCGCGTTTTCCGAACAGGATCAGAAGGAGAAAGCCGGTAACGACCGGAGGTAGGATCAGGGGGAGATGAACCAGGCCATTGAGGACGGATTTTCCCCAGAAACGGCCGCGTGCCAGAAGCATGGCAATGCCGATGGCAAACGGCAGGCTGACGATCATGGCGACGAAGGATACGCGCAGGCTGAGTCGGATCGCCGTCCATTCCGCGTCGCTTAAAGCCAACCAATCCAAATGCCTATGCTCCGTCCCCAACGGTCAAACGATATGCGCTCCATCCATTTGCGGATAGAGCGCATAGCAGTCATATTTCGGGTCGTCTTATTTCAGGTCAACTTACTTCAGAACCGTAAAGCCCTGAGCTTCGAAGAGAGCGGCAGCCTTGGCAGACTTGACGAAGTCGACATAGGCGGCGGCGTCCGGGTTCTTGCTGTCGGCGGTGATCGCAATCGGGTAGACGATTGGCGGATGGCTGTCTTGCGGGAAGGTACCGGCAATCGTCACGTCTTTGTCGGCGGCGGCATCCGTCTGGTAGACGATGCCATAGGGAGCCTCGCCCTTGGAAACCAGCAGAAGGGCGGCGCGGACGTTTTCTGCGCCGGCCACATTCTTTTCGACCGAGGACCAGATGCCGAGCTTTTCGAGTGCTGCCTTGCCGTATTTGCCGGCAGGCACGGAATCGACAGCGCCCATGGCGAGCTTTTCGTCGCCGAGCAGTGCCTTCAGATCAAGCCCCTGCTTGATATCGACCGGGGCAGCATCCTTTTTGCCGGTCACGAGAACGATGCGGTTGCCGAGCAGGTTGGCGCGGGTGTCGTCCTTGATCCGCTTCTTTTCAGCGACGTAGTCCATCCAGGCAAGGTCAGCGGAGATGAAGACGTCGGCCGGTGCGCCGGACTCGATCTGCTTGGCGAGGGCCGAGCTTGCAGCGTAGGAAACGGTGGTTTCCTTGCCTGCTTCCTTTTGCCATTCGGCATTGACGGCATCGAGTGCGTTCTTCAGGCTTGCCGCAGCAAAGACAGTGACCTTTTCGGCTGCAAACGCAGGCTGGGCGAGCGACGCGCCACCGATCCAGAGTGCGACGGCGGCAGTTCCGAGAAATTTCAGCAAGGTTCGACGTTCAGTGCGCATGCGGTCCCCCATTGGCTTCGAGATATCTCTTTAGATATAACGGTGTAATCCGATTGGCTAGCGTTATGTTTATCAAAATATATTGAAACTCATTCGCCTCAACCTGAGATCTGTTGCTTGCCATCGGCGGGGCTGGCGTTAAATTCGGCGGCGCAAGATTTGACCGGAATGAACAGCGCAGGGCACGCCATGGAATCGAGTGTTAAGATCGAAGAAAGCTGGAAGGCTGCTTTGCAGGCGGAGTTCGCCAGCCCCTACATGGCGGCGCTGAAAAAATTCCTGGTGGAGGAGAAGAATAGCGGCAAGCAGATTTTTCCGAAGGGGGCGGAGTATTTTCGAGCGCTGGATTTGACGCCGCTCGACAAAGTGCGCGTCGTCATCCTCGGGCAGGACCCCTATCATGGCGAGGGACAGGCGCATGGCTTGTCGTTCAGCGTCAAGCCGGGCGTGCGCTCACCGCCATCTCTGGTGAACATCTATAAGGAGCTGCAAAGTGATCTCGGCATTCCGCCTGCCCGCCATGGTTTTCTGGAAAGCTGGGCGCGGCAGGGCGTGATGTTGCTCAACAGCGTGCTGACTGTGGAGCGCGCGATGGCGGCTTCCCATCAGGGCAAGGGCTGGGAGAAATTCACCGATGCGATCATCCGCACGGTCAACGATCAGGAACATCCCGTCGTCTTCATCCTCTGGGGAGCCTATGCGCAGAAGAAGGCGGCCTTTGTCGACCAGTCGCGCCATCTGGTAATCCGCTCGCCGCATCCATCGCCGCTGTCGGCCCATAACGGTTTCTTTGGCACCAAACCGTTCTCCAAGGCCAACGATTTTCTGGTCTCGAAGGGCCGTGACCCAATCGATTGGGCACTGCCTGCCAATCCGGAGATGACTGCTTAGGTCAGCGTCTGAGACGATGGCGGTTCGGGTTTCCTGGCATTGCGCCGGGCAACGACGCTTTCGCGCCAGACGGTGAAAATACCGGCGCAGACGACGATCACCGAGCCAAGGATCATGTTGAGGTTCAGCGTCTCGCCAAAGATTGAGACGCCGATGATCGAGGCAAAGACCAGCTGCAGATAGGTCAGCGGTTGAACTTCCGAAGCGTCGAGCAGTTCATAGGCCTTGATCAGGAAGAAATGACTGGTCGTTCCGGTGATGCACAGAAGCATCATCCAGGCCCAGTCCTGCGGCGCAAGTGTCGTCCAGTAGAAAGGTCCGACAAGGGTGATCGCAACGGCACCGGCGACCCCGGTGTAGAAAAAGCTGGTGATCGCACTGTCGTCGCGGCTGACCAGCCGGGTCGATATGACGTAGATCGCAAAGATCAGCGCCGATGAGATCGGGATCAGGAAATTGATGTCGAAGCTGCTGTCGTCCGGTTTCAAGATGAGCAGAACGCCCATGAGCCCGATGATGATTGCCGTCCACCGCCGCCAGCCAACGCGCTCGCCGAGCAGCGGCATGGAAAGCAGCGCTACGAACAGCGGTCCCGAGGAAAAGATCGCCTGCGAATGGGCAAGACCGACTCTGGAGAAAGAAATGATGACGATGACGATCTGTGCGACCAGCAGGATGCCGCGCAGGATCTGCAGGATCGGACGTTTCGTCCTTGCCGTGACGGAAAGACCGCCGCGCGAACGCGCCGCCAGCAGGATGGCGAATGCGGCGAACGCCCAATAACGGATCATCGTTATGAAGACCGGAGGGTAGAGGCCGCCCAGATGCTTGGAAATCGCGTCCTGTATCGAGAAGATGACAAGGGCAAGTAAGACGAAGATGTAGCCGGTTCGCTTCGAGGTCATGACATCGGTCATACACCGGCTGTGCCGGAGCCTGCCACGCGATTTTGGCGATGCAGCACGGATTGTTTTGCATCGGCGTTTTCCAGCAACACGGCGGTGTCGATCACCGCCGTGTTGCCTGATTGGATCAATCCTCGCGGAATGTATGCTGAATCTGTTCGGTCAGCGGTTTGGCGAGATACGAGATCACGGTGCGGTCGCCGATCTTGATAAAGACCTCGGCCGGCATGCCCGGGTAGAGGGTGAGCCCCTTCAGGCCCGCCAGACTTTCCGTTTTCGGCTTGATGCGCAGCGGATAATAGCTCAGGCCGGTCCGCTGGTCCGTGACCAGGTCGGGCGCAATGGTCACGACTTCCGCCTCTACAATCGGGGTGGTGCGCTGGTTGAAGGCGCTAAAGCGGATTTCCACCGGCTGGCCGACGCGGATCTGGTCAATATCATGGGTGGCGATCTTGGCTTCGACAGTCAGGCCGTCCGAACCGGGCACCACAACCATCAGTACTTCGCCCGGGTTGATGACACCGTTCACCGTATGGACAGCCAGCTGATAGATCCGGCCGTCCAGTGGCGCACGGATATCCAGGCGCTTCAACTGGTCAATGGCGGCAATGCGGCGGTCCTCGTATTCGGCGATCTTTGCCTCGACGTCCGTCAGTTCCTTGGCATTTTCGGTGCGGCGGTCCTCGTCCAGCTGCAGGATCTGCAGATCGACTTCGCTCGACTTTCCGGCGGACTGGGCGCGTGCGGCGAGGCGGGCGCCGCGGTCTCCGTCAAGTTGAGCCCGATCACGTTTTAGCTCAACCACTCGCTGCATGGGAATGAGACCCTTGCCGTAGAGCTTTTCGAGCCCTGTGAGTTCTTCATTGATGAGCTTCACAGCGTCGTCGATCGCAGCGAGCTGGACGGTCAGCCCCTTTGTCTCGTCGGCAAGCTGGTCCTTGCGCGACGCAAGCTGGGCTTTCATGCCAACCAGCGCGTTTTTCCGGCTAACGAACAGCGTGCGTTCGCTTTCTTCAAGGACACTGCCGGGGGTCGTCGTGCCAGACGTCAATTCGTCCAGATTCTCCGGGATCTTGAAATCTTCGGCCCCCAGTTGTTCTGCCAGCAGGCGGGCTTTGCGGGCATAGAGTTGCGCCAGCGTGTTCTGGACGATCGACATGTTGGCACGCACAGTCGTGCCGTCGAGCTTGATCAGGATCTGGCCGGCCTTGACGGTGTCGCCTTCCTTGACCAGCACTTCGCCGACGATGCCACCAGTCAGGTGCTGGATCTTCTTGACGTTGTTCTCGACGACGACGGTGCCGCTTGCGACGATTGCGCTCGAGAGTTCAGTCGTCATCGCCCAGCCGCCGACGCCGACGATCAGCGCGAACGCCAGGAGCGATACGGCGGTGATGTGCCGGCCGAGCGAGCGGTGCGAGGTTGCGGGTTTTGCTAGGATATCGTTCACGATGCTGAATCCTGTCCTTCACTGACGATTTTTAGCGAGGCCGTTTTGGCTATTTGAGGCTGCTGGCTTTCCTTGCGCAGGATCTGCGCGAGGATTTCGTCCTTCGGCCCGAAAGCCTGCATGCGGCCCTCGTTCATCATCAAGACCATGTTGGCAGCGGCAAGTGCGCTTGGGCGGTGTGCGATGACGATGACGATACCGCCGCGCGCACGCACGCTCATGATCGCTTCGCTGAGGGCCCGTTCGCCCTCAGCATCGAGATTGGAATTGGGTTCATCGAGGACGACGAGGAACGGTTCGTCGTAAAGGGCGCGGGCAAGCGCCAGGCGTTGGCGCTGGCCAGCCGACAAGGCCGTGCCGCCTTCGCCGATCTCTGTCTCATAGCCGTTCGGAAGTTTGAGAATGAGATTGTGGACGCGTGCCGCGCGGGCTGCCGAAACGATGGCATCCGGAGAGGCGTTTTCGATGAAGCGCGCGATATTCTGCGCCACCGTGCCGGCGAAAAGTTCGACGTCCTGCGGCAGGTAGCCGATGGAGCGGCCGAGATTATCGCTGTCCCACTGGTCCAGCGCTGCTCCGTCGAGGCGGACTGCCCCGCGAAATGAGGGCCAGATGCCGATGAGGGCACGTGCGAGCGAGGATTTGCCCGAGGCACTCGGCCCGATGACGCCCAGTGCGGTGCCGGCCGATATGGTGAAGTTGACTTCGGCGAAGGTCAAACGCTGGGCGCCCGGAGGCCCACCGGCCAGATTTTCAGCGCTGAGTTTCTCCTTCGGTGCTGCCAGCAGCATCGGCGCGTCGCGTTCCGGCAGGGCCTGCAGCAGATCCTTCAGCCGCTGCCAGCTCTGACGGCAGGAAACAAACCCGCGCCAGTTGCCGATGGCCAATTCCACCGGGGCCAGCGCCCGCGCCGTCAGGATCGAGCCGGCAATGATGATGCCGGGCGATGCCATTCCTTCGATGACGAGGACCGCACCTGTTGCCAGAACTGCAGACTGCAGCGCCATTCTAAATACCTTCGACAGGGCGCCATAGCCGTTGCCGACGTCGGAGGTGGTGCGATTATGTCCCCTATAGGCGTCGTTGCGCTGTTCCCAGAGCTGTGACATCCGGCCCATCATGCCCATGGCCTGCATGACTTCGGCATTGCGCTGCGATGCTTGAGCAAACGCGTTGCGCTGGTTGCCCGCCTCGGATGCCCTCTTTGACGGGCCTTCCGTGCCGCGATTGGTCAGGAAGGTCAGCGCGATGAGAATAATCGAACCGACGACGGCAACGATGCCGATCAGTGGATGGAACAGGAAGCAGATGCCGATGTAGAAAGGCAGCCATGGCAGGTCGAAGAATGCGGCAGGGCCGCTGCCCGACAGGAATGAGCGAACCTGGTCGAAGTCCCGCAACGCCTGCAGGCCATCGCCTTGGGTGCGCAGTTTCAACGGTGCCTGAACCACTGCGCGATAGATCCGCGCGCTCATGGCTTCATCCAGTGCGCCGGCAATGCGCACGAGCATACGGCCGCGCACCATTTCGAAGGCACCCTGGAAGGCATAAAGCAACAGTGCGAGCAGGCAAAGCGCAATCAGCGTGGGTATGCTCCTGCTTGGCAGAACCCGGTCATAGACTTCAAGCATGAAGAAGGAACCGGTGAGATAGAGGATGTTGACAAGCGCACTGGCGACAAAGATGCCGATGAAGCCTGCCTTGCAGTTCCACAGCGCCTCGGCCGGATCGGATGCACTGACTTTTCTTGCGGAATAATTCGTCACTGTATAGGTCCTCACGAGGCGTTTTCCGCCTCAAATGGAATGCACAATGTGCGACAATTTTTCTAAAGCCGCATTCCCTGGAAGTGTCTCTTAGAGGGGAGCATGTATCGCGTCGCTTACGGGCGGCTTTCGGCGCCTATGTAAATGAATTTTCGCTAATGTAAACGAATTTGTCGTCGGTTGAGTGTCGGAAATTAACCTATAGCATAGTTTTAGGCGTGCTTGCTGAAAGTATTTATCGTGTTTTACCAGTCGCTTACGCATTCATAACCTGGCTATCGCCTTGCGTTCCACGGGGCAATCGGACAAAGACGTTAAATCTTCGAAAAGGCTGAAAAATGAGAAATATTCTGATCGTCGGCATCGGTACCGGTAATCCCGAGCATCTCACCGTGCAGGCGATCAATGCCCTCAATGCAGCGGCTGTCCTTTTCATTCCGACCAAGGGCGAGGCGAAAGCTCAGCTTGCCGAGATCCGCCGTGATATCGTGTCGCGCTATGTCACGAGACGGGACAGACGCGTTGTGGAATTCGAGGTTCCCCTTCGCCAGATTGCGGGGCGTTCTTATCCGCAGAGCGTCGATGCGTGGCATGCCGCGATTGCTGCGACTTACGAACGTCTTCTGCTCGACGTGCTTGCGGAAGGAGAGACCGGCGTTTTTCTCGTCTGGGGCGATCCTATGCTCTACGACAGCACCATCCGGATCATTGAACGTGTTCGAGCGTTGGACACTGTGAAATTCGAGTATTCGGTCATTCCCGGCATTACCAGCATTCAGGCGTTAGCCGCCAGTCATAGGATCCCGCTCAATCTCGTCGGGAAGCCGGTGGAGATCACCACTGGCAGGCGCCTTGCCGAGAGCTTTCCGCAGAAATGCGAAACGGCCGTCGTGATGCTGGATGGCGAACAGGCATTCATGAAGATCGAGGATCCGGACGCGCGGATCTACTGGGGCGCCTATCTTGGCACGGAGCAGGAGATCATCATTTCAGGACGCCTTGCCGACGTGAAGGACGATATCCGCAAAACCCGGGCGGCGGCGCGGACGCAGCATGGCTGGATCATGGATATCTATCTTTTGCAGAAGGGCACGGATTTCGAGGAATAGCGGCAAAAGCGGTGCTTCGTTTTGACGTGGTACACGGCATGGCGGCCGGTTTGTCTGTGTTGTAGAGTGCTGTTGTCACGGGCAAATGGTAGCCTGGGACTTTGGATTTGCTTTTTTAAGACTGGAGATGGCTAGCTGCCTGTCATGACGTTCTGTGCCGCACCATCCGATACATCAATGGAAGCCACGCAGATCGCGCCGATGCGCCGCGGTGCGTGTCCATCTTTGTCAACGCCGATGATGACGGGCGATGGTCTTTTGGTGCGCTTGCGGCCCGAAAAATCGGGGTTTGCGCTTGCGGAACTGACGGCGATAGCCGATGCGGCTGCTTTGTGTGGAAACGGCATCCTTGAAATCACGGCGCGTGGCAATCTGCAAATCCGTGGCCTGACGGCGCAAACTGTCCCGCTCCTGTCTCAGAAAATCGCCGATGCCGGCATAGCGATCGCAGAGGGTCTTGCGATTGAAACGCCGCCGCTGGCCGGACTGGATCCAGCCGAAATCGCCGACGCTGTTGTCGTTGCAGATCGACTGCGTGCTGCAGTGGCTGCGCATCAGCCGCCTTTGGCCCTGGCGCCGAAGCTATCGGTCGTCGTCGATGGTGGCGGACAATTGAATCTGGGCGCGGTTACCGCCGATATCAGGTTGCGCGCAGTTCAGACCAACGGGCAGGCGCGCTGGCTGATGGCTCTTGCCGGCACGGAAACGACGGCAAGACAGATTGCGGTGCTGGAGGACGCGGCTGTCGTCCCGGCAGTGATGGACATCCTCAAAAATCTTGCTGCGATCGGCAGGCACGCCCGCGCCCGCGATATTGTCGGTGCCGTTGCAACCCGCTGGGCAACGACATTCAATCTCGATGAGATCGCCCCCATGGTGCCCGCACCGAGCGCTGCCGGTATTCATGATCTGGGCGATGAGCGCTCTGTTCTCGGCATCGGCCTGCCATTCGCACAAATCCACGCGCATAGTCTTGGCACATTGCTCGAAGCGCTGGACATACTGGGAGCTACTGAAATCCGGCTGGCGCCCGGTCATGCGCTGATGGTGCTGGGCATTGCGCCTGACCAGATCGGTGCGGCGCAGGCTTTGGCTCTCGGTCATGGTTTGCGGGCTTTTCCGCGTGATCCCCGCAATCACATCGCTGCCTGCGCTGGTATTGGCGCCTGCGTCTCGGCGCGGATCGATACGCGAGCCGTGGCGCAGATGGTTGTCGACACCGCACCGGCGTTGCTCGACGGATCGCTGACGGTGCATGTTTCCGGTTGCGCCAAGGGTTGTGCAAAGCCATCTGCCTCGGCGCTGACGATCACGGCAGCGCCAACAGGCTATGGCCTTGTCGTAAATGGCCCCGCATCGGAGGCACCAAACGCCTATATCGAAGAAAACAACATGAGAACCGCGCTTGAACACCTCGACAAGCTCGTGTCTGAGCGGAAACAGGGTGGCGAATCGGCCCGGTCCTGCCTTACACGGCTCGGAGCGGACGGGATCACAGCCGCGGTTCAACAGGGATAGAGATGCCTGATTACGATTATATCCGGGATGGCGATGCCATCTACGAGCGCTCGTTTGCCATCATTCGAAGCGAAACCGATCTGTCCCGCTTTTCCGAGGAAGAGGCCGATCTGGCCGTTCGCATGGTGCACGCCTGCGGGCTGGTCGATGCCGCGCAATATTTCGAGTTTTCTCCCGGCTTCGTTCCGGCTGCCCGCCAGGCCCTGAAGAATGGCGCGCCGATCTTTTGCGATGCGTTCATGGTCTCCCATGGCATCACCCGCGCACGGTTGCCGGCCGACAATGACGTGATCTGCACCTTGCGTGAGCCGCAGACAGCGGACATCGCCCGTGAGATCGGCAATACCCGTTCTGCCGCTGCCTTGAAGCTCTGGGTCGAACGTCTGGCCGGATCGGTTGTTGCTATCGGCAATGCGCCGACGGCACTGTTTTTCCTCCTGGAACTGCTGCGCGACGGTGCGCCAAAGCCTGCGGCGATTATCGGCATGCCGGTCGGCTTCGTCGGTGCTGCGGAATCAAAGGATGCGCTGGCCGAAAATTCCAATGGCGTGCCCTATGCCATCGTGCGCGGCCGTCTCGGAGGCAGCGCCATGACAGCAGCTGCGGTCAATTCACTGGCGAGGCCGGGTCTTTGAGCGCGCCCACCGCAGGCCGGCTGATCGGTGTCGGCACAGGCCCGGGCGATCCGGAGCTTTTGACCCTCAAGGCCATCAAGGCGTTGGCTGCCGCCGACGTGCTCGCCTATTTCGCCAAGGAAGGGCGGCGCGGCAACGGACGCGCGGTTGTCGATGGGCTGCTGAAGCCCGATCTCTTCGAATTGCCACTTTATTATCCGGTCACTGTTGAGATCGACAAGGATCATGACGATTACAAGAGCCAGATTACCGGTTTCTACGATGCGTCCGCAGCGGCTGTTGCCGAACATCTGAACGCAGGTAAGACCGTCGCGATCCTCAGCGAAGGCGACCCGATGTTTTACGGCTCCTACATGCATCTGCATGTGCGGCTGGCGGGGCGTTTCCCGGTCGAGGTCATTCCGGGGATCACGGCCATGTCGGGCTGCTGGTCGCTGGCGGGACTGCCAATCGTGCAGGGGGACGATGTGCTCTCGGTGCTCCCCGGCACGATGGCTGAGGATCAGTTGACCCGGCGTCTCGGCGATACCGAAGCCGCCGTGATCATGAAGGTCGGCCGCAATCTGCCGAAGATCCGCCGGGCGTTGACGGCCGCTGGCAAGCTCGGCCAGGCCGTTTATGTCGAGCGCGGCACGATGGCGAATTCCGCCATGATCCCATTGGCTGAAAAGGCTGATGACACGGCCCCATATTTTTCGCTGGTGCTGGTCCCGGGCTGGAGCGGCAGGCCATGAGCGGTACACTCTATGTGATCGGCACAGGTCCGGGCGGTCCACAGCAGATGACGCCGGAGGCCCTCGAAGCGGTATCGAAGTCCACCGATTTTCTCGGCTACGGTCCCTATCTCGACCGGCTGTCGATGCGCCCTGACCAGAACCGCATTGCCTCGGACAATCGCGAGGAACTCGACCGGGCACAGGCCGCGATCCTCCGCGCCGTGGCTGGAACCAATGTTTGCGTCGTCTCGGGCGGCGACCCCGGCGTCTTTGCCATGGCCGCCGCCGTCTGCGAGGCGATCGACAACGGGCCGGACGAATGGCGCACGATCGATCTCGTCATCGTGCCGGGGGTCACTGCCATGCTCGCGGTTGCTGCCCGCATCGGCGCTCCGCTCGGCCATGATTTCTGCGCCATCTCGCTGTCGGACAATCTGAAGCCCTGGGATGTGATCACCCGCCGTTTGAAGCTGGTGGCGGAAGCTGGCCTGGTGATCGCGCTCTACAATCCGATCAGCAAAGCACGGCCCTGGCAGCTCGGCGAAGCTTTCGATATCCTGCGCACCGTGCTGCCTGCGCAAACGCCGGTGATCTTCGGCCGCGCGGCTGGCCGTCCGGATGAACGCATGCTGGTCATACCACTCGAAGAGGCGGACGCCCAAAAGGCCGATATGGCAACCTGCGTGATCATCGGCTCGCCGGAAACGCGGATTATCCCGCGTCCGGGCAAATCTGATCTCGTCTACACGCCGCGTTTCATCTCCGGGGAGAAAAGGTGATCGACAAGGCCGAGCGCGTCTTTGACAGTTTCAACCGTGCGGACATCGTCCGGTTGCTGACGTTCGACCATGATCACCCCGATACCGAGCGCACGGGCCGCAGCGATCTTGCCATAGGTCGCCGCGCCGCCGCTGTTCTTGGCGACGATGACCTCGATCCGGTTTGCGATCAGAAGTGCGCGCTCAGCGGTCTCTTCGAAGGGGCCGGTCGCCAGAATGTATTGCGCATGGGGTACGCCGAGCTGCGGCATGACGGGATCGACGCTGCGGATCAGATAGCTGTGTTGCGGTGCGCTTTCGAAATGGAAGACCTCCTGTCTGCCGATGGCGAGGAAAACGCGTTTCGCCGCAGTGCCAAGAGCCTCGACTGCATCGCCGACGGAGCGAACACTGGTCCAGCGATCGCCGGGTTGCGGTTTCCACACGGCGCGGCGCAAAGAAAAAAACGGAATTCCGGTCCGGCCCGCCGCGATGGCCGCATTGTGCGAGATGCGTGCGGCAAAGGGATGGGTGGCATCGATCAAAAGGTCGAAACTCTCGGCCGTCAGAAAATCGGCAAGCCCGTCGCTGCCACCGAAGCCGCCGCTGCGGGTGGGAACCGGTTGTGCNNNCGTCCGGCCAGCGAAAGCAGGCTGTCGCAATCGGCGCGCTCCGCCAGGGCAGCGGCCAGTTGCCGCGCTTCGGTCGTGCCGCCAAGGATCAGGATGCGGTGTTTGCCCATGGGTGACAATCAGGTCTTTTCTGGTGGTGACGCAACGCCGTGGCTGACGATTGTCGGCCTTGGCGAAGACGGTTTAGCCGGTCTCGGAGACGAGGCCAAGCGTTGCATCGCCAGTGCCTCGGTGGTTTTCGGCGGTGTTCGCCATCTGGAGCTTGCAGCGCCGCTGGTTGCCGGTGAGCAACACAGCTGGTTGAGCCCGTTCGAACGCTCCGTTGAGGCCGTGGTTGCGCTGCGCGGAACGCCTGTTGTGGTGCTTGCCTCCGGCGATCCGTTCTTCTTCGGCGTCGGGGTGACGCTTTCGCGGCAGATCGCTCGTTCGGAAATGCGCGTTCTTCCCGCTCCGTCCTCGTTCAGCCTCGCCGCATCCCGCCTCGGTTGGGCGCTGCAGGATACTGTGATCGTTTCCCTGCATGGCCGTCCGCTCGATCTGATCCGGCCGCATCTGCAGCCGGGGTCGCGCGTTCTGGCGCTGACATCGGATGAGCATGGTCCTGAAGAACTTGCCCGATTGCTTGCTGCGAGCGGGTTCGGGCAGTCCCGATTGACGGTGCTTGAGGCGCTGGGCGGCATCCAGGAACGTGTGACGTCGCAACTCGCGGCGGAATTTTCGCTGATGGATATCAATCCGCTCAATATCTGCGCCGTCGGGGTCGTGGCTGAAACAGGCGCCCGTATCCTGCCGCTGGCACCCGGCCTTGACGACGGGCTGTTCGAGCATGACGGCCAGATCACCAAGCGCGAAGTCCGCGCGCTGACGCTGTCTGCGCTATCGCCGCGACGGGGCGAATTGTTGTGGGATATCGGTGCCGGATCCGGATCGATCGGTATCGAGTGGATGCTGTCGGATCCGTCAATGCGCGCAATTGCAATCGAGGGTTCGGCGGAGCGCGCAGAGCGCATCAAGCGGAACGCGTCGAATTTCGGTGTGCCGGGCCTGACTATCGTTTGCGGTACAGCACCGGACGCCCTTGCCGGATTACCGTCTCCGGATGCTATCTTTGTCGGTGGCGGTGGAAGCGAAGAAGGTGTGATGGCCGCGGCGATCGGCGCTTTGAAGTCTGGTGGTCGGTTGGTTGCCAATGCCGTCACGACGCAGATGGAGGCGGTGCTTCTGCAGCATCAGGCACGGCTTGGCGGATCGATGATCCGCATCGATATCGCCCGCGCGTCTCCCGTTGGCGCCATGACCGGCTGGCGCCCCGCGATGCCGGTGACGCAATGGTCGTGGATCAAGCCATGATGCCGGAATTTCAAAAGGACAGAGCATGACCGTTCATTTCATCGGAGCAGGCCCGGGTGCTGCAGACCTGATCACCGTGCGCGGCCGCGATCTTATCGCCCGCTGCCCGGTCTGCCTCTATGCCGGTTCGATCGTCTCGCCGGACCTCTTACAATATTGCCCGGAGGGTGCGCGTATCGTCGATACAGCGCCGATGTCGCTCGATGAGATCGAAGCCGAATATGTGAAAGCCGCGCAGGCGGGCCATGAGGTGGCGCGCCTGCATTCGGGCGATCTTTCGGTTTGGAGCGCCGTTGCCGAACAGATCCGACGGCTGGAGAAGCATGGGCTTGATTATACGATGACGCCCGGCGTGCCGGCGTTTGCCGCAGCTGCTGCCACACTCGGCCGGGAACTGACCATCCCTGCTGTTGGCCAAAGCCTTGTGCTGACGCGCGTTTCCGGCCGGGCATCGCCGATGCCGAATGCCGAGACGCTGGCCGCGTTCGGTGCCACCGGTGCAACGCTCGCCATCCATCTGGCGATCCATGCGCTGGCACAGGTGGTTGAGGAGCTGACCCCGCTCTATGGTGCGGATTGCCCGGTGGCTATCGTCGTCAAGGCATCCTGGCCGGATGAGCGCGTGCTTCGGGGGACACTCGCTGATATCGAGGCGAAGGTAGCGGCCGATCCGATCGAGCGGACGGCGCTGATCTTTGTCGGCCGCACACTCGGCGCCACCGATTTCCGTGAAAGCTCACTCTACGATGCGGCCTATCAGCGGCGGTTTCGCGGTCGCGACGGCCTGTAGAAAGTCTCAGATATCCATGCCCGATGTGTCCGGCTGCTCGCCGGTTGCCTTGTGCGGTACATCGTTCTTGCCTTCGATCCGGTCGCGGTACAGCGCGGATTGGCCGAGCAGCATCAGGGTCACCGGCGTCGTCAGGATGACGAAGACGATGATCAGGATCTCGTGGAGGATCCAGCGGTTCTGCAGCACGGCGAAGGTGATCATCGAGGCGACGCAGATGAGGATAGTGCCGGCGCTGGCGCCGAGCGTCGGCGCATGCAGGCGGCCATAGAAGGTTTTCAGCCGGATCAGACCCATCGAACCGATGAGGGTGATGGCCGAGCCGAGCAGCAGAAGGATGCAGACCGGGATCGCCGCCCAGGTTGGAAGGTCGGTCAGATGGCTCATTCGATCACCTCGCCGCGCATCAGGAATTTGGCAAAGGCGATCGACGAGACGAAGCCGAGCAGGGCGATAATCAGTGCCGCTTCGAAATAGATCGAATTGGCGGTGCGGATCCCGAATGTCAGAAGCAAAAGCATGGCAGTGATATAGAGCGCATCGAGGCCGAGGATACGGTCCTGCGCGCGGGGTCCGCGGACCATTCGAAACAACCCGCAGCCCATGGCCAGTCCGAGCAGGATCTGGGATGCCAGGATCGACCAGATGATGAAGAGCTCGTTCATTCGAATATCTCCTTCAACGGGGCTTCGTAGCGGCGTTTGATCAGGTCCGACCACGCTGCACCGTTTTCCAGGTCCAGTACGTGGATCAAGAGAACGCCTGTTTGGCGGTCAAACTCGAGCCAGGCGGTGCCGGGTGTCGCCGTCAGGATGCAGGCAAGCAACGCCAATGCATTCTCGTCGCGCAGGCTGATGTCGATCGCCACGAAGCCGGAATTCACCGGCCGTTTTCCGGCGCGCAGGATCACGCCCATCACGGCGATGTTGGAGCGGACGACATCGACGGCGACACGTCCGGCCAGAACGGCGATGACGCCAAAATTCTTCAGTCGCGTCTTGTCGGGCTGGAGGTTGACCATGGCCCAGGCAAACGCGATGCCGAGCATCGAGCCGAGCACGATCTGGCCGGGCGACAGCGACTGGTTGATCAGCAGCCACAACATCAAGAGGGCCAGCGACAGCAGCGGATAGGGGAACCAGTAGCGCATGGCCTATTCCCCCGCCGCTGGGCCGGCACGCGGCGCCGACATCACGCGTCCGATATAGTTCTGCGGTTCCCCCAGCGATTTTGCTGTCGCGTCCATGTAGCGCATGACAGGACCTGCCTGGAAGCTCAGGAAGACGCAGGCCGTCAGAAGCAGCAGAACGGGCGTGATCTCGATCAGGAAAACGCGCGGGATCGTGCCTTCGATCGATGTCCAGAAGGTGCGGATACCGACGCGGTTCATGGCGATCATGGCTGCAAGGCCGGACAGGATGAGCAGCGCAGTATAGGCCCATTCGGCGCCGGAGACTGGCGCATCGCCGCCGAAGCTGGCGGGATTGAACAGCCCGTGCAGCATGGCGAATTTAGCGAGAAACCCGGAGAGTGGCGGCAGGCCGGAGAGCAGGATGGCGCAGGCACAGAAGCAGAGGCCAAGCACGGCCATGGTACCGGGCACGGCGACGCCGCCTTCTTTTTCGGCCTCGTTCTCGTCGACATCGCCATAGGCTTCCATCGTCACGGCCAGAACGTCGGCGCCGGCGTCACGGGCGCGTTCCACCAGTTCGATCAGCAGGAAGAAGGCACACATCGTCAGTGTCGAACTGACGAGATAAAACAGCGCGCCGCCGATGACGGCACCATTGCCAAGCCCGATCGCCGCCATCAGCGTGCCGGATGAGACCAACACACAATAGCCGGCAAGCCGGCCCATCGCCTGCGAGGCCAGCACCCCGATCGCGCCGAACCCGATGGTCAACAGCCCGCCATAGAGAAGTACGGGTTGCCCGAAGCCGAGCGACGCGCCGGCATCACTGCCAAACAGCAGCATGGAGAGCCGCAGAAGAATATAGACGCCGACCTTGGTGAGGATGGCGAAGATCGCGGCGACGGGTGGCGTTGCGGCCGAATAGGTGGCGGGCAGCCAGAAGCCGAGCGGCCACATGCCGGCCTTGACGAGGAAAGCGATGCCAAGAAGGGCAGCACCCGCTTCCATCAGCATCCGGCTTTCCGGACCGATCGTGGTGATCCGCATGGCCAGATCGGCCATGTTCAGCGTGCCGGTTGCGCCATAGATCAGGCTGACCCCGATGAGGAACAGCGACGAGGTTGCGAGGTTGACGGCGATGTAGTGCAGGCCCGCCTTGACCCTCATCGGTCCTGAACCATGCAGCAACAAACCATAGGAAGCAGCCAGCATCATTTCGAAGAAGACGAACAGGTTGAACAGGTCGCCGGTGAGGAAGGCGCCGTTGAGACCAGCCAGCATCAACTGGAACAACGAATGGAAATGGTAGCCGGCACGATGCCATTTCGCCATCGAGAACACCTGCGTCGCCATCGCCAGCAGTCCAGTCAGCACCAGCATCAGGGCCGATAACCGGTCAAGCACCAGAACGATGCCGAAGGGTGCCGGCCAGTTTCCAAGCAGATAGACGCTGGCACCCGTTTCGCCTTCTCCCGAGGAGGCTGCCATCTGCATCAGCAGAACGCTGATGATGAAAACCACCACGATTGACGTGAAGGCGATCACGCCCTTCAGTGTCCGGTTTCGTTCGTCGATGGGAATGAGGGCGGCTGCCGTGAGGATCGGCAGCAGGATCGGCAGGATGATCAGATGATGGAGCCAGTTCATGCCGCGCTACTCCCTGCCGTCCACATGGTCGGTGCCGGTAAAGCCGCGAGAGGCGAGAAGAACGACGAGAAACAGCGCCGTCATGGCAAAGCCGATGACGATGGCGGTGAGCACCAGCGCCTGAGGTATGGGGTCGGTGTGGGTCAAAAGTCCGCCCACGCCGCCGGGCTCAAGCACTGG
This sequence comes from Hyphomicrobiales bacterium, assembly GCA_900468065.1. Lineage (GTDB taxonomy): Bacteria > Pseudomonadota > Alphaproteobacteria > Rhizobiales > Rhizobiaceae > Pararhizobium. The sequence continues at coordinate 39,350 of UBTA01000012.1, read as the reverse complement.
CGGCGCGTTGACCCTCAGCCGGCCCATGCCGAAGATGAAAAGATTGACGGCATAGGAGAGCAGCGACAGGCCGATGATGACCTGATAGGTGCGTGGCCGGAACAGAAGCCAGACGCCGGAGGCGGTCAAGACGCCGATGCCTGCAGAGAGAACCAGTTCCATTATATGTTCTCCTTCGCAGCCAGCTTCGCGGCCCGGATCTGGGCGCGTGGTGCGCGGACCGACTGGTGGGCAAGCGCGATCAGGATCAGCACGGTGGCGCCGAGCACCAGCGAGAACACCCCAAGATCGAACAGGATCGCGCTTGCCAGCGGGATCTTGCCGAGGATCGGCAGGCTTACGTATTGCGCATGCGAGGTCAGGAATGGATAGCCGAAGACCCAGGACCCAAGGCCGGTTGCGGTGGCGACGATGAGGCCGATTGCCATCCAGCGCAGCGGATGGATCCGCAGCCGTTCCTCGACCCAGCGCGTGCCCCCCGCCATATATTGCAGAATAAATGCGATCGACATGGCGATCCCGGCTGCAAAGCCGCCGCCCGGCAGATCGTGGCCGCGGAAGAACAGGAAGGCCGCCAGCATGCCGATAACAGGGAACATCCAGCGCATGATCACCGAGGGGACCAGTAGGTATTCCGCGATGCTGTCGCCCTTCTTGCGGTCTGGATGATCGTCGTCGAAGGCATTCTGAACGCGCTGCTGTTCCGGCGCTTCCAGGCTTTCGGTGGCGGGGCGGAAGCGGAGGAGAAGCGCAAACACGGTCAGGGCGACGATGCAGAGAACCGCAATTTCCCCGAGCGTATCGAAGCCGCGGAAATCGACGAGGATGACGTTGACGACATTGGTGCCGCCGCCTTCCCGATAAGCGCGCTCGAGGAAATAGCTCGAAATCGTTTCCGGCATTTCCCGGCTCATCACCGTGTAGGAGATGAGCATCATACCGAGGCCAGCGAAGACGGCGGTGGCGAGGTCGCGCAGGCGGCGCAGGCGCGTGGAGATGGTCATCATTTCCGGATCATCGGGATCTTCGATCCGCTTCGGCAGCCAGCGCAGGCCAAGCAGGATCAAGACCGTCGTGACGATCTCGACGAGCAATTGCGTCGCCGCAAGATCAGGTGCCGAAAGCCAGACGAAGGTGACGCAGGTGGCAAGGCCGGCGCCGCCGAGCAATACGAGCGCTGCGAGCCTATGGAATTTCGCCTGATAGGCGGCGCCGATGGCACAGACCATGCCGACCAGCCACAGCAGCGCGAAGGCGGGATCGATGTTGCGCAGGACGATATTGGCTGGCTTGAAACCCTGCGAGAGAAGGGTAACGGCTCCTGCGAGCAGTGCCACGGCCACTAAAACCCGCATTTGTGGCTGCAACCGCCGGGTGCCGGCGCGCATCTCGATCGACCGTGCCCATTTCCACGACAGGGTCACGAGCACACGCTCGAAGATGCGTTGACCCTCCAGGCGGCGGAAGAAGGGCGGCCCTTCGATGCTGGTGGCGAGATAAGGGCGCATGATGAAAAACAGCCCGATGCCGCCGACCAGCGCGATCAGGCTCATGAACAGCGGCAGGTTCCAGCCATGCCAGACGGCAAGGCTGTAGACAGGTGTCGCGTCGCCGAGCACCGATTGGACGGCGGTGTGCAGGAAGGGGCCGATGGTCCAGGCCGGGATGACGCCGACGACGAGGCAGGAGAACACCAGGAAATAGATCGGCGCCAGCATCCAGTGCGGCGGTTCATGGGGTGTCTTCGGCAGATCCTGCGGCGGCGGGCCGAAGAAGACGCTGTAGATGAAACGTAGCGAATAGGTGACGGCAAACATGCTGGCGAGCGTCGCAACGTAAGGGGTGAGCGTATCGAGCAGATTGTATTTGTGGGTTTCGATCGCCTCGGCAAAGAACATTTCCTTGGACAGGAAGCCGTTCAGCAGCGGCACGCCCGCCATAGAGGCACTGGCAACCATCGCCAGCGTCGCGGTGATAGGCATGTATTTGAACAGGCCGCTGAGCTTGCGCATGTCGCGGGTGCCGGTTTCATGATCGATGATTCCGGCGGCCATGAACAGCGAGGCCTTGAAGGTGGCGTGGTTCATGGTGTGGAAGATCGCCGCGACCGCAGCCAGCGGGCTTCCGAGACTGAGCAGGACGGTAATGAGGCCGAGATGGCTGATCGTCGAATAGGCGAGCAGCCCCTTCAGGTCCTGCTGGAAAATCGCGAAATAGGCGCCGAGCAAAAGGGTGCTGAGGCCGGCAAGTCCGACGATCCAGAACCACTGGTCGGTGCCCGCCATGACGGGCCAGAGCCGGATCAGCAAAAATACGCCGGCTTTGACAAGGGTGGCGGAGTGCAGATAGGCAGACACAGGCGTCGGCGCCGCCATGGCATGCGGCAGCCAGAAATGGAACGGAAATTGCGCGCTCTTGGTCAGGGCTCCAAGCAGGATAAGGATGAGTACCGTCGTATAGAGCGGGTCGTTGCGGATCAGGTTGCCGGACGAGAGCACCACATCGAGATCATAGCTGCCGACGATATGGCCGATCAGCATCAGCCCGACGAACATGCACAAGCCGCCGGTGCCGGTCACCGTCAGGGCCATGCGGGCGCCGTCGCGGGCATTGGCATTGTGGTGCCAGTAGCCGATCAAAAGGAAAGAGATAATGCTGGTCAATTCCCAGAAGATCGCCAGGAGAATGAGATTGCCGGAGAGCACCACGCCGAGCATGGCGCCCATGAAGGCGAGGAAGAGGGCAAAGAAGCGCGGCACGGGGTCGTTGGCCGACATGTAATAGCGCGCGTAGATGACGACGAGCAGGCCGATCGCGGTGACCAGACTTGCAAACATCCAGGCAAAGCCGTCCATGCGCAGTGTGAAGTTCAGGCCCAGCTCCGGAAGCCAATCGACATTGTAGCGAAGCACTTTGTTTGCGGCGACGATCGGGTAGAGGCCGGCCGATGTGGCCAGGCAAAACAGGGCGATCGAGCCTGAAAGCCAGGCGCTGGCCGTACCCTTGTGTGCCGGAATGCAGATTGCAACAAGGCTCCCCGCGAAAGGCGCAAGAACCAGAATGAGAAGCAATGTCGCTGCGGTGTCTATCTGCCCGTTTCCCTCAATCTTTCCGAAATGACAGGACCGCGAGGGGTCCGTGAGTGCTGCAGCATTTGTGCGCCGCGGCGGTGCCCGAAGCGCACCGCGAAACGGTGCAAGAGCACATTGTTTTTATGTCTGCTTTCGGCTGCCATGCCAACCCGCAACGGCCATAAAATCGACCGCCTGCGGCAATTCGTTGCCAGGCGTTACGCAAAACCGCAGTTTGATGGCTGATCGTCACGCGCGCCGGTCAATCCGTGTTTGGAAACATAAGGCTGTGATTTTTGTAACGAATTGTAGGATCGCTGCGACGGGAAATATTTCGACACTGAAAACGGCTGATGGCAGCGGCCGTGACGCGTGCGTTTTGCCTTGCTGCTGATATAAACACGGCATGGATACAATACCGCACATTCTTGTCGTCGATGATGATCCCGAGATTCGCCGCTTGCTTGGAAAATACCTCGACGGCCAAGGCTTCCGCATCAGCCTGGCCGGGAGCAAGGGCGAGTGCGAGGCCAAGCTGGCCGAGCTGAAGATCGATCTGCTGGTTCTCGACGTCATGCTGCCGGATGGTTCCGGGCTCGATCTCTGCCGTTCCTTGCGGGGCAGGATGCCGCAGCTGTCGATCATCCTTTTGACGGCGCTGAAGGAAGATGTCGACCGGATCATCGGGCTTGAATTCGGTGCCGACGATTATCTCGGAAAACCGTTCAACCCGCGCGAACTGTCTGCCCGCATCCGCGCGGTGCTGCGCCGTGGCCGCGTTGAACCGCCGCCTGCCGGCAGCCGGCAATATGTCTTTGCCAACTATGTCGCCGATATCGAAAGCCGGACCTTGCTTGCGCCCGACGGTAGCGCAGTCGACCTGACCGGCGGGGAGTTCGAGCTGCTGGTGGTGTTTCTTCAGCGCCCGGGCCGTGTTCTGTCGCGGGATTCGCTGCTCGATTTGACACAGGGGCGAACCGCCGATCCTTTCGACCGGTCGATCGATATTCTTGTCAGCCGCCTGCGCCGCAAGCTCGGCGATGCGAGTGTGTTTGCGCTGCTGAAGACAGTGCGAAACAAGGGTTATCAGCTGGCGGTTCCCGTCGAACGGAGCAACTAGATGCTGTCGCTTCGCACGCGGTTTACAGCGCTCCTGATCATCTCCGTCGTTCTGGTCCTGGTGATCGCCGCAGTGGTGACGGCTTGGCTTCTGCGAAAACCGCCGGAAGTGATGTATGATCGTGTTCTTGCGGAAAAGGCCGAGTTCGCGCTGCTTCTGCTGCGCGCCGATCCCTTGGCAGCGCAGACTTTGCATATTGAAATCCGGGACAAACCAGAGAAGGACCGCATCGATCAGGAGCGGACCGATAATATTCTCACGGAAGGCCGGCGCCAGGGATACACGGCCGATGTCGTCGTCTTGAAGAGTTTCAATCCGCACCGCTGGGATATCGCCGTCCGGCTGGATGACGGCCGCTGGGCCTATCTGGATTTTCCAGAACCAGGTCCTTTTCCCTATCTGCCGCTGGCAGCCTATCTGGGGCTTGTTGCGATCGGCATGACCGGCATTTCGATCTATGCCAGCAACGTGATGATGCGGCCGTTGCGCATTCTTGACGAAACGATTGCGATGATTCGCCCCGATGGTATCATCCCCGAATTGCCCGAGACGGGACCGGTGGAGGTTCGAACGACAGCCAAGACCATCAACCGGCTTGCGACACGCCTCAACGCTGCCGTCGCCAGCCGAATGAGAATGATCGCAGCGGCTGGTCATGACATGCGCACCCCGATGACCCGCATGCGGCTTCGTGCGGAATTTGTCAGCGATGGTGATGATCGCCAATCCTGGTTGAAGGACCTTGATGAGCTCGATCACATTGCCGACAGTGCCATCCGGCTGGTGCGCGAAGAGGTGAGCCTGGCAGCCCAGGAACGGGTGCCGCTGGATGTGGTCCTTTGTGCCATCACCGACGAAGCACAGGAGACCAATCTAGCCGTCGAGCGTGGCCTGGTCGTACCGGTTCTGGTCAAAGGATCGCCGTTCGCTTTGAAACGGGCTCTGCGTAATCTGGTGGTGAATGCCGCGACCCACGGCGGTGGTGCGCGTGTCTCGCTTGCAAGCTATGGAACCGAAGCCATGTTGACCATTGTGGACAGCGGTCCCGGCATCCCGCCAAATCTGCTTGGCCGTGTTTTCGAACCATTTTTCCGTGTTGATCAAGCCCGCCGGCAACTGGTGGCGGGCGCCGGTCTGGGGCTGGCCATTTCGCGCGAGATCATCGAAAACCACGGCGGAACGATCACCATCGTCAACCGCCGGGAAGGCGGTCTGTTGCAGACTGTACGTCTGCCGCTTTGTGCTGCCGACCAGGATTGATCGAGCATGTTGAAACTTGCTGTCCGCCTGAAAAGCCCGGCGGTTTTATGTGGGCGTATTCGTGGCCGCCGGCAACGCCGGTGTACGCTCATGATAGAATTTGCAGACACCGTAACGGCGAACTGGCTATAAACGCGCCCGCGCAGAATACGACAAAGCCAGCTGCGATCGCACCCGCCACGCCTTGATACTTCCAGCCATACATCGTGCCGATTATTGTTCCCATGGTCACGACGGTGAATTCTCGTAGACAATGAATGACGATTTCAACTGCTCTACTTTCCCTCAAGAGACAGTTCGTCCTTACGTCCCCGGACAAACAAAAATGCGCGGCCGATCGAAATCAGCCGCGCATTGTTTGTTGTCTCAGGTCTCCGCAAAAAGCGGGTCTCTTGCCTTCGGCTTACTGACCGATGGCTTCGACGCCTGCGCCGCCGCCGATGGCAACGTTCAGAGAAACGTAGTTGTTGGCCAGATTGCGAATGCCGGCCGCGAGAGCGATACGGGAGTTGGCAAGGTTGCGCTCCGCGTCCAGCACGTCGAGCAGCGATGTCGCGCCGCCCTTATAGCTTTCACGTGCAAGGCCCAACGCATCTTCGTAGGAATTGACCACTTTGCGCAGGGCTGCAACGGTCTGGTAGTTGTTGCGAAGCGCAACAAGGGCGTTTTCTACCTCTTCAATACCCTGGAGAACGGTCTGTTTCCAGCTCAGGTACTGCTGCTGCGCGCCAGACTTGGCGATATCAACATTGGCCTTCAGGCGTCCGCCATTGAAGATCGGGATGTTCAGGCTTGGACCGAATGACCAGGCGCCGAGACCACCAGCGACGGAGGAGACGATACGCGAACCGTCAATGTTGCCGCTGAGGGTCAGGCTTGGGTAAAGCTGAGCTTCCGCGACCCCGATCTGAGCGGTGGCTGCGGCGAGCAGACGTTCTGCCCTGCGGATATCGGGGCGGTTACGCACCAGATCGGCAGGAATGCCGATCTTGGTATTGTAGCGCGGTGAAGGCTGGGAGCCACCGTTTCGCAGGCCCGCGGTAACGGTTGTCGCCGGCACACCGAGCAGGGTGGCGATATGGTTTGCCGCCTGGTTGAAGCCCGTCTGGTAGCCCGGCAGTTCTGCGAGCGTGGTATTGACGAGGCCTTCGGCCTGGACGACGTCGAGGCTGGATGCCGCACCGGCCGCCTTGATATCGTTGGTCAGCTTGAGTGTTTCCCGCCGCGAAGCAAGGCTCTTTTGTTGCAGCGCGTAGGCTTCCTGATTGTAACGCGCCTCGATATACGAGTTCGTCAGGTCCGACAGGTAGGCAAGACGGGCAACGTTGACGTCGGCATAGGCGGCATCAAGCGAAGCACTGGCTGATTCCTTGGCGCGGGCATATTGGCCGAACAGATCGATCAGCCATGATGCGTCGCCGCCGCCGCCGATCGTTTTGGTTTGGCTATGATCGCGTCCGCTATTTTTGCGGAGATACGAACCATCCTGTCCAGCAACGCTCCCCGAACCATTGGCGGAGATCTGCGGCAGGCCGCCTGCGCCTGCGACAATCACGTTTGCGCGCGCTTCGACAACGCGTTCAATCGATTGCTGGACGTTCAGGTTTTCGCCGAGGCCTTGAGCCACGAGACCGTTCAGCTTCTTGTCGCGGAAGGCTTCCCACCATGGATTAAGCGCGACATTGTCCGACTCTGCCTTGCCGCCTTGCGAGAATTTCGACGGCAGATCGGCGGTCGGAGATTTATAATCCGGGCCGACGACGCAACCGGAGAGAAGCGCGAGGCTCAAGGGAAGCAGCACTTTTACAATTTTCATCTGGGTCCCCATCCGGCCCGAGCGGGTCGGTAACAAACGATTCATACTTTTCGTCTTTAACATTTTCCGCGCCGCATGCGAGGGAACAATTGCAAAGATGGCCCCGAAATGGACTTTCCCCAGCTTTGGTGTTTCCTAAGTGCCACGGCTTGGATGTTATAGCAGTGATTTCAAGAGCGCCTGACAAAAAAATCGCCCGTGCGAATCACCGTGATTCCAACAGTGTGCCTGTTTGAATGTTAACAATTACCTGACCCATTAAAGGGTGTACATGTCTGGCGTTTGTCATCCCGGTGTCGAATTGTTTCCAGCGCACATGACCGATGCGGGTGGGGCATTGGAAATCCGGTGACGATCGGCGAAGCAAAACGCGTCACACGGGCAGGGAGGCGCCTCGGCGCTCCTTTGGGTCAGGCCGCCAGCCATCGCCGTTCGCGCGCAAAATTAGCAAGGTCTGTCGCGCTCATCGGCCGGGCGAAGGCATAGCCCTGCAAGCCATGACAGCCCAGTTCCTTCAGGATGCGGGCATGCTCCATGGTTTCGACGCCCTCGGCGATGACGTCGATGCCGAGCGAAATGCCGATATCGATGATGGAGGCTACCAGTTGGCGCTGTTTGGCCGAGGTCAGGATCGGGATGACCAACTGTCTGTCGATCTTGAGGCGGCGTGGGGTGAGCTTCAAGAGGCTGACGATGGATGCATATCCGGTGCCGAAGTCATCGATTTCGATATCGATCCCGAGGCTTTTGATCTGCTCGACATTGGAAAGCACGGTCATGTCGCTTTCGTCAAATGAGATCGATTCCAGCAGCTCAAATGATACCTTGCCTCTTGGAATGACCATCCCGTTGAGGCGATCCATCAGTTTTTCATCATGCAGGCGGTGGTAGGAAATATTCACCGAGACTTTCGGGATGTCGATTCCCATCGCTTCCCACCGTATTGACTGGAATAGGGCCTGTTCGAGAATCCTCTGGTCGATCTCGGCAAGAACGTTGATATCTTCCGCCGTCTTCAGGAATGTATGGGGTCCGAGCAGTCCTTTGGTCGGATGATCCCAGCGGGCCAGCGCCTCTACACCGATGATGTCCAGCGTCACGGGACAAAACTGCGGCTGGAAATGGGCGATGAACTCATTCTGCTCCAGCCCGCGCAAGATTTCATCCGCCGTCTGCTTCGTCTTGAAAACCGCTGTTTTCAGCGAGTGGGTGAAGACTTCATGGCGGTTTCGGCCCCGGCGTTTCGCCTCGTAAAGAGCGATGTCGGCGTTGACGAGGACCTGGGTCAACTCCTCTTCCGGACCTGTTTGATGTGCAATGCCGATGCTGACGCCGATCCGGCACTCCTGTTCCTTGTATTTGACCGGCACACTCATCGCATCGATGATCCGCTGGGCGCGGGCCGCATCATCTTCGGCCACGCCGCCATTGCGGGATATGATGACGAATTCGTCTCCGCCGATGCGGCCGACGAAGTCGCTCTCTCCCGTATTGGCACGCAGGATCTGGGCGGCATGCCGGAGGATTTCATCACCGGCTGCATGGCCGAGCGTATCGTTGATTTCCTTGAAACGGTCGAGGTCCATATGGAATATGCTGGCAAGGCCCTGCGTCGCCGCGCTGGTGCGCTTTTCCGCCAGGATTTCGTCAAGATACCGCCGGTTGGGCAGAGCCGTCAGCGGGTCGTGCAAGGCGTTGAATTCCATCCGGTGCCGGGCGGCTTCCAGTTCGGTGCTGTGCGCCTCGGCCTGTCCCCTGGCTGCTTCCAGGCTTTCGTTCTTTTCCACATCGGCCGTCACGTCCCAGTTGACGCCAACGATCTTTTCCCGGCCTCCTGCGCCGATATATTTCGAACCAACGGCGCGGATATGCCGGGTCCGGTTTCGCGAAAGGCGAATGCGGAATTGCGAAATGTAGCTTCCGCCATGCAGGAGGGCGTTGCTGAACTCCTGTTCGGCTCTTTCCAAATCCTCCGGATGCAGCGCATCGCGCCAATTCTCATAGACTTCGCTCGCGCCCTTGCGCAGGCCGTAGAGCTCTTTCATGCGCTCATCCCAAAGCAGCTTACCGGACGAAACATCCAGCTCCCAGATACCGATCTGCGATGCATCAAGCGCGATCTTCAGGCGATGGGATAGTTCCTGCAACTGGTCCTTGTTGTGTTCAAGCACCTGAATATTACGTTTGCGCTCCCCGATCAGCCGTCCGCTGACGAACATCGGGATGACGATGAAAAGCCCGCCGAGCAGGATGATACTGCGGATCAGCCAGGCATTGGGCGGTGTATCGACCCATCCGCCCTTTGGCACGGCGCTGATCACCCAGGCGCCACCCGGCAGGAAGACACTGACCTCGACAGGATCGGCGGACTTCACCCGGTTGTCGCCGTAAAACAGCGCGCCCTCTTCGCCCAGGCCGTCAAGGCCGGAAATTGCGACGTCGATGTCAAGTATCGGAGAGAGAAGGCCGCTGTCCTGATAGAGGCGTTCGACGTCAATAACGGCGGAGACGACGCCCCAGAACCGGTTCGAGTCCCCGCCGTTAGGCAGGGAAACCGGGAACCGTCCGACGAGGCCGGTACCGCCCTGAACCAGTTTCAAAGGTCCCGCCAGGACCAGTTTCCCAAGATCGCGAACTCTCAATGCGGCAGCGCGCTGTTCCTTGTTGTTGCGATAATTAAGTCCAAGGACCTTTTCGTTGCCGTTGAGCGGATAGACGAGAGAGACGATCAGGTCGGGAGCGGCCGCGATGCTGCGCAGCCTTGACCGCTCGTTGAAGATGTTGCGCGCCAGATCGGAGAAGCGCTTCTGGTCCATGCCCGGTTCGGTGGCAATGGCGGCGATCAGGCCGCGAACGAGCTGTATGTCACCGTTGATATTGGCTTCGAGTTTTGAGCGGATCGGATTGAGTTCCGCGACGACCGACGCGCGCATCTTGGCGGCGTAAACCGCGCGGTTCTGCTGTTCAGCAAATATACCTGCCGAAATCACCACAATCAGCGCGACATAGGTAGGCAGATAGTTCGGTCCGAGGAACCGAAATATTGTAGATTTTCCCAGTAGGCGCGACAGTGCGGAAAACACGAAATCTCCAATGCCGATCTTTTACTCGACAACTATGGCTTCGCATTCTGGCAAAGTCGTCTTAACAAGACATGCTTCGGAAACCTGATAAATTAGGTAGGCCTATGTTGATTTTTTCTTTTTCGGCAGACCTTTTCGATCGGTGTCAGCAAGTTTCTCCAGTTCCTTTTCCGACATGGACTTCTCCATACTTCTGGAGGCGCCTTTCAATTCCGATCTTTTCGTTTCGCCACGTTTTGCCGACAGTGCTGCGCCGGCCGCCTTTTGCTGAGCTTGGGATTTTGCAGGCATAGCCTTTCTCCTTCATCTGGACGCTGCTTCTAAACCACCGGCCCTTGCATTGGTTCCCGTGTCCCGCCGGAATTGGCGTCCGGTTGGCCGATCATCGCCAGCAGCGTCACCAGCCGGTCAGCATCCCGTGGCAGCTTGTCCGTCCGCAATCGCGAGATACGCGGAAAACGCATGGCGACGCCGGATTTATGCCGGTTGGAGAAGTTGATGCCTTCAAAGGCAACTTCGACGACGAAACCGTGATCAGCTTCGGCCCGGATCGAACGCACGGGGCCGAAACGCTCGATGGTGTTGTTGCGGACATAGCGATCCAGCACCTCGAGTTCCGCATCGGTAAAGCCGAAATAGGCCTTGCCGACCGGCACCAGCACGTCTTTGCCATCGCTTTCCGTCCAGAGCCCGAAGGTGAAGTCGGAATAGTAGCTCGATCGCTTGCCGTGGCCGCGCTGGGCATACATCAGTACTGCATCGACATTGTAGGGTTCGCGCTTCCACTTGAACCAGGGGCCTTTCGAGCGGCCGGATGTATAGGGTGAATCCAGCCGTTTCAGCATGATGCCCTCGATGACGGGGTCCGGGGGATCCGCACGCAGACGGTCCAGTTCCTCCCAGCTGGAAAAAGGGACCAGCGGCGAGAGATCGAAATGTGACGGTGCCGCCTTGTCGATCAGGGCGGAGAGCGCATCGCGCCGTGTCAGGAAGTTTTCCGGGCGCATGTCGCGCCCGCCGGAAAACAACAGGTCGTAGCCGCGGATGAAGGCGGGATATTCCTCCAGCATCTTGCGCGTCACCGTTTTCCGGTTCAGACGCTGTTGCAGATCGGAAAACGTGCGGGTGGCCTGGTTGGAACGCATCGTGCCGCCGACCAGCAGTTCGCCGTCGATGATGCCTTCAAAATCGGCTGCCTCAAGGATATCGGGAAAGGCGCTGGAAATATCGTCGCCGCTACGTGAGTACAGCCGCCGCGTGCCGGCCAGATTGGCCAGCTGGACGCGAATGCCGTCCCATTTCCATTCGGCGGCAAAATCCTTTGGGTCAAGCGAAGCGAGATCATTGTCGCCGACCGGCGTTGCCAGCATGACCGCATGAAACACTGCGGGCATATCCAGTTCGGGCTTTTCCGCCTTTCCGTCCAGCCATTGGAACAGCGAAACATAGGGTGGCGACAGGCCGTGCCAGAGCGTTTCGATCTCGGTAACATCGACATTGCCCATGTCGGCAAGCGCCTGTTTCACCAGCCGTGCCGAAACGCCGATGCGCAGCCCGCCAGTGACGAGCTTGAGGAAGGCAAACCGGCTCGACCCTTCGAGCTGATCGAGCAGATCACGCACGAGGCCATGGACATTGGCCCGCCCGGCCGTTTCCAGCTGGTGCATGACCGTCCCGAGCGACAGATCGCCGGACGCTGGTTTGCCTGTGGCTGCTGGTTCCCAGACAAGCGAGATGGTTTCGGCGAGGTCGCCGACGTAATCGTAGGAATAGCGGAACAGGACCTCATCCATACGCTCCAGCACCAGTTGCCGGAGCACGTTCGGCTTCACGGTCTTGAGCGTCAGCGTGCCAGCGATGGCGGCGAGCGCATAACCGCGGTCCGGGTCGGGTGCCGTGCGAAAGTAATCCGCCATCAGCTTGATCTTGGCATTGCGCTGTGGGGTGAGGACCAGGCGGTCGAGCAGTTCGGCGAAGGCGCGCATCGCTATTCTCCCTCGTCGTCGTAGCCGACAAGATGCAGCGGCCGTGCGGCGATCCCCTGCAGCTCGCACCAGCGCACCAAAGCCTCTTCGCGGCCGTGCGTGACCCAGACCTCGCCGGGCTTGACCTCGTTGATCGTTTCAATCAGTTCGGGCCAGTCGCAGTGATCCGAGATGATCATCGGCAATTCGACGCCGCGCTGCTTGGCGCGCTGGCGCACCAGCATCCAGCCGGAGGCGAAGATTGGAATGGGATCGGGAAAGCGTCTGGCCCATTTGTCGGCAAAGGCCGAAGGCGGGCCGACGACCACGGCACCGGCGAAGGATTGTTTGTCTTTCGCATCAACCGTGGCGGCGCGCAGATCACCCAGTGCGATGCCTTCGCTTTCATAGTAGTCGCAGAGCCTTGCCAAGGCGCCGTGGATGAAGATCGGCTCGCCGTAGCCTGCTTCGCGCAAGAGCATGATGATGCGCTGCGCCTTGCCCAGCGCATACGCGCCGACCAGATGGGCGCGTTCGGGGAATTGGCGCAGCGAGGTCAAGAGCTTGGCAATCTCGGCACGGTCGTCCGGGTGATGAAAAACCGGCAGGCCGAAGGTCGCTTCGGTGATGAAGACATCGCAGGGCACAGGTTCGAAGGAGAGGCAGGTCGGATCGCGGCGGCGCTTGTAGTCGCCCGAGACGACGATGCGCATGCCCAGGGCTTCGACAGCGATCTGCGCGGAGCCGAGCACATGGCCGGCCGGATGAAAGCTGACGGTGACATTGCCGATCGCGGTTCGGGTACCGAGTGTCGCCTCCTGCGTGCTAACGCAGAATGCCTCGCCGTAGCGGATACGCATGATGTCCAACGTCTCGCGCGTCGCCATCACATGCGCATGGCCGGAACGGGCGTGATCGGCATGGCCATGGGTGATCAAGGCCCGTTCGACGGGCTGGACGGGATCGATATAGAAGCCGCCCTTCTCGCAGAAGAGACCCTTGGGCGTCGGGTAGAGCAGCGTTTCCGGTTTCATGGACATGAAGATAGCTGGCAATTGCACGACTGCCAGCTATCACAGCGAATTTTTAAGGGGCTCAGGCCGCTTGGTTCTGTCCCAGCGTCTTTGAAATCAGATCGAGCACGGCCTCGGCATCGATGCCGATGCAGATGTTCTGGCTGGGCAGGTCGTCCCATTCGCTCGGTGGGAAGATATGATCGTCGGCCTTCTGGATGGTCTGGCCATCGGCAATTCCGCCACAGACGACGCGGATCGCACCGCTGCGCAACGTAAAGAGTTCCGGGGCAACGACATAGACGCAGGCGCAGCTGTCATGCACGACCATGCCGTCATCGACATGCTGTTCGTAGAAGTCGATGTAGAACTGCGAAATGTCCGACAGAAGCTTTGCCCGCTTTCCGCCGCTCGCCGCGATGGCTTCCAGTCGGCCACGTGTCATCACCGTCTTTTCGGTGACGTCGAGGCCGACGACGACGACTGGCCAAGGTGCTGTCATCACCGCGTCTGCCGCTTCCGGATCGCCATGAATGTTGGCCTCTGCCGCCGGAGTGATGTTGCCCCGCATGTCGAACGCGCCACCCATGATGACGACGTCCTTGACCAGCACGGCGATGTCCGGATCGTCACGAAGCGCGAGCGCCAGATTGGTCATCCGGCCGACGGCGACGATGGTGACTTCGCCCGGATTTGCGCGAACGGTGTCGATGATGAAGCGGTGGGCCGGGCGCGGATCACAGGCGAGATCGACAGTTTCGGGAACGCCGATATTGCCGAGACCGTCATCGCCGTGGATGAAGGTCGGCCAGCCGACATGGGCACGCGACGGGTCGAGTGTCTCGCCAAGTCCCTTGGCAACAGGCGCTGCAATATCCCATTGCTGCTTCAGATAGAGCGCGTTGCGCGTCGTGGTCTCGATCGAGGCATTGCCGAAAACGGAGGTGATGCCGATAAGGTCAATATCTGGATGATTGTGCAGGAACAAAAGGGCCATCGCGTCATCGACGCCGGGGTCCGTATCAAAAATTACCTTATGCATCATGTGTTCTTTTCGTTGATTGAAAGGCTATCGCGGATTTCCGAAGGCGCAACGTCCGGTGTTTCGCCACTTTTAGCGGGGTGTCGGCCAAGAGCAACCGATTTTGCTGGTTGAAATCGAGCAAAGTCTCAAATCAGGGCAAATCCCGCTGGCCGCCGGTAACAAACTGCAGGGACGCTTAAACTTTCCGAAACGTGGTCAGGATAGGGTGAGCGCTTAATCAGAAGGCGGGTGGTGCCAGCATCCGCTCAATTGCGTAGCGGCGTGCCTGGGAGTTGAAGCTGATGACGGAGCAGCACACGTGAAGTCGGTCTTCAAGAAGATACGTCTCCCCCGCAAGGTGATGTTCGTCATTGCCGGCATTCTCTTGCTGTCCGGTGCGTCCGGCGCATACGCTGTCTATTCCGGCAAGGAAACCTTTCTCGGCATGGCCGGGCCGGAAAAACCATCACTCTCCGGTCTCGCCTGTACCACGATAGAGACGCTGAAAATGCGCCGTAACGGCCAGCGCTGGATCCGCAAATATGTAAGTACGGAATCTGCCGCGGGGGTCGATCGTGTCCGCACCGCATTGCGCATTACCGGGTTGCTTGCCAAAGAAGAAAAAGCTGATCTGTATCAGGTCGTGGTTCTCGATGCGGCTGGACCATCGGACCGTGCCGACCGCCGCGGCGCTGCCGTCGGTGCCCAGGTTCTGTTTGCGCCCGATCCGTCCAAGCTGCCGGGAATGAGCACTCCCTTCGTTGCCCGCTATACGGATGCCAAGGCAAACAGCGCCGGTCTCTTCTATGGCCGCGAAGTCGTTCTCTCGACGGATGACGTCAAGACCACGCTTACGGCGATGGATGACAAGTCGGATTGTTTCGATCCGGTTGCTGCCGCGGCGGCGGCAGAACCGGGCGCTGCCGGATCAAAGAGCAGCGCGCATGGCGAAGCGCCGCCCGCAGCTGCCCATGGCGAAGAAGCGGAGAGTGGCGAGGCGCCTGCCGGTCATGGCGAAGACGCTGCAGCGCCGGAACATGGCACTGAGGCTGCGGCGGAGCAGAGCGCGGCAAAGCCCGAAGGAAAAGGTTTCTTCGGCTCCATGCTGGCCATGGTTATGGGTGGCGGCAGCGAAAAGCCGTCAAGTCCTTCCGCTGAGCCCGAAACGGAAAATCCCGCCGTGAGCCCCCTGGAAAAACCAGCCGGACACTGACGGGATTACTGAGATACCGGCCAACCGGATCAGACGATAGCGTTGCCGGCGATGACGGCAAGAACGACGAAAATCAGGAAGACGATAACGGCGATGGCGAACAGCACGCGCGCGATCGTCGCGGTTGCGGCCGAAACGCCTGAAAAGCCGAGAAAACCGGTAATCAGTGAGATGACCAGGAAAATAAGCGCCCATTTCAGCATGGAGGGGTCCTTTCAAATTCTGCTGGTATAGACGCGCAGAACGGTGAAAAGTTCCATGGGCGGATGGGAACGCGCCATCCTGTTTCCCAGATGACGCGTTTTGAGTTTTATCTCAGTCCGCCTTGTTGCGGCGGGCCGGGAAGAGGATGATGTCGCGGATCGACGGCGCGTTGGTCAAGAGCATGATCAGGCGGTCCACGCCGATGCCGAGGCCGCCAGCTGGCGGCATGCCCTGGTCGATTGCATCGAGGAATTCGTCGTCCAGCTGCTTGTCCTTTTCGCCGCGGGCGTGCGCCTGTTCCAGCTGCTCGACCATGCGCTTGCGCTGCTCTTCCGGATCGTTGAGCTCCGAAAACGCATTGCCCAGTTCCCAGGCGTTGCAATAGGTCTCGAAACGCTCGACCAGGCGCGGTTCGCCGGGCACTTCCTTGGCAAAGGGTGAGATGTCCTTCGGGAAATGCGTCACGTGGCTCGGCTGGATCAGCGTGGCTTCGACCTTTTCTTCGAAGATGAAGGCCAGGCATTCGCCCCAGGTCCAGTCTTTCTCGACTGCAAAACCGGCAGCCTTGGCAGCCGTGCGGGCTTCCTCGTCGGTCTTCATGGCGATGAAATCGAGGCCTGTCGCTTCCTTCACGGCGTCGGGCATGGGCACGCGCTTGAACGGACCCTTGAAGGAGATCTCCTTGTCGCCGAACATGAATTCGGTGGTGCCGTGGATCGACATGGCGAGCTTTGTGAAAAGCCGCTCGACGAGGTCCATGATGTCTTCGTAGTCGGCATAGGCCCAGTAGCATTCCATCATGGTGAATTCAGGATTGTGCCGGGTCGAGACGCCTTCGTTGCGGAAGTTGCGGTTGATTTCAAAGACCTTGTCGGTGAGGCCCGAGACCAGTGTGCGCTTCAGGAACAGTTCCGGCGCGATGCGCAGGTACATGTCGAGCTTCAGCGTGTTGTGATGCGTCTTGAAGGGCTCGGCGGTGGCGCCGCCATAGACCGAGTGCAGCATCGGCGTTTCGACTTCCATGAAGCCGTCGTCTTCCATGAAGCGGCGGATGCCCGAAACGATCTTCGAGCGCTGCTGGAAGCGGAGCTTGGAGTCCTCGTTGGTCATGATGTCGAGATGGCGCTTGCGGTAGCGCTGCTCGATGTCGGACAGGCCATGCCACTTTTCCGGCATCGGCAGCAGCGACTTGGTCAGCATGGTGATTTCTTGCGCATTGATCGACAGTTCGCCGCGCTTGGTGCGGCGGACCACGCCGGTGACGCCGATGATGTCGCCGATGTCGATCAGCGGCAGCAGCGTGCGGGCGTCTTCCGGTGTCGTATCCTTGTGGGAGAAGATCTGAATCTTGCCGCCGGCGTCATGGATATCCATGAACATGCCGGAATTGCGCGAGGAATAGACGCGTCCGGCCACCGTGACGACATCTTCCGTCACCACATCCGCTTCCAGGCTCTCATATTTGCTGGCCAGTTCCGCATTGGTGATGGTGCGGTGGAAATGCGCCGGATAGACGTCGCCGACCTTTTCGCGCAGCATTTTCAGCTTCTGGGCGCGCACTTCGGTGACGTCGGAGGAGAGGGCGGTTTCGGTCTTGTTGTCAGACATTGTCGCGTTCCGTGTTACGGTTTGCGGCCTCCGTCATTCCTGTGCTCGTCACAGGAATCCACTGCGCCCAAGTCCTTGGGCGCGAGAGACCTAGAGTGTTTTTTCACGGCGCAGACGCGCCGTGGCTGGATTCCTGTGACGAGTACAGGAATGACGGAGAAAATAGTTACGCCGTCAAATCCCGTGTGTCCCGCCGCCCGAAGGCCGCGACCATTATTTCGAGCCAGCCATCGAAGCGGCAACCTGTCCGGCGACCTTCAGGCGCTGGCGCACGACCGAGCGGCCGAGGATGGCCATCGAGTCAAACAGCGGCAGCGAGCGGGTCGAGCCCGAGACGGCGACGAACAGCGGCGCAACGATGACCTTCAGCTTCTTGCCCATGCGGTCGGCGATGGCGCGCAACTCGGTTTCGATCGACTCAACGTTCCATTCGAGGATCTTTTCCAGGTCCGGCTGGACCGTGTTGAAGATCTCGACCAGCTCTTCCGGGCTCGATTTGACCTTGGCGAAGGAAGAGGCGTCAAGGGCCAGATCGGACTTGAACAGGAAGCCTGCCAGATCCGGCAGTTCGCCAAGCTTGGAAATGCGCGACTGCGAGAGCTTGAGGCCCTGCTTGATACGGTCGTTTTCCATGGCCCAGGCGAGCACGCGGGCGGCAAATTCGTCTTCGCTCAAACCTTCGCGCAGCCAGCGGCCATTCAGCCAGTCGAGCTTCTGCACATCGAAGATCGCGCCGGCCTTGGACAGGTTGGCCGGGTCGAATTTTTCCGCCAGCTGTTCCATGGTCAGCATTTCCTCGCCTTCGGCGATCTGCACGAAGAACAGGCCGAGGAAGTTCATCAACGCTTCGGGCAGGTAGCCGAGGGCCGAATAATAGGAGATCGAGGTCGGGTTCTTGCGCTTCGAGAGCTTCGACTTGTCGGCATTGCGCATCAGCGAGAGATGCATGAACACAGGCGGCTCGAGGCCGAGATACTGGTAGATCAGGATGTGCTTGGGCACCGAGGACAGCCATTCCTCGCCGCGCGCCACATGGGTGATCTTCATCAGATGGTCATCGACGACATTGGCCATATGATAGGTCGGCATGCCATCGGCCTTGAGCAGGACCTGCATATCGACCGCATCCCACGGGATATCGACTTCGCCGTAGACGCCGTCGACGAACTTGCAGGAACCCTCAGTCGGGATCTTCATGCGCACGACGGTTGGTTCGCCGGCAGCCATGCGTGTCGTGACTTCCTCTGCCGACAGCGTCAGGCAGCGGCCGTCATATTTCGGCGGCTTGCCGGCGGCGCGCTGTGCCTCGCGCATTTCCGCCAGACGCTCGGGCGTGCAGAAACAGCGGAAACCGTGACCGTTGGAAACGATCTTTTCGACGAAGGGGAGGTAGGTGTCCTTGCGGTCGCTCTGGCGGTAAGGGCCGTAGGGGCCGCCGATATCCGGGCCTTCCGACCATTTCAGGCCACACCATTTCAGCGCGTCCAGCACCTTGGTTTCGAATTCCGGCGTCGAGCGGGTCGCGTCGGTGTCTTCGATACGCAGGATGAACTCGCCACCCATCTTCTGCGCGAAGAGATAGTTGAACAACGCGATATAGGCGGTGCCGACATGGGGTTCGCCGGTAGGGGAAGGTGCGATGCGCACCCGGACTGGTCTGTCTGTCATGATCCTGGCCCGTGCTTTACGTGCTTTCGGCCTTCCGCCGGAAAGGAGACGTCCGGATGTGAAGGCGCATGCTTTTAAGGGAAGGAAATGCCCGATCGATGCCTGAAACGGCGGAAAATATCGGAAATTCCGTATGGCTGGCGTGAGACCATATTCAAAAGGGCGCGTCAAGGAAAACTGCGTTTCCGGCGGCGGCGATGGTCTTCGAAAGGGCCGTTGACAAATGATCCAGTTCGATTTATTTAACCTTCAAGTTAATTAACTTTATGGTTTAATGCAAATGACCCAGGATCAACTCAGCACAACTCTTTCGGCGCTCGCCGATCCGACGCGGCGGGCGATCCTGGCGCGGCTGGCCTTGGGGGAGGCATCGGTCAATGAACTGGCAGAACCTTTCGACATGAGCCTGCCGGCCGTTTCCAAGCATCTGAAAGTTCTGGAAAAGGCTGGGCTGATCAGCCGTGGGCGGGAGGCGCAGTGGCGTCCTTGCAAGCTGGAGGCAGGACCGTTGAAGGATCTCAACGCCTGGCTCGATAACTACCGGCAATTTTGGGAGGAGAGTTTCGATAAGCTCGATCTCTACCTGCAAAAACTTCAAAAGGGAGATGGAAATGAACGCAAGAGCTGACGTTGTCCCGGCAGACAAGGCCAATCTTGTTCTGACGCGGACATTCAATGCCCCGGCAGCACTGGTCTACAAGGTCTGGACCGATCCGTATCATCTGGCTCAATGGTGGGGGCCGCATCATTTTACCAATCCCGTCTGCGAGGTCGATCTCAGGCCCGGTGGCGTCATTCGCATCCACATGAAGGGACCGGACGGGCAAATGTACCCGTCCAACGGCACCTTCAAGGAAATCGTCGAGAACGAGCGTCTGGTCTTTACCAGCACCTATGATGGCGAAGACGGCATCCCCATGCTTGAAGCGCTCAATACGGTGACCTTCACCGAGAAGGATGGCAAGACCGAGATGACCCTGCATGCTCAAGTGCTCAGGGCAACCGAAGCTGTGCTGCCTGCGCTCGACGGCATGGAAGAAGGCTGGAGCCAGAGCCTCGAAAAGCTCGCTGCCGTCATCGCCACCGCCGCCAGCGCTTGAAATTTTATCGAACCGAAATTCCCCTGAAGTGCGCGCCAGCCTCTTCAGGGCACTTATTCCCATACTCAACAGGAACCCGAATATGCTGAAAATTCTTCTGATTATCCTTGCCGTCATCGTCGTGCTGCTGCTCGGCGTCGTTGTGTTCGCATCGACCAGGCCCGATACGTTCCACGTCGAGCGCAGCGTGACCATCAATGCTCCGTCGGAAAAAATCTTCCCGCTGATCAACGACTTCAACCAGTGGCAGGCCTGGTCGCCCTACGAAAAGAAGGACCCGGCAATGAAGCGCACGTTTGAAGGCGCGACCAGCGGCCAGGGCGCCGTCTACAATTGGGACGGCAACAAGGATGTCGGCGCGGGCCGGATGGAGATCACCGAAGCGACGCAGTTCTCCAAGGTTCAGATCAAACTCGATTTCATCCGTCCGTTCGAAGGGCATAACGTCGCTACGTTCACGCTCTCGCCTGCGACGCAAGGCACGACGGTGACCTGGGCGATGGATGGACCGAGCCCGCTCATTGCCAAGGTGATGGGACTGTTCTTCAATATGGATACGATGATCGGCGGCGATTTTGCCCAGGGGCTCGAAAACCTGAAAGCTCTCGCCGAAAAATAGGGCGCGAAAATCGGGAACCAAACCTGGCCAGAACCGTTTTCTTCGTGAGGAGTGCGGGGCTGTGCCAACCGGACCCGAGGGAGATGGAGAACGCGGAGATTTTTCCGGTTTCTCTTCGCGGCCAACGAAATGGCAGGCGAGCTTCTTACCCCTTCGGCTTCGTATCCTCACCATACGCAAATGTCGAATTGCCCTGGGACAATAGTCCCGGGGCTTTTTGCTGTTTGCTCTTGAGCCACAAACAAAAAAAGGAGCGCAGCCAGCCGGATGCGCTCCCTATTCACTCTATAACCAAACCAAAGCCCGACTAGTGTTTCTCGGCCTTTTCCTTCTGCCGCTTACGGCGCGATAGCATGTTGAGCACCTCAACCAGCGCCGAGAAGGCCATGGCGGCATAGACGTAACCCTTCGGCACGTGGATGCCCATGCCTTCGGCGATCAGCGTCGTGCCGATCATCAACAGGAAGCCGAGCGCCAGCATGACGATGGTCGGGTTCTTCTCGATGAAGCGGGCGAGCGGGCCGGAGGCGACCAGCATGACGGTGACGGCGAAAACGACCGCGATGACCATGATCGGCAGATGCGGCGTCATGCCAACGGCGGTGATGATGCTGTCGACGGAGAAGACCAGGTCGAGCAGCAGGATCTGGCCGATAGCGGCGCCAAAGCCTGTTGTCACCGAGCTTGCAATGAAATCTTCCTCGTGGTCGGCCGGATCGACACTGTGATGGATTTCCTTGGTGGCCTTCCAGACGAGGAACAGGCCGCCGGCGATCAGGATCATGTCCTTCCAGGAGAAGCCGTGACCGAAGGCCTCGAACACGGGCGTCGTCAGCTGGACGATCCAGGCGATGGTGCCGAGCAACGCGAGACGCATGACCAGTGCCAGGCCGATGCCGATGCGGCGGGCCTTTTCGCGGTGTTCCGGCGGCAGTTTGTTGGTCAGGATCGAAATGAAGATGAGGTTGTCGATGCCAAGCACGACTTCCATCACGATCAGGGTGATCAGGGCAATCCAGGCAGTCGGATCTTGCATCAGGAGCAAAATATCCTGCATCAGGGGCGGTTCCTTCCTCGATATCAAGGTGCATATACGGGAACCCGCGCAGCCGGTCGGCAGCGCGGGTGTAATTGATGTTTCTTATGTAAGTGGAAATGGCGGCAA
This sequence comes from Hyphomicrobiales bacterium, assembly GCA_900468065.1. GTDB lineage: Bacteria > Pseudomonadota > Alphaproteobacteria > Rhizobiales > Rhizobiaceae > Pararhizobium. Next base: position 17,422 of record UBTA01000012.1, on the reverse strand, counting down.
GGCAAGCGCTAGAGGGCGCTCAAATGGGCCGCGATACCGTTAACTCTTCACCGGAAGCCAGATTTCCGTCAGGCCCATGCCCGTCCTTGGATCGAATCGTTCGTCATAACGCTCCATCAGGTCGGGAAGCCCGGCGTGCTGGTAGCCGGAGGACGGCAGCCATTCGGAAAAGATCGCATGGCAGGTCGCCTGGATGCCGGAGATATGGCCTCGATGGGCAAAGATCGCGTAGGTCTGGGCGGGAAGCTTCAGGCTTTCAAAACCTTCAGGCAGGTCATCCGTGTCGCGAACCTCTACGGCGGTCATATATTGAAAGCTGCTATCCTGTCCTTCCTCTTGCGTGCAGATACCATAGGCAGCATGTCCAATCTGGCCGGGAATACTGCCGTCATGGGTGTTGAACCGTTGCCACTGCGATGGAATGCCGGCATTAGCGCCGTAGTTATAGGTCTGCTGCAGGCCCGCCATCAGCATGGCAGGCGTGATTTCAAATCGCGGTTCGTCCAGTCTTGGAAGGGGTGCGGTGTTCATCCGGATGGGCTCCATAAGATCGAGATCGCCAATGTGCCTGCGATTGCGGACCTCTTCCGGCGTCACGCCGAAATGATCGCGAAAGGCACGGGTGAAGGCTTCATGCGAGTTGTAGCCCGCATCAAGGGCGACTGCGAGAATGCTGGATGCGCCCTCGGCAAGGGATAGAGCCGCAGTGCTCAAGCGCCGCGCCCTGATATAACCACTGATCGAAAAGCCCGTCGTCAGGCCAAAGACACGCGACAGGTGATAGCGGGAAAGCCCCGCCGTCTCCGCGATATCCTCCAGTGAAATGTCTCGCGCGTAATGGCTCTCGATGAACCAGAGCGCCTTGCCGATTGCATTCATTCTGCCTCCCGCAGCAAACCGGATATGATCTTAGTGCCGATCAGGCAGCTTCACTTGATCGTGGTTGCGCGATTGATGCTGCCACAGCGTTGCAAGGCGAACAGTGGTCAGGCCGTTGTCGTCCGCCGCGTTCCGTAGGCGGCCATGAAGACACGAACGGCGCCGGTGATGACCCGGTCGATTTCCTCCGGCGGCGGTGCGGCTTCCATGGTTCCAAAGAGGCGATACTTGAAGAAACCGCCGCTGGAGAGATCGAGAAACTGGCCCGCTGCCAGGTCGAGATCATCGATCTCCAGGCTACCGGTATCGACCTGGTGCGCTAGGAATTCCTGCAGGAGCGTGCGCAGATTTTCCGGACCCTTGAAGAAACGCTGGCACAGGTTGGGCATACGATCGCGAACGCCGAGAACGGTACGCATCGCGGTGATGACCTTTTCGTCGGTCATGTGCGTGACGAAGCTGACGCCGAATTTATAAAGGCCGGTTTCGACGTCCTCATGAGCGGCCAGCACGGTGCGGATCGTCGCGAGAAAGAGGGCCCGTTCCTTTTCGATCATCGCCGAAAACAGGTCATCCTTGTTTTCGAAATAGACGTAGATCGTGCCCTTGGAAACGCCTGCTTCCCGCGTTATGTCGTTCATGCTGGCGGCGTCGAAGCCAACACTCATGAAAACACGTTTTGCGCCCTCAATGATCTGTTCGCGCTTCGCCGGGTCCTCACCGGCGGCGCGGCGGCCGGAAAGGGCTTCGCCCGGACAGTCTAGGGTAGCCGTTGTTTCTGCCAATTTTCGTTACCTTCGGACATTTTTGTCTCATTGTTAACTTTTCGAACCGAACGGTTCGATTTGACTTGATATGTGAGCGGTTTCGCATTAAGTCAAATCGAACTGAACGGTTCGGTTCGAATTTCTCACATCAGGGCTGGTAGTGCAACATGTCAGTTTCAAGCAAATCCGGTGCTGCCCATGTCCGCCCCGTCGGCGATGACTTCAAGGCGCCGGGCGAACAGATCGAGGCTCCTGAAGCCAAGAGCGTGACGGAGCCGGCCGCCGAAGAGCAGGCAGCGCCGCAGGTTGCCGTCGTGGCAGAAAAGCCGGCGCCGAAGCGCCGCAATTTTGTGTTTCCGATCCTCGTGATCGCCGCGCTCTCTGCTGGCGGCTGGTACGGCTATGAATGGTGGACCAACGGCCGCTTCATGATCTCGACGGATGATGCCTATATCGAAGGTGATATCGCGTCGATCTCGCCGAAGGTTTCCGGCTATATTGAAAAGGTCAATGTCGTTGCCAACCAGCACGTCAAGGCCGGCGATCCGCTGATCACACTCGACAAGGAAGATTATCGCATTGCTGCCGACCAGGCGCAGGCGCAGATCGATACGGAAAAACTGTCGCTGCAGCGTTTCGACGCGCAGATCGCCGGCGCCAAGGCCAGCGTCCAGCAGGCAGAAGCGCAGAAAACCGCCCTTGAGGCGACCGTCCGGGGTGCCGAAACCACGTTCAAGCGTGCCAGCGATCTCCAGTCAAAGGCAGTCGGTACGGTCGCCTCGCTCGATGACGCCACGGTTGCGGTCGATCAGGCCAAGGCAAATCTGATTGGCGGCGATGCCCAGATCGCCACTGCGAACGCCAACATCGCCGTGCTGGTTGCCCAGCGCGCCGAGGCCGAAAGCACGATCCGGTCGCTGGAACTTGCCCGCGACAAGGCGCAGCGCGACCTGGGCTTCACGGTTCTGAAGGCGCCTTACGATGGTGTGATCGGTAATCTGGCCGTCCAGGATGGCGACCTCGTGTCGGCCGGTCAGCGCCTGGCAGCCTTGGTGCCGACCGATCAGCTCTATATCGACGCCAACTTCAAGGAAACGCAGATCGCCCACATGGTTCCGGGCTCGAAGGTCAATATCCACGTGGATGCCTTCGACGAGGCGCCGATCGTCGGCACCGTGCAGTCGATCTCGCCGGCCTCCGGTTCGGTGTTCTCGCTGCTGCCGGCTGAAAACGCCACGGGCAATTTCACCAAGGTGATCCAGCGCGTTCCGGTCCGTATCGTCTTCCCGAAGGACGTGCTCGACAGCGGCCGCCTTCGCGCCGGCCTGAGCGTCGTTGTCGATGTCGATACCCGCACCGCGCCGAAGCAGGATACCGCCGCGGTCAAGTGATCCGTGCGCCGCGCCGTTTCCGGCGCGGCTCCACCGGTTGAGAATGGTTCCGGACCGACAGGCCGGGACCCTGTGATGCACCAATTTTCATGACCACGATGGCTGCCGCGTTTACTTGAACGAGGCTCGGCCAGGAGCAACGCCGATGGCTGCCACTGCAACAGCGGGTACGATGCCGCTTCCTGCCGCTCGCGCGGAAGAGAAGATGGATCCGAAACGGCTGATCGCGTTCTTCGCGATGGTCTTCGGCATGTTCATGTCGATCCTCGATATTCAGATCGTCTCGGCCTCGCTGGCCGAAATCCAGGCCGGTCTGTCCGCCGGTTCCGATGAAGTCGCCTGGGTGCAGACGGCTTATCTGATCGCCGAAGTCATCATGATCCCGCTCTCGGGCACTTTGGCCCGCATCGTCTCGACACGGGTGTTGTTCTCGGTGTCGGCTGCAGGCTTTACGATCGCCAGCGCGCTGGCGGCGACAGCCACCAATATCGACCAGATGATCGTCTACCGGGTGCTGCAAGGCTTTATCGGCGGTGGCATGATCCCGTCGGTGTTTGCCGCCGCATTCACGATCTTCCCGCCTTCCAAGCGCAGCATCGTCTCGCCGATCATCGGTCTGGTCGCGACACTGGCGCCCACTATCGGCCCGACCGTTGGCGGCTATCTCAGCCATGCCTTTTCATGGCACTGGCTGTTCCTCGTCAATATTATCCCAGGCATCATTGTCACCATCGTGACCTGGAATTTCATCGATTTCGACAAGCCGGAACTCAGCCTTTTCAAGAAGTTCGACTGGTGGGGCCTGCTGTCGATGGCGGTGTTCCTCGGTGCACTGGAATATGTGCTGGAGGAAGGCAACAAGAACGACTGGTTCAGCGACAAACACATCTTTATCGGCGCGGTCGCATCGGCGATCGGCGCTCTGGTGTTCTTCTATCGAGCGTTCAAGGTCGATTTCCCGATCGTCGATTTAAGGGCCTTCTCCAATCGAAACTTTGCCTTCGGCTCGCTGTTCTCCTTCGTCATGGGTATCGGCCTCTACGGCCTCACCTATATCTATCCGCTCTATCTCGGCCGGATCCGCGGCTACGATTCGCTGATGATAGGCGAGACGATGTTCGTGTCAGGTCTGGCGATGTTCTGCACCGCACCGATTGCGGGCAGGCTCTCCACCAAGCTCGACCCGCGCGTGATGATGGCGATCGGCTTTGCCAGTTTTGCGTCCGGAACCTGGCTGATGAGCTCGCTGACGGCCGACTGGGATTTCTACGAGCTTCTGGTGCCGCAGATCCTGCGCGGCTTCGGATTGATGATGTGCATGGTGCCGATCAACAACGTTGCGCTGGGGACTTTGTCACCCGCCCGTATCCGCGGCGCGTCCGGCCTCTTTAACCTGACGCGTAATCTTGGCGGCGCCGTTGGTCTGGCCGCGATCAACACCATTCTGACGCAGCGTCAGGAAGAACATTACGCCCGCCTGCAGGAGCATGTGCAATGGGGCAACCCGGAAGCCATGGACCAGATGAACAACATGATCGCCAAGTACAATTCGCATGGCCTCGACGGCGCGACCATTGCCATCCAGAAGCTGTCCGGGATGGTGACCCAGCAGGCGATGGTCATGTCGTTTATCGATGTGTTCCTGATCCTCACCGCTCTGTTCGGCGCCCTGGTCTTCTGCGCGTTCCTGATCAAGAAGCCGCAACCGGTACCGACGGGAGCCGGCGGTGGCGGACACTAACCGTTAAGGCCGCTGCATATCCGTCCTGTACCTCGCGGCTTTCATCCGCCAGAATGCCCCGAAGACAAACTTCGGGGGGCATTTCTGTATGGCTGGTCATCCGCTTCCTCTGCTTCCCAGGCGTTCGTTTCTCGCCAATCTCCTCGGCCTCGGTGTCGTATCGACAGTTGGCCCGGCGTTTACTGCGACCGCTGCAAGCAAGGTGTGGCCGCCCATCGACGCGACATTCCTATTTTCGGCCGATGTTCACACCTGCCTCATCTCCGGCGGCGTGCTTAGCCCCAACTGCGCGCAGGAGGGCAAGACCGACGCCAATCTTTTACGGCACGTGGCGGCTTTGAACCGCATCGCGGAGTTTGACTGGCCAACGCAGATCGGCGGTGTGGCCACCGGACTTGTGGGGGCCGGTGAGAAGATTGCCACGCCGCTGGGTCTCGTCATCGGGGGGGATATGACCGATGATGGCGGCGGGCAGGTGAAAGTTCCCAGCGAAGGTCATCAGCTGCTGCAATTTAACAGCCGCTACCAGCAAGGCACGGGCCCGGACCGGGTGCATTTCCCGGTCTATAACGGCCTTGGCAATCATGATCTCGATCAGGATGGAGCACCGCCGCATGTCGACTGGTACCGCCGCGAACTGCGCGACTATGTCGAACTCAATCACCGCCAGACTGTGTTCTACAAGCCGCCGGTGGCGGTTTTCAATTACGATATCGATTCTGACAATTACTCATGGGATTGGGGCGGCCTGCATCTGGTGCAGCTGCAGCGTTTTGGCGGCGATACCAACAAGGGGGCCATCAGCGGCCTGGATTGGTTGAAACAGGACCTCGCCAATTCTGCTGCCGATGGCCGTCCAGTGGTCCTGTTCCAGCACTACGGCTGGGATCCTTTCTCGCAGGAGAAATGGGATCCGGCGAAGATGACATTTGACGACGAGGGGTCCGGTCACGCCCACTGGTGGGGTGACGACGAGCGCGCGGCCTTGCTTGGCGTGCTCAAGGGCTACAACGTCGTGGGCCTTTTTCACGGGCATGAGCATGACACGCCGATGATCTACAACCAGGATGGTCTCGACCTGTTCAAGCCGACCGCTACATTCAAGGGCGGTTTTGCGGCCGTTCATATCACTAATGACTATATGGATGTGGTCCTTGCCGAGGCGCAGGGAACTGAGGGCAAGGTGAATTTTCTCAAGGCTTTCAGCAAGCGATTTGCCTGATCCGGCGACAGGGGCAGGCGACGGATAGCGGGGATCGGAGCCCCGCTTCAATTTTCTGATTTACGTACATCAAATTTTCCTCTAAGGCTTTTTCCCGGAGGAAACATGCGCCCGACAGTTCACGATATTGCCGCTGCGGCAGGGGTCAGTCTTGCGACCGTCGACCGCGTTTTGAACCAGCGCGCCGGTGTCCGTACCGTCACGCGCGAAAAGGTCGAGCAGGCAATCGACCGTATCGGCTATGTCCGCGACGTCGCTGCCGCCAACCTTGCCAAGAGCCGCGTCTATCCCCTCGTTTTCATCCTGCCCTCCGGCGATAACTCGTTCATGCGCGGGCTTGAGGCCCAGGTGCGCGCGGCGATAGGCCGTTCGCCTGTGGAGCGCACCGACATCTCCATCGTTACTGTCCCCGCGTTCAATGCGGATGCACTGGTGGCCGCGCTGGATGCTGCGCGCGAAAAATTTCCGGCCGGTGTCGCGGTCGTGGCAATCGATTCTCCCGATGTCATTGCCGCCGTCGATCGCCTGCGGGCTGATCACATCCCTGTCCTTACCCTGGTTTCCGATCTGGCCGGTTCGAAGCGCGATCATTTCGCTGGCGTCGATAATATTGCCGCGGGTCGCACGGCTGCAAGTCTGATGGGGCGGTTTCTCGGCGGCCGTTCCGGACCGGTGGCGGTACTGGCCGGTTCGATGCTGGTACGCGATCACCGCGAACGGCTCGACGGCTTTCGCGCCGTGATGACGGAGAATTTCCCCGGGCATGTCTTGCTGCCTATCGTCGAAGGACAGGACGATCCGGCCTTGGTCGAGAGGCTTGTCAGTCAGGTGCTTGCCGCATCGCCGGAAATTGCCGGTATCTACAGCCTCGGCGCCGGTAATCGCGGTCTGATCGCCGCCTTGAAGCGGCGGAAGAATGCGGCCCCGGTCTGTGTCATCGCCCATGAGCTGACGCAGCATACGCGGGCAGCATTGAACGGCGGGCTGATCGACGTCGTTCTCAATCAGGATGCCGGGCACGAAGTGCGCAGTGCCATTCGCGTTCTGAAAGCCAAGGCTGATGGCGTTGCCGTCCTTGGCGCACAGGAACGCATCCGCCTCGAGATTTTCATCAAGGATAACCTGCCCTTCGAGCAGGGCAGCAACACAGAAATGCCCTTCGAGCAGGGCAGTAACCAAGCGCCCGAGCAGGGCAGGCAAGACTAGGGAGATCATCATGTATCTTGGCATTGACCTCGGCACATCCGGGGTGAAGGCATTGCTGATCGACGGCGGCCAGCGGGTCATCGGTTCCGCATCCGGAGCCATGGACGTGTCGCGGTCTCATCCTGGCTGGTCGGAACAGGACCCGGCCCATTGGATCCGCGCGACGGAAGAAGCCATTGCTGGATTGAAAACGGCTCATCCCAAGGAACTGGCCGCCGTCAAAGGTATCGGGCTCTCCGGTCATATGCACGGCGCGACGCTTCTGGATGACAATGACAAGGTGTTGCGTCCCTGCATTCTCTGGAATGATACGCGCAGTTACAAGCAGGCTCTGGCGCTCGATGCCGATCCGCAGTTTAGGGCGCTGACCGGCAATATCGTCTTTCCGGGCTTCACGGCACCGAAACTGGCCTGGGTGGCTGAAAACGAACCCGATATTTTCGAAAAGGTCGATTGGGTCCTGCTGCCGAAGGACTATCTGCGCCTGTGGCTGACTGGCGAACATATTTCTGAAATGTCGGATTCGGCCGGTACCTCGTGGCTGGATACGGGCAAGCGCGCCTGGTCGGAAAGCCTGCTCGATGCAACCGGGCTGACCGAAAGCCAAATGCCGTCGCTGGTCGAGGGCACCGAATATGGCGGCACGCTGAAAGCTGATCTCGCGGCTAAGTGGGGCATGGCCGCCGGCGTCATCGTTGCCGGCGGGGCAGGGGATAATGCAGCATCGGCCTGCGGTATGGGTACCGTCGGCAAGGGCCATGCCTTCGTCTCGCTCGGCACGTCCGGCGTGCTGTTTGCCGCCAATGCCAGCTACCTGCCCAATCCGGCCAGTGCCGTGCACGCATTCTGCCATGCGCTGCCCAACACTTGGCACCAGATGGGCGTCATCCTGTCGGCCACTGATGCGCTCAACTGGCATTCGGAAATCACCGGCAAGAGTGCCGCCGACCTGACGGCCGAGCTTGGCGACAGCCTCAACGCTCCGTCCGGGGTCACCTTCCTGCCCTACCTTTCGGGCGAGCGTACACCGTATAATGACGCTGCCATCCGCGGGGTCTTTGCCGGGCTTGCCCATGAAAGCAGCCGGGTGGTTCTGACGCAGGCGGTGCTCGAGGGCGTTTCCTTCGCGCTTCGCGATAGCCTCGAGGCCCTGCGTGTTGCCGGGACCACGCTTTCCCGGGTGACGGCCATCGGCGGCGGTTCGCGCTCGCGCTATTGGCTGAAATCGATCGCAACAGCCCTCGATCTGCCAGTGGATGTGCCCACCGATGGCGACTTCGGTGCTGCGTTCGGCGCCGCCCGTCTTGGCCTCGTTGCCGCGACAAAGGCTGATCCGCTGTCTGTCTTCACCGCCCCGGAAACAGCCGAAACCATTCAGCCGGAAGCCGCTCTGCGCGGTGCCTATGAAGATGCCTACCAGCGCTATCGCCGTCTCTATCCGGCGATCAAGTCCGCAATGTTCTGACGCATGTCCCTCACCCCAACCCTCTCCCCGCAAGCAGGGAGAGGGGGCGACCGAATTCTCCGCTTGTTCCTTCTCCCCGTGACAACGGGGAGAAGGTGCCCGAAGGGCGGATGAGGGGCATTCCGAGATCCAATTACAACCCGAGAGGAAACACCCATGAGCACAGGTTTTTTCGGCGATATCGCCAAGATCAAATATGAAGGCCCCGACAGCACCAACCCGCTGGCCTTCCGTCACTACAACCCGGACGAGATCGTCATGGGCAAGCGCATGGAAGATCACCTGCGCTTTGCGGTTGCCTACTGGCACACCTTCGTCTGGCCGGGCGGCGACCCCTTCGGTGGCCAGACGTTCGAGCGGCCGTGGTTCGAAGACAGCATGAAGGCAGCCAAGCTGAAGGCCGATGTCGCCTTCGAATTTTTCACGCTGCTCGGCACGCCCTTCTATTGCTTCCACGACGCCGACGTGCGCCCGGAAGGCAAGAATTTTGCCGAGAACACCAGGAACCTCAACGAGATCGTCGATTACTTTGCCAGGAAGCAGTCAGACACCGGCGTCAAGCTGCTGTGGGGCACGGCGAACCTGTTCTCCCATCGCCGCTATATGTCGGGTGCCGCCACCAATCCGGACCCGGACGTCTTCGCCTTTGCTGCTGCGACGGTAAAAACCTGCCTGGACGCGACGCTGAAGCTCGGCGGTGAGAACTATGTCCTGTGGGGCGGCCGCGAGGGTTACGAGACGCTGCTGAACACCAATGTAAAGCAGGAGCTCGACCAGCTCGGCCGTTTCGTCAACATGGTGGTCGAGTACAAGCACAAGATCGGCTTCAAGGGCGCGATCCTGATCGAGCCGAAGCCGCAGGAGCCGACCAAGCATCAGTACGACTACGACGTCGCGACGGTCTACGGCTTCCTCAAGACCTACGGTCTCGAAAACGAGGTCAAGGTCAACATCGAGCAGGGCCATGCGATCCTTGCCGGCCATTCGTTCGAACACGAACTGGCACTAGCCAATGCGTTCGGTATCTTCGGTTCGATCGACATGAACCGCAACGACTACCAGTCCGGCTGGGATACCGACCAGTTTCCCAACAATGTTCCGGAAATGGCGTTGGCCTATTATCAGGTTCTCTCCGGCGGCGGCTTCAAGACCGGCGGCACCAACTTCGATTCGAAGCTGCGCCGCCAGTCGATCGATCCAGCGGATCTCCTGATCGGTCATATCGGCGGCATGGATTGCTGCGCCCGGGGCCTGCGCGCCGCGGCCAAGATGGTCGAAGACAAGGCACTCTCCGGCCCGCTCGATGCACGCTATGCCGGCTGGCAATCGGCCGAGGGCCAGAAGCGCCTGACCAGCATGTCGCTGGAAGAGCTGACGGCCTATGTCGAAAAGACCGATCTCAACCCGCAGCCGAAGTCCGGCAAGCAGGAACTGCTGGAGAACATCGTCAACCGTTACGTCTGAGGGCGGTTATATCCAGCGCGATTTAAAGGGGCCGGGTTACCTATGGTGATCCGGCCTTTATATTTGGGGTGGTGTCCGAAGCCAACTCATGCGCCGATGCTGCGCGCATACTCCAGTTAAGCAACCTGAAATAGCATTACTTGTCAGTTATATTTAACAATTAAAACCAATTCACGTTATGGTAATTTTCTACCACGGGTGCGTCGGTATGGTTGTGGTAACGCCCCTCAATTGCGCAACAGGGGGAGCGCCATCCGCATGACCAGCTTCGATGCGAAGACCAGACTGCTCAATGAACGCCTGCAGTTCGTCGATCTCGACCAGGAGCAAAGGGCGGCGCTGGCGCGCTCGCTGCCGGTCATTTCCGCGTCGCTCGACTCGGCACTCGATACGTTCTACGCCAAGGCCAAATCCAATCCTGAAACCGCGAAATTCTTTGCCAGCGAAGCGCATATCCAGAGTGCCAAATCGCGCCAGGCGAAGCATTGGGAGTTGATCGCCTCGGCGAAATTCGATTCCCAGTATATCGACGCCGCCACCATGATCGGCAAGACGCATGCGCGGCTTGGGCTTGAACCACGCTGGTACATTGGCGGTTATGCGCTGATCATCGAGTCGATCCTGAAGAGCGTCATCGAAAAACACCTGGATGGCTTTCTCTATCGCAAGAAGGCAAAGGACATCGGTACCGATGTGGCGGCGATCATGAAGGCCGCGCTGGTCGATATGGACTATGCCATTTCCGTCTATCTCGATGCCTTGCAGGAGGAAAGGGAAAAGGCCGAGGCGGAGCGGATGATCCTCAATGGTCAGCAGGAAGAGGCGCTGGCTTCGCTGGAAGAGTGTCTTTTACGCCTGGCCGGCGGTGACCTGACGGCGACGATTGCCAAGGAACTGGCACCGCAATTTGCCGGCTTGCGCGCCAATTTCAATGCGGCCCTGAGCAAGTTGGATGAGACGTTCGGCGCCATTGTTGGTGCGGCGGAGGAGACGGCCAACAATGCCGGGGAACTGGTAACCGCCACTGATGACATGGCGCGGCGGACGGAACAGCAGGCAGCTTCGCTCGAGGAGACTGCCGCAGCGCTCGAAGAGATCACCACGATCTCGCGTCTGGCCGCATCCCGCGCCGACGAAGCCCGCCGTGTTGTCGGCAATGCCACCGACGAGGCGCGGAAATCCGGCTCGGTGGTCGAGCAGGCGGTGACCGCGATGAGTGCGATCGAGGACTCCTCGCGCAAGATCACCCAAATCATCAGTGTCATCGACCAGATTTCCTTCCAGACCAATCTTCTGGCGCTCAATGCCGGGGTCGAGGCTGCCCGTGCCGGCGAGGCTGGCAAGGGGTTTGCCGTGGTTGCCCAGGAGGTGCGCGAACTGGCGCAGAAATCCGCAGAGGCCGCCCGTGAGATCAAGGATTTGATCGACAAGTCGTTTGAAGACGTGCTGCTGGGCGTGTCGCTGGTCAACCGGACCGGCGAGGCGCTGCATCACATTGGCGATCAGGTGATCAAAATCAATGGTCATATCGATGCGATCGCCGGGTCGGCACGCGAGCAATCGGCGGGCGTGTCGGAGATCAACACGGCCGTCACCAATATGGACCAGATGACCCAGCAGAACGCGGCGATGGTCGAGCAGACCAGTGCCGCCACGCATACGCTGATGCAGGTCAGCACCACGCTGATGGGGCTTGTCGATCAGTTCACCGTGTCCGGTGGCCGCCGTGTTGCAGCGGGCTCGCGGCAACGCGATGCGCGGCGGTATGGTTAGGCGGAAACAAGGGGCGAGACGCCATCCTGAAGCAGCCTCATGCGGAGATCGAAATCCGCAAAAACAAAACTCGCCGGAAAAATCGGCGGGACTGTCAAATATCTGAGAGGCGTCGGTCGCGCCTCTTTTTATGAAACTGCAGCTTGAAGCGCCGCCGGTCAGTTTGTCGCAATTTTGAGAAAAGCGGCATGAAAACAAGGTTCTATCGCTAGATTTAGCGACGTCTCCGGTTCGTCTGGCAAGACATTCTTAACTATGCGGGCCTAGTCGTGATCTTACGCTATAAAACCATCTGCCGGCATGACGCCGATCGCGCAGCGCGCATGCCTCTCCCTGTTTCGATTTAGGATACCTCAGCATGTCTGCGCCCATTTCCATGACCAAACACTTGAATGAACGTCTCGATTTCGTCGGGCTTGTTGGCGAAGAGCGTGCTGCCCTCGTGCGCGCAAGGCCGACCATTTCTGCCTCCCTTGATGGCGCGCTCGACAAGTTCTACGCAAAGGCGACGGCGGTTCCGGAAACAGCAAAATTCTTTGCCAGCGACGCGCATGTCAAAAGCGCCAAGTCGCGGCAGGTTCGCCACTGGGACCAGATCGCCTCGGGCGAATTCGACGAAAAATATGTCGAGGCGGTGACCACCATCGGCAAGACACACGCCCGCCTCGGGCTGGAACCGCGCTGGTATATTGGCGGTTATGCGCTGATCATGGAATCGATCATCAAGGCCGTTGTCGAAAAGCACCTTGAAGGTTTCCTCTACAAGAAGAAGGCCAAGGATGTCACCATCGAGGTGACCGCCATCATGAAGGCGGCGTTTGTCGATATGGACTATGCCATCTCGGTCTATCTGGATGCGTTGCAGGAGCAGCGGGCCATCGGTGATGCCGAGCGGAAAACACACTCGGTACAGCAGGACGAAGCCCTGTCGGCGCTTGACCGCTCGCTGACCGGCCTTGCCAATGGCGACCTGACCGCCAAGCTCAGCGCGGCCCTTGCGCCGCAGTTCGACGGCCTGAAAGCCAATTTCAACTCCGCGCTCGGCACGCTGGACACAGCCCTTGGCTCCATTGTCCTGGCCGCCGATGAGACGTCCGGCAATGCCGGCGAACTGGTGACCGCTGTCGATGATATGGCGCGCCGCACCGAACAGCAGGCGGCGTCGCTTGAACAGACCGCTGCAGCGCTGGAGGAAATCACCACGATTTCCAAGGAAGCGGCCATCCGCACCGAGGAAGCCCGCCGCGTCGTTGGTCATGCCACTGAAGAAGCACACAAATCCGGCGAAGTGGTTGAGCAGGCCGTCAGCGCCATGAGCGCGATCGAGGAATCCTCCCGCAGGATTACCCAGATCATCAGCGTCATCGACCAGATTTCCTTCCAGACCAATCTTCTTGCCCTGAATGCCGGAGTGGAAGCCGCACGTGCGGGTGATGCGGGTAAGGGTTTTGCCGTAGTTGCCCAGGAAGTGCGTGAACTGGCGCAGAAATCCGCCGATGCCGCCAAGGAGATCAAGGGCCTGATCGACAAGTCGTTCGAGGATGTTCTGCGGGGCGTCTCGCTGGTCAACCAGACCGGTGATGCGCTGCGGACCATCGGCGAGCAGGTTACCCATATCAACGGCCATATCGATGCCATTGCCGGCTCGGCCCGGGAACAGGCAATCGGCATCACCGAAATCAACACGGCCGTCACCGGTATGGACCACATGACCCAGCAGAATGCCGCGATGGTTGAGCAGACCCATGCTGCGACCCATAATCTGATGCGCGTCAGCACGACCTTGAAGGCTCTGGCCGACCAGTTCACGGTGTCGGGTGGACGGCGGGCGCCAGCGCTTGTTCGTCAGCGGGACCAGCGGCGCTACGCTTAAGCGGAAACGGGCGGCGAAGCGTCAGGCCGCAAGGTTCAGCGCTTCGCCCATTTCAAGGACGGTGCAGCAACCGAGTTGCGAACCACCAGATCGGGACGAAGCAGGATTTCCGTCTCCGGTGGCTGGCCGTTGGATAAAAGGTCCAGCAGCAGCGCCATCGCATGTTTGCCAATCGCCGTTCGCGGCTGGCGGATGGTGGTCAGCGCTGGCGACATGAAGCTTGCCTGCGGCACATCGTCAAAACCCGTCACGGAAAAATCGCGCGGAATATCGTAGCCGCGGGCACCCAGCCCGATCATCACGCCGATTGCTGTCTGGTCGTTGACGCACATGAAGGCCGTCGGCAGCGTGTCGCGCATGAACAGCTGCTCGACCGCCAGCCGTCCGCTTTCGATCGTGCCATCGCCCTCGAAGACGATACGCTGATCGGCGCCGACATGGGCCGCGTCCAGTCCGGCCTCATAGCCCATCAGGCGCCGGCTATAGGCAAGCCGGGTGCGGGAATCGCCAATGAAGGCGATCTTGCGATGACCTTCTGCGAGCAGCAAGTCGATCACCTTGCGGGCGCCCTCGGTATCGTCGACGCCGACATAGGGAATGCCGCCATTGAATACCGGCTCGAAGACGCCGACACTGGGCGGCAGCCGTGCGGTCATTGACTGATGGCCAAACGGCAGGATGCCGGTGAACAGGATCAATCCTGCTGCCTGGTTGGAATTCAGGAATTTCAGATATTCCAGCCCGCGCTGGGCATCGTTCTGCGTATGGCCGATCAGCACGCCGTAGCCGTGCGAGCGCGCTTCGTTTTCCAGACCGACGAGGATATTGGAGAAATTTGGGTCGCCGATATCGGGCGCCACCACGAGAATCATATTGGAGCGGCCGAGCCTGAGGCTGCGCGCCATGGCGTTGGTCGTGTAGCCAGTGATGGCGATCGCCTGGCTGACCTTGAGCCGCGTCGAATTGGCGACTTTTTCCGGCATATGGATGGCGCGCGACACCGTCGCGATCGACACTTCCGCGATCCGGGCGACGTCTTCAATGGTTGCCGGCGTGGAATTCGACACTGCGCTCTGCCTTGGTTTTAGTCTCGGCGGGACACTACACAGACTTACCCGGAGGTCAAAGCCTGCTCGAAGAATTTCTCAGTTATGCCATGATGTAAACCTTTACANNTGTAAAGGTTTACATCATGTTCAAGCGGATGGGAGCCGCAGGGAGGATTACATGAGTTCGCAGATCAGCGGCGCCGGTGATGGCGCTGTCGTGTTGTCCGCGCGGCGCATCAGCAAGTCGTTCAACGGCGTGCAGGTCCTGTTCAGTGTCGACTTCGATCTCCGTACCGGCGAAATCCATGCTTTGATGGGCGAAAACGGTGCCGGCAAATCCACACTCGTCAAGATCCTTTCCGGCTTCGAGCAGCCCACCTCCGGTGAAATCATCCTCGATGGTCAACCGGTCAAGCTGCCGCCGAACGGTGCTGCCGAAGCGCTCGGCATCGTCATCATCCACCAGGAATTCAATCTCGCCGAACATCTGACCGTCACCGAGAGCCTGTTTCTCGGCCGCGAAGTCACCCGTTTCGGCATGCTTGACCGCAAGTTCATGCGGGCTGAAACGCGCCGCGTTCTCGATCTGCTCGGCTCGCATGTCGATGAGAATGCGATGATCAGCTCGCTGTCGATTGCCGACAAGCAGATGGTCGAGATCGCCAAGGCCATCAGCCGCGATGCCCGGGTTGTCTTCATGGACGAGCCGACCGCGGTTCTTTCGCGTGATGAAACCAATTTCCTGTTCAAGCAGGTGCGCAAGCTGCGCGACCAGGGCACGAGCTTCGTCTTCGTGTCGCACAAGCTCGACGAGGTCATGGAGTTGACCGACCGCGTAACCGTGCTGCGGGACGGTCAGTGGATCAAGACCTCGCCGACATCGATCCTCGATGGTGAATCGATCGCCCAGTTGATGGTCGGACGCGAACTCTCCAAGCTCTATCCGGCCAAGCGCGAACCGAATGTCGATGAGGAAGTGGTGCTGAGCGTCGATGCGCTCTCGACGGGCTATGTCAAGGACGCGACTTTCGAGGTTCGCAAGGGCGAAATCCTCGGCTTTTCCGGGATGATCGGTTCGGGTCGCACGGAACTGATGGAGGCGATTGCGGGTTTGAGGTCGCGCGCCTCGGGTGAGGTGATCATTCGCGGCGAGACGGTTCCGTCAGGCGATGTGCATGCCGCCAACCGGCGCGGGCTTGCCTATATGACCAAGGATCGCAAATCGAAGGGGCTTCTGCTCAATTCGCGGATGACTGCCAATCTGACGCTGCAGTCGCTCGAAAACCACGGCAAGCTCGGTTATCTCAGCCCCGCCAGCGAGGCGCAGGCGCTGGAACGCGCGCGGCGCCGCTTCGATATCCGGGTGCGTGACGGCAATGTGGTGGCCGGCCGCATGTCGGGCGGCAACCAGCAGAAGCTTTTGCTTGCCAAGGTCATGGAAACAGAGCCCGAGATCATCATCATCGACGAGCCCACCCGCGGTATCGATGTCGGCACCAAGCAGCAGATCTACCATTTCATCTCGGCACTGGCGCGTGATGGCCGCTCGATCATCGTCGTCTCCTCCGAAATGCCCGAGGTCATCGGTCTTTGCACCCGCGTTGCGGTGATGCGCGAAGGGCGGATCGTCGGCATGCTGGAAGGCGATGAAATCTCCGAACAGGAGATCATGCGCTACGCGGCCGGATTGAAGAAAAAGGCCGCAGCCTGAACTTACACAGGTGAAATCGGCGCACTGAAAAACAAACCCCAGGGATAATGGGACGGGAGGTTAGAGTGGACACGAGCGTGAATGAGGAAACCCGGGACGTGCGGCGCCGCAACTGGCGGGATATCGACCTTCGGGCCGTCGCACCGTTTGCGGCTTTGATATTGCTTCTCATCCTCGGAGCACTCGTCAATCCGAACTTTATCGGCTTGAACAACCTCGCCAATGTCGCGACCCGCAGCGCCTTCATCGCCATCATCGCGATTGGCGCGACCTTCGTCATCTCCTCCGGCGATCTTGATCTGTCCGTCGGCGCGATGGTGGCCTTCGTCGCCAGCCTGATGATCCTGTTCATGAATTCCGGCGTTATCGCTGATCCAACCTTGATGCTGACGGCAGCCGTGCTGTTCGCCGTGGTTGCCGGGTCGCTGTGCGGTCTCGCAAACGGCCTGATCACCACGGTCGGCAGGATCGAGCCTTTCATCGCCACGCTCGGCACCATGGGCATCTATCGTGGCCTCACCACGTGGCTGTCGCAGGGCGGCGCGATCACGTTGAAGGATCCGGCTCTCCAGGAAATCTACCGTCCTGCCTATTTCGGCTCGATCCTCGGTATTCCGGTGCCAATTGCCGTGATCCTGGCAGTGACCTGCGTTGCGGCTTTCATCCTCTATCGCACCCGTTATGGAAGGCATGTCGTTGCCGTTGGCTCGAATGCCGATGTCGCCCGCTATTCCGGCATTCCGGTCAACCGCGTCCGCACCATCGCCTTCGTGATCCAGGGGCTTTGCGTGGCGATTGCGGTCCTGCTCTATGTGCCGCGGCTCGGTTCGACCTCGGCAACGACCGGCATCCTGTGGGAACTGCAGGCGATCACCGCCGTC
>UBTA01000080.1 GCA_900468065.1 Hyphomicrobiales bacterium | reverse complement strand
GTCGGGTTGATGGACGCCGCTGGTGCGGGCGCCAGGATGCATGCCGAAGGCTTGCCGCATGACGGCTTCTCGCTCGCCTTTGACGGGCGCGACCACCGGATCGACCTCAAGAATCTGACCGGCGCCAAGGGCGTGATGATCTACGGTCAGACGGAATTGACGCGCGACCTGATGGAACAGCGCGAAGCGATCGCAGCCAAGACGATCTACAATGCTGCGAACGTCTGCCCGCATGACTTCGACGGCCCCTCTCCCTACGTCACCTATGAAGCCGGCAGCGTCACCCATCGCATCGATTGCGACTTCATTGCCGGCTGCGACGGGTTTCACGGAGTCAGCCGCAAGGCCGTCCCGCAAAGGTCCATCACCACCTTCGAGAAGGTCTACCCGTTCGGCTGGCTCGGGTTGCTTGCCGATGTGGCGCCAGTCAGCCACGAACTGATCTATGCCAACCATCCGCGCGGCTTTGCGCTCTGCTCGATGCGCTCGGAAACCCGCAGCCGCTATTACCTGCAATGTGCCCTCGACGAGAAGATCGAAGACTGGAGTGACGAACGCTTCTGGGATGAGTTGCGGCGGCGCTTGCCGGTCCATCACGCGGGAGCCCTGGTGACCGGCGCCTCTTTTGAAAAATCGATTGCGCCACTGCGCTCGTTCGTGGCCGAACCCATGCGGTTCGGCAACCTCTTCCTGGTGGGAGATGCGGCCCATATCGTGCCGCCGACGGGCGCCAAGGGTCTCAATCTGGCGGCCAGCGATGTCCACTACCTCTACGCGGGCCTGTGCGAATATTATCAGGAAGGTTCGCTGGCCGGTATCGATGCCTATTCCACCCGCGCGCTCTCTCGCGTCTGGAAGGCAGTGCGTTTTTCCTGGTGGATGACGACGATGATGCACCGCTTTCCCGATACCGGCGCCTTCGACCAGAAAATCCAGGAAGCCGAGCTCGATTATCTCACCCATTCCCGCGCGGCAGCGACGGCGCTGGCGGAGAACTATGTCGGGTTGCCGTACTGATTATTGAGCGAAGCGCCCCCTCCGGTGAAGGCAACGCCCGCCCGTTAAGCGAAAAGTGGTGGAGCTCAGCCTTGTGCTGGGTAACGCCTTCGCACCTGCTGCCGCCGCAAATTTTTTAGCAGCACTAAAATTTTCTCATTGACATCTCCCCGGTCCCGTCCTTGTATTGAAGTAATACTAAAAAATGGAACAGCCAGTGGGAAACGACGGAACAGCTATCGCTGACATCAGCGGGACGGAGATTGATCCGCTCGGCGAGCGCTTGCGCCGCCAACGCAAGGCCTTGAAGCTGACACTTCAGGAGGTTGCCGATCAAGCCGGGCTGTCCGTTGGCTTCATCTCCCAGATCGAGCGCGGCATTACCGTTCCGTCACTCGTGTCGCTGATTTCCGTCTGCCGCGTCCTCAAAGTCGAGGTCGGCTCGTTCTTCAAGCAACCGAAGCCCGCGACCCCGGTCACCCGTCATGAAAACCGTCCTGTCTATGGTCTTGGGGCCGTTGCCGGGCGTGATGTGACCTATGAGCGGCTTTCTGCGTCCTTCCCGGGAAATGTGCTGCGTTCGACGCTCATTCATGAACCGCCCGGTTTTCGCAGCGAGCCCATGTCGCACGAAGGCGAAGAGATTTACTACATTGTCTCCGGCTCGCTGACGCTCGAGCTCGACGGCGAAACCATGATCCTCGAGACCGGGGACACGGCGCATTTCCCGTCGGTCCGCACGCATGTCACCTGGAACCACACGGACAAGCCGGCAACGATTTTTCATACCTGCACGATGGATGTCTTCGGCGATGGCGAGCCATCAGGCGATCCGGATACCAGCCTCGTGGTCACGCGGGCCGTGAACCGCAGCAGCGCGCCGAAAAAATCCAAGATAAAAAAAGGGGAATAACGATGAAAACCAGTTACAAAATGCTGGCTGCCGCATTTCTGGCTGCAGCCTCCATGCATAGCTTCGCCGTGGCCGAAACCGTACTTCGGCTCGACGAAGTGCCAGTCGGCGAACTTGACCCGGCTAAGGCGTCAGATTACGCAGATTCCGTACTGATGTACAACCTCTATGATACATTGGTCATCCCCAAGGCTGGGCAGCCGGGCTATGATCCGCAACTGGCGGAAAAATGGGACACAGACGGCCAGAACTATACGTTCAAGCTGCGTCCGGACGTGAAATTCCAGAGCGGCAATCCGATGACGGCCGACGACGTCGTGTTTTCGTTCAACCGCATGGTCGCGCTCGGCCAAGGCCTCTCCTACCTCTTCACCAATGTGGATAAGGCCGAGGCGATCGACCCCACGACGGTGAAATTCACGCTCAAGGAAGTCTACGCGCCGTTCATCTCGTCGCTCACCCGCCTGCCGATCATCGACAAGAAGCTTGTGCTGGAAAACCTCGGCTCCGGCGATGGCGAGATGAAGGATTGGGGACAGGCCTATCTTTCCGCCCATGCAGCAGGTACTGGCGCCTACAAGGTCGTTTCGCACAATCCGCAGGAAGAAACGGTCATGGCGAAGAATGCCGGCTATTTCCTGACGATCCCAGCAAAGGCACCGGACACGGTCCGGTACCGGTATGGTCTGGAAGCCGCGACCGTCCGCACGCTGATTGCCCAGGGCGAGCATGATATTTCCTCCTCCTGGCTGCCGCCGGAAGTCCTGAAATCACTCGCCGCCGATGGCGCACAGCTGCTTGAGGAAAAGGGCACGACCGGCTTTTACATCAAGATGAACACGACGAAAGCGCCGTTCGATGATGTCGAATGCCGCCTCGCCGTAATTTATGCGTTCGACTACGCATCCGGCGTCAAGATGGTCGGCGTGACCGATAAGGTTTCGCAGGGCAGCCCGGCAACCGGCGCCATTCCGGTCGGCATGCTCGGCGCGCTCCCGGCCGATCAGGCCATGAAGAAGGACATCGACAAGGCGAAGGACCATCTTGCCAAGTGCAAGTACAAGCCCGAGGACATGAAGGTGGAGCTGTCCTGGATTGGCGAAGTGCCGCTGGAAGAACGCTTTGCGCTGCTGATGCAGGCGAATTTTTCTGAACTCGGTGTCAAGGCGGAGGTCAAGAAGCTGCCCTGGGCGCTGTTTGTCGAACAGATTTCCAAGCCGGAGAACACGCCCGCCATTTCACAGGTCTTCGTCAATACCATGTCGGGCGATCCCGATACCCTGCTCTACAGCATGTATCATTCGTCTGCTGGTGGCACCTGGATGTCCCCGGAATATCTGAAGGACAAGGATGTCGATGCGCTACTCGAAAAGGGCCGCACGACGACCGACGAGGCCGAGCGCGCCAAAATCTATACCGAGCTGAACACACGCCTGCGGACGCTGGCTCCGACGATCTTTGCCCAGGATCAGACGGCCGTGTTTGCCGCCTCCAACCGTGTGTCGGTCCCGGCCCTGTCCGATCCTTCAAAAGCCTATGCGCTTGCAGGTTTTGGCTTCACGTTCCGCCTGATGGAAATGAAAGACTGATCGGCACCATACCCGGGCCGCATGAGCGGCCCGGTCGCCCCACCACGGAAAGCGCCAGTTATGTCACCTCTAGTCCGCCTCCTCGCGAAGCGGCTGGGAACCTCTGTGATCGTTTTGATCGGGGTTTCCCTGCTGATCTTCGCCATTGCCCGGGTCATTCCCGGCGATCCGGCGCGCATCGCGCTCGGCCCCAATGCGACAGCGGAAGCCGTTGCAGTCCTTCGGGATAAGCTGCACCTCAACGATTCCTTCCTGGAGCAATACGGCTATTTTGTCGTCGATCTGCTGCGCGGTGATCTGGGGCTTTCGCTCTATACCAACAGACCCGTCATGGCCGACATCGCCCAGTTCCTCCCGGCCACGCTGGAACTGGTGATCGTCTCCGGCCTGATGATGGTGGCGATCGGCCTGCCGCTCGGCATTCTCTCAGCCCGCCATCGCGGCAGTTGGATCGACCATACGGTGCGGCTGGTGACGCTGCTTGGAGTATCCGCGCCTGCATTTGTCTGGGCCGTGGTGCTGATGCTGGCCTTCTCTTACTTCATCCAGATCTTCCCGATTGCCGGGCGTATCTCCGATAGCTGCACTGTCCAGACCGTCACCGGATTCCTGCTCATCGACACGCTGATTGCCGGCAATTTCAAGGCGCTCGGCAATGCCGTCTGGCACATCATCCTGCCGGCCTTCGCCCTTGCCCTTTCCGGAATCGGCCAAGCCGCGCGGCTTGTGCGCTCCAATATGGTCGAGACCTATGACAAGCCGTTTATCGAGATGGCGCAGGCCTATGGTTTCCCGGAAAGGCGCATTGCACGGCGCTACGCCTTCCGCCCTTCGCTCATTCCATCGCTGACAATCATCGGGCTCGACTTTGCCGCCATGCTCGGCAGCGCGTTCCTCGTGGAAGCCGTTTATGCATGGCCGGGCCTGTCGCGTTACGGCGTCGCCGTGATCCTGCGCAAGGATCTAAACGCCATCGTTGGGACGGTGCTGGTCATCTCGGCAATGTTCCTGATCGTCAATCTCATTGTCGACCTTCTCGTGTCGATCATCAATCCGCGCATTCGTCTGTCGCAGAGGGCATCATGAAGAAAACCCTCGTCATCCTCACCCGCAATCCGCTGTCCCTGATCGGGCTGATCCTTGTCGGTCTCGTCGTGCTGTCAGCCGTCTTTGCCGATTTCATCACGCCTTTTCCCGAGCATGTGGGCGCCGTTGTTGATTTCAGCAACTTCAACAAGCCGCCGCAGTGGCCAAACATTTTCGGCACAGACCTTGTCGGGCGTGATCTGTTCACCCGGGTCGTCTACGCCTACCGGATTTCGCTGATCCTCGGCATCGTCGTCCTCGCCATCGCCGTGCCGGTCGGGGTCGCAATCGGCCTTGCTGCCGGCTATCTCGGAGGCTGGACGGAATATCTGCTGATGCGGATAACCGACGTGTTCCTGTCGATCCCGCCGCTGGTTCTCGCCATGTCGGTCATGGGCCTGCTCGAACCGACGCTGACCAACGGCATGATCGCAGTCACTGTGATGTGGTGGCCCTGGTATACCCGTCTCGTTTACAATCTAGCGCGCTCCGAAAGGGAAGAAGGATATGTGCTGGCGGCCGAGGTCATCGGCGCTTCGAAACTGCACATCATGTTCCGGGAAATCCTGCCCAACTGCGTGCCTTCGATCCTGACCAAGATGACGCTCGATTTCGGCTTCGTCATACTCATCGCCTCCTCGCTGTCGTTCCTCGGGCTTGGTGTCCAGCCGCCAACCCCAGACCTCGGCTCGATGGTGGCGGAAGGCGCAAAATATCTGCCGGACAGCTGGTGGCTGACGGTGTTTCCGGGCCTTGCCATCCTGATCGCCGTTTTCGGCTTCAACCTGATCGGCGATGCGCTTCGCGAAATCCTAGGGGTCGACCAATGACCACGCCGACACTCAAGATCGAAAACCTCACACTCGGCTTCAAGACCTGGTCCGGCACGGCGAAGGTTCTGCACGGCATCTCGCTCCATATCAAAAAGGGCGAACGCGTCGCATTGGTCGGCGAATCCGGCTCCGGAAAGTCCGTGACCGCGCGCATCGTGCTCGGCATGCTGCAACAGCTAAAGAGCGCACGCATCACCGGATCCGTTGAATTCGAAGGCGTCAATCTGGAAACGCTCAAGCCTGCCTCCCGTCATGCGTTGCGCGGAACCCGGATGTCGATGATCTTCCAGGATCCGACCTCCTCGCTCAATCCCGTCTATCCGATCTTCACGCAGTTCAAGGAAGTCTTGGAGCGCGCGCAACCGGGTATCACCAACGAAAAGGCCAGGGAGAGGGCGATTTCGGCGCTGGCCGATGTCGCCATCAACGAGCCGGACCGGGTGCTCGATTCCTACGCCTTCCAGCTTTCCGGCGGCATGAACCAGCGCGTGATGATCGCCATGGCGCTCGCCAACAATCCCGCCCTGCTGTTGGCCGACGAACCCGGCACGGCGCTCGATGTGACGGTCCAGGCCCAGACGCTGAAACTGATGAGCGCGCTGGTCGAAAAGCACCACACCTCGGTTCTGTTCATTTCGCACAATCTTGGCGTGGTGCGCGAATTCGCCGACCGGGTCTATGTCATCTACAAGGGCAATATCGTCGAGCAGGGGCCAACCGGACAATTGTTCGACGACCCAAAGCATCCCTATACGCGGGCTTTGCTGTCAGCCGTACCGCGCATAACCGGCGGCGGCATCCCCGATCTCGATGATGATCCCAGCGGGTTCACCGCGCCGCTCGCGACCCATGACGGTTACAGCGAAAGGGAACTTTTGGCATGAGCAGGCTACTTTGCGTCAATAATGTATCAAAGCAGTTCGAGGTCAATGGTCGCACCGTACAGGCGCTCGATTCCGTTTCCTTCGATGTCGAAAAAGGCGAGTGCCTGGCTATCGTCGGCGAATCCGGCTCGGGCAAGTCGACCATCGCCAACATCATTCTCGGCATCTACGGCGCCAGCTCTGGCAATCTGATGTTCAACGGCACGGAATTGCCCGCCAAGCGCAGCAAGGAATACCGCCGGGCAATCCAGCTGGTGCAGCAGAACCCGCTTTCGTCGCTCAATCCGCGCCGGTCGATCGGGGCGTCGCTCAGGCTCGCACTCGATGTCCATGGTATTGGCGCGAAGTCCGATCGCGCCAAGCGGACCGGCGAGTTGCTCGAAGAGGTTGGCCTGCCCGCCGATTATCGCACGCGGTCGCCGTCGTCGCTGTCGGGCGGCCAGCGCCAGCGTGTGGCGATTGCCCGGGCGCTGGCCGCCCGACAGGAGCTGGTGGTGCTCGACGAGCCGACATCGGCGCTCGACGTTCTGGTTCAGGCGCGCGTGCTGAAGCTTCTCAAGGAGCTGAAGGACAGCCGCGGCTTGACTTATGTCTTCATCACCCACGACCTTTCGGTGGTGCGCAACATCGCCGATCGCGTTGCCGTCTTCGAGCGGGGCAAACTGGTCGAGCTCGGCCAGACGAACGCGATCTTCACCAACCCGCAAAACCTTTATACGCGCCGGCTGATCGGCGCAGTTCCGGTCGTCAGCCGCGAGGAGGCTGCACTTCGGGATCGTCTCATGGAGCAAGAGAGTGGAAATGCCTGATTACCAGAAATTCGTCGCCGCTGTCGCGGAAGCCGGTTCCCAGCCCGCAAAAGCGTTTGTGGCACTCGAAGTGCTCACCAAGGAGCTGGTCGGCGTCAAGCTGTTCACCATCATGACGTCGGACACCACGGATAAGCTGTCCGAGCGCATCTATTCCAACATGCCGGATGTCTACCCCGTCTCGGGCACCAAGCCATACAACGAAACGCATTGGTCCGAGATCACGTTGAACCAGAAGAAGACCTTCGTCGCCAATACGATCGAGGATATCGCTGACGTGTTCGACGACCACGCGCTGATCCAGTCGCTTGGCTGCGAGTCCGTCATCAATGTGCCGATCATCGTTGATGGCGAGGTCATCGGCACACTGAACTGCCTGCATGACAAGGATTTCTACACAGAGGACCGGATCCAGGCGGCCGAAGCACTGAAACTGCCGGGCATTGTCTGCATGCTTCTCCACGCACAGCAAAAGAAGGAAGCCAAGTGATGAGCGCCAAGACCATACGCGTTGCCACCGACGTGGGCGGAACCTTCACCGACCTCGTCTGCTTCGAGACGGATCACGCCACCGGCCAGTCTCGGATCACCACGGCGAAATCCGATACGACACCGCCGAACTTCGAGCAGGGCGTTCTCAATGTTCTGGAAAAGGGCGGCGTCGATCCGAAGACCGTGGATTTTCTGGCGCACGGCACGACCGTCGTCATCAACGCGCTGACCGAACGCAAGGGCGTCAAGGTTGGCCTGATCACCACCGAAGGTTTCCGCGACACATTGGAAATCGCCCGCGGCAACCGGCCGGATTTCTTCAACCTGCACTATGAGAAGCCGGCGCCCTTCGTGCCGCGCTATCTGCGCCGCGAGGTGCCCGGCCGCTTCAATTATCACGGCGAGGAAATGAAGCCGCTCGATCTCTCCGGATTGCCGGAGATCCTGGACGCTTTCCGTGCGGATGGTGTGGAAGCCATCGCCGTCTGCTTCCTGCATTCCTATGCAAACCCTAGCCACGAACAGGCAACCATTGCCGGGATCAAGCGCCTGTGGCCCGAAATCGCCACCGTTGCCTCGCATCAGATCACCCGTGAATGGCGCGAATACGAGCGCACCAACACTGCTGTCATGTCGGCTTACGTACAGCCGACCGCCGAGCGCTACCTGACCCGCCTGAACGAGGGTCTTGCCGCCAAGGGTTTCGACGGAAACCTCTTCATCATGCAGTCGAACTGCGGCGTGGATTCACTCGATTCCGTTAAGAAAATCCCGATCACGATGGTCGAATCCGGCCCGGCCTCCGGCTTCTGGGGCGCTGCCGAACTCGGCAAGTTCATCGGCGAAAAGAACATCCTGGCGCTCGATATTGGCGGCACGACGGCAAAATGCTCGCTGATCGAGGACGGCAAGGTCAAGATCATGACCGATTACTGGATCGAGCGTGACCGGACATCGGCCGGCTACCCGATCATGGTCCCGGTCGTCGATCTCGTCGAAATCGGCAACGGTGGCGGCTCGATCGCCTGGGTCGATGAGTTCGGCAAGCTGCATGTCGGCCCGAAATCGGCGGGCGCGATGCCCGGCCCGGCCGCCTATGGCCGGGGCGGCACCAGTGCCACCACCACCGACGCCAATCTCTGGCTCAGCCGCATCAACCGCGACTACTTCTGCGGCGGCTCCGTCACCGCCGATATGTCGGCAACCGAAAAGGCCCTTAACGCAGTCGGCGAAAAACTCGGCGTTTCAGCCGACGAGGTCGCACGCGGGATCGTCCGCATTGCCAACAACAACATGGTCAATGCGCTGAAGCTTGTTTCGCTCAACCGTGGTTTCGACCCGCGTGATTTCACGCTGGTGGCGTTCGGTGGTGGTGGTGCCATGCATGCGGTGGCGCTGGGTGTCGAACTCGGGGTCAAGAAGGTGGTTATCCCGGCAGGCGCATCGGTGTTCTCCGCTTGGGGCATGATGATGTCGGACCTGCGCCGCGATTATTTCGTCACCAAGCTCGCAGAACTCACACCCGGCTCGGCTGCAGCGATCGAAGCGCAGTTCAGCGAAACCGAAGCGCAGGCCTTGCAGCAGTTCAGCGAAGAGGGCGCCGACAAGACGAAGGTGACATTCCTGCGCTACGGCAAGTTCCGCTACCAGAACCAGGAGCACACGACGGAAGTCCTGATCGAAGGCGAGATCACGGATGCAAGCCTGGCTCGCATCGAGACTTCTTTCCACGAGACCTACGAGCGCGAATATACCTATCGCCTCGATGCCCCCGTGGAGCTGGTCGGTATCCATCTGGTCGCCTCGGCCGAAGTCGGCAAGCTGAAGATGCAGGAACGGCCGCTTGGCGCGCCATCGGCAGCGGCGGCCCGCAAGGCGGCGCGCTTGGTCGATTATGCACTCGAAGGCATCCACGAGGCCGAGATCTACGACGGCGAAAAGCTTCAGCCGGGCATGATCTTCCCCGGTCCGGCGGTTATCGAGGACCCAGGCACGACGATTGTCGTCCACCCCGGCAATCGCGTCGAGGTCGATGGCTTCGGCAATCTTCACATTCATCTGAAAGCCTAAGGAGAGCGTGGCATGAGCACTGTTACCCATGACCCGATTACGCTGGAAATCATCCAGAACTCACTACAGGCAACCGCCGACGAAATGTTTGCGGCCATGCGCAAGACGGCGATGAGCTCGATCATCTACGAAGTGCTCGACATGGGCACTGGCATCACCGACGGCAAGGGGCAGCTCGCCTCCTCTGGCGCCGGCATTCCGGGCTTCATCGGAGTTCTCGACAAGTCCGTCAAAGTGCTGCTCGAAAAATTTGCCAAGCCCGGCGGGATCGAGCCCGGCGACGTCTTCATCACCAACGACCCCTATTATGGCGGGGTCACGCACCTGAACGACCTTGTCGTTGCGATGCCCGTCTTCGTCGATGGCAAGATTATCGCCTGGACCGCCAACATCGCTCATAATTCCGATGTCGGCGGCAAGTCGCCCGGTTCGCTTTCGGCCGATGCGACGGAAATCTTCCAGGAAGGTCTGCGCCTGCCCGCGATCAAGATGATCTCGAAGGGTGAGGCCATCCCCGGCATCTTCGATATCATCACCGTCAACTCGCGCATGCCGGACTTCCTCGAGGGTGACCTCTGGGCAGCGATCGCATCGGTCCGTATTGGCGCAAAGCGCCTGGTGGAGCTGGCCGAGAAATACACCGTTGTGACCTTCCAGGCGGCGATGGACAGCTTCATGGATCACGGCGAAAAGATCGCCCTTGCCGAACTCGCCAAGCTTCCGCACGGCACGTTCGAACTGACCGAGGAGCAGGACGACGGCCGCTTCTTCAACGTCAAGGTGACGATTTCGGCCAATGAGTTCGTCATCGATCTCCGCGACAATCCCGATCAGGACGCCGGCCCCTCGAACGCCTGCTACGACGATACGCTTGTCAGCATGCAGGTGATCTTCAAGGCCTTGACCGACCCCACATCACCCGCCAATGAAGGCTCCTTCCGGCCGCTGAAGGTGCTGACCCGGGAAGGCAGCTGCTTCCATGCGAAGGAACCGGCCGCCGTCGGCTTCTATTATGAAATCGGAATTCGCGGCTATGACCTGGTGTGGCGATGCCTGGCGCCGCACATGCCGGAAAAACTGCCGGCGGGGCACTTTTCCTCGATTGCCGGCACCTTCATCGGTGGCATCCACCCCGATACCGGCCGCCAATACACCATCATCGAACCGCAGATCGGCGGTTGGGGTGCGTCGGCAGGCCGCGATGGCAACAGCGCCATCTTCTCCGGCGTGCATGGCGAAACCTACAATTGCCCCGCGGAAATTTCCGAGGCACGCAACGGTCTCGTCGTCGACCGTATGGAACTGAACGTCGAGCCGGGCGGCGAAGGCAAATGGACGGGCGGACATGGCATCCGGCTCGATTACCGTATCCGCAAGGACAATTCTTTCCTGACGCTCGGCTATACCCGCTCGCGCATCCTGCCATGGTCGCTCGATGGCGGCAACGAAGGCTCCGCCAACTATGCGCTGGTCATGCGCAAGGATGGTTCGAGCGAGCGCTACGCCTTTGCGTCGGGCATTCGCGTCGATACCGACGACGTCATCCGCGTCATCACCGGTGCGGGCGGCGGCATCGGCAACCCCAGGGAACGCGACCCCAAGCTGGTTGCGGAAGACATCCGCAATGGTTTCATCACGCCTGAGCGGGCGCGTGAGGTCTACGGCTTTTCAGCATAGGAGGCCAACGTGAGCAACGCCCCCCTGAAAGTCATGTATCTGAACCCGGTCGGCGAGAATGACGCCGTCGACCGGATCTTCGCCGAGATGGCATGGGACCACAAGCTGCCGGGAACGGAGGTGCACATCGCCGCCCTTCCCCGCGCGCACTACGGCTTCTCGCATATCGAGTTTCGCACCTATGAGGCGATGGTGACGCGCGGCATCATGCGGGCCGTCCGCACTGCTGCCGAAGAAGGGTTCGATGCTCTGGCGATCGGCTGCTTCTATGACACGGCCCTGCATGACGCCCGCGAGATTTCGGGCAGCATGATCGTCACCGCCCCGTGTATCGCATCCTGCGAGATCGCCGCCAGCCTTTCCAATCGCTTCGGCATCATCGTCGGGCGCCGGAAATGGGTGCACCAGATGCAATCCACCGTGCATTCCTACGGCTACGCAGAACATCTCGCCGGCTTCTACGATGTCGGCCTTGGCGTCGACGATTTCCAGAAGGACCATGCGGAGACCAACCGGCGGCTGCTGGCCGCGGGCCGCAAGGCCGCCGAGGATGGTGGCGCAGAAGCGTTGATCCTCGGCTGCACGATGGAGATCGGTTTCTACAAGGAAATCGAGCGCGAACTTGGGGTCCCGGTGATCGATCCTTCGATCGCAGCGCTGAAACGCGCGGAGTATGCAGCCATCCTGAAGCGCCAATGCGGCTGGATTCCCAGCCGCAAGGGCTCCTGCGAGGCTCCGTCAGAGGCGGAACTCACAGCCTTCGAAACGTTCAACAGCAGTGAACCCGTCTTCGGCAGCCGGATCCTCATTCCGGCAAGCTAACAGCACCGTTCCGCGTCAGCGTTCAGCATTTGGAGAAAAGACATGAACGAGCAGACCAACAACCGCCTCACAGCGCTGCGCCAACGTATGGCCGACACCGGGACGGGCCTTGTTGCCATTGCGCCCGGCTCGCATATGGACTGGGTCCTGGGTTTCCACCCCCATCCGGACGAACGCCCTTGCCTGCTGTTGATCGCACCGGAGCGCGAAGCTTTCCTGATGCCGGCGCTGAACGCCGAAGGCAGCCGCGCCTTCACCGAGGTGCCGTTCTTCAACTGGGCCGACGAGATCGGGCCGGAGGCCGCATTGAATGAGGCGCTCGCCGCCATCGGCGCCACCGCACCCGGCCTCGTCGCACTGGATGAGACGATGCGCGCCGACTTTGCATTGCTGTTGCTCGATGCCCTACCTCCCGATACGCAACGCGACTTTACCCAGAAGACGCTCGGCGCACTCAGAATGCGCAAGGACAGCAGCGAATATGCCAAGCTCAAGATGAATGCGGGGATCGCCGACCGTGCCATCCAGACTGCGTTTTCGAAGATCAAGCCGGGCATGACGGAAAACCAGGTGGCAGCCGACATCCGTGCCCATTTCGCCTCGGAAGGTGCCGAGCCGCAATTCTGGATCGTCGGTGCCGGCGGAAATGGCGCTTTCCCGCACCATTCGGCCAGCGAAAAGGTCATCGCCGAGGGAGACGCCGTTGTGATCGACATCGGTGGTCGCAAGCAGGGCTTTCCATCCGATATCACCCGCATGGCCGTGATCGGCCTGCCGCCGGAAGGCTATGGCGAGATCCACACCATCGTCGAGAAGGCCGTCCAGGCAGCCCTGAAAGCAGCGAGACCCGGTGTGCCCGCCAAAGAGGTGGACGCCGCCGCCCGCAAGGTGATCAGCGATGCCGGTTATGGCGAGTATTTCGTTCATCGCACGGGACATGGCATGGGAATCGACGGCCACGAGGCGCCCTATATCACAGCTACGTCTGAAATCCTGCTTGAAGAAAGCATGGTTTTCTCGATCGAACCCGGCATTTACCTGCCCGGCCGCTTCGGCATCCGCCTTGAAGAGATCGTCATCCTGCGCGAAGACGGCCCCGAAATCCTCTCCAGCCTCCCCCGTTCAGCACATTTCGTGCAGGTCTGAACGGCAAGCGGGTAACAGATGAACGGCCCCGGAGGGTCGTTCATCTGTGCATTCTCAGGCCGGTCAACACCAGACTAGGACGCTTCAATCATTCTGATCCAGCCGGCGGCCCGGTTGGCAGAGTCGATGAGAACGGGTTTGGGCGCCTTGTACCATTCGGTTTCCGGCAGCCCGCGGCGATCGCGGACGAAGGCGATAGCGTCGTCCAGGGCCGGGAATTCGCTGGGCAGTGTGAGGTGCAGGAACAGCGATACGACGATGACGGATCGCGACCGGCCGCCGCGGCAATTGATGAGGATATTGCCCATCTCGCGACGCGGATAGGAGAGTTTATCCGGCAAAACTTGCTCTAGGGCGGCGCGCAGAATGTAATGTGCGGCGAGCATCTGGGTGTCCGGATTGCCGGCGCCATCGATCAGGCCGATCTTGTAGTAGCGGATTTCGCCCGGGCCGTAGACGCTACCCTCGTGATCGGACACCAGCTGCGCCTGCTCAACGAAATTGAAGTCGAGATTGACGGCGCAGTTGACGACGGTCGTTATGCCGTTGCGGCGCAAGAGGTCGAGATCGCTGGCGCCCTCCTTGCCGCTGATAAAGAAATCGACGCCGTAGAGGGGGTGCTGTTTATAGACAAGGCTGAGCTTGGGAAGCTCCTCCGAAGGCTGGGTTTTGACCTGGTTTTCGCCGTGAATATCCATGCTGTTCTTACTTCTCTTTCAGTGGGCCGCTGCGGCGATACGCTCTTCCGAAATCGACCGTGCCACCCGTTGCAGCGTTGGATAGTTCCCGCCCCTGCCGGTTGCGATATAACCGGGGCACATGAAATCCGGCGCATCCTCCGCCACTTTTCCAAGGGTCAACGGTTCATAGCTGCCGCCCGCATTCTTGAGGATCAGCGTTGCTGCCGCGACATCCCAGGAATTGACCCCGAAGCCGGCAGCCACATCGGCGAAGCCTGCCGCCACATGGGCGATGCTGAGCGCAGCACTGCCCGGCCGCCGCAGCGTCGAGAACGTCTCCACCAGTTCGCCCAGATTGGCGAGCGCCGTTTCGCGTCCGTCGAGGCGGAAATCGCGGGAAACCGGGTATCCGGTAATCAATGTCGCCCGCCGCTCGTCATCGATGGCACGCGATGTGATGATCTTGCCGTTCAGGTAGGTCCGCTCGAGGTCCGCGGAGAAAAGCAGGTCTGCAACGGGATCATAGACCACGCCGGCAACGACCTCACCGTGTTCGACAGCAGCGATCGAGACACACCAGAAGGCAAGGCCGCTGGCAAAATTCGATGTCCCGTCGATCGGATCGACATACCATTGCACATCGCCGTCG
The DNA here is from genome assembly GCA_900468065.1 of Hyphomicrobiales bacterium. GTDB lineage: Bacteria > Pseudomonadota > Alphaproteobacteria > Rhizobiales > Rhizobiaceae > Pararhizobium. The sequence continues at coordinate 23,839 of UBTA01000080.1, read as the reverse complement.
CCGATATGCCCGCCCTCTTCCCCCAGCACGGAGGAGTTGGGTTCGTGCTCGAATATGAAATCACGAATGATGGTTTCAGCATGCTTGTCATGGATGGTCACGATGTCATGGAGATCGCGCTTGTAATCGACAACCATATCCGAGCGAAACGCCGTCAGCAACGGCTCCCGCACGGCATGAGCGGCACCGCGCGCAATCTCCACGAGGTGCCGGGACCGCTCCAGGCGGTCCTCAAAGGCTATGGCTTTTCCTGAAGCCGCCGAAGGGAGGTTTTCCATGTGTTTCTATCCATCCTGCCTGGAAAATGCGCTGGCGCGCCGGATGACGCGCCGGCACTGGTTTACTTGCTGTAGTTGACCCGCCAGAAATCCTGCCACTCCTCCCGCCGGTCAAAATCGTCCAGACCGGTCGCGGGATTGTAGGCAAAGAGGCGGTCGGCGACGGCCACCAGTCCTGAAGGTTCATCGGCAGGCATCTTGATATCGCTATTGGTCGGCAGCTTGCCGTCCTTCATCTGCGGCGCGATGCCCTCCTCGGTCAGAACGTAATGGATGAAGAGTTTTGCGGCGTTCGGACTTTGTGTCTTCGTGGCGATAAGCCCGAGTTTGACATAGCTCCAGCCGACCCAGGGATTGAGATCCTTGCAGATGCCAAGCTTGTAACCCTTGCCTTCATTGTCGCGGAACTTTGCCGAACTGAGCAGACCAAAGAACGGCTCCTTCTGGCCAGCCGCGCCGACCGCTTCGGCGACCGGATCGTCGCCATCGGTCACCAGCGGCGCGTTCTGCGCAAGTGCTTTGATCCATGCCGCCGAGGCACTCTTTTCCGAGGTCTGAAGATCCTTGCCGAAATGGGCCCTGTAGGCTTCTGAGACCTCGCCGTCGGCATGTTTTTCCATCTGGTTGAACCAGTCGGTATAGGTGCCCTTGGTCAGCGGATCGACCAGCGCGACCTTACCCTTCCATTTGGGTTCCGTCAGCTCCCAGACGTTGGAAACCGGGCATTTGTCATGCGCTTCGGTATTATAGGCCCAGACGTTGGCATTGGTCGAAATCGCCAGCGGGTTCTGGAACTCGGCTGGGATTTTCGCAGCCATGTCTGCCGGCAGATAATTTTCGACAAACTGCTGCGGCACGAGCTGTGCGAGCGCTGCCGGCGCATCGGTGATCAGGGCGACGTCGCCCTGCACGTTGCCGGCCTGAGACTCGCGGATGATCATTTCGAGCTGGCTGTTGGCCGACACTTTAACGCCGGTGGCCTTGACCCCGTATTTCGCCGTGAAGGCATCGGCCATCTCGACGATCTTGCCGGTGCTGTCATAGACGTTGATCGGCTTTTCCTTCTTTGCCGCCTCGATCAAGGTGTCAAGATCGAACCCGTCGGCCGCATTGGCCGGCGCTGAAAGCAGCCCGGCCGCCAAGACGGCCGCAGTCGTCATCAAGGCACGCAATCCATGTTTCGCTGTTTTCATTGTTCCCCTCCCAAGGAAATCACATTGTTGTCCGAACTTTCCGTCATTCATTTGCGATGGTTTAGTCTCCAGAGGTCCTGCCAGCTTTCGCGTTTATCCAGATCGTCGCCCGCCGTCGCAGGGTCAAAAACCATCAGTTCGCCGAGGTACTTGGCGACGCCCGACGGCTCGTCGGCGGGTAGGCTGATTTTCGAATTTCCCGAGATCTTTCCGTCTTCGGTCTGGGACGCGATGCCGTCCTGCGTCATCAGATACCGGATGAAGAGTCTTGCTGCGTTCGGGCTTTTGCTCTGACCGGCAATCAAGCCGAAGCCCGGATAGAGAAATCCTGAAAACGGCTCGACGCCTGCGCAGATACCGAGTTTCAGACCCTTCGTCAGATTTTCCCGATACTTCGCCGTCGAGGTAATCACGAAGAACGGATCGGCTTGTCCGGGTGCGCCGGCGGCATTGGCGACCGTCGTTGAATCCGCCAGCAGAGGGCCATTTTCGGCGAAGGCCTTGACCCAGGCCGCCGTAGCACTCTGACCGTTCGTTTCCAGCGTCTTGCCGTAGAGATGCTCATAGGCGCGGGCAACATCGGCATCGCGATGCGTCTCGATCTGGTTAAACCAGTCGGCGTAGAGCGGCTTGTCGAAGAGATCAAGTAGCGCGAGTTTTCCCCGCCATTCCGGCTGGGTCAGCTGCCAGATGTTGGTAATCGGGCACCTGTCATATTTTTCGGTGTTGTAGGTCCAGACATGCGGATCGGAAACGACAACCAGGGGATTGCGCGATCCCTCCGGAATATCCTTCTGCAGATCCGGCGGGGTCCAGCTGGTGGCGATGCCTTCCGGCAGCAACTGCCCTATCGCCGAGGCAACATCGGTTGCAAGGCTGACGTCCCCGACGACATTACCGGCCTGATTCTCGCGGATCATCAGCTCCACCTGCGTGGCTTCATTGACCTTCTTGCCGGTCGCCTGCACGCCGTATTTTTCGGAGAAGACCTTGGCCGTATCGACGATCTTGCCTGTGACCGCATAGACGGTGATCGGCGGCTCCTTCTTGGCCGCTTCGATCAGAGCATTGAGATCGAAGGTTTCTTCGGCCCTTGCGGAGCCGAGGGAAAAAACGAGCATCGCAGCCAGGCTGCATGCTGCGACCGACGCTAGATGGCGGCGGCGCAAGGGTTGACGTTTAAACCTGTGCATCACTTCACTCCGAGCTGCTGTGTCACTTCCGGTAATTCAGGCGCCAGAAATCCTGCCAGGTTTCGCGGGCGTCCCAGTCGTCCAGGCTCGTTTCCATCTGATACGGCAGAACCTGGTCGAGAACCGAGCCGATGCCCGATGGCTCGTCGGCCGGAAGTGCGACCTCGGTATTGGTCGACATCTTGCCGTCGGCCGCCTGCGGTGCGATGCCTTCGGCGGTCATGACATAGTGGATGAAGAGCTTGGCGGCGTTCGGGCTATTGGTGCCCTTGGTGATCAGGCCGACGCCCGGATACATCCAGCCGAGCCACGGCTTCAGATCCTTGCAAAGCCCGAGTTTCATGCCCTTCTCGGCATTGTCACGAAACTTTGCCGAGCTCATCAGTCCCATGAAGGGCTGCGACTGACCGGGCGCGCCGACGGCATCGGCAGCGGCGGCGTCAGCGTCGGTCAGAAGCGGCGCGTTTGCCGCGAGCGCCTTCACCCAGGCTGCAGTCGCGCTCCCGTCGTCGATCTTCAGGTCCTTGCCGTAAAGTTCCTTATAGGCGGCGGCGATCTTGTCATCGCCGTGTTTTGCCATTTGGTTGAACCAGTCGACATAGGATGCCTTGCCGAGCGGATCCTGCATGGCGACCTTGCCCTTCCAGGTGGGCTCAGTCAGCTGCCACATGTTGGTGACGGGGCATTTGTCAAAGAGTTCGCTGTTATAGGCCCAGACATTGGCGCTGGTAACGACGGTCAGCGGGTTCTGGTACTCGGCCGGGATGTTTGCGGAGAGGTCCGGCGGCAGCCAGCTTTCGGCAAAACCCTGCGGGATCAGCTGGGCCATGGCGGCGGGAGCATCGCTGATGATCGAAACGTCGCCCTGGATATTGTTGGCGCGCGCTTCGCGGATGATCATTTCTAGCTGCGCGGTCGCCTTGACCTTCGACCCTTCTGCAGCGACGCCATATTTGGCCGAAAACGCCTTGGCCATCTCGACGATCTTGCCTGTGCTGTCATAGACAGTGATCCGCGCCTCCGTCTTGGCGGCCTCGACCAGAGCGTTCAGGTCGAACGTCTCCTCAGCCAGCGCCTGTCCTGCGCACAAACCGACAAACGCGGCCGTCCACAATAGTGTGTGCCTTGTCTTGTTCCCAAAATGCATTGACTGCTCCTCCTCAGTAAGCGGTTTTCGTCATTCGGTTAGTTTGATCCGTATTGCCGTCAGTTGAGCGTCTTGCTTCGCAGCAAGGCGTCCGCCTCGGTGATGCGCTGGCCGTCCTTGTCGAAGACATGCAATGCTTCGGGCGGGGCCCAGAACCACACCTTCTCGCCCAGCTCAAGGCGCGGAAGCGCATGCGTCGTCAGGAACAGCGTGTGGCTGTCGCTGCGCAGCTCCAAGATCCAGCTGCCGCCGGTCGGCAGGATGCCGGTCACGATCATCTTGCCGCTGAAACTGTTCTGCGGAACGTCTTCCTTCTTGGTGGCGTAGTGGATGGCTTCGGGGCGAATGCCGACCGAACCGATGCCCCGCAATCCGGGATGACGGGCGGTAAGATAGGTCTCGGCATCCCGGGCAACATCGGATTGTTCCTTCCCGTCAAACGACAGGATGTTGATCGGCGGGCTGCCGACGAACTCGGCGACAAACCTGTTGGCCGGGCGATCGTAGATGTCGTTGGGCGTGCCCATCTGCTGCAGCGTGCCTTCGTTCATGACGGCGATCGTGGTCGCCAGCGTCATGGCCTCCCATTGGTCGTGGGTGACGAAGACGATCGTCGTCTTGAATTCCTTGTGCAGACGCTTAAGTTCGGCGCGCATTTCCAGGCGCAGCCGTGCATCGAGGTTGGACAGCGGCTCATCGAGCAACAGCACCCCCGGATTGATGGCCAGCATGCGGGCGAGTGCCACACGCTGCTGCTGGCCGCCGGACAATTGCGATGGGAAACGGTCGCGATACTTGGCGATATCGAGCGCCTGCATGACTTTTTCGACGCGCGCCTCGCGCTCTGCCTTGGGCAGCTTGCGCAGGCGCAGACCAAAGTCGGTGTTGCGCTCGATGGTCAGATGCGGCCATAGCGCATAGCTTTGAAAGACTAGGCCCATTTCCCGCTTTTCCGGCGGAACGAAGATGCCTTCGAAGATTGAATCGACCACCCGTTCACCGATGCGGATCTCGCCGCCCGACAGGTTTTCAAGACCGGCGATCATGCGCAATGTCGTCGTCTTGCCGCAGCCGGAGGGGCCGAGAAGGCACATGAATTCGCCATCGCGGATTTCAAGGTCAAGGTTGGAGACGGCGTTGGCCGCGTTGACACCATAGTTTTTCTGGGCGCCGCGCAGATTGATATTGGGCATCAGCTTCCGAGTCCTTCTGCAAGATTTGTCTTGGTCAGTTTTTGGGCTGCCAGTGTTCCGAGATAGGCGATGAGCGCGATGATCAGCACGACCGCGTTCGCCGCCTGGGTGTAGTGATAGTCGACGAGTCGCAGCGAAAAGGTGGTCAGCACGTCGGTGCTCGGAACGGCAAGAATGACGAACAGGCTGAGCCCCTTGATGCCGGATATGAATGGCAACAGCACACCGGTGACGAGCGAGCCCTTCTGGATCGGAATGACGATCAACATCATCCGGCGGAACCAGCCGGCGCCGGCGATCTGCGCGGCTTCTTCTGGGTCCTTGCCCAGCTGGGTCATGGCGGAAATGCCAGCTCGCGAGGCATACGGCATCTGGTCGGCAATCAGCGCCAGCACCAGGATCGTTACCGTGCCGTAGAGCGCCGGCATCGGACCTCTTGGAACCGCAAAAAGCGAGAGATAAGCGGCGGCAAAGGCGATGCCCGGCACGAGATAGGGCAGGAATGTCACTTGGCGCAGATAGATCGACAGCGGCCGTACCGGCGTGCGGATGACGACATAACCGACGAGCAGTCCGAGGATGCCGGAAACCAGCGATGCCATGCCGACGATCATCAGCGTGTTCTTGGCAGCAGCCCAGAGATCGGGGCTCAAAAGCACGCCGGTCTGCAGCGCCACCGTGTGCAGGTCACGACCAATCCAGTAATCGAGCGTAAAATTGTCGAGCGTGAACTGCGCCGGCAGCTTCATGATCGTCGATAGAAACAGCGTCAGCAGCGGCAGGCCGACACTCAACAGGAAAATCAGCGCCGCAAATCCGGTTGCCGGCAGCTTCAGCTTGCCGAGCCGGCTTTGCCGGTTCATCGATCCCTTAGAGCCGATGGTGACGAAACGGCGGGCCTCGCGCACCAATCTCGCATCGATCATCAACGTGATGATGCCGATCAACATGATCGAGGCGGCAACCACGCCAGCCACGCCAGTCTGGCGGGAGGCGATGCTGCGGAACAGCGACGTCGAAAGAACTTCGAACTTGACAGGCAGGCCGAGAACATAGGGTACGCCGAACTCCCCCAGGCACTTTGCAAAGATAAGGATCATCGACGACATCAGCGCCGGGCGCATCAGCGGCAGGATGATCTGGATCGCCACCTGATAGCGCTTGGCACCGAGAATGCGCGCGGAGTCTTCAAGCTGGGAATCGAACCGGCGAAGCGCCGAACCGAACAGCAGGATGACAAAAGGCGTATAGTGCAGCGCCAGGATAATCGTGATCGGAAAACGGCCGTAGGCAACCCAGTCCGGCGGCGTCAACCCTAGTGCCTCGAACCATCCGGGCTGTCCGCCGACGGTGCGGTTCTTGAACAACGTGGTCCAGGCAAGAGCAAAGGTCCAGGCAGGCAACATATAGGGCACGATCAGGGCCGTCGCGAACCAGCGCCGGCCGAACATGTCCGTGCGGCTGATCAGCCAGGCAAGGATGGTTCCAATGAGCAGCGACAACAGGATCGCGCCCATCGCCACCGTCAGCGTATTGAACAGCGGCCGCCAGAAGAGATCGACCGAGACAGGCGACAGGAAGGTCCTGTCGAGGTAATAAAGCGTCAGCTCGCCAAAATCCTTGCCAAGCCGCCGCTCGTGCCCGAACTGCACACGCACGGAATCCAGCACGATCGAGATGATCGGCACGACGATCAGATAGGTGAACAGCAGCGCCGTCAGGACACCGATCAATGTCGTCGGCTCCCGCGAGGCAACCTTCAGGCGGTATCGCCAGACCTGCCACGACGAGGGCGCAAGGGCCTTGCTGCCTGCCTCCGCCGGCGCCTTTGCTGAATCACTTAGAAAAGCCATGCTCTTTCCCCTTAGACCTCGCCCTGCAAGGCGCGGCGCTACCATGAGCGTCGAACCCTGCAACCAAGCAAACAGGCGAACAGAGAGGTTGGAGAAAGCGTCGCGAACCGCCACCAAAGGCCCCGATTGGGCACAGCAACGCACTCGCAAAAGCGCCATATGTCTTCATCGATCCAATCCTCCCCGCCCGCGATTGACCTCATCAATGATCCAATCTGGATCAGGTCCGACGACAACCGGCAGCTCCTCAAAAGCGGTCGTCGTCACCACGAACATAAGCGGAACGTACATTCCATCATGCGGCCGCTTATGGAACATATAATCCATTGCAGCGGCTGGCTTGTCAATAAAAAAATGCACACGTGAGCAATAACTTATCTATCTGTTATAATTGTATTTTTCCGCCACGTGCTTTGGCTTTTTCCGAACGCGCGATCACTGCCGTGTGGCGTGTCCGCAGATTGACGAAACCCGCACCCGAATGAAGCCGTTCAAATCGCCCTTATCCCCGTTCGAAATCCGGCGCAAATGGAACTCGACCAACGGGAAGGCAACACATTTCCGTTGGAATGAAGTGGCTTTTATGTCCCTGATAGGCGAACTGATTCTGGGGGAAACGATGGCACGAGGGTTTGTGACAGCCGAGGAGGTTGCCAAGCACGCAGGCGTTTCGCGATCAGCGGTTTCGCGAACCTTCACCCCGGGCGCCAGCGTGTCCAAAGCGGTGCGGCGCAAGGTTCTGAAATCCGCGCGCGAACTGGGATATCGCGTCAATCGGCTGGCGCAGGGGCTGAACAATGATCGCTCGAACCTGATCGGCGTTGTTGGCGCCAACCTCAGTTCGCCGTTCATTTCCAGACAGCTGGATCTTCTGAGTATCGGCCTTCTGCGCCGCGGGCTGCAATGCCTTCTCTTAAACGCTGCCGACGCGCGCAAGGACATCGCCCCGCTGATCGAACTGCTGTTTGAGTTTCGTGCCCAGGCAATCGTTGTGCTTTCCGGCGAACCGCCGGCATCGATCGTCGATGAGTGCATCGCCAATGGTGTGCGTCTTATCCTGATCAACCAGCGGCTGGATCGAACCGATACCAGCATGGTGCTCAGCGACGATTCTCGTGGCGCGGATCTTGCCGCGTTGCGATTGATCGCCGCTAAATGCAAGAAGGTCGCCGTCGTCTCCAGCGGCAACCAGACACCGGCGCAAATCCGGCGCGCAACGGCCTTCACCCAGCGCATGCAGATCGCCGATATCGAGGTTGTCGCATGGTCGCAAGGGCCGACAAGTTACGAAAGTGGCTACAAGGCCGGTTGCGATCTGCTCAGCGACAACAAGATCGATGGCGCGTTCTGCGTCACCGATCTGATGGCGCTTGGTTTTCTCGACGCAGCCCGCATCGAGATGAACCGCCGCGTGCCGCAGGATGTTTCGATTGTTGGCTTCGACGACATTCCTCAGGCCGGCTGGAAAAGCTACGAGCTGACAACGATTGCCCAATCCATCCCGGCTTTGACCGAGCAGGTACTTGCGGCGTTGGAGACGGCCGAACCGGAAACACACCTGCAAGTGGTGCCGATATCGATGGTCGAACGTAAAACGGTCCGATAGGCACCGGGAGAAAACCGCGCGCCTCAGCCGGCCTGCCGGATGCGGCTTTCGATCAAAAGCCCGCTGTCATCCAGAATCGGGTGCGCGACGGAGGCGATATGCGCGTTGATGCGCTTGAGGTCGCGAAGCATGTCCAGGTGCAGGGAACTCGTTTCGATACTGTCTGCCCGGCCGTCGCGCAGCCGCTGGAAGTGGCGTTCGGCCGATTGCCGCTCGAGGCGGCGCACATCTTCCTTCACCTCAACCAGTCTGCGCGCCAAAGCCGGATCGCGCGTCGCAAAAACCGCCTGTGCCATGCGCAGATTGTCGAGCGTGATCGCGAAAAGACGCGTCAATTCCTCATGACCGTCCTGTGAGAAGGTCAGTCCGAATGTGATCTTCTTTGCAAGTTCCGCCCGCAGCCCCTTTTCGATGATATCGCCGATATGTTCGAGGTTGATGGCATACTCGATGATATCCATCGCGCGGCGGCGGTCTTTCTCGCCCATGTCCCGGTGGCCAAGGCGGGATACGTAAACCTTGATCTGGTGCTGGAGCCGATCGACCCGTCCTTCAAGCGCGCCGATTTCGGACAGTTTCGCGGGATCTTTCTGCTGCAGCGCTTCACTCGCCTGTTCAAGCATCCGCTCGATCAGATCGCCGACACGCATCACTTCGCGGCTCGCACCGGCCAGGGCCGCAACAGGCGTCGAAAGCTTCTCCGCATCGAGAAACTTCGGACCGTCCGGAACCGAGGCGGGTTCCGGCAGCAGCCGTGCCGTCAAGAGCGAGAGCGGCCGCGAAAGCGGCCAGGCAATGCAGGCAAGGACCAGATTAAACATCAGATGCGCATCGACCGGCAACTTGGCGTGCGACAGGGGCAAAAGGTCGAGCAGATGGCCCGAATACCCGGCCAACGGCAGGGCCACCAGACAGCCGGTTGCCCGCACGATGAGATTGCCGATCGTGACGCGCCTGGCGCTGACCGGCGCGCGCAGTGTTGCAAGAACGGGAGGCACCGCGCCGCCAAGATTGGCGCCGAGCACTAGGACGACAATCAGTCCGCTGGAAATGGTCCCCCCCGCCGAAATCGACAGGATCAGCACGACGACCGCGAGGCTCGAGGAGGCAAGGACCGCGAGCATTGCCGCGAATACCAGAGCGACGGGCCAGGCATTTTCAAGCATCGCGAGGAAAGCCGAAAGCGCTGCCGACGCGCGTACCGGCTGCGTCGACGCGCCGATCAGGTGCAGCGATAAAAGCATCAGGCCAACACCGACAAGCGCTGCACCGCCGCCCTTTCGGGCATTCGAAGAACCGCGGGCAAGAGAAACACCAGCGAGGATCAAAAGCGGTGAAAGCCAGCCGATGCCGAGCGACACGATCCACGCCGTCGCTGCCGTCCCGACATTGGCGCCCAGCAGAACGATCTGCGCCATGCGCGGCGCGACAAGCTCGCGCTCGACGAAGGAGGCGATCATCAGCGCCGTCGCCGTGGAACTCTGCAGCGCGATCGTGGCAATCAGTCCTGCGGTAAAAGACCGTAGCCCGCCGCGCGTTCCCGCTGCCAATCCAGCCTTCAGCCGGGCGCCAAAAGCACGCTGCATGCCATTCTTGACCTCGGACAGCCCGAACAGCAGCAAGGCGACGGCGCCGAAAAGATTGATGCTGACGATGGTCGATTCCATGTAAGGGCTCCCGCCTGACGATCCACTGAACGGCTTCCGGCCGGCCCCATAGCTACCTGCTGCGCCGCAGCTCCTCGCGAAACAGTCGCTGGAACGCGGCATATTTTTCAAATCCCAGGTCATTGATCAGACGCATCACGGTCGTGGTCGAAACCCCAGCGCGTTGCGCCACTTCGCGCGCGCTGGCAAATGCAATGTCATGAGGATGCGAGAGGGCGAATTTCGCAACATCGAGACGCCTGCCCCGCAGATCGCCTGCCTTCCGGCGAAAGGCTTCCTTCAGCTCCGGAACACTGCACGGCGGCCCAAATGCCGGGCTGGAAGCAGGAAATGACGGTTGATCCATCGTCAGACAATCTCCTTGGTCTTTGGCTGCAGCGAAACGTCGATCCGCCGCGCACCCTTTTCCGCTCTCTCCAGAAAGGGAGAAAATGCGCCCAAAAAAATCGACAGGAAGCCGGCAATAGAGCCATCCCATCCCTGTTCCGGTCCACGGCCGAACCGGGTAGCCAGCGCACGGTAAAGACGGAGCCGATCCGGAGCGATTGCCGGCAGAGCCAGAACGCCGGCTTGGCGCAGACAATACCAGTCGGCAATGAGATCGATTATCCTGGTGTGGCCGAAAGACTCCGCCGGATTTTGCATCTCTGTTGCAAGCGCGTGCAACTCTAAAGTAACGTTTTTTCCCAGCACGAAATGCGCGCAGAGACCTTCGAGCGTCAGCCCCGAAATTGCCGTCACGACATCCTGCGGCCATTCCTTCGGGAAATAGCGGTGGCGCACCAGCGCCAGTTTGTGCGCCCGCAGAAAAGCCCCGTAGTCGGCGGCATCAAAGGCGGCATCCGGTGCTTCTCCCAGATGGGTAGATTCGCGCTGGTATGCCACCGAAAGGCGTGGATCAACCGTCATCGCCGACAGTTCAACAGTATCGACGCCGATGCCGCCCTCGTGCGGCTCGATAATCTTGAAGGCAGGTGGGTAGGCAACGAGCGACGGCACGGCGATATTGGTCAGGCACCGCTCTCCCCGCCGCCGGCGCGTCACGCCTTCGACATGCAGATGGCCACTGAAATGAACGCCGAGCCCGGCATCCAGCAACGCCTCGGTCACGGCATCGCGGGGGGTGCGGCGGGCAATATTGGTTTCTCCAAACAGCACCCGCTCTGCCCCGGTCGCGCCATCGAAGGGATCGAGCGCCGGGTAGTGCGAGAAGGCGAGCACGGTTTTACCAAGCTTTCCGGCGCGCCTGCAGACATCGGCTATCCAGGACAAGATAAAAGGTTTTAGTCGCAACATAGCGTTCCAGCCGGCACCTGTACTATCCACGAATGCGGCCTCTTCGCCTCCAACGAACTGCCCATCACGCGGCGCAAACACGTTGGCATCGATCATCAACAGCCAGAGTCCCGGCTCCGGCTCCACCAGATAGGAGGCATCCATCAGCGTGTACCGGTTGCTATTGTCCGGCGAAGCGACGTCGTAACAACGGCTTTCGACGCTGTCGCAAGGGCCAAATGGCGTTTCCCAATGGAGATAATCCGGCCTGCGGAAATAGCCATAGGCCGCCATCGGACCAAGCCCCTTCGGATATCCCTCACAATACATCCTCGGTGTTGTGACGACACCCGGTGCAGCCGCTGCCGGGTCGCTACTCACTCGAATTCCGGCACCGCTAGCGTCAAGAAATTCCTTGGTATGATGGCGGCCTTCTGGCCCGAAGATGTCGTGGTTTCCCGGTAGCGCGTAAAACGCGGTGCCGTATTTGCTGGCATGGCGGTCAAGGATACGCCGCAGGCTTGCGGTCGTCTGCCGCTGCCCGTCGTCGGTATAGTCGCCGAGCAAGACGACATGCCGGATGCCGCGCTGCTGCACCTCGTCCAGTGCTGTCGAAAGCGCCCGGGCACTTTCATTGAAAACGCGTGTCGATTGGCGCGTCTCGGCCCAGCTTCGAACCGTCATCCGGCAGCCGTCTATGGTTATGCCGGGAATGTCGAAATCACCTTCAAGATCATGAAAATGCGCGTCGGCAATGACGGCGATCTGCGGTTGGCCACGCTTCAACATCATTCTTGTCCGGCGGCCGTACCGGCTATCATGTCGATCCAGGCCGAAGCCCGGCGCGCCGCGGCATAAAGCATCGGTTTTGGCGTTTCGAACCACTCGTCCGGGCGCAATTCGCGGTGCTCGCGGATATGGGCAACAGCCGCATCGAGGGTCGGGAAAAGGTCCGGCTGCTGCTTGTGCAAAAACAATGCAACGAGCGAAACCGACCGGCTGCGGCCACCGCGGCAATTGACGAGCACGTTACCGCCATCGGCAAAGGGATAGGTCTCCCGCTTCGGCATAGCCTGTCGCAATGCCCCGTCCAGAATGTAGTAGGCGCCAAGCATCATCGTGTCCGGGCTGCCTTCGCCATCGATCAGGCCCAGCTTGTAGTATCGAATGTCGGCATAGCCGCTGGCGCGGAGATCGCCTGAATCCGCGTCAGCAACGTTGCGCACCCAGTTGATATCCAGATTGATGGCGCAATTGATAACCACCCGGATGTCATGCCGCTTGAGAAGCGCAAGATCGCGCGCACCGTCACTGCCGCCGATATAAAGATCGGATTTGTGGGGGCCGAGGCCGGTTGCAATTAAGCTGATTGCCGGGCGCTGATATACCGGTGCATCCATGATATTTTCCTTCCACCTCGCACATTGCCGGCAAGCATGCCGATTTCAATTTTACATTAAGACGAGCCGCTGCCTTATCCGCTCAGGCGAACAGCCTTTCGCAGGGAGCTTCGTCAGGCAAGACGGAGGGTATTTTCGATGCCTTGCTGAGCCCACCGGAAATCCCGGCGCCAAAGCCAGAACCGGACCGCCATTCACCAGACTGCCAATCTCCATGAAGGGGCAGACATCACCGCCCGCCTCGCCAACAAGCAGTAACCCGGCCAGGCAGTCCCAGGAATTCATATGGAGTTCGAGGAAACCGTCCGAGCGCCCCTCGGCAACATAGGCAAGCGCCAGCGCACCCGATCCTGCCCGGCGCACATTGGTGCCTAGCGCCAGCAGGTTGCGAACGGTCTCCAGACAGGTCTCGTTCGGGATCCGCCCGGACCAGCCCATCTCCACCGATGCGCGTTCAAAGTCTGCGGTCAAAGACACCGTGATCGGCTGGCCGTTGCGGGTGGCGCCTGCCCCCCGCTGCGCAAGATATTGCTCGTCATAGGCAGGATCGTAAATTGCGCCGACCTCCGTCCGACCGTTTTCGAGATAGGCGATCGAGATGCAGAAATGCGGAATACCGCGGGCGAAATTGGCTGTCCCGTCGACGGAGTCCACCACCCACCGGCGATCGCTGACGGTCCCGCCGCCTTCTTCTCCCAAAAATCCGTCCTCCGGAAAGTGCTGTATGAGCGCCTGCCGGATAAGAACCTCCGACGCGGCGTCTGTTTCCGTCAGAAAATCCTGCGGTTCCTTCATAGAGAAACTCTGGCGCGCGCTGTTCTCAAATCCTTGCAAAACAAGGTTGCCCGCCGAGCGGTTCACATCACGGCAAAGCCCCGCCCGGCCATTCAGATTGCTCGGATATTGCGGCCGCTCAGGCGTCATTTTGGAAGGCTCTCTCGTTTGCACACGCGAGCATAATTGCACACGCGTTCAATCCTGACAAGGCCCGTGTTTACCCTCTCGCGGGTCACGACAGCTCACCCAGAGATGATCTTGGAAGAGGGAAAGATCAGCTTCATTCAAGGCAACCACAACTGCGGAAAGCCGTAGCCGGGCGGCTGAAAATTTCGCAAATTCAGTGCATTTTCAATGCTTTTGGCATTGCGCAATAGGACACAATCGCCATTTTGGGTTCCGCTCAACATCAACCCGACTGGCATTCCGGCGGTGACAACTCCACAGGGAATGCTGATCGAAGGATGTCCGCCCAGATTGAAAATCGCGGCATTGCGGGAAGCGTGCGCGTCGTAGTCATCCGGGCGAGCATCCGGCTGTGCCGGCAGAATTGTCGATGTTGGAGCGGCGAGAATATCGCAGTGCGCAAACATGGCATCGATTTCAGCTGTAAGCTCCATCCGCCTTTGCTGACCTTCGAGATAGTCCTTTGCGGAAATATCGGCTTTGCGCGCCAGCTTGCACTGTAGCTCCACACTGAAATCCGCCGTCCGGATAGCAAGAGCATCAGCAAATTGCGCATATGCGTCGGCAAAAAGAACACGCGTGATCTCCACGCTTTTCTCCAGCGCACGCCCGTCGATGTCAACAACAACGGCACCCTTTGCTTCCAGAAGGCCAAGCGCCCGATCGACAGCGGCAAGAATCTCCGTATCCCCGGAGAAGAAAAACGAACGGCTTACCCCGACGCGCAACCCGTTAAGATCGTCCCTTGAATAACCAGCGGACCGCAAAGGTTCCTGATTATCGTGCCAGTGTCCTGCAATCACTGGCGTAACGAGGGCAATGTCGTCGACCGAACGGGCAATCGGTCCGACATGATCCAGGCTGCGCACCAGAGGCAACACACCGGCAGCGCTGACCAACCCAAGGCTGGGCTTGAAGCCGACGACGCCGCAGCAATGCGCCGGATGCCGGATCGAGCAGGCGGTATCCGTACCAATCGCCGCAAAAGCAAGACCAGCAGCAACCGCTACCGCCGAACCGCCGCTCGATCCGCCCGGATCGCGTGAAAGATCCCAAGGATTGGCGATGCGGCCGAAAAACGTATTCTCGCTGGTGGTGCCATAGGCTAGCTCGTGGGTTCCTGTCTTTCCCAGGATAATCGCACCGGCAGCCTTCAGCCGGCTGACGACTTCAGCGTCCCGCATCGGCACCCGGTCTGTGTACAGCCTGGACCCCGCAGTCGTGCGAATGCCGGATGTGTCGATATTGTCCTTTATCGCAACAGGAATTCCGTGCAGCGGACCCAGCCATCCGCCGTTCTTCAATGCGATATCGACCTTTTCCGCAGCCGCGAGCGCCTCGTTGCCATTGACCGTGACGAACGCGTTGAGCCTGCCGTTATGGGTCGTGATACGCTCAAGCAAATGCCGGGTCACACCAACCGCGGTGAGCCCGCCGCTGCGCAATTCAGCCTGGATTTTTGCAATACTGGAGAAATGCACGGTCGGCATCGGTTCGGATCATCCCTTGCTGCGCAACCAGTCGGCGAGCGAAGAACGCTGGTTTCCGTCGCGGCCGCGCACGGCTTGCGCCGCGCATAGAGAGTTCAGGATCGCTTCCTGTGTCGATTCCGCAGCAGCACGAAACAGCGCGTCGATGCGCGATTCGTTCAAAGTCTTGATCGTGACGAATGCCTCCCTCTCATCGTGGTCGAACGTCACGCTTGTGCTGAAACCGATGGAAATATCGCCGCTGCCGTGCCCCCAGAACGCGCCGAGGCGGGCGATGCCGGCTCCGCAACGGCGCGTGACACGCTTCAACTGCCGATGTTCCAGTGGGATATCAGTGGCCAGAATGATGATGATCGAGCCTTTTTCGCTTTCCTCAGGCACGCAAGGTGCCGGACGGCGGCCGTCAGGCAGCACAAGATCACCGGCACAGCCGAAATTCGAAAGGACGAGCGTACCAAGATTGAAATCCTCGCCATCCAGCTTGATCCGGCGTGACGATGTGCCGATGCCGCCTTTGAAGCCAAAGCAGCTCATACCCGTCCCAGCGCCAATATTGCCCTGGATGACCGGGCCTGAAGACGCGCGATCCAATGCGGAATGGGCATGCTGCTCTGTTATCGCAAGCGCCTGGATATCGTTGAGCGGACCATCATTGCATTCACCGACAACAGGATTGACCGTCGATGTCTCGCGGCCGATATCAGGATTGGCGGCGATTGCCCGGCGGATCAGTGCATTGCTACAGGCACCCACACCGAACGTATTGGTGAGCAGAATCGGCGTCTCGATCGAACCGAGTTCATCGATCTGGACAAGGCCGGTGCTTTTACCGAATCCATTGATCACATCGCTCGCGGCGAGAACCTTGCGCCGGTAGAGATTGCCACTGTGCGGCAGGATCGCCGTGACGCCGGTATTGATATTACCGTTACGCAAGGTGTGGTGCCCGGCGAGAACCCCCGGCACGTCGGTGATCGCATTGTTCGCCCCCGGCGGCAGCGTACCGCAAACCAGTCCAAAATCCCGTGCCGTCGTCATCTCTGTCATCCCAATCAAGTTCGTGTCTCATACGGCATCCGCCCCAGCGGAGGCCGCGATTTGGCCATCAACTGGGTTAAAGGCGCCCGGCTTCGATGATGCGCTTGAGAAAAGCCTGCGTGCGCTCACCCTGCGGATTTCCAAACATCATCGACGGAGGACCTTCCTCATAGACCACGCCACCCTGCAAGAAGCAGACCTTGTCGGCGACCTCGCGGGCAAAGCCCATCTCGTGGGTGGCAAGCACCATGGTCATGCCCTTTTTCGCCAGATCGCGCACGATGTCCAGAACCTCGGAAACCAGTTCGGGATCAAGCGCCGACGTGATTTCGTCGAGCAACAGGAGCGTCGGATCCATCATCAATGCCCGCACGATTGCGACACGCTGCTGCTGGCCGCCGGACAGCCGGTCCGGGTACTCGTCTGCCTTGTGATCCAGGCCGATGCGCGCAAGCAGCATCCCGCCTTTTTCCAAAGCCTGCTTGCGCGGCATGCCGAGGACCTTGAGCGGCGCCAGCGTAATATTCTCGATCACGCTCATATGAGGAAAGAGATTGTAGCTCTGGAACACGATGCCGATTTCCCGTCGAAGCAGATCGAGATCGACCCCAGGCCCCGTCACTCTGTCCCCGTGCAGGCGAATTTCGCCGGCATCGATCGTTTCCAGTTGATTGATGCAACGCAGCAGCGTCGATTTTCCGCAACCCGAAGGGCCGATCAGGCAGACGACCTGATGTTCCTCGATGTCGACGGAGATGCCGGAGAGAACGTCCACGCTGCCATAGCGCTTATATGCCTTATCGATTTCGACCAATGCCATCTTAAAAATCCATCATGTTCAAACTTACGGGCCCGAGCGCATTTTCTTGCGGTCCCGGGCAATCAGCCGGTCGACAAACCGGGCTTGCGGGATCGTGATGATGACGAACAGGATGGCGACGGTGGTAACGGCCGACAGGTTGAAGTTGTTGCTGGCAACGATCTTCGACTGGTTAAAAGCATCGATCGTGCCAATGATGGCCACAAGAGCCGTGTCCTTTTGAAGACTAATGCAATTGTTCATCAGCGGCGGAATAATGCCGCGTACGGCCTGGGGAATGACAACGTGGCGCATGGTCTTTACGTAGGACAGGCCAAGCGAGCGGGCAGCGGCGATCTGGCTCGGATGCACGCTCTCGATGCCTGCCCGGTAAACCTCCGACGTATAAGCACCATAGGTCAGTGTCAGGGCGATGATAGCGTAGGCGTTGGACGAGAGGTCTCTCAGGAAGGGAAGATCCGTAAGAGGCAGGCCGAAACCGATCAGGTAGATCGTAATGATGGCCGGCAAGCCGCGAAACAGGTCGCTGTAAATGATCGCCAATGTACGGATGGGCCGCCCTGCTTCTCCAGGCAGGGTGCGGGCAATGGCGATGACCAATGCCCAGACCAGGATGAGAACCGCCGACACCAGGAAAATGAAGATGTTGGTACCGAAGGCTTTCAGGATTGTGGTAGCCGATCGGGCGATAAGACCAAGATCGAAGAATGTCCGGCTGACGGCCGCGTCGTTGACGACCATGAACCATGCGATCGCGCACAGGATCAAAAGCGCGACCGAATAGGAGATGGCGTTCCAAGAGGCATCCGATGCCTTCGCCCCGAGCTCCCGGCCTATGTAGGTGTCCGTGGTTTTGCCCGCCTGCCTGGACAATGCCAAGGCCCGGATGGCTATCGCAAGAACCCCGGCCGGTAGACATGCGCAGACGGCAGCGATGGCGAGCGTCGGGGCAGCAAGCCAGCCCTGGCTGATCACGAATGTCGAAATATGAAAGAGCGTGTAGGCTGTTGCAAGCAACGTCAGTGACGTGATTGCAAATGCCGCCAAAGAGCGTCCGGTACGGGTCCGGACCTTGTTACGGGCGCGCCAATCGCTGGCGCGCCTTTCTTTGGCTTCGAGAGCCGAGGTGAGCATTGGCGCAGTTTCCTTCGCTTACGGTTTCCATTCCGGAACGTCGTCCGGCGAGACACCGCCCCAAGACGGAAGGAGATAGGCCGCTTCCAGTTTCTTCATCGTACCGTCGGCCTGTAGGTCCTTGATGATCTTGTCGATCGCCGGGCCATTGGCCGAACCCTTCGGGTAGATGCCGGCGGTTTCGCCGTTCGTCGTATACTTGCCGACAACAGCGAGTTTGCCGCCCGCATTGGCGACCTGTCCGAGCACGATCCCGAGTTCGGTCATCACCGCATCGACCTTGCCGGCTGCAACAGCAGTGAACATCGAAGCTGTATCATCGAAAACGGCGAGTTCATCAACCTTCAGGGTTTCCTGCGCGAAGGGAACCATGATCGTTCCAGCCTGAACGCCCAGGCTACCGGTCTTGACGCTGTTGCCCGTCATCTCCACGCCTTTTTTCACCGCAACCCCGTAATCGGAATGGGCGTAAGGTACCGAGAAATCGACGACCTTCTTGCGCGGTTCAGTGACGGAGATCAGCGCCAGGGCGATATCGAAATCCTTGTTCTGACCTGCAACGATCGAATCGAAGGAGGCGTTGACTAGCTTGACCTTTTCCAGGCCGAGACGATGAGCGATGTTGACGGCCATGCAGAATTCGTAGCCGTCCTTGATGGTCTCCGGCGTATCGCCGTTGAACTGTCCAACGGCCGGCAGATTGATGATCACCGTAAACTGTCCGGCCACAGCGGGCGTGATGCTGGCACTGCCCCTTTCGCCGCTCAGAGGGCAATCACCATATCCTTCGGTGGCCATCGCGCTACCGGCGGCAGAAAATGTCAAAGCCGTGGCGAGCAGTGCCTGCCGGGCGGTTTTCGAAAGCAAATTGTTCTTCATAGTTCCCTTCTTTCGTTGTTTTTTGCTGAGTGGAAAAGGTTCTAAAGGACCGGTTCGGACGAGGTCCGGGCGAGATCCAGATAGAGGGTCTGCAGATGCGTGGTGACAGGCCCCGGTTTTCCGTTGCCAATGGTGCGATCTGAAATTCTGATGACAGGGGTGATGAGGCTCGATGCGCTCGTCAAGAAGGCCTCCCTTGCCTCGAACGCCTCCTCAACGGTAAATAGCCGTTCCTCGATCCCCAGCCCCTGTTCCTCGGCGATCTGCAATATCGCGTGACGCGTGCATCCGGGAAGGACCGATTGGGAATTCGGACGGGTAATCAACACATTGTTCTTGTCGAGAATGAACGCGGTGGATGAGGCACCCTCGGTGACGTAGCCGTCTTCGGCAAGCCATGCTTCGTGAAAGCCCTTCCTCTTGGCGGATGACTTGGCCAGCACCTGGGCAAGCAGCATGGTCGACTTGATATCGCGGCGCCCCCAGCGGATGTCCGGCACGATATCGACGGCAACGCCGTTTATAACGGACGGCGCATTGCGAAGGTTTTTTTCCTGGGTGAAGGCCACAAAAGTCGGCCTCAAACCGGCCGGGAAACCAAAATCGCGCTCGGCAGTGCCGCGTGTCACCTGCAGGTAGACGACACCCTCTCGCAATTCGTTGCGGATCATCAGCTGGGTCTGAACCTCGACAATCTCAGGCTTGGTCATCGGCATCGGAATGGATATTTCTCCGAGCGAGCGCTCCAGCCGGGCAAGATGAAGATCATTGTCGATCAGGCGTCCATCGATGACAGCGCTGACTTCGTAGATGCCGTCGGCAAACAGAAAGCCGCGGTCGAAGACGGACAGTTTGGCTTCGCTCTCCGCGACATACTGGCCGTTTACATAAATCGTTCTAGTCAAACATTCACCTCGAAGGGAGCACGAACTCGGATGCCGCGAACGCTATGAAAAAAGAATCCCTATGGCCAATGCATTGTTTTTCAAACATTATGCATTTTTTGCATAGCGCGTTTTCAGTGCCCCGGAAGGACTGTCATGGAGTTGAAATGGCTGGAGGATTTCGTGGCACTGGCCAATTCGTTGAGCTTTTCGCGAGCAGCTGAAGAGCGCAATGTCACGCAGTCGGCGTTTAGCCGCCGCATCAAGCAGCTTGAGATGTGGCTGGGCGTAACGCTGATCAGCCGCGCTTCATTTCCAGCGGAATTGACCAGGGAGGGCCGGGCGTTCTTGCCAGCAGCGGAGGATGCAATCCGCAATTTCTACAGTACGAGAACAGCGTTACAGCCGCCCAAGGTCTTGCAGGACCAGACCATCACCTTCTCCGCACTGCATACGCTGACGGTCACATTCTTTCCCGAATGGCTAACGGGTATCCGCAGCACGCTTGGGAGCTTCCGGTCACGCCTTAGCCCGGACAAGGGCGGAATAGAGGAGAATATCTCTACGCTGATCGACGGCGAGGCAGACTTCCTTTTGACCTATGCTCATCCTTCTGTTCCCTTTCTCCTCGACAGGGTACGCTTTCCCTATCTCGTTCTCGGCACCGAAAAGGTAATTCCCGTCGCAGCCCCCGGCCAGCAGCGTTATGCACTTGACCACGCGATCAGCGAACGTCTGCCGCTGCCCTATCTGAGCTATGGGGATCTATCCTTCTTTGGCGTCGCGTTATCCCGCCTATTTGCCCGCAAGCCGCCCTTCGAGCGCAACATTCTTCACGAAAACACGATCTCCATCGGCCTGAAGGCGATGGCGCTGTCCGGTTGGGGCGTCGCCTGGCTTCCGGAGAGCCTGATTGTCGATGAGTTGGCCAGTGGCGCGCTGGTGCCAGCGGCCAGCGATCCTTCGTGGGATCTGACAGTGGAGATACGGATATACAGGCACGGAAAATCCTCCAGGCCCTTGCTGAATGCATTCTGGCAGCAATGCCAGAAGCGAATTTGACGCTGTCGATCCGGATGGCGCGGGGACCGAAAAGTTTGACGTGCGGCCAACGGAGGGGAGTGATCTGCCCATCCGTTGGCCGCAGTTCGTCGATTTTACGCAGACAGCGTCGCCATTGCGATGGCGAGGATTTTCGAAAACAGCTCGATGTCCTCGCGCGAATCCGATGGTGGCGTGCGGTTGGGCGCGCCGTTGACGATCGTGTCGTGGAAGGCTTCGAGTTCGATCTGGAACGCGTCGGTATGGAACGGGCCGAGCGTGCGCACCAGATTGCTGTCGGCGGTGCTTTCCTGCACCTCCAGCGTCATTGGCAGGTTGCGCATATACGGTGTGTTGTAACGGAACTGCAGGCGCTTGGTTTTCGACAGCACCTCGATGCCGGCGTCGAAGCGGGCAATATCATCGATCAGGCATTCATAGATGGCGGTGAAGCTGCCATAATCGAACATGGCGGTCAGCTGTTCGCCATTCTGCGACAGCTGCGCGCCGATTACCCGCTTGGGCGAACCGCCCAGCAAATCGCGCATGGCCGACAGCGAATGCGAGCAGAGGCCGGTCATGACTTCATAGCCGCGCTTGACGATCGCCGGTGCATCGGCCCCGCACATCGCATCCATCATCTCCTTGCGCAGCGCCCGGCTCTCGTCGATCAGCTTTGCCGGAATATCACCCTTCGGTGTCACGACCTTATCCGTCTGGTTGAAGAACCACGGTCCCTCGCAGATCACGTCACGGACACGGACGTAGGAAATCGGCCCGAAATTTGCGAGCTCCTGCTTGGCCGCCATGAAGGCCGGCGCAAAGCGGCGCATGTACCCGACCATGACGACGCGGTCGGATGCGGCTTCGGCTGCCACCAGCGTTTCAAGATCAGCAGGGGTCAGGCAAGCCGGCTTTTCGATGAAGACATGTTTGCCGGCTGCGATCGCTGCTCTTGCCTGCTCGCCATGATGCTGGTCGGGGCTGAGGAGCAGGACAGCATCAATATCGGGATCAGCAAACAGTGCGTCTGCCGTCTCATAGCGCTTGGCAATCTTCCAGTGATCGGCGACCTCAGCCAGCACCGCGGGCGAAACATCATGGACGGCTGATAGCTCGAACTGCTGCTGCAATTTGTGAAGCGTCGGAATGTGCATCAACTGCGCCACTTCACAATTCTTCTACATCACCCTGCCGCTGCTCTGGCCGACCCTTGCCGTCGCCATCCTCTTTCGCCTTTTGGATGCGGTGCGGATGTTTGACCTTGCCTATGTGCTGAGTTCCAAGAGCCGCGAAACCGCGACCATCTCGATCTACGCACGCCAGCAACTGGTCGATTTTCAGGATGTCGGCTACGGCTCGGCCGTGGCGATGCTGGTCTTCCTGATGATTTCGCTGGTAGCGGCCGTCTATGTCCAGATCACCAAGATCCGATTGATCAGCGAGTGAGGATGCCCATGAAACGCCTTGCCAAAACCATCGCGCTGACATTGCTGAAGATCGTCGTCGTCTTCTACACGATCTTCCCGTTCTACTGGGCGATTGTCTCCTCGTTCAAATCCGGGGCCGCCCTATTTTCGGTCGATTTCTTTCCGGCAATCGACCTTACCAACTATCGCGACTTGCTCAGCAACGGCAACTTCCTGCGCAACATCCTCAACTCGGCCATCGTCGCAGTCAGCGTGGTGACGTTGTCGCTGGTCTTCGCCATCACCTCGGCCTATGCGCTTGGAAAGATGAAATTTCGCGGCCGCGGTATCGTCTTGGCCGGCATACTCGGCGCCTCGATGTTTCCGCAGATCGTCGTGCTGTCCGGGCTGTTCGGAACGATCCGCTGGCTGGGGCTCTACAACAGCCTCGGCAGCCTTGTTCTGTCCTACATGATCTTCAGCCTGCCTTTCACGGTCTGGGTGATGACCAGCTTCATCCGCCAGATTCCGTCGGAGCTTGAGGACGCCGCCCGCATGGACGGCTGCTCGACCTGGGCGATGATCTGGCAGATCTACTTCCCGCTGCTTGCGCCTGCGCTTGCCAGCACCGGGCTTCTCGCCTTCATCGCGTCGTGGAACGAATTCCTCTTCGCGCTGACCTTCACGCTCAGCGATACGGTCCGTACCGTTCCCGTCGGCTTGGCGCTGATTTCCGGATCGAGCCGTTTCGAACTGCCGTTCGGCACGATCATGGCGGCCTCCGTCATCGTTACCGTACCCTTGATCCTCCTCGTGCTGATCTTCCAGCGCCGCATCGTCTCCGGCCTTACTGCAGGAGCGGTCAAATGATGCACCCTGCCACCAAAGAGAGAAACACCCATGGCTGACCTGTCCCTGACAAACGTGCGCAAGGCGTTCGGCGCGTTCACCGTGCTGCACGGGATAGACCTCACGATCGAGGACGGCGAGTTCGTCGTCTTCGTCGGCCCGTCCGGTTGCGGCAAGTCCACCCTTCTGCGCGCGATCGCCGGGCTGGAGGAGATCAGCGGCGGCGACATCCGCATCGGCGGCCAAGTGGTCAACCACATTGCGCCTGCGGAACGGCAGATTGCCATGGTGTTCCAATCCTATGCGCTCTATCCGCATATGGATGTCTACACGAACATGGCGTTCGGGCTGAAATTCGCAAAGATTCCCAAGGACGAGATCGACCGTCGCGTCCGCAAGGCGGCCTCGATCCTCAAACTCGACGCCGTGCTCGACCGAAAGCCCGGCGCGCTGTCCGGGGGGCAGCGCCAGCGTGTCGCCATCGGCCGCGCCATCGTGCGCCAGCCGAAGGTCTTCCTGTTCGACGA
>UBTA01000081.1 GCA_900468065.1 Hyphomicrobiales bacterium | reverse complement strand
GGGGAAGCGCTTCCCCCTGCAGCATTATTTGCTCCGTCAGCCCTCCCCTTTCCCATCCATCATGGCCCTGCCGGTTTTCCACATCCGATTTATCGGGCGGTGGCCAGCGATCATGGGACTTTGCAAAAAAATCAAAAAAATCTTCCATTCCGCTCTTGCGGTTTTCTGCCGATACGCATAGATCACGGCCACCGACGCGGCAGACACTGCTTCTGCTTCGCGAAGGGCGATTAGCTCAGTTGGTAGAGCGCCTCGTTTACACCGAGGATGTCGGCGGTTCGAGTCCGTCATCGCCCACCATTTTCCTTTCTCCCCCTTGATTTGATTTGGTTGTTTTTTCTGGTGTTCTTGCACACCATCTTAAACAGCAAGATTGAACCCTCTTGCCAGTTGGTATTGGCGTCGCCATGTGTTGCCAACGCAAATTCGAGGCAAGGCTCGTCCTACAGAGGCGCTGAAAAGGAAACCGGTATGAGGAAAGCAATTTTGGCAGCTGCGCTTGCCGCAGGTCTTGGCGCCTGTAGCGCCATTCCGGAGATCGAGCCGATCCCCGGGAGCATAACCTATGGCGGCCAGCCGGCTACCAAACCGGTCAAGGCGCCCGTTGGCAGCGTTATTCATCATCAATTGAACGATCAGTACGGCCATCCAGCCGAAGAAACATACATTATCGAGCCGGACCGCTCGCTGCGACTGGTACGCCGGGAGCAGATCGTCGACCCGAACTGAGGCGCCAAGTCCCGCCTGCCTATCGGCAAACGGGTCTTTCCGTCTTGATGACTAGACGTCTTCCTTCTTGCGCACCGGTGCCTTGCGCTTGGGCTCTTCCGGTGCCTCCGGGATATAGGGCTTCTCGCCTTTCGGTGCCGGTGCAAGCAGGTTTTTCAATGCCGAGAGCCGGTCTTTCAGCAGCGGCCGAAAACGCGTCGCGCGATAGGGCATGTCGGCAGCGCCATACCCTTCGGGACCGTCATCATTGCCACGATGGATTTCCGCAAGCTTGACGCCGATGAACTCGCCGTCGATGTAATGCTTGTAGGGACCGACCCAACGGATGGTGTAGATCTGCCCCTTGCGGATGCCCTGATCGATAGAGACATTCTTGAACTTGTCGTCGATACAGACGACCTTCTGTCCGACATGAAAATTGTTCATTGGCAAACCCTTCAGCGGCGCAAGATCGGCGAGCCCGCAAATATTTGACAGTCAAATAGCGGTTTTCACCATCGTTTTGCAACGAGGATGCAACAGAAAGGCCAGCCGCTTCGAGCAGTGGCCGGATTCCTATCGCGAGAATCTTCATCGTCCCTGATATTGCTCGTCGCTGACATGTTCCATCCAGTCCACAGCCTTGCCGTCAAGCGCTTCCTGAATGGCGATATGGGTCATGGCCGTTGCCGGCGAGGCGCCGTGCCAGTGTTTTTCGCCCGGCGGGAACCAGATCGTATCACCAGCCCTGATTTCGCGGACTGGACCGCCCCAGGTCTGCGCAAGGCCACTGCCGGAGGTGACGATCAGGGTCTGTCCGAGCGGATGGGTATGCCAGGCCGTGCGGGCGCCCGCCTCGAATGTGACGCAGGCGCTACGAACCCGGGCGGGCTCCGGCGCATCCAAGATCGGGTCGAGCCGGACGCTGCCGGTAAAATACTCTGCCGGCGGGCGAACCGACGGACGCGATCCACAGGGCTTGATTTCCATGACGATATCTCCTTGGGCAAAAATGTCTGCGCATGCGCAGAAGACAGAGTTCAAGATCGCAACATAGCGCGTTCCGCCGGATGTCCCGCATGACAGGCGAGAGCCAGTTCCGTCACGGCAGCAGCGTCAATATAGTCACAGTGTGTGGATCGCCGCGTCCGGACAAGCCTTGAGAGCGATGTCGCAGAGGTGCTGGTGATGTGTCAGGTAAATCACTTGCCCAACGCCGGCCATATCGCCCATCAGCGAAAAGGCATGCTCGGCGCGGCCATCGTCGAATGTCTCCATGATATCGTCGGCAACGAATGGCAATGATTCGCGCGTGGCGGCGATCTCGTGATAACCGGCCATGCGCAAGGCCAGATAAAGCTGGAACCGCGTGCCCTTGGAGAGATCACGCGCCAGCTTCGAGCCGCCACCGGCGGCATTGGCGATCAAAAACTCCTCGCCCTTCTCGGCCTGCGTCGCCAGCCCTTCGTAATCGCCACCGCTGATGGCGCTGAAGGCCGCAGACGCCCGTCGCATCATCGCGCTGCGATGGCGCTCGCGATAGAGCCTGAGTGCCGTTTCACTGGCCAATATACCAACGCGCAGCCGAAGATAGGCGATAGCCCGCTCCTCGATCTCGGCCATGACCGTGCGTCGGCGCTCGTCAATATGAGCAGCCGCATCGCTGCCGCCGATGGCTACCAGAGCTTTTTCCGCATCGCGGCGCTCGGCGTGCAACTCGCTGGCGTCGCGATCGTACTGCTCCCAGCGTGTTTGCAATTCCGCCATTTCCAACAGCAGGCCGTCCTTGTCGAGCGAACTCAGGATCATCTCCGCTTCGTCGGCCCGCGAGACGCCCAGGCGGGCGGCGAGATCGGTTTCCGCTTCCGCAATTCGCCCCCGCAGGCGCGCGCGGCTATTGGCTGATTCGAGATGCGTACCAACCTCCGCCAGAGTGGTACAGCCGAACAGATCCAGCATGTCCCGCCTTTGCGCCTCATGGCGCTGCCGCGCATAGCCGAGCATCTGCTGCTCGGCTATGCGCGCATCATTCTCCTCCGAAAGCCGCCGGAAAAGCGCCTCCTGCCGCAGTGCATCGGCCAGCCGCTCCCGGATCACCTGGAGATCGCCCAAGGGGTCATCCGACGCTGCCATGGACAGCTTCCCGGCAAGTACGCCGATGATTGCGGTAAACGTCGCCTGATCCCGGCGCATTCCGTCGATGCGATGATCCAGATCCGCCTTGCGCTGGATGAGTTTGTCGAGGTCCTGAAGCACGGCAAGGACAGCAACGACCTCCTGCACCGGCGCGGTTTCCGCCTTTTCGGCCAACCAGGTCGCCCCGACCGTTTCATCCCATCGCTCAGTCCAGTTTTCCATGTCGGCGTCGGCCGAGGCCCATGCGGCGTCGCGGGAACGCAAGGCCGCATGCGTCCGTTCCAGGGCTTCCGAAGCGGCAGCACGCGAATGGCGGACGGACTGCAGGGCAGTCACCGCGCGTTCGGCGAAAGCGATTGCCTCTTCCAGCCCCTTGGGCACTGCCTCGCCGAGCCCGCGCTCCTCGCATATCCCCGTCAGTCGCTGCACTGCCTTTTCCTCGTCCGCCCTGGCAATCCGCAATTCTTGCTGCGCCACGCGAAGCTGGTTGCGAACCTCCAGTGCTGCCAGGCGGCGGTTTAGCCATGCCACCAGCTGGTTCAGCTTGGTTTCTTCCGGCAGGCCACAATTGCGCGCGACAACGGAGATTTCTGCTCTGAGGCCGGCAATTTCCGCAAGCACCACCCCATGCTGCTGCCGGAAAGCTGAAAGCCTGCCATTGCGCTCGACAATGGACAGGGAAAGCGCCCGCGCCTGGGCAAGGTCCTGTGCCCGGGCCAGCCGCAGAGCTGTGGCTTCGTCGTCTTTCCTCAGCAGTGATACGAAGATAT
Organism: Hyphomicrobiales bacterium; assembly: GCA_900468065.1. Classification (GTDB taxonomy): domain Bacteria; phylum Pseudomonadota; class Alphaproteobacteria; order Rhizobiales; family Rhizobiaceae; genus Pararhizobium. The sequence goes on along the minus strand of UBTA01000081.1, from coordinate 44,535 downwards.
GCGCCGTTTCGCCATCCAATCGTCCGGCATGGGTCTGCCAAGCGAGGTCCCGCTCCTGCCGTAGCGCCAGGGCTTCGTCATCAGCGGCAAAGCCGCCTGTCCGCGTCAGTTCCGCGAGCCGCGCGTCCTCAGCCATAACCAAGGCCACGTCTTCGGCAATCTTTTCATCCAGCCGCTTCAGCTGCTCGGTCAACGCCGACCGCCTCGCGGTCCATTCGGCAATCTCAACGTCACTGGGGATGGAAAGGGCCGCCAGTGCGTCGGGGTCAAGCGGCGACGGTGCGAGTGCTGCAAGCCTGTCGGTCAATTGGTCCTGAAACACCACGCCTTGCCGCGCCGCCATCTGTTGCCGCAACAGGCAATCGCTCTGGCGCAGACTTTGCAAGACGTCGGCAAGGGGTGCGGGATCGTTGTCGTGAACGGCGGCATCCGGCGTTGCCAGCGCTGCATACGCCTTTGTGGCCTCAATGCTTGCGTCTGTGGCGAGTTGGCGCTCACGTGCGGCCGTGACCAGCCGCTCGTTCAATGCCGGATATTTCTGGGCGAGATCCTGGATGCGCGCGGTGACCGCTGCGGGCAGAATGAGCTTTGCCGCATTGTCGATACCGGTTCGATCCAGCCGTGCAAGGCATACGGCGATGTCGGCGGCAATCTTGCCGCGCTCGTCGAGGCGATTCGGCATGTCCGTGGCGGCCGTCCTGTAGCGCGCCTCCAGCCCGGATTGATCAAGATCGCGGATATCGGCGGCAAGCGCCAACACGGCCGTATCCCGCTCGATCGCGGCGATGGCGGCGGCGCGCCTGGCAATGTCGCTCTCCAGCTGTTCCAGCCTGGCGCCGATCTCGGTCTCATCGCGCTGCAGTTGCGGCAGCATGGTGTGCCAGGCAGCCGGTGGCTCGGGCGTGTCGCCAAATTCGGCCAGTTCGGAGCGCAGGCCGCGCAGCCGGGCGAGAAGCGGCAGGCCTTCGATGCGGTCGCGGCCATGATCCAGCGAAACGCGCAGCTCCGCCCGCGCCTTCACGGCGGCCTCATGCCGTTCGGCAGCGGCGTCCCGCGCCTTGCGCAGGCTGGCGAATTCGCGGGCGTTGACATCAATGGCGTTCTTTTCTTCCTTAAGAACGTCGAGTTGAGCCTTCAACTCGCCCAGTCGATGTTTTTGTCCCCGGGGCTTGTAAAAAGCATCGGCCTGCGCCTTCAGGCCGGTAAGGATCGCGCTGCTGTCCGGCAGGCCGGAGCTCGCCGAAAACAAGAGGGCACCGAGCTCCCCTTCACTCTTCAAAATGCTTTCGCCACCTTTTTCGATGCTGTCGTCGTCGAGCGAAAACATCATCTGATAGGTCGCCCGATCGATCGAGCCAAGCGCTGCAGAAAAGAGATTGTCCGGCAGCGGCTGATCATCCGGCCCCAACAGCGAATTCTGTTTGCGCTTGATCCGGGCAACGGTCTGTGTTCTGCCGCCGGTTTCGATGACGCCACCGATGCGCATCGTCTCGTAGGGATGCAGAAAGCCATAGGTACTGCGATTGTCGATCCCAAACAGGAGATCGAGAAAAGCGGAAAACAATGTCGACTTTCCAGCCTCGTTGGGACCATAGACGATATGAAAATCCGGGCGCCCGGCACGCGCCGGCCCAAAATCCAGGCTGCGACCGGTGAACTTGCCGTAGCGGACGAGATCAAGACGATGAAGGCGCATCAGCGGTCGGTCTCCCCGGCGCTGCCGTGCAGATGGGCAAGGACATCATCGCTGCCAGCCAGCGCAATGGTATCGGCCAGCACCGCCGCGGTCTCCTCGTCACCAGCGAGGCTGTCGCGCAACTCGCGCGGCAATTGCTGCAGCAGTTCGTCAAGCATTGCACTGGCCTCCCGGCGAAAGCCGTGCGAGGGCAGCACATCCGACCGAATGAGACCGGCCAGCTCCTCGACCGGATCAGGGCCGGACAGCACGGTACCGGGATCCACGCCCTGGCATTCGATATCGATCTTCTCGATCCAGCAACCGGAGAGACCGGCGGCAAGATTGGAGAGTTCGGCAGACAACAAATCCGGATCCCGCCTCAGCTTCCAGGCAAGTGGCGTCGAGCCCGTCAGGGAAATGCGCAGGATCAGATGGTCCGCAAGGGAACGGTGCCTCAGCGACGAGAGCGCCTCGCCAACTGTCTCCAGCATCTGCCGCCAATCCTGCACAGCGCTGAGGTCGATGGACAGACGCTCGAACACGGCCTGCCCGATGTCGCGCTCCCGGTGCTCGAAGCGGCCGTCGTCACCGATGGTCACAAGCGTCACTGTTTTGGGTCCGGCTTCGTTGATATCGCGCCCTTGCGGCATGCCGGGCATGACGATCAGCGGTACCTCGGCATGAACCTGGCGCATGTGGACATGCCCCAAAGCCCAATAATCAAATCCATGCCGTGCAAGCTCGGCCACACTCGTCGGCGCATAAGGATCATGGCCCGGCGTGCCGGCCAGGCTGGTGTGCAGCATGCCGATATTGACGGCATCGGCGACCGGCGGCTGGAAGGAGGGCAGCAGGCTGTCAGGCGCATGCGGATTGGCAAAGCTGATGCCATGGATATGGACGCCGCGGCCGTCGCCGAGTGACTTGGCAAGCACCGGTTTTGCCCGGCCGGCAAACACATGCACATTGGCAGGAAATGTCAGCTCGCGCGTCATTGCGGATTGCGAATCATGATTGCCGCGGATCAGGAACACACTGATCCCGGCCGCTTCCAGCCGGCGCAATTCGCTCGACAGATAGAGCGCGGTGTTCATCGATGTTTGCGAGCCGTCGTAAAGGTCGCCCGCAATCAGCAGCGCATCGACGCCCTCTTCCAGGCACAGATCGACAATCCTTGCAAGCGCGGTGCGGGTGGCGCCGCGCACCAGCTCGGCGAGTTCCGGGTTTTTCAACGCAAGACTGCGCAAGGGGGAATCGAGATGAAGGTCGGCGGTATGGACGAAACGAAAGGGCATAGCCGACCATGGCCTGCCGTCCGGCCTTGCGTCAATGCCATGATTGCCATGCCGCCAGGTCTATTCAGCGCTTTCAGCAAAGCAACATTCTTGGGGAGATGCGGAACCTTGGCGCAAGGGTCCCGAATTAGACTTGACTACACCACCAATATTACCGTCATTTGACATGGCCCCTCATAATATCCATATGAAACATCATGAAATCCACATTCGAAGTCTCCGACAAGCTCTTTGAGCTCTACCATCGCGTTCACCGCCTCATCAACGAATCGATGACGGAGGAAGGCGTGTCGCTGGCGCGCAGCAAGTTCCTGTTTTTCCTGAGCAAGCTTGGCCCATGCCGGTCGACCGACATCGCCGGCGCGCTGAATTTCGCGCCGCGAACGGTGACGGAAGCCATTGACGGGCTGGAGCGCGACAAGCTGGTGATGCGCAAGCCAGATCCGGAAGACCGCCGGGCAAAGATCGTCTCGATCACCGATGTCGGCCGTGTTGTTCTTGAGGCGGCCGAACACCCGCGCAAGCAGCTGATCGAGGAAATCTTCTCGGCGCTCGACGACGAGCAGCTCGACCAGATGCACGATATTGTCAGCCGGCTGGTCGTCAAGGCCGAGGAAATCCGCAAGCGCAAGGAAGAGGGCGAAACGGCGGCCGAATGAAGCCGCTTTCACCCCGATGATCAGATTCCAATAGAAAAGGCCGGAACATCATGTTCCGGCCTTTTCCGTTACCAGTACCGACGCAATTACATCGCGTTCATCGTACCGATCGAGAAGAACAGCGTTTCGCCTGATGAGCCGTCGACACCATCATTGTCGGTGACGACAAAGCCGTTGCCAGCAGCATCGACAGTGAAGCCTTCGACCTTGTCGACGACGTAGCCGTTGGTGGCGGACTTCAGGTCAGGAACGAGATCGCGAACCTCTTCCTTCTTGACGACAGGCAACTCGCCGCCGAGCTTGGCCGGCTTCAGGTCGGCAAGCGCCACGCGGTAGAGCTTCTTCAGCTTGGCGGCCTGGCCGATCAGGTTGTCACGCTCGATGATATAGGCGTAGTCGCCACTCGCGGTGATTTCCGACAGGCCGACCCAGCCTTCCCCGGTCTTTTCGAGCGGGTAACGCACGGCGCCCCATTCCTTCGACGATGGCGTGTAGGAGACGAGCTTCACGAAGCCCTTCTCGTCATCAGCCCATTCGCGCTGCATGGCCATCCAGAGAACCTGGTTATCGCCTTCGCCAACGCTGGTGATGCCTTCAAAGCCAAAGCGCTTCTCGCCGGCACGAAGCTCGGCCGGAATGGCGATTTCCTTTTCGATCTCGCCCTTCTTGTTCACATGGATGATGGCGTGGCTGACGAGCTTGTCGGCGTCACCTTCGTTGGCGAGCCAGAAGCCGCCCTCACCGTCCGGCGTCAGGCCTTCACTGTCGAGCTTCTGTGCGGCCGCACCATTGCGCGTGATGCGCAGGGCATCGACAATTTTCGCCGGCTTGGCAGTCGCATCGATCGTGAAGATCGTCGGCTGCGAGGCGTAGAAGGAATCGTTGACGGCATAGAGCATGCCCGGCTTGTCCTTGACCGGAGCAAGGCCGGAGAGCGCACCGAAGCCGATCAGTTCACCGTCCTTCTCAGTGGAAACGATCTGCGGATAGGCAGCCTCTCCTTCTGCACGCTCATAGAGCATGACGTGCGAACGGGCGCCGCCATCTTCGACGAGGTCGGTTTCGTTGGCGGTCACGAAGAGGTTGCGGCTCGGAATGGCGATGGCGCCTTCAGGACCGATGCCCGACGGCAGAAGCTGGAGAAGCTCCGGCTCAGCGCCGGTGTCCTTGTAGACGCCGACGACAGACGCGCGCTCGGCCAGCACGAAGAACAGGTTGTCATCACCGAACTTGGCAGCTTCCAGGCCTTCCGGCTCGACGCCCTTCTTGTTGCGCTTATCCGGGTAGTGGCCAATCTTGGCGATCTCGCGCTCGAAGCCGGCGCCGTTCTCATAGAGAACCTTGCCGGTCTTGTCGAAGATGGTGAAGCCGCGGGCGCCGCCCTTCCAGTCGCCTTCGTTGGCAACCACGAAGCGGTCGTCGTCCAGCCACTTCACGGCGTCGGGTTCGCGGGCGACATCCTTCATCTCGCCGGTGAACTTCAGTGCACCGTCCTTCTTGGTGTCGATGCCCTCAAGGTTGACGGTACCGGCGGAGAAATGGCTCTTCACGGTGCCGGTCTTGCCGTCGATGATGACGATATAGTTGTTTTCCTGGAGCGTCAGCGCGATCTCGTCCTGGCCATTGAAGGCGACGAATTCCGGCTCAGGATCGTCGCCGGCGACATCGGCAAGACCGGTCAGCGTGACGTGCTTGATCGAGCCGCAATCGACGGCGCCGTCCTTGAGCGACAGAATCACTAGGTCGCCGGCCGGCATCTGCGGGATGTCGCCATCATTGACCTCTTCGTCGCGCTCGTTTTCGATCGCGATCGCGGCAATCGTCTTGTCCTTGTTGAGGGCGATGGAGTCCGGCTGGCCGCCGAGGTCGCAGGTCGTGTCGATCGCCTTGGAGGCAAGATCCACCTGCGCCAGGATGCCCGACGGCTTGACGAAGCTTTCGCGCGTGTTGATCGCGACAAGCGCCTTGCCGGCCGCGATGGTCACCGAGGTCGGCTCACCTTCAAAAGCGACGGAACCGCCGGCCTTCGGCGCCTTGGCATCGGTGATATCGATAAAGCCGATCGCCTTGTTGGGGCTGTCGGAATAGACCAGCGTGTTGCCGTCTTCGCTGGCGGCGATGATTTCGGCCGAGGTGACGGATTTCTTATCCGTGCCGGCTGGCAGGTTGTCGGCGACTGCGAAGGCGGCAATACGATTGAATACCGGTTCTGCACTGACCGCCGATGCGGTCGAGGCGGCAAGCACGGCAGCAAGTGCTGCGGTGAGCGAAAATGTCTTCACGGGGATGTCCCTCCTGAGCAATGAATACGGAGGGGTTTTGAGCGTGCAGTGTAACACCCGCATGACAGCCAAAGTATATTAGAAATCGGGCGCAAAACGAAGCGATACGCAGCCCTGGAAAAGGCCTCAAACGAAAAGAGGCCCGGGAAAACCCGGGCCTCAAATCAACCTGCTCTCGAACCGTTGGCGTCTTCGCCACGGTGCTGCAGACGAAACATGAAACTTAGTTCACGGCGTCCTTGAGACCCTTGCCCGCCGAGAACTTCGGCACGTTACGGGCAGGGATATCGACTTCTGCGCCGGTGGACGGGTTACGACCCTTGGATGCTTCGCGGCGGCTGACCGAGAAGTTGCCGAAGCCAACGAGGCGAACATCGCCGCCGTTCTTCAGTTCTGCCTGGATAACGTCGAAGATTGCATCAACTGCAGAAGATGCATCTGTCTTCGAGAGTCCGGCCTTCTCGGCAACTGCGGACACGAGCTCATTCTTGTTCATGTTTCCACCCCTTTCAATACTGGTTCGAAACGACTCAATTTTCAAGCCGAGGGCAGCATACGCGCGACCCCCGCCTTGGCAAACCCAATCGCTCCGAATCCCATGGAATGCAAGGCTTTGCGAGAGGTTTTACATAAAAAAGACCGGCAAAAATGCCGGTCTTCCACTGTTTCTGCTCCAAATCAGTGCACAACCTGTGGCAGGCACCAGTTCGAGCTCAAGTCAAGTGCCTAGTGGGCAATCAACGCGCCGGCGTCATCGGCCGGATCGGCTGCCGCAACCGGCACCGCCTGCTTGGCCGGATCCCACTCGATCGCGACCGGAACCCGCAGCAATGCATGTTGCAGAACCTCGCCAATATGCGAGACCGGAACGATCTCCATATTGTTCTTCACGTTGTCCGGAATATCCGCCAAGTCCTTGGCGTTTTCTTCCGGGATCAGCACCTTCTTGATGCCGCCGCGAAGGGCTGCGAGCAGCTTTTCCTTCAGGCCACCGATCGGCAGGACACGGCCGCGCAGGGTGATTTCACCCGTCATCGCCACGTCCTTGTTGACGGCAATACCGGTCATGATCGACACGATCGCGGTTGCCATGGCCACACCGGCGGACGGACCGTCCTTCGGTGTCGCACCTTCCGGCACGTGCACATGGATATCGCTCTTGTCGAACAATGGCGGCTCGATGCCGAAGTCGATCGCACGCGAGCGGACATAGGATGCCGCAGCCGAAATCGATTCCTTCATCACGTCGCGCAGGTTGCCTGTCACCGTCATGCGGCCCTTGCCGGGCATCATGACGCCCTCGATCGTCAGAAGCTCGCCGCCGACTTCCGTCCAGGCGAGACCGGTGACGACACCGACCTGGTCGGTGCGCTCGGCTTCGCCATGGCGATAGCGCGGAACACCAAGATAGTCGTTGATGTTCTCGGCAGTCACCTCAACCTTGTCGGTGCGACCCTTCAGGATTTCCGTGACGGCCTTGCGGGCAACCTTCATCAGTTCACGCTCAAGACTACGCACACCGGCTTCGCGGGTGTAGGTCTGGATGATCGCCGACAGAGCACCGTCGGTGATCGAGAACTCCTTCGGCTGAAGCGCGTGGTCGGCAATCGCCTTCGGCAACAGGTGCCGCTTGGCGATTTCCAGCTTTTCTTCTTCGGTGTAGCCAGCGATACGGATCACTTCCATGCGGTCCATCAAAGGTGCCGGGATATTGAGCGTGTTCGCCGTGGTGATGAACATCACGTTCGAGAGGTCGTATTCGACCTCCAGATAGTGGTCCATGAACGTCGAGTTCTGTTCCGGATCCAGCACCTCCAAGAGAGCTGACGACGGATCGCCGCGGAAGTCCTGGCCCATCTTGTCGATTTCATCGAGCAGGAAGAGCGGGTTGGACTTCTTTGCCTTCTTCATCGACTGGATGACCTTGCCGGGCATCGAACCGATATAGGTACGGCGGTGACCGCGGATTTCGGCTTCGTCACGAACGCCACCGAGTGCCATGCGGATATATTCGCGGCCGGTCGCCTTGGCGATCGACTTGGCAAGCGATGTCTTGCCGACGCCCGGAGGACCAACGAGGCACAGGATCGGCCCCTTGATCTTCTGCGAACGCGCCTGAACCGCCAGATACTCGATGATCCGTTCCTTGACCTTGTCGAGGCCGAAGTGATCCAGCTCCAGCACCTTTTCGGCGTGGTTGAGATCGGTCTTGACCTTCGATTTCTTCGACCAGGGAATACCGAGCAGCCAATCCAGATAGTTGCGCACGACGGTGGCTTCCGCCGACATCGGGCTCATCTGGCGCAGCTTCTTGACTTCCGCGTCGGCCTTTTCACGGGCTTCCTTGGACAGCTTGGTCTTGGTGATGCGGTCTTCCAGCTCGGCCATCTCGTCGCGGCCTTCCTCGCCGTCGCCAAGCTCCTTCTGGATCGCCTTCATCTGTTCGTTCAGGTAATATTCGCGCTGGGTCTTTTCCATCTGGCGCTTGACGCGCGAGCGGATGCGCTTTTCGACCTGCAGAACCGAAATCTCGCCTTCCATGAAGCCGAGCGCCTTTTCCAGGCGCAGCTTAACGCTGGTCGTCTCAAGCATTTCCTGCTTTTCGACGATCTTGATGGAGAGATGCGATGCGACGGTATCGGCCAGCTTCGAATAGTCTTCGATCTGGCTGGCAGCGCCGACGACTTCAGGCGAAATCTTCTTGTTGAGCTTCACATAGCTCTCGAATTCCGACACCACGGAGCGGCTCAGCGCCTCGACCTCGACCGGATCTTCTTCCGGCTCGGACAGCGGATGTGCCATTGCTTCATAGAATTCTTCGCGGCCGGTATAGCCGTCGATCTCGGCGCGCGCACGGCCTTCGACCAGAACCTTGACGGTCCCGTCGGGCAGCTTCAACAGCTGCAGCACATTGGCAATGGTGCCGATCTGATAGATGGCAGCCGGTTCCGGATCGTCGTCGCTGGCATTGATCTGGGTTGCAAGCATGATCTGCTTGTCAGTCCCCATGACTTCTTCCAGCGCCCGGATCGACTTTTCACGGCCAACAAACAGCGGCACGATCATGTGCGGGAATACCACGATGTCGCGCAGCGGCAGCACCGGGTAGGTCGCGCTCTCGATTGCCGGAGACGTTTTGCTCGTCATGTCATTTCCTTTCCGTCCCGTTTCCGGGCCCGTTACCCGAAGCGTTCAAGGGCGCTTCCGGTCCTCATTCTTTCCACTGTCAGGTGGAGTGTGTGACGTCTGTTTTCAACCCTTTGCCGACTACCGACCTGGGAGGAGGCGTAGTCGGATAGTAAACGGCATCTGACTGTTGCGGGCCTTGCCGCGGGAGTGAACGCACACGCTTCGTGCCGGGACACATCGACACAGAATCGTTACATAATCGCGTTGTTGACTGCTTTTAGCAATCGCTGATTCTCGCGAATTTTCATCCAGAAGCTACGTCCGCCGGTCAAGCTTTCAACAGATGGATATCCGCAAAATATGCAGGGCTGACCTGCACTTATTGCTTATGCGCACCCTGCCCGGCCGGCACTGGCCGAACAATTCAGCACATTTCCGCATAAAAAAGGCCCGCACATGGCGGGCCTTTTTGAAAAATACCGTTCCGATCACGCCGAAACGTTGGCCTTCTCTTCCGAGCGCTCAGAGTAGATGTAGAGCGGACGGGCCGAACCCTTGACCACTTCGTCGGAGATGACCACTTCGCGAACGCCTTCCAGCGTCGGCAATTCGAACATCGTGTCGAGCAGGATCTTTTCCATGATCGAGCGCAGGCCGCGGGCGCCGGTCTTGCGGATGATGGCGCGCTTGGCGATTTCGCGCAGCGCATCCTCGTGGAACGTCAATTCCACATCTTCCATCTCGAACAGGCGCTGGTACTGCTTGATCAGCGCGTTCTTCGGTTCCGACAGAATCTGGATCAGGGCCGGCTCGTCGAGATCCTCGAGCGTTGCCAGAACGGGCAGACGGCCGATGAATTCCGGGATGAGGCCAAACTTTACCAGATCTTCCGGTTCCAGTTCGCGCAGGACTTCGCCGACGCGGCGATCTTCCGGCGACTTCACCGAAGCGCCAAAGCCGATCGAAGTCTTTTCGCCACGCGCCGAAATGATCTTGTCGAGGCCGGCAAACGCGCCGCCGCAGATGAACAGGATGTTGGTCGTGTCAACCTGCAGGAATTCCTGCTGCGGATGCTTGCGGCCGCCCTGCGGAGGAACGGATGCGACCGTGCCTTCCATGATCTTCAGCAGTGCCTGCTGCACGCCCTCGCCCGAAACGTCCCTGGTGATCGACGGATTGTCGGACTTGCGCGAGATCTTGTCGACTTCGTCGATATAGACGATGCCACGCTGCGCACGCTCGACATTGTAATCGGCCGACTGCAACAGCTTCAGAATGATGTTCTCGACGTCTTCGCCGACATAACCGGCTTCGGTGAGCGTCGTGGCATCGGCCATCGTGAACGGCACATCGATGATGCGCGCCAGCGTCTGGGCCAGATAGGTCTTACCGCAACCGGTCGGGCCGACGAGCATGATATTCGACTTTGCAAGCTCAATGTCGCTTCCCTTCGCGGAATGCGCCAGACGCTTGTAGTGATTGTGGACAGCAACCGACAGGATGCGCTTGGCCTGTTGCTGGCCAATAACGTATTCGTCGAGAACCTTGATGATCTCCTGTGGCGTCGGAACGCCATCGCGGGACTTGACCATCGATGTCTTGTTCTCTTCGCGGATAATATCCATGCAGAGTTCGACGCATTCATCGCAGATGAACACTGTCGGTCCGGCAATCAGCTTGCGGACCTCGTGCTGGCTCTTTCCACAGAAGGAGCAGTATAGGGTATTCTTGGAGTCACCGCCGTTGCTACCGCTGACCTTGCTCATATCACTTTCCTTCCAGCACGCCGGACACCTCAGATAAGGTGAAACGGACTACTCAACCCGCTCCGCACATTTCTCCGCGTTGATCGCGCAAAATGACGGCGCTTTCGGGAGTACGAACCGGCTTCAAACAACCATGTTTGATGTCCGGCAGCAACGAATCTCCCACCGAATACCGAATGCTAGGACTTCAAACTTCAACATAGCATTAACGGTCGATATTAACGGCTTTGGCCTGCGGATAAAGCCCTAAGAGAGTTACAATTGTGTCACAAATGCATCTATCCGCACACAAAAGCTTGATTTCATGCCTCGGCGGCGGCTTCCATAGCCTCACGGGAGGTGATGACCTTGTCGACGACACCCCAGCTCAGCGCTTCGTCCGCAGTCATAAAGTGGTCACGATCAAGCGTCTGTTCAACCTCTTCCAAAGTCCTGCCAGTGTGCTTGACGTAAACTTCATTGAGGCGGCGCTTCATTTTCAGGATATCGCGGGCATGCCGTTCGATGTCGGATGCCTGGCCCTGGAAGCCGCCGGACGGCTGGTGAACCATGATGCGGGCGTTCGGCGTCGCAAAGCGCATGTCCTTGTGGCCGGCGGCCAGAAGCAGCGAGCCCATGGATGCAGCCTGACCGACGCACAATGTCGAAACAGCCGGCTTGATGAACTGCATCGTGTCATAGATCGCCATGCCGGCGGTGACGACGCCGCCCGGTGAATTGATGTAGAGGGCAATTTCCTTCTTGGGATTTTCGGCCTCGAGGAACAGCAACTGGGCGCAGATCAGCGTTGCCATGTGGTCTTCCACAGGACCCGTCAAAAAGATGATGCGCTCTTTCAGGAGACGCGAAAAGATATCGTAGGAGCGCTCGCCGCGATTGGTCTGTTCAACGACCATCGGCACCAGAGCCATAGCGGTATCAACGGGATTTCTCATGTCAAACCTTTGTCTATCTGGCGCACAAACCCTTTTGCACACCGGGAATCATCGGGAATATCTCTTGTCCATACATAGAGTGTCCAAGTACCCGACTTCAAGTCGCGAAGTCTTCATAACGTTAATACACGTCCCAGACCGGAACGTTGCCACGCCAAGCGTCGGTCGATCCTTTAGCGGGTTCTAACTGTCAGGATAGGGGCAATCGGCCATTTTTCCTTTTCCACACAGGCTTTGGCGCATTCTGAGTGAAAAATCGGTAAATGCGGATCAAAGCTGCGATTCGATCGGCAAAATGCCGATAATCCCCGCCGTCAGGCGACGCCAGAAACCAGCTTCCGGTTCGCGGCGAAGGACGCGCTGCTCATCGCCTTGCCGGTCGTGCCAGCGCAGACGTCCCTTTTCGAGCGACAGGCGGAAGCTGTTTTCAGGGCTGGTTTCCGCATCGAAAATCGCTTCGACCTCCTTCACCAGTTCCGGATGGGTGAAGAGCACGCCCATTTCCGTATTCAGAGACGCAGAGCGGGGATCGAAATTCATCGAGCCGACAAAGCCGGTTTTCCCATCGACGGTGAAAGCCTTGGTATGCAGGCTGGCGCCGCGCGAGCCGAACAGCGACATCCGCTGCGGATCGCCGAATTCGTGCGTCGCCTTCAGTTCGAACAGGACCGCCCCACCTCTCAGAAGCGCCTTGCGGTAATTGGCGTAGGCGCCGTGGACTGCAGCGACGTCAGTGGCGGCCAGCGAATTGGTCAGCACCTCGACCTTGACCTGCCGCTGCACTAGCCGCGAGATTTCGGCAATCCCTTGCGCACCGGGAATGAAATAGGGGGAAATCACCCGCACGCCATGCTGCGCCGATGTCAAGGCCGGCATCAGTTCGCGCATGACCCAGTTGTTGCGCTTCTGCAGAAACGCCTTTTCCGGCGGATCCGACACCAGCATGGCAGCGCTTGTCCAATGCAGCACCGTCTCGGCCGGCAACAGGGCATCGCCGGGTATCACCTTATCGACATGGGCCAGATAATGCCGGCCACCCGGCGTCGCCGCGATAGTCTCAAGCTTCCCCCTGAAAGCCGGCAGATAATGGGCCCGCGGGGTACGCAGAGAACCGATCGGCACCACGACCGCGCTGTTCCAGTAACGGTCGAAGACGGTCGATGCATCGTCGGCGACAGGCCCCAGCATCCAGACGTCGAGATCGCGAAAATTCGACTGTTCATCCGCGTCGAAATAAGCGTCACCGATGTTGCGGCCGCCGGCGATCACCAGGCGGCCATCGGCGATCCATTGCTTGTTGTGCATGCGCCGCGTCGCCCGAAAGGGCCGCATCATCATTTCCAGGCCGCGCTTGAAGCGATCGGTGCGCGCCCGGCTTGGATTGAACAGCCGCACCTCGATATTTTCATGACCATCAAGCGCCAGACACATGCGGTCGTGCAGGCCGGCATTGATATCATCGAGGAGCAGCCGCACCCGGACGCCGCGATCGGCTGCCGCCAGCACTTCCCGTATCAGCATCCGCCCGGTCAGATCGTTCTTCCAGTAATAATATTGCAGATCGAGGCTGCGGCCCGCCCTGCGCGCCGATACGGCTCTCAGCGCAAAAGCAGCCATGTTATCGGAGATCAGCGAAATTCCGTTGAGGCCGGTATGTTTCTCCAAAAAGGGCGCTGCCAGCCGATCAAGTTCCGTCTGGTCCCCTTGCGGCTGCAGAGCAGTGGATGCCGGCCCCTGAAGCCGGCGCCCGAAACGGCCATAGGTGTAGACGGCAAACAGCGCCAGCAGGCCGAATACAGAAGCGGACAGAGCGACGATATGGGCACGCATGCTATGACGACCTGCTGGTCATGGTTGAGCAGCGGAAACCGCTTCGATCGGATTTCCCCCACCAAGCGCGGCCTTGAGATCGATATAGGCCTTGATCGGCAGATGATCGGAAGCGACGCGCGAGAGCGGCGTGTTGTGCACCTCGACGGCGGTGACCAGATTGTGCGGGCTGCCCATCACCCGGTCGAGCGCCAGCAAAGGAAAGCGCGAGGGGAAACTCGGCACCGCCGTTGCGGCATGATCAAAGATGGGGCTGAGTGAACTCAGCGCCGAACGGCGGCCCATCCGCCACTCGTTGAGATCGCCGATCAGCAGCGTCGGCCGCTCTTCCGCCTCGCTGATGGCGGCGATGATCGCCTCCGCCTGGCGGGCACGCGAATGCCGCAGCAGTCCGAAATGGGCGGCGATGATGCGCAGCGGTCCGGCCTTCAGATCGAGATCGACGACCAGCGCGCCACGCGGCTCGACGCCGGGCAGCTTCAACTGATGGACCTTGGCGACAGCACCCTCGCGAAGCAGAAGCACATTGCCGTGCCAGCCATGCCCCTTGGCGGAGAAGGCTGCGATCGGCACCGCGATCAGGTGACAGTCACGATGCAGCCGTTCAAGGTCGAGCAGCCCTGCCCGTTCACCAAACCGCTGGTCGGCCTCCTGCAGCGCGATGATGTCGGCACCGATTTCGCTGATCACGTCGGTGGTGCGGCCGGGGTCGAAGCGATTGTCGGTGCCGACGCATTTGTGGATGTTGTAAGAGGCGATCACCGTATCGCCGCGTTCGCCTGCCGGATCCCTTCCCGCAAGCGACACGCGCTTTCCGCGGATGGCGGCCAGAATGCCCTGTGACAGGCTGGTATGCGACGAAGCCATAGTCTCTCTCTGGTCGTTGCCGTTCATCACCCAAGACATAGAGATGTCGCACCGCAAGGCAAGCAGTATCCGGCATAAGCATGTTTTTCGCCACCTGGGCCATGATTTTGCGGGTAGCAAAATCTGGTGGCGGCCAGACAATCTCCTTGTCGGGCGCCCTGCACTCACAATAAATCAGCTGCGTAGTCCGCCATTTCATCCTGTGAGAATGCAACATGCCCGCACCATCAACCATTTCCATCACGCCTTCGACCCGCACCGCCAGCATCGACGTTCGCGATCCAGACTTCTACAGGAACCCGCTGGCCGCCTACGCTGCCCTGCATGCACAATGTCCGTCATTCTTCTGGGAGGAGCAGCAGCAATGGTATTTTGCCGGTTATGACCAGGTGAACAGCCTGCTGCGCGATCGCCGCTTCGGCCGGCAGATCCTGCATGTGGCAACCCGCGAAGAGTTGAACCTGCCGGAGCCCAAACCGCATCTGGCAGATTTCGACCGGCTGGAGGCCTATTCCCTGCTCGAACTTGAGCCGCCGGCGCATACGCGGCTGCGCACGCTGGTCAACCGCGCCTTCGTCTCGCGCCAGATCGAACAGCTGAAGCCGGAAATCGCCGCCCTGTCGCATTCCCTGATCGACGGTTTCGAGAAGGACGGTCAGGTCGAGCTTCTGAAGACCTATGCGGAAATCGTTCCCGTCACAGTCATCGCCCGCATGCTTGGCGTACCGCTGGAGATGGCGCCGAAGCTGCTGGACTGGTCGCATCGCATGGTGAAGATGTATGTGTTCAATCCGACGGTTGAGACCGAACATGATGCCAACCAGGCCTCGGCCGAGTTTGCCGATTACCTGAAGGGCATCATCGACTGGAAGCGCCAAAATCCTGCCGACGATCTGTTGACCCATATGATCACCACCGAAAAGGACGGCGAACGGCTGTCCGACGACGAACTGATTTCGACCGCGGTGCTGCTGCTCAATGCCGGACATGAAGCCACAGTGCATCAGCTTGGCAATGCCGTGCGCACCCTGCTTGAAACCGGCACATCAGCAAAAGACGTGTTTTCCAGCGACACGGCCACCGAACGGACCATCGAAGAAACGATGCGCTATGCTGCGCCACTGCACATTTTCCAGCGTTATGCCCTCTCCGACATCGAACTCGAAGACGGCATCAGCCTGAAAAAAGGTGACAAAATCGGTCTTCTGCTGGGTGCGGCCAATGTCGATCCGACGAAATTCTCCGATCCCTTGAGCTTCCGCCCAGAGAGAAACGAAGGCGCCCATGTCTCCTTCGGCGCCGGCGTGCATTTCTGCATCGGCGCGCCGCTTGCGCGGCTGGAATTGAAACTCTCGCTACCGATCCTGTTCGAGCGGCTGCCGGGTCTAAGACTTGCGGCCGAACCGCAGGTCAAGGACAGCTATCATTTCCACGGACTGGAGCGGCTGGAATTGGAATGGTAGGCTAAGCGGCGCGGCAATTACGCCGCGCCATCATTTTCACTCCGGAAAATCTGCCCCTTCCGTCACATTGGACCAGGCTTCGAAATCGCGGCGCAGCGTCTCGATCTTGGCGCGGCCGCCCGCCAGCGCCGCCTTGCCCAAAAGCAGGCGTAGCGGCGGGTTTTCGGCTTCGACAGCCTGGATGATGGCTTTGACGGCGCGCTCCGGATCACCGGCCTGCTTGCCGCTGCGTTCACGAATGACCGAGGCGTTCTTGCCCGCCGTATCACGATAGTCGTCGATCGTCTGGGGTGCTTCGTTGGCCGATCGCCCGGCCCAATCGGTTCGAAAACCGCTGGGCTCGACCAGAAGAACCTTGATGCCGAGCGGCGCCGTCTCAAGCGACAAAGCCTCGGACAGGCCTTCGACGGCAAACTTCGTTGCGTTGTAGAAGCCGACGGCTGGTCCGCCACGAATGCCGCCGATCGAGGATATGTTGACAACGGTGCCGGAGCGCTGCTTGCGCATGGCGGGCAGGACTGCCCTCGTCATCGCGGCAAGCCCCCAGACATTGATTTCGAACATGCGCCGGACTTCGTCCAGTTCGCTTTCCTCGACCGAGCCGAAATAGCCGATACCGGCATTGTTGACGAGCACGTCGATGCGGCCGAAACGGGCAAGGGCTGCCTTGACTGCGGCATCGACCTCTTGCGGCTTGGTGACATCGAGCTTCAAGGCCAGAGCCTTGTCGTCGTTGCCCTTGACGAGATCTTCGACCTGCGCCGGATTGCGGGCAGTCACGACGGTCGGATAGCCCAGCGACAACGTCTGCTGTGCCAGTTCGCGGCCAAAACCGGTCGAGCAGCCGGTGATGAACCAGACGGGTTTGTCGGCTTGAGGCATTGGATTTCTCCTAACGATGGATAAGACGGCGAGTGCCGTCCTTGGGGAACCTACCCATCGGATATAGGACGGCTAAACCCGAATGACATAGTCCTTGCGAGTCGTTTCAATCACTTCCCAGGTTCCCTTGAAGCCGGGTCTGAGGATCATGCTGTCGCCGGCCTTCAGATGGGTTACGGTACCGCCGTCTTCGGTGACGATCGAGACCCCCGAAAGGACATGGAAATACTCCCATTCGTCATAGACGATGCGCCACTTGCCTGGCGTCGCTTCCCAGATCCCGGCATAAATCCCGCCTTCGGCCTCCTCGAAATTCCAGGTGCGGAATTTTGGCGCGCCGGAGATCAACCTGTCGGGTGCAGGAGCGCCCGCTTCAGGCTCGATGGACGCCGGGTCGAAAATCAGCGTGTGGGTCATGAATACTCCGGATGGACAAGGAGATGGCCGGCAAACCGGCCATCTCTGGATGGATCAGGCTTTTGCCAGCGACTGTTCGAGATCGGCGATGATGTCGGCGACATCCTCGATCCCGACCGACAGGCGAACGACTTCCGGGCCAGCGCCGGCAGCCGTCTGCTGTTCCGGCGTCAACTGCCGGTGCGTGGTCGAAGCCGGGTGGATCACCAGCGAACGGGTGTCGCCGATATTGGCCAGATGCGAGACCATTTCGAGGCCCTCGACAAAGCGCTTCCCGGCCTCGTAACCGTCCTTCAGACCGAAGGTGAAGACGGCGCCGGCACCGCGCTTGGAGTATTTCTGCTGCAGCGTGTGGTTGGCATCACTCTCAAGACCGGCATACTTCACCCAGGCAACCTTCTCATGGCCGCTGAGCCATTTGGCAACGGCCAGCGCATTATCGCAATGGCGCTGCATGCGCAGCGGCAGCGTCTCGATACCGGTCAGGAGCAGGAAGGCATTGAATGGCGAGATCGCCGGGCCGAAATCGCGCAGGCCAAGCACACGGCAAGCGATCGCAAAGGCGAAATTGCCGAAGGTCGCATGCAGAACCATGCCGGCATATTCCGGGCGCGGTTCCGACAGGATCGGGTATTTGCCGGATTTCGACCAGTCGAACGTGCCGCCATCGACGATGACGCCGCCCATCGAATTGCCGTGGCCGCCCATGAACTTGGTCAATGAATGCACGATGATATCGGCACCGTGCTCGATCGGCTGGATCAGGTAGGGTGTGGCCATCGTGTTGTCGACGATCAGCGGCAGGCCATGCTTCTTGGCAACGGCGGAGATGGCGGCGATATCGACGAACGTGCCGCCCGGGTTGGCAAGGCTCTCGATGAAGATCGCCTTGGTCCGGTCGTCGATCTGGCTTTCGAACGCGGCGATATCGTTGGTATCCACCCAGCGCACCTGCCAGTCGAACGACTTGAAGGCATTGCCGAACTGGTTGACCGAGCCGCCATAGAGCTGCCTGGCTGCGAGGAAATTGTCACCGGGGCTCATGATCGCGTGGAAGACCAAAAGCTGGGCTGCATGGCCGGAGGCAACGGCAAGCGCTGCCGTGCCACCTTCAAGGGCCGCAACGCGCTCTTCGAGCACCGCCTGGGTCGGGTTCATGATGCGGGTATAGATATTGCCGAACGCCTGCAGGCCGAACAGCGACGCGGCATGATCGGTATCGTTGAAAACGAAGCTGGTCGTCTGGTAGATCGGCGTTGCCCGTGCGCCGGTGGTTGGGTCCGGTGCGGCGCCTGCGTGGATTGCGAGCGTGTTAAAACCGGGTTTGTTCGTCATGGATGTGTCCTCCCTTGAATCAAGTTCGGCGCACTATTTCAGAGGCGGTACCGTGCGGTCAAAGACTGTTTTGCCTGATTTGCGCGCCGGGCGAGCAAGGAATTCCAAACCGCCGCCGCGCGGCCTTTAAAATCAGCCGACCAACCGCGGGTACTCGATCGCCGGGCAGCGGTCCATCACCACCTGAATGCCATTTTCCTCAGCCTTTGCCGCAGCTTGGTCGTCGCGCACGGCCAGTTGCGCCCAGATGAATTTGGGCCGGATTTTCAGGGCAAGGATTTCATCGACAAGAGCAGGGAGCGCATCTGCGGCCCGAAAAACATCGACCATGTCGATCGGCTCGGGAATATCGGCAAGCGTGGCAAAGACCTTTTGACCGTGGATTTCCTTGCCGGCCTGGCCTGGATTGACCGGAAAAACCGTGTAGCCCTTGCGCAGCAGGAACGCCATGACGCGATGGCTCGGCCGCTCGGCATTGGGTGATGCGCCAACCAAGGCAATGGTTTTCGTCGAGCGCAGAATATCGGTCAGATAATAGTCTGGATACACATCATGATTCATCGTCGAATTCCGCGCTTTACAATCTTAAGCCGATAATTGGGACAGCATTCCTATCTGTCAACCGATCACGTCCGGGTTCGCATGTAAATTCGCTGGAGACAACGGCAGTCGCGTGACCAAATCTGGCCTTCTGTCAAAATCGGATTGCTTTTCAGGACTCACCGCCGCAAAACTCGACCATTGCGCCGTCTTGTCTTTCCGTCTTCTCGCATTCCTGAAGGTTTCCCGTGCCTCTCGACGTCATCGCTCTCGTTCTGCTCGGAGCGCTTCTGCATGCGACCTGGAATGCACTGGTCAAGGCCGGAACGGAGAAATCGCTAGATGCTGCAATGATTGCGCTGGGTGCCGCCGTCG
Organism: Hyphomicrobiales bacterium; assembly: GCA_900468065.1. Classification (GTDB taxonomy): domain Bacteria; phylum Pseudomonadota; class Alphaproteobacteria; order Rhizobiales; family Rhizobiaceae; genus Pararhizobium. The sequence goes on along the minus strand of UBTA01000081.1, from coordinate 25,082 downwards.
TCGCCCTGCCCTTACTGCCCTTCATGCCCTTGCCACATCCGGATGCCTGGCCGTTCATCCTGGTCTCGGCGCTGTTTCAGTTCGCCTATTTCCAGCTTGTCGCCGCAGCCTACCGTGCCGGCGATATCGGCCTGGTCTATCCGCTGATGCGCGGAGTTGCTCCCTTGCTGGTCGCGGCGACAAGCGGCGCGATCATCGGCGAAAACCTCTCCAGCGGTGCGATCGCCGGGGTGTTGACGATCTCGACCGGCGTGCTGACGCTCGCCTTTGAAGCACGAAAGGGCGGCAAGCGCGCCATCCTTCTGGCGCTTGCCAATGCCGTGGTGATTGCCTGCTATACCTATGTCGATGGGATCGGTGCCCGGGTGGCGCTTAACCCGATCTCCTACACGCTCTGGATGGCACTTTTGCCGCCGGTTCTGCTGTTTTCATGGGCGTTTGCCAAACGCGGCTTTGCGCCGGTGCTCTTTCACGTCCGTCACCAATGGTGGCGCGGGCTGATCGGCGGCGGCGGCTCGATCGGCGCCTATGGCCTGGCGCTATGGGCGATGACCAAGGCCCCGGTCGCAACGGTCGCGGCGCTGCGCGAAACATCGATCCTGTTTGCCATCGTCATCTCGATCGTCTTCCTGAAAGAACGCGTCAGCCTCTTCCGCATCACCGCGGCCTGCCTCATTGCGCTTGGGGCGCTGATGCTGAAGCTGGCTTGAAAAATCGGCAGTCATGAAGTATGTACAGGATCACGTACAGAGGATCCGTCATGAACGTCATCAGCCTATCCGAACTTCGCGCCAACATGGCAAAGCATTTCGACCGCGTCGAACAGGACCATGACGAGCTGATCGTGACGCGCCAGAACCGCGAACCGATGGTTGTCATGTCGCTTAGCGATTTCGAAGGTTGGAAGGAGACGATGTATTTGACGGCAAATCCCGTCAATAGGGAGCGCCTTCTTCGTTCAATCGCCGAACTGGATGCCGGTAAGGGCATCGAAGTCGACTTTGACGCGTTGCTTGCACGAGAATGAGGCTTCAGTTTTCGGCCGATGCCTGGGAAGATCTGCAATACTGGATCGCCCACGACGGAAAAATGCTGGAGCGCATTCTCCTGTTGCTGAAAGAATGTCAGCGAACGCCGTTCGCCGGCACCGGAAAACCAGAGCCTCTCCGCAACGAGCTCAAAGGATGGTGGTCGCGCCGCATCAACCAGGAACATCGTCTGATCTACCGCGTGTCCGGCACTCGCGATTTACAATTACTTGAAGTCGCAGCCTGCCGGTCGCATTACGAATAGATCACTCCCTCTTCCAGTCCGGTGTCCGCTTGCCGAGAACCGCAGCGATCCCCTCCTTGGCATCCGACTTCAGCATATTCTCCACCATCACTCCGGTGGCAAAATCATAGGCCTCGGTGATGCTCATCTCGGTCTGCTGATAAAACGCCCGCTTGCCGATCCGCAGCGCCTGCGGTGACTTCGAGGCGATGACGGCCGCGTATTTGTTGACCACCTGCTGCAGATACTGCTTTGGCACGATGCGGTTGACGAGGCCAAAGTCCTTGGCGGTCGAGGCATCGATGGTTTCGCCGGTCAAAAGCATTTCCATCGCCTGCTTGGGATGGGCGGCGCGTGAGACGGCGACCATCGGTGTCGAGCAGAACAGGCCGATATTGACGCCGGGTGTGCAGAAGGTCGAACTGTCGGTGCAGATCGCCAGATCGCAGCTTGCAACCAGCTGGCAACCTGCTGCCGTTGCCAGGCCGTCGATCTCGGCGATCACCGGCTGTGGCAGCTGGTTGATCTTCAGCATCAGATCGGCGCAGAGCCGCAGCGACTGCTCGAAGAAGGCCTTGCCCGCATCTTCATCGGTACGGTGCGCCGTCAGTTCTTTCAGATCGTGGCCAGCGCTGAACAGCGACCCGGACGCCGCCAGAATGACAACCCGGATGTCTTCGGATTGAGCAACCGCGTCCAGTTCTGCAGTCAGCGCTTCCATCAGCGCAATCGACAGGACGTTGGCCGGAGGATTGCTGAGCGTCAACCGCAGCACATTGCCGGAAACCTCGCGCAAAACCGGGCCGCGGGGTTCTTCCTTGTGCAGGGCAACGATATCCGCCATCTCTCTTCTCCTCTGTCTGATCTTTCGTCACGGCTTGCCGGGATCAACGTTTGGTACGCTGCCCCAAGCAGCGTTTCAAGCTGCCGTGAAACCGATAGGACTTTCGTCCGGCTTGATCGAGCCATCTGCCCGGTTCTAAAAGGCTTCTATTCTGGGAGTGAAGCATGCCTTTGGAACCGATCCTTACCGTCGCCGATCTCAACCGTTTCCTCGAAACGGATTTTTCCGAGGTGCATACCGACGGCAAGATCTTCGAGGTGATCGCCACCGGCGCTGGTTTTGCAACGATGCGGCTTGATCCGCAGGAAAAGCACCTGCGTCCCGGCGGCACCGTTTCCGGGCCAACATTGTTCGCTCTTGCCGATGTCACCGCCTATATCACCCTGCTTGCCCATATCGGCCCGGTGGCACTCGCCGTCACCACTAATCTCAACATCAATTTTCTGCGAAAGCCCCAGCTTGGGCCGCTGCAATGCACTTGCCATATCCTCAAACTCGGCAAGCGACTGGCCGTGCTCGATGCGGCGATTTCAGAGCTTAATAGTGATGAACTGGTCGCTCATGCCACCGCGACCTATTCGATTCCGCCGAGATAATTTGTGGTATCAAAATACCTCATACCTAACCGCATGTTTTATAACGCTAATTTTTCCAAACGACAAAACCGGCAATCTTGACCCCATTTCATCCTTTGCGTATAAGCCGCACCAGATCGCGGTCCCTTGGGGCCGCTTTCATTTTTGGCTGGCGTCAAGCCGGTCAATTCAAGCAACAAGAAACGCCCGGCGGCAACGCATCGGGTTCAAACGAAAGAGTTTTAACATGTCAACCTTCGTTCAGAAGCCTGCAGAGGTGGAGAAGAAGTGGATCCTCATCGACGCCGAAGGCCTCGTTGTTGGTCGCGTCGCTTCCATTATCGCCAACATCCTGCGCGGCAAAAATAAAGTCACCTACACCCCTCACGTTGACGATGGTGACAATGTCATCGTGATCAACGCCGAGAAGGCTGTCCTGACCGGCAAGAAGTACACCGACAAGAAGTACTACTGGCACACCGGTTACCCGGGTGGCATCAAGGAGCGCACCGCGCGCCAGATCATCGAAGGCCGCTTCCCGGAGCGCGTTCTCGAGAAGGCTGTCGAGCGCATGGTTCCGCGTGGCCCGCTTGGCCGTCGCCAGATGAAGAACCTGCGCGTTTACGCCGGCACGAATCATCCGCATGAAGCACAGCAGCCGGTGACGCTCGACGTCGCAGCGCTGAACAGCAAGAACACAAGGAGCGCCTAATCGTGGCTGATCTCTCTTCTCTGAAAGACCTCGGCACGGCGACTGAAGCAACTGCTTCGGCTCCGGTTCATGTCCGCAAGGTCGACGCCCAGGGCCGCTCCTATGCGACCGGCAAGCGCAAGAACGCCGTTGCCCGCGTCTGGGTCAAGCCGGGCTCCGGCAAGATCACTGTCAACGGCAAGGAATTCGCAGCTTACTTCGCCCGTCCGGTTCTGCAGATGATCCTGCGCCAGCCGATCTTCGCAGCTGCCCGTGACGGCCAGTTCGATATCGACGCAACGGTTGCAGGCGGCGGTCTTTCCGGCCAGGCCGGTGCCGTTCGTCACGGCATCTCGAAGGCACTCACCTACTTCGAACCGGGCCTGCGCACGGTTCTGAAGAAGGGTGGCTTCCTGACCCGCGACAGCCGCGTTGTCGAGCGTAAGAAGTACGGTAAGGCCAAGGCCCGCCGTTCGTTCCAGTTCTCGAAGCGTTAATCGTTTCGAAACCTTCGATTTGGAAAAGGCGGGCTTTGTCCCGCCTTTTTCTTTGCCTTGTCTTCGCATGGCGTTCCCGCTGCGCACTTTTGGGCAATATGCGTTACAGCGGCAGCTCGGTCGAAAACTTCAGCTCGCGCAGCACGAAGCTCGACACCACCGTGCGCACATGCGGGTTGCGCATCAGATAGCGTGTCATGAAGGCCTCGTAGCTTTCCACGTCGCTCGCCCGGATCTTCAGCATGTAGTCGAAGGCGCCGGAAAGCGCGTAACACTCCATGATCTCCGGCCGTTCCAGCACCACTGCGGCAAACGAGGCCACCGCCTCCTCGTGATGATCCTCCAGCGTCACATGCGCGATGACGCAGAGTTTCAGGTCGAGCTTTCCCCGATCGAGCAGCGTCACGCGCTTGCGGATGATACCATCGGCCTCCAGTTCCTGGATCTTGCGCCATGCCGAGCTCTGCGACATGCCGGCCTTCTCGGCGAGCTCTGCCAGCGACAGGCTGCCATCGGCCTGGACGAGCTGCAGAAGCTTGCGATGAAAACTCCCAGATTCTTTCATATTCTTAGAGGTCTCCGAAAAATCCTGCCAAGATTATGGAGACAACCAGCACGAAAGAAAGAAAAATCCTCCGATCCCGGAGCATAATTGCGAGGACCAAGCATCTGGGAGGATCGACGCCATGACCAAGGAAAGCAGCTACACCGCCAAACTGCCAGGCCCGGACGGAATCTATCCCTACACCGCTGAAGAGGACGCCATCTGGGGCGAACTTTACGAGCGCCAGATGAAGCTGCTCGCCAACATGGCCTGCCAGGAATATCTCGAAGGGGTGAAGACCCTTGGCCTCAGACCGGACAAGGTGCCGCAGCTTGCCGATGTCGGCCGCCGCCTGCATGAGACGACAGGTTTCGGGGTCGAAGGCGTACCTGCGCTCATTCCACCATCGCGCTTCTACGAACTGCTGTCACAAGGCAAGTTTCCGCTGGCCACCTTCCTGCGCCGCCAGGAGCATATCGACTATATCGAGGAGCCGGACCTGTTCCATGAGGTGTTCGGCCATTGCCCCATGCTTACCAACCAGAGCTATGCCAATTTTGTGCGCCATTTTGGCACAACTGCGATGCATCTCGGCAAGGGCTATTCCTGGCACCTGTTCCGCATCTTCTGGTTCACCGTGGAATTCGGCCTGATCAACACGCCGCAGGGCCGCCGCTGCTTCGGCGCAGGCATCGTCTCGTCGCCCAGCGAAGCCAAGGCCGCCATGGATGGCACGGCCTGTGAATTCCGGCCGTTCGATCTGATGAGTGTACTCAGAACCCCCTACCGCATCGATATCGTCCAGCCGATCTATTATGTCATCGACAGCTTTTCCGACCTCGAAGCGATCGTCGCGCAGGATATCGGCGGCATGATCGACAAGGCCAAATCGCTGGGCGACTTTGCCCCGGCCTTTGAAGCCAAGGCATCCTGACGCACACTGTCAGGATACGCGCCCGTCTTTCGGCCACAAGGTGCCGAGCCACCGGTTGAAAGCCCGCGTTGCAGGTCTTTCAAAGCATGAAAACTGCAGGGCGGATATCAGCAAGATAACGCCGAGGGCGAGCACCGCCCCCACCGCCATCAATGCGTAATTATCCATAGCGCCGGCTGCGATCACTTTTACAAAAAACTGGATGACATAGATATGCAGCAGATAGGTTGAGAAAGACCAATCGCCGAGGCGGGCAAGCCAGGGCAGCCGCATACTGAGAAGCGGAACGGCTCCCAGAACGAACAGCGCGGATGGTATCCCCCAGATCATGTAGCGGATCTGGTCACTGTAGACACCGCTCCAGGCAAGCGCAGCAAAGGCAAGCGGAACTGCGAATAGCCAAAGAGGCTTGAACCAGCTTTTGCTGTAGATCGAGGCGCCGTAGTTCCAGATGAGAATACCCAGCACGAACTCAAGGATGATCGGCTGGGTGTAGAATTCAAAAATCTTGCTGCCGTCGATCAGAATGCCCAGCGTGACGCAGGCGCAAAGGATGAGTGCAGCAACGAGCAGCGTCCGGTCGCCCGACAGCCAGATAGACAAGGCGACGATGCCATAGAAGAAAAACTCATAGTTCAACGTCCAGCCGAGGATCAGCGTTGGCAAAGTCGTTCCGGTGACGAAATCCGGTAGAAAAAACAGCGAAAAAAGCAACCGGCTCCACGACATGCCTGGATTGTTGACGACCGATGGATAGAGCAGGCAGACAAGACAGAAGGCGAATGTCATCAGCCAGTAGAGCGGCGCGATCCGAGCCAGCCGGCGCAGCATGAATTCGAGCGGCGAGAACTGAGCCGTGCGGGCTGCAATCATCGCCATGATGTAGCCGCTGATGACGAAGAAGATATCGACCCCGATGGCGCCGATCGCAAATCCATTTTTCCAGCCCAATTGCGAACTCAGCGACGCGGACAGGTGATGGAAAACCACCAGCCATGCGGCAATCGCCCGGAGATACTGGATCGAATCGACAGTCCCCGCTTGTGCCGGCGAGACCACAGCGCGCGGTGCCGATGCCACACGGCGAAACGCTGCATAGGCAATGCCAGCCGTTGCAAGACGTTTCTCCAAAATCATCAAGGTTACCTTTTCGCTGCGATCGGCCATGCATCTGGCGTTTCTGTTTCAAATCGGGACAAGCAGGTCAAAATCCCGTTCCCTAAGCTTCTTTCAGCAAGGATCATGCCAGAAACTTAAATAATCATTCGCCATGCACCAGCAGCCTTCCTATTCCCCGATTGCAGATCACCGGCTATCGTGCGCGCCAACATGTCAGCAGAACGAAAAGACGGGACCGTTCATGGCCAACAAGACGATAGACCATGCCATTACTGCCACATCGCTGAAGAGTGCCGCCACCGACCCGACCCATGCCGGTATCCTCTCCTTCATGCGGCGAAAATATACCAAGAGCCTGAAAGGCGTTGATGCGGTCGTCTGGGGCATCCCGTTCGACGCAGCGACGTCCAATCGTCCCGGCGCCCGCTTCGGGCCGCAGGCCATCCGCCGCGCCTCCGCCATCTTCGACAATGATCCGCAATATCCGTTCGACCGCGATCTATTCGAGGACATGGCGACGATCGACTATGGCGATTGCCTGCTCGACTATGGCAATCACAGCCGGACCCCGGCCACCATCGAGCGCGAGGCGGCGAAGATTCTGAAGAGCGGCGCGTTCCTCCTGACGCTGGGCGGCGACCATTTCGTAACCCTGCCGCTGCTGCGTGCCCATGCGGCCGTGCACGGTCCCCTCTCCCTCGTCCAGTTCGATGCGCATCAGGATACCTGGCCCGATGAGAAGGGCCGTATCGACCATGGCTCCTTTGTCGGCCGTGCGGCCCGCGAGGGCCTGATCGATACGGCAAGCTCGATCCAGCTCGGCATCCGCACCCACGCACCCGACGATTGCGGCATCCGCATCCTCTATGGCTACGATATCGAGGAGATGGGCGCGGCGGAGATCGCCGATGTCATTCTGCATCATGTCGGCGACCGCCCAACTTATCTCACTTTCGATATCGATTGCCTCGATCCGGCCTATGCGCCGGGCACAGGAACGCCGGTCGCGGGCGGCCCGTCCTCGGCAAAGATCCTGTCGGTGATCCGCAAGCTCGGCGCGCTGGTCATCAAGGGCGCCGATGTCGTCGAGGTGGCTCCGGCCTATGACCATGCCGATATCACCGCCATTGCGGGCTCCACCATCGCGATGTATATGCTCGGCCTTCATGCCGAACAGCTGGCGGAGCGGCGCGGATAGCGGTCTGCCCCGCCCTGTTGTCAAACTGATTCAATTGCATGCCAAAGTGATTCCGCAACACCCGATAATCCCTTGGCAGGACAGGATAAAACCATGAAACCGAAGATCTTCATCGATGGCGAACACGGCACGACGGGCCTGCAGATCCGCACACGCATGGCAGGCCGCTCAGATGTGGAACTGCTGTCCATTCCGGAAGCCGAACGCCGCAATGCCGCCATTCGCGAAGATCTCCTGAACAGCGCCGATGTCGCCATCCTCTGCCTGCCCGACGATGCGTCCAAGCAGGCCGTCACCATGCTTGAAGGCAACAACAAGGTGCGCATCATCGACACCTCGACCGCCTATCGCATCGCGCCGGACTGGGCGTATGGCTTTGCCGAAATGGATGCGGCGCAGGCGGCAAAGATCCGCGATGCCCGCCTTGTCGCCAATCCCGGCTGCTACCCGACCGGCACCATCGGCCTGATCCGGCCGCTGCGTCAGGCCGGTATCCTGCCGCAGAGCTATCCGGTCACCGTCAATGCAGTCTCCGGCTATACCGGCGGCGGCAAGCAGATGATTGCGCAGATGGAAGATCCGGCCAATCCGGATCACATCGACTCTCCGAATTTCCTCTACGGCCTGACGCTCAAGCACAAGCATGTGCCAGAGATGCAGATCCATGGCATGCTCGATCGCGCGCCGATCTTCTCGCCCTCCGTCGGCCGCTTCCCGCAAGGCATGATCGTTCAGGTGCCGCTGTTCCTTGATCAGCTGAAGGATGGCACGACGCTGGAAAACATCCATGCTGCACTTGCCGCCCATTATACCGGGCAGTCGATCGTCGAGGTCGTGCCGCTGGATGTCAGCGCGAAACTCTCGCGTGTCGATGCCGTCGAGCTTGCCGGCAAGGACACGATGAAGCTGTTCGTATTCGGTTCGAACGGCGGCGAACAGGTCAATCTGGTGGCCCTGCTCGACAATCTCGGTAAGGGCGCGTCGGGCGCTGCAGTCCAGAACATGGATCTCATGCTGTCGGCATAAGGCCAACATCACATCCGGGGCATCCACCACCCCGTCCGCACGCGCGGAAAGGCATTAGCTGACATGGGCGATACCGGCTTCTTCGCGACCCTTCTGGCAAGGGTCGCCACCGCGCTGCCGGAGCATGGTCTCTATGTGCTGCTTGTCTGCACCTTCATCGCCGGTCTTGCGCGCGGCTTTTCCGGCTTTGGTGCCGCCCTCATCCTGATCCCGATCGGCGGCTCGATTCTCGGCCCGAAGATCATTTCGCCGGTGCTGCTGGTGATCGATACGATCGCGGCCGCCGGCATGCTGCCCGCCGCATGGCGCGCCGCCAACCGGCGCGAAGTGTTCACCATGGCATCCGGTGCGCTGATCGGCGTGCCGCTCGGCACGGCGGCTCTGGCGCTTGCCGATCCGCTCATCCTGCGCTGGTCGATCACCGTCGTCTCGGCTGTCCTGCTTGTCCTGCTGATCTCCAGCTGGCGCTATCACGGCCAGCCCCGGGCGCCGCTGACTGCCGGTGTCGGCGGCATTGCCGGAGTTTTCAGCGGCGCGGCACAGCTGGGTGGCCCGCCTGTTGTCGCCTACTGGCTGAGCGGCGCCAGCGACGTGCTGGTCATCCGCTCCAACATCATGCTCTATTTCGCTATTTCATCGGCGCTGACTGCCGTCAGCTATCTCGTCGGTGGCCTGTTTGTCGAACAGGTCTTTGCGCTGACGCTGGTCATCCTGCCGCTTTATGCGGGCGGACTTTACGTCGGCTCCCGCCTGTTCGGCTTTGCCAAGCCGTCGACATTCCGCATCATCTGCTACGTCCTGATCGGTGCGTCCGCCATTCTCGGCATGCCCGCCTTGGATGGGCTTTTACGCTGATCAGTCCCGGATTTCGATTTCCAGTGGACGCGCATATTCGCCGATGAATGCCCGCCAGTGAGCAACGGCGAACCCGAGCACCACCAGCGCGCCGCCCTGATGGGCGACACCCCAGCCGACTGGCACCTGCAGAATCAGCGTCGTGATGCCGATGATCGCCTGGATCGTCACCAGCAAGAACAGCAGAACAGAGCGCCGTGCATGCGTCGTTTCCGGCGCTTTGCGCAGGGAAGCGATCATGTGCATCAGAACGAAGGCAAACAGAACATAGGCGCCGATGCGGTGAACAAACTGCACCGTCTTCGGATTTTCGAACAGGTTGAGCCAGGCGGGCTGCTGGATGAACAGGTCCGATGGTACGAAGGAGCCATCCATTAGCGGCCAGGTGTTGTAGGAGAGGCCCGCATCGAGCCCCGCCACCAGCGCGCCCAGATAGATCTGGAACAGCGCCATGCAGGCGATGATCGCTGCCATTTTCCGGGAGCTTTTCGTTGGCGCCGGATCATTGGCATGCGGCGCCAGTCCCCTGCCGATCCAGATGCAGGAGACGAAGATAAGACAGGCGATGATGAGATGGGTGGCCAGCCTGTACTGGCTGACCTCGGTGCGGTCGGCAAGACCGGATGAGACCATCCACCAGCCGATGAAGCCCTGAAATCCGCCCAGCGCCAGAATACCGAGCAGCGGCAGTTTCAACCGTGGCTCGATCTGTCCACGGATCCAGAAGAAGGCCAGCGGCAGCGCGAAGATCAGGCCGATCGAGCGGGCGAGCAGCCGGTGTGCCCATTCCCACCAGAAGATGGTCTTGAACCCTTCCACGGTCATGTCGCTGTTGATCTGCTCATATTGCGGGATCTGCTTGTAGAGGTCGAATTCCTCCTGCCACTCGGCAGCATTGAGCGGCGGGATGACGCCATGGATCGGCTTCCACTGGGTGATCGACAGGCCGGATTCCGTCAACCGCGTCGCGCCGCCGACGAGGACCAGCCCGAACAGCACCAGCACCACGATACCGAGCCAGATCCTGATCTGAGTACGATTGCGGCTGACCGTGTCGATCTCGCGCATGAGACGCTGTTCCGTTGCCAAATCCGTGCTTGCCATTTAGGCCTCCACTTATCGAAACACACAGGCATCGCCGGAAGGCGCAATTTGTCTGAAGACCTGTGCATCAAAAGCGTTGATTTGCACCAGAGCAGCATGCAAAACAAGGCTTACCCCTTTGCGGCATGCCGTCGCGGCCAAGAACCCCGGCGAAACCTGCCAACCGGAAAGACCTGAATGCCCGTACGCCTGAGAAAACTGATCGGCACCGTCCTGATCATCATCCTCGTCATCGTCTATGCGCTGGCGGCCACCACCTTTGCCTCGCTCCTCCTCGGCACATCGCCGTGGTGGGTGCATCTGGCCTATTTCTTCTTCACCGGGCTGTTGTGGATTCTGCCCGCCATGCTGATCATCAAGTGGATGGAAAAACCCACCAAGCCGCGTTGAGCCGAAAGACGATACCATGAAAATCGCAGTGATCGCCGACATCCACGGCAATGACCTCGCCCTCGAAGCCGTGCTTGCCGATATCGCGGCACTGGGCCTTGATGACGTGGTCAATCTCGGCGATCACTTGAGCGGCCCCATGAATGCGGCCCGCACGGCCGACATCCTGATGGCGCGCGATTTTCCGTCGATCCGCGGCAATCACGATCGCTGGCTTGTCACCCTTCAACCGGCTGAGATGGGCCGCTCGGATCGAGAGGCCCATGCGGAGTTGCAGCCGCACCATCTCGACTGGCTGCGCGCCCTGCCCGCGACGCTCGTCCACCGGCAGGAGCTGTTTCTCTGCCATGCCACGCCGCAGGACGATCTCGCCTATTGGCTGGAAGACCTGACGGCCGAGGGCGTCGTGCACATATCCGCCCGGCAGCGGATCGAAGGTTTTGCGGAGGGGGTCGATTTTCCCGTCATCCTCTGCGGCCATACCCATATTCCACGCGCCGTGCGGCTTACCGACGGCCGGTTACTCGTCAATCCCGGCAGCGTCGGCTGCCCCGGCTATGACGACGACGAACCGGTATTCCACAAAGTAGAAACCGGCTCGCCCGACGCGTCCTATGCCATCCTTGAAAAGGTGAACGGCCGCTGGAACGTCACCTTCCGGCGCGTCTCCTATGATCACATGGCAATGTCGAACCTTGCCCGCGAGAGCGGCCGCGATGAATGGGCCAATGCGCTCGCCAGCGGTTGGGTCGGAGACTAAGCCGCCTTTTCGAGGGCCTCAATATCGGCGCCGCTTATAGCAGCGACATGACGGGTGACCTTGTCAACCGGCCAGTTCCACCAGGCGACGGCCAAAAGGCGTTCGACGATATCGACGCTGAACCGCTGCTTCACCACCCGTCCCGGATTTCCGGCGACGACGCTATAGGGCGGCACATCCTTGGCGACCACCGCGTGAGCCCCGATGATGGCGCCATGGCCAATCGTCACACCCGGCATGATCGTTGCCTTGGTGCCTATCCACACATCGTTTCCAACCGTCGTGTCGCCACGATAGCCGCTGGCATAGAGGGCCGGATCGAAACCGTCGCGCCAGGCACCGGGAAAAACCCCGAACGGATAGGTCGAAAATCCCTGCATGGCATGGTTGGCGCCGTTCATGATGAAGGTCACGCCTTGCGCCAGCGCGCAGTAACGGCCGATCTCCAGCCGGTCGCCGATGAAATCATAGTGGTAAAGGACGCATTTCTCCTCGAAATGCTCAGGCCCCGCCGGATCGTCATAATAGCTGAAATCGCCGGCGCTGATCAGCGGCGAACGGATGATGTTCTTGAGAAAGCCAATCTGCGGGAATGCGGCGACGGGGGTGACTGCACCGGAATCCGGCGCTCCTTGATGTTCAGGCATGGGAATGCTCCACCTTTATGTCCAATGGTCGTAGTGACATAGAGCGGTCGGGAAACGCGCAGGGATTGCCGCGAATTGTCCAAACCTTGTTCAGTGGCGCATCGGTCTCTCCATCAAGTCACCCCCGAATAGCAAAAATCGTGCGCCAGTTCCAGCCCGCCGTCCGGCACTCCGCGCGATCGGCGTGACCGTCCGGTCTTATCCATTCGGTAACCGCTTTCGGTAAAATCCACGGCAGGCCCCGCCCGGCGCGATCAATTTAAACGAAAATCAGCGCATGCTTGCATTAGATGACGTGTCAACCAGTTGCCGGAACAGCAAGCCATCATGACCGACGTGGACTTCAACATCATGCCCGTCAGCGAGGCCCGCCGCCACGCCTGGCAAGGCCGTGAGGATGCCTCAGAGGACATTGCAGGCGCCCGGGACCTGAAGCTCAGCGTGCATGTCAACCTTGAGGTTCTGGAAGCTGACTGGCGGGCACTGGAGGCATCGTCCGCTACATCGCTTCATCAGGGCTTCGACTGGTGCATGGCCTGGACGGCGGCCCACAACAATCAGCTTTTGCTGGTTCGCGGCAGCATAGCCCGGAAAACAGTGTTCATCCTGCCGCTCGAGTTGGTACGCGGCCCACTGTTTCGCACGGCGCTGTTCATCGGCTCGCCGCACAGCAATATCAACACCGGGCTGTTTGCCGCTGATCTCGATCCACTGAACTGCGAGCAGATGGCGCAGGCGCTGATCGCAGATCTGTCGGTCAAACTCTCGCGTGTCGCCGATATCGTCATGCTGGAGAAGATACCGTTCGACTGGCGCGGCATGCGCCACCCTCTCGGCTCCCTGCCGGCCGTGCAGAATCAGAATGCATCCTTCCAGCTGCCGCTGCTTGGCAATTTCGAAGCCACGCTCGCCCAGTTGAACGCGAAACGGCGGCGCAAGAAGTTTCGCGTGTCGGAAAAACGGCTGGAATCCCTGGGCGGCTACGACCATATCATCGCCACGACGCCGCAGGACCGGCGCGCACTGCTCGACCTGTTCTTCGAACAGAAGGCCATCCGCTTCAAGGCACTCGGCCTGCCCAATGTTTTCCAGGACAGCAAGACACGCGCCTTCTTTCATGCTGTTGCAGCCATCGACCCCACACCGGACGGCCAGCCGCTCGAGCTCAATGCGATCCGTTTGCGCGGGGCCGAAGAGGGCCGCATCGTTGCCATTGCCGGGCTGTCGCGCAAGGGCGATCACATCATCTGCCAGTTCGGATCGATCGATGAGAGCCTCGCTGCCGACGCCAGCCCGGGCGAACTGCTATTTTATCTGATGATCAAGAAATACAACGACGAGGGCTTCAAGCTGTTCGATTTCGGCATCGGCGATCAGGGTTACAAGCGGTCCTGGTGCACTGTTGAGACCGTCCTTTACGATATCATGCTGCCCCTGACGCGGCGCGGCCGCCTGGCGGCATCGGTTCACACAGCCACCGTGCGCCTGAAAGCCGCGATCAAGAAGAACAGGAAGACCTATGCTTTCATACAGCGCCTGCGGCAAAGCCGGCAGGCACCGGGCGTGGGGAATGCCCCCGACACGGACAGTGACTGAGACAGCCGCCATTGTCAGGCCGCGCGGCGACCGGAGTTGTCCGTTTGCGGGTAGCCCGTTCCCGTCATCAGCACGATTTCACCATATCCGGCATCGCCGAAATCGGTGATCAGCTCGACGATCTCCTCGTTTCCGAGCGCTGGTGCTGAAATGATGATCTTCGTATCCTTCGAGCGCGTTACCTTGCCGATCACAGCTGCGTCAGCTGGACCACATTCGACCAGCACCGTGTCATAGGCGTTCGACAGCGCATCGATGACCATCTGCAGGCGTTCGATACCGCGTGAAGCAAAGACAGGATCTGCATCGCCCTGGGGAATGATATGCGCATCCGACAGGCGATCGGCGTGGATCGTTTCGGTGAAGGGAACTTCGCCAGCGAGAAGGTTGGTGATGCCGGCCAGATCGTTCGACTGTGCCATCAGCCGCGTCGGGCAGGCCGAACCGGTCAGGTCGATCAGGACGATCTTGCGCCCCTCCTCGGCAATCAGCCGCGCCAGCGCCACCGCATTCACCGAGCCCTCGTCGCCAGCGGGCGATACCGATACGGCAACACGGATATCCTCATCGCACACATGACCGGCAACCGATTCGATTGAGAAATCGTCTTCGTCGGGCTCGGCCTCATCAGCCATTGCAACATCAGGTAAAACAGGTTCGGGGGAGATGCCAGAGATGGCACCCACCGGCACTGACCGCGATGCGGTCTGCCGAAGGACAGGTTCTTTCAAGTCTTCGTCTTCGAAAGAGCCGTCTTCCGTGCGCATTACCGGCCGCAAGGCCCGGCCGCTGAACAGTTCGGACAGCATGATGACAACGCAGCTGACAAGAAAGGCTGCCAGAGCTGCGACGATTGTAATCGGCAGAACCTTTGGGAAGCTCACTTCGGTCGGCTCTACCGCCTGGGAGATGACCCGGGCATCCGCCGGCGCGGCATTCTCGCCGCTGCGCGAGGTCGCTTCGCGGTAACGCGCCAGGTAGGTTTCGAGCAATTGCCGCTGAGCCGTGGCTTCACGCTCCAGCGCCCGCAGGCCAACCTCGTCCTCGCCGGCCTTGGCCGATGCAGCCTTCAGCGTGTTGAGCTGCGCGACGAGCTGGCGCTCGCGCAACTGCGCAACATTCGCTTCATTTTCCAGGCTGCCGAGAATCTTCTTTGTTTCGCTGACGATCTGGGCACGGATGCCTTGCAGCTGCGATTTCAGGCCCTTCAAGCGCGGGTGTCCGTCGAGAAGCGTCGTCGAAAGATCAGAGATCTGACCTTGGATATTGGATTCTGTTTCCTTGAGGCGCTGAATCATCGGCGAGGCAACGACGTCATTCAGAGTATCGACTGCCTTACCGCTTGCAAGTGCCATGCGGACGTTTTCAGCCCGCGCTTCGGCATTGGCGCGCTCACCGCGGATGCGGGCAAGTTCGGTGGAGATGTTGTTCAGCTGGGTGCTGGCAAAGGTGTTGCCGGTTTCGCCGGTCAGCAGAAGATCGGACGATGCCCGGTATTCCGCAACCTTGGTCTCGGCATCGCGAACCTTTTCGCGCAGGTTGGCGATTTCCGGCTCCAGCCAGCGGCTGGCCTCCGTATTGGAATCAAGCTTGGCGCCGCTTTGCAGCGACAGGAAGACCTTGGCCATCGCATTTGGAATGGCGGCGGCCAGCTGCGGGTTCTCCGAGGTAAACTGCACGGCGACGACCCGCGACTTTTCGACCTGATAGACCTGCAGCTTCTTCTGGAATTCCTTGAGAACACGCTCTTCCGGCGGCAGGTCGAGGGGGTTTTTCTTGATCCCGAGCATCACCAGCACATCGGAGATCGCCGACGGATTGGCCGTCGGGTCGAATTCCGGCAATTCATAGAGCTTCATGTCGCGAGCGACCTGCTTGATCAGATCGACCGAGCGCAAGAGCTGCACCTGACTGGAGATACCGGATTCGTCGAATTGGCTGTCGGCAGTCTGCGGTTGCGCCTGGTTGGCGCCGCTGAATTCGGCCTGACGCGATTCGATCAAAAGCCGGGCCTCGCCCTGATATTCCGGAGACATCAGGTTGGCGGCGGCGAAGGCCACCCCCGCAAAGACAACGGTTGCCAGCAGCACCCTGCCCCGCTGCCGCCAGATGGCGCGGAACAGCCCGCCGAGATCGATATCTACATCCTGATGACCATCGTTGACGCTGGACATGCGTTTTACCTCGAACCTGCACAACTCGCCGCCACAGTAAACAAACATGGTAACGCAAGGGTTAATAAGTCTTCGCGCACAAAATCGTTATTCAAGATTGCAGGCAATATATATGCGTCCCGTTGCGCGAATTGCGCTGCCTCTTTACCGCCTATTAACCCTAACGGATTGATAACATCGGGCCATGACATGGTTTCTGGAGCGCGAGAGCCCGATGACGTCCGCACGATTGAAAACAGGCCCCGCCATAGCCATCGTTTCGCTGTGCCTGGCGATGTCCGGATGCACCAGCTATCAGCCGGCGCCCAAGGCCTTTCACGAAGCCACCATCCAGCCCTACCGGGTGGACAGCGGCGACAGACTGCGCATCAGCGTTTTCGAGCAGGCAGGCCTCACCGGCAGCTACACCGTCGATCAGGCAGGCTATGTCGCCTTCCCGCTGATCGGCGCCGTGCCGTCGCGTGGCCATACCCTGCCCGAGATGGAAAAGATGATCGCCGGCAAGCTGCGCGAGGGTTATCTGCGCGATCCCGACGTGACGATCGAAGTCGACCGCTATCGCTCTGTCTTCATCATGGGTGAAGTTGGCCAAGCCGGGCAATATTCCTACGTACCTGGCATGACTGTCCAGAACGCCATTGCGGTCGCCGGTGGTTATTCGCCCCGCGCCAACCAGGCGAATGTCGATGTCACCCGCAAGATCAATGGCCGCATCCTGACCGGACGGGTTTCCATCTCCGACCCAATCATGGCCGGCGATACCATCTATGTGCGCGAGCGGCTGTTCTAACAGTCATGGATGATCCCCGTCCGCTGCGCATCATTCATTTCTTCCGGTCGCCCATTGGTGGGATTTTCCGCCATGTGCGCGATCTGGCCGAAGCGCATGCCAAGCAGGGGCATGAAATCGGTATCGTCTGCGACAGCACGACAGGCGGCACCTACGAGGATGCGCTGTTCGACGAGATAAGGCCGTTCCTGTCGTTGGGTCTTGTCCGCCTGCCGATTCGGCGATCGATCGGCCCGGCTGATCTGGCGGCACTGTGGAGCAGCTACAAGGAAATCAGAAGTTTGCGGCCGGATATCCTGCACGGGCATGGCGCCAAGGGCGGCGCTCTGGCCCGGATCATCGGCTCAGCCTTGCGGGTGAACAAGTATTGCGTTGCCCGCCTCTATTCGCCGCATGGCGGTAGCCTCCACTATAACAAGGCGACCCTTTCGGGGAAGGTAGTCTTCTTTCTCGAGCGCCTGCAGGAGTATTTGACGGACGCGATCGTGTTTGTCTGCGACTTCGAACGCAGGACCTACGAAGCCAAGGTCGGCAAGCCCCATGTCCGCAGCGAATTGATCTACAATGGCATCGACGATCGCGACTTCGAGACTGTGTATGCGCGGCCGGACGCCGTGGATTTCCTCTATATCGGCATGCTGCGCGACCTCAAGGGTCCCGATCTGTTCATCGATGCCTTCGCACGAACCGAACGCAATATCGGCAAGCCCCTGTCGGCGATGATGATCGGAGACGGGCCGCAGAAAGCCGAATACGAGCAGATGATGCTGGAACGGGGCCTTGGCCGCCGCATCGAAATGCTGCCCGCCATGAAGGCGCGCGATGCCTTTGCCTTTACCCGCAATGTCGTCGTGCCATCGCGCGCCGAATCCATGCCCTACATCGTCCTCGAAGCCCTGGCGGCGCGAAAGCCGGTGATATCAGCAAGGGTTGGCGGCATCCCCGAGGTGCTGGGGCCTGAGAGCGCTGCACTCGCCACGCCGGACGACGCCCAGGCGCTTGCCGACGTCATGACGGCCGCGATGACAGAGAAGGACTGGGCGAACGAGGTGATGCCCGACGCGGACGCGTTCAAGGCAGCATTCTCGACATCGACCATGGCCGGCAGCATCATGCGGCTCTATCGGCAGCTTGTGCCGGAACCGGCCGCGCCACCCGAGATTGCAGCTCGCCGCTCGTAAGCGTTTCTTAGGGGCTTTCTGCTATCCCGAAGGGACACAACGGCCCGGGCGGATATCATGAACAAGATCGAAAAACCGGAAGCTTTCGACGCAGAAGCGATGCGCAAGAATATTTCCAGCATCCGCTCCACGGTGCCCGGCGAAAAGCGCGAAGACGAACCCGCGCGTGAACTCAATCCGCTCGCACGCCGCATCGCATCGCAATTCCGCACCGATACCTATTCGCCAAACATGATCATCGGGCTGATACGGTTGCTCGAATTCAGCGCGCTGTTTGCCATTGGCTATGCGATTCATATGCTCTACGTCGCGCCGCGGCTGGACGAATTGCTCGGTTACTGCGCCCTCATTGCTGGCGTTTCTGTTTTGACAGTCGTGTTCCTGCAGCTGTGCGACGGATATCAGGTTCCTACGCTCAGATCCCCAGCACGGGTCGTGCCGCGGCTGATCGGCTGCTGGACGCTCGCTTTCGCCACCATGACGATGGTGCTCTTTCTGCTGAAGACCGGGGGCACGTTCTCACGCTTCTCCTTCGGCATGTGGTATGTGCTCGGAGCGGTTTTTCTCATTGCAGAACGCGCCTTCATCGCCTTTTCGATCCGCCGGTGGGCGCGCAATGGCATCATGGAACGCCGGGCGGTCATCGTTGGTGGCGGCCAGCCTGCCAAGGATCTTATCCGTTCACTCGAACAGCAGACCGACAACGATATCCGCATCTGCGGCATTTTCGACGATCGTGACGAACGCCGCTCACCCGGCATCATCGCCGGCTATCCCAAACTGGGAACGGTTGCCGAACTGGTCGATTTCGCCCGCCTTACCCGCATAGATATCCTGATCATCGCGCTGCCGCTTTCGGCAGAGCAACGCATCCTTGAACTCCTCAAGAAGCTTTGGATCCTGCCGGCGGACATCCGCCTTGCGGCTCATGCCAACAACCTGAGATTCCGCCCGCGCAGCTATTCGCATGTCGGCCAGGTGCCGATGCTCGATATCTTCGACAAGCCGATAGCGGACTGGGATTCGGTCGCCAAGCGCATCTTCGACGTCTTCTTCAGCCTCGTGGCGCTCGCCCTTCTTTGGCCGGTCCTTATCGGGGCTGCGATTGCCGTGAAGCTCAGCTCGCCTGGGCCGATCATCTTCAAGCAGAAGCGTCACGGCTTCAACAACGAGACGATCGATGTCTACAAATTCCGCTCGATGTACACCAACATGAGCGACCCCACCGCCCGCAACGCCGTCACCAAAGGCGATCCGCGCGTCACGCGCATCGGCCGTTTCCTGCGCAAATCGTCCATCGACGAATTACCCCAGCTCTTCAACGTGCTCAAGGGCGAGCTGTCGCTGGTCGGTCCACGTCCGCATGCCGTTCTTGCCCAGACCGCGGAACGGACCTATTCCGACGTCGTCGAAGGCTATTTCGCCCGCCACCGCGTCAAGCCGGGCGTCACCGGCTGGGCGCAGATCAATGGCTGGCGCGGCGAGGTTGATAATGACGACAAGATCAAGTTCCGCACGGCTTTCGACCTCTATTACATCGAAAACTGGTCGTTGTGGCTGGATCTGAAAATCCTGTTCCTGACACCGATCCGGCTCTTCAACACGGAAAATGCCTATTGAGCGCACCAGCCGCCACCTCAGCCCCGGGTTTTCGCCCGCAGCTCGCCGCCGTGGCAATCTTCGGCTCGGCGATGGTGACGTTCGGCGTTTTCCTGTCAGGCTTCGTCATCGCGGAACCTGCACCGTACGAAGTCTTCATGGCTGCGATGATCGGTATCTGGTTCATATTTGGTCTTAAAATCTCGCGGTCCGTCGCACCGCTTCTGGCGCTGCTCATCCTGTTCATGACCGGCGGCATCCTGTCGCTGACGGTCATGAGCGATCTTGACACCGCGCCGATGTATATGGCGGTGTCCGGCTTTCTCTGCCTCACCTCGGTCTTTTACGCGGCCATCATTGAAGCCCGCCACGAACGTCTGAAGCTGATCTTCGATGCATGGGTGGCCGCAGGCGTCATCACCTCGCTGCTCGGCATTCTCGGCTATTTCGGCGCGATCCCGGGAGCGGCGAATTTCACACTCTACGACCGTGCCAAGGGTGCCTTCCAGGACCCCAACGTTTTCGGTCCGTTCCTGGTCGCCCCTTCCCTCTACCTGATGTACCGGCTCTTGAACGACCGGCTCACGACCGCGCCGATAAAGGTCGTCGCCATCCTGATCATGGCACTCGGGCTCTTCCTCTCCTTCTCGCGTGCCGCCTGGGCGCTTTATCTGTTCTGTGCCTGCGCCCTTGTTCTCGTCATGCTGCTCAAGGAACGCACCGGTGCCTTCCGGCTGAAGATCCTCGTTCTGACGCTCAGCGGCGCCTTGCTGATGGTGGTGGCGCTCGTGGTTGCCCTGCAGATCCCGCAGGTCTCCAATCTCTTTTCAAGCCGTACCCAGCTTGTCCAGGACTATGACGGCGGTCATCTTGGCCGTTTCGACCGCCACAAGATCGGCTTCCTGATGTCGATGGAAACCCCGCTCGGCATTGGCCCGATGGTGTTCAGCAAGATGTTCCCTGAAGACGAGCACAATATCTGGCTGAAATCCCTGACCTCCTACGGCTGGCTCGGCTTTGTCTCCTATGTCACCCTGATCATATGGACGGTGACGATGGGCTTCCGCTTCCTGCTGCTCGACCGGCCATGGCAACCCTATCTGATGATCGCCTGGATCGTGCTTATCGGCCATGCCGCGATCGGCAATGTCATCGATACCGACCACTGGCGGCATTTCTTCCTGTTGCTCGGGATCGTCTGGGGCTGCGGCGCCCTCGAATACCGCCATCGGCGGACCGTCTCGCTTGCGCCGGCACGCCGCGTTTCGCCCGCACCAACCCGGCGTTAACATCAACCCTGTACACAAGGGGACGGACCGGCTCCATATCGTGACCGGCGGCGGACAGTCAGTATATGAATATCGACCCTTCTATCGCTGAAACCGGAAGTGGCTTGCGTATCCTCCAGGTTCTGGAGCCCAGCGGCGGCGGATCGGGCCGCCACTTCCTCGACCTTTGCCTTGGCTTGAAGCAGCGCGGTCACCATGTCGAAGCGGTCTATTCGCCGCTTCGGGCGGAAGAAGCCTTTGTCCGTGAGCTGAAATCGCTCGGCCTGCCTGCCATCCACGCCGTCGCCATGAAGCGCTCGCCCGGTCTGTCGGACATTGCCGCCTTTCGCGCGCTGCGCCGGATCATCGACGGCCCCCTGCCCTTTGACATCGTTCACGGCCACAGCTCGAAGGCCGGCGCCCTCACCCGGCTCCGTTTGCCCGGCCGCCATGCGCCGCGCGTCTACACCCCACATGCCTTTCGCACCATGGACCCGACACTGGGCAAGGCGGGGCGGCTGATCTTCGGCAGCATCGAGACCATTCTCGCCACGCTGTTCACCGATCACCTGATCTGTGTCTCCGCCGACGAACATGCCCATGCCCGGTCGCTCGGTATGCCAGCGCGAAAACTCTCGGTCATTATCAACGGCGTCGCACCGCCGCCGCTCGATATGGCCAAGACCGTGCGCGCCAGTTTCGGCATTTCCGCGGAAGCGTTCGTCTTCGGTTTCGTCGGCCGGCTCTCGCACCAGAAGGCGCCGGAACGGCTGATCGAGGCCTTCAGCAACGCAGCCTCGCGACTTCCGGATGCACATCTGATCATGGTCGGCTCAGGCGAACGGGAAGCGGACGTCCGCGCCGCCATCGCCGAAAGCGGCCTTCAGAAGCGCATCCGCCTGACATCGGCCTTTACCGGCCCGCAGGCGGTTCCGGCTTTCGATGTGCTTGTCATGGCCAGCCGCTACGAGGCGATGTCCTATGTGATGCTGGAAGCGGCGGCATCCGGAAAACCGATCGTCTCCACCGATGTCGGCGGCGCATCGACGGCGATCGACAAGGACAAAAGCGGCCTCATCGTGGCCAATGATGGCGACAGTATCAAACTCGCCAATGCGATGGTCGAAAGCGCCAGGCCGGAACGGCATCGCCAGATGATCGTTGCCGCGCGCGACCGGATGTCGGATTTTTCGATGCGGCAGATGATCGACAAGACCGAGGCAGTCTACCGCGGACTTGTCTCCCGGCCATAGCCCGCAGACCGCCGAGGGAGCATCTGATACCGCGGCTTTACCCCTGTGCGCACCAGCCGTTCTTGCCGTCGCCCGGGCGGCGGGCAAGGCCCTCGGAAACCAGAATATCACCGATCGAGCGCCCCTGCCCGACCGTCACGCGGGCGCCGGGGCCGGCGGCTGCGGCCAGTTGCACGCCGCCGGCATTCAAAATCTCCCACAGGCGCTTTTTCGCCAGCGAGCCGAGCTTGCGTTCATTGTCGCATTTGGCCTGCTTGATCCTTGGCGCCTGGATCTCGGCGATCTGGATCTTGCGCCGCCCATACCAGAATGTACCGCCGTCGACGACGCAGTTTTCCAGCGTTTCCGTGCAGAAATAGAACGTCCCCGGCTTGCGGCCTGTGGGCTGCAGATCGGGAGTATCCAGCGCAGCCTGCTCGACAGGGCGCATCGCGGGCATGGCAAGAGCGGGCCTTGCAGCCGGCTGGGTTTTCTCGACGCGCTTTTCCGGAACGGCGGCCTGTTTCTCCACGGCGCGTGTCTTTGTAATCGACGCGGTATAGAAAGGTGCCGCCATCGGCATGATTGCGGCGCGATGCTCATAGGCAATGACGGCGCTGACCGAAAGGATACCGGCAAGATACCACGGCCACATGCCACCCTGAGCTTTCTTGCGCACGGTGCGCCGCTTCTGGCCTTTTCGCGCCGCTGTCTTTGCCATCACCTTGATCCCCGTTTTGCAGGGGCATTATCGGCGCAAGGGATTGCCGAAAACTTTAAGCATCGGGAAAATCCGCCGCTGGCGCCGTATTTGCGGCAATTTCGTCAGCGCGAAAAACGTCCCGGCTTTTTCCGCCGATTTATCGCCTTTTCCAAAAACAGGGCTTGCGCGCCAACTCCCGATTATATACGGCTCTTTTCGGTTCGGAGCGTAGCGCAGCCCGGTAGCGCACTTGACTGGGGGTCAAGGGGTCGTGGGTTCGTTATACGGGGTCATGGCTTGTGTTCACGGCTCGAACAAAAACGTCGTACGGAGTGTAGCGCAGCCCGGTAGCGCACTTGACTGGGGGTCAAGGGGTCGTGGGTTCGAATCCCGCCACTCCGACGTTTTTCTTAGCGAATTCAATCGCTTAGTTGAGATACACGAAGGGTTTAATCTCGATTGCAAAGCTCGCTTTGGCACAGGCGCCTGAACTGGGCAAGTGAACAGTTGAACACAATCGGATTCTTTAAGCATGAAAAGAGTATGCGAGCTCGCTCGCATTCCGCCTTCTTCGAAAACAAGCCGGCGCAAGCATGACTTCTGCTAGTGCAGGGACGGCTTGTATTCGAACTGCAAAAAAGTCGGGCCGTAGCCCGTCCGTTTTCCTCTTCGACTTTAGCCCCCTCAAAGCATAGGTTTCTACCTTTTGCTCTCGAGTGCCTTTCCGCGCACGCTGGAGCCTTCTGTTGTAACCCCAGCCCGCACTAGCCTTCCGGAATGGTACAGCGCTGTAGGTGGCTGATACGCCTCGCGCTTCCTAGCCAAACCAAGATGGTAAAATGTCGGATTGAACAAGAAGTTCAGATTGGCATTCGACAACTTTGAAAAGCAGACCGCTCCTCGCGGAAGATCGCATTTTATAGAACCGTGTATCTCTGCACACGACAGATGCGGGGACGTTTCAATTTTTATAGCTCCCGTCGCAAGCCGTAGCCGGCGTTTATCATGTCGCTTTTATCCGCTTCGAGGGAGGGAGAGCGCCAAGCCTGTTCAGCTTACTCGGATCATCTTTAGTGTTGGCGTTGAAGACGCCCCACCCCTTGCCGTCCGCGGGCGGAACAAATTCGATTCCTTGGGCTTCGTAAAAGCTCTGTAGGCTGTTCGCGTAGTGGATCACAACTTTGTCGCCGCGCTCTAGCCGCTGGATGGTTTTGCGAGAAATGCCAAAGAGAGCCTCGACCTCGTCTTGGCTGAGGCCGAGAAATGGCATGAACGACTTCACCACGCTGCGCGCGGCCTGGGCGGAGTCGTTGACCCCAAACTCGCCTGCTTCAATATCCTCCCTTATGATCGCTTCAGTCAGTCCCACTAGCTGTTCGTTATGCGCTCGGTTGACAGCCCAGTTCTCGTTCGTTGCGGCGGTGATCAGATCGTGGATCGGCTTCTGTCGCATGAACGTGCTCTTTCTTTCGCGATGGAGAGCGTACAAGAGGGCTACAAGCTTTGTACGGGCTGGCCCTGGCACATCTGCGATCGCTTCCCCAAACAGGATTGTTCGATTAAGGAAACGGCCACAGACCAACTTGTTGATCGCTGACCTCGAAGGAAAAAAGCGATAGATGTTCGCGCGGCTCACCCCGAGGTGGACTGCCATGTCGTCCACTGACGTTTTCTGGTGTCCAATGCGGCGAAAGTGCTCTTCCGCCACATCCAGTATTCGCTCCCGGAATAGACAAACATCGATCCCTTTAAGGGTCGGGCTATCCATGTCACCTCCACTCAAGCATTCTCTTTCAATGGCTCGACCACATCCCCGATTTTCACCATGTTCCTGGTCTCCACGACCTCTTGTTGAATGGAGATTCGCCGCTGAAAAATGGATGGGGAGTCTTGATCAGTGGCCGTCTGACCTGAGACCCTGATCTTCCTCCAAATTTTGGTAGAGTCCGTTACTCTGAGGAGACGGGCATGAAGCATTCACGGTTCACGGACGAACAGATTATCGGGATTTTGAAGGAGCAGGAGAACGGCTCGAGGACGGCCGATGTCTGCCGCAAGCACGGGATATCCGAGGCGACCTTCT
>UBTA01000082.1 GCA_900468065.1 Hyphomicrobiales bacterium | reverse complement strand
ACCTGGGCTGCGTCCTTCGACTGCCGCGACAGACGCCGGAGACCTTCTCCATCAAAATCTTCACGTAACGAAATCCCCGGTCGCATCGTAAACCTCCAGTTTGCCCCAGAGATTCAGATCCAACGCGTTTTGGGAAGGCCAAAGAGTCGAGGTCAGCGAGTTGGCGTATAAGATGTTGGGGAAACTTGCGTCCGTCGCCGGTCTCAAGGAGCGCCATGTCTCGCTCCCAGCTGCGCAGTGATGGCCTCGAGGGGATACCTTGGGTGACAAGGAGAGCAGATATGCGATTTTCGATCCGCCTTGGGGCACCTTGCTCACGACCGTTTGCCAGCAGCCCATCCAATAGGCGCAACAACGTCACCGTATCGCCAGCACTGACACGGTGCATTTGGCTGCTCCGGGCACCCGCCATGCGAGTGTCGACGAGCCACAGAGAATTACTGAGTTCGAGGGCAACAAGGATAGTATCGCTGGTAAATGACATGATCGGCTCCCTAATTTGAAGACGCGCATTTTGGCCTGAAGCCAGCTGGTGTCCCCGCCCTCATAGCATCTGAAACCAGATTTCGATCACCTTGCCCTTGGCGGGACCGACGGCGACCTCTGCCACTGCAGCGGGGAATTTTTTTTAAACGCCTCGGCTGCCTCGGCATCCTGCACATGATGTGTCGGGCGAGCCGAGAGTTTGCGGTAGCCCATCGAGCGCACTTCGCGGCCCAGGTCTGCTCACTCACCTCGACACGGAATTCCTCCCAAAGCCACTGGCCCAGATCACACAAACGCCAGCACACGACGCCGTCGAGATAGGGTGTAGGCCTCGCTCAATGGCTTGCGCCAAGGCCGTGCGCTGATCTTCGTTCAACAGTGACGGCTTGCCCGGAGCCGCCGTTGATCAACCCATCGGGACCGCGCGCGTTGACCGCACCACCCAGTCGCGCACGATCTGCACCGTAACGCTGCCGAGCCGCGCAGCATCAGCGCGAGAGCCGCCATCATAGATCGATGCATGCGCCAGGAGCCGCCGGGCCTGATCGGCATCCTTTGTCTGTCGGGCCAGAATCCGCAGCCCGTCCCCGCCAAAGTCTGATCGCAAAGAAATTGCTGAACCCATCGCAAACCTCCTGTTTGCGCTATCGATTCAGATTCCTCGGCTTTGGGAACCCCGAGTGTCAGCATTAATGAAGGTTGGTATTACGCGTTTCGTGGCAAACCATTCTCAATAAACGTGAGCCGGCTCGAACATTTGACATCTTCCCGGAGGTGGCTGGCAACTTACGCCGAACGCGGTGACCCAAGTTGCGACGAAGCTCGTCGGCCGGTGGACGTTGATGCCGCGGCGCGAAAAATCTCCTGACAACATTGCTTACAAAGCTTGCTGCAACCCCTACATATCCTTTTGTCCCTATCGTTCGATCCGAGCCCGATGCTGCTTTCTCTGCGAAACGTCAGAAAATCCTACACCACGGCCGAGGGGCGCCTCGAGATCCTGAAGGGTATCGATTTCGATCTTGCCGCTGGAGAAAGCGTCGCGCTGACTGGAGAGTCGGGCAGTGGAAAGAGCACGCTGCTTCACCTTGCCGGCGGGCTAGATCACGCCGATGCCGGCGAGATCGTTTCCAGTGGTCATGTCCTCGCCGGTCTTGATGACCGAGGACGGGCGGGGTACCGGCGCACCGCCGTCGGACTGGTGTTTCAACAATTCAACCTCATCCCGTCGCTGGATGTGGGTGCCAACATTTCCTTCCATGCAAAACTCGCCGGCCGGCATGATCCTGCATGGGAACAGGAGCTCGTGGAACTGCTGGGTATCGAAACGCTCCTTGCCCGCTACCCCGAGCAGCTTTCCGGAGGGCAACAACAGAGGGTCGCGATCGGCAGGACACTGGCGGCAAAGCCGCCGCTGGTTCTCGCTGACGAGCCAACCGGAAATCTCGATGAGGCGACCGGGGATGCCGTGCTCGCCGTCATGCTGTCGCTGACGAAAAGCGCTGGGGCAGCGTTGCTGCTGGTGACGCATTCCATCAGGCTGGCTCAAATGTTGGATCGCCGTGTTCATCTGCACGGTGGAAAGATCGCATGATACTCTCTACTGCCGCGATGGCACTCCTCTCGCATTGGCGCCGCCGGCCGCTACAGCTTGCCACCCTCTTGCTCGGACTGTCGCTTGCAACCGCGCTATGGTCGGGTGTCCAGGCGATCAATGCCGAGGCACGGGCGAGCTATGCGCGGGCAGCCTCGATTCTTGACCAGAACGAGCTGACGCAAATCCTGCCGCGAAACGGCCAGTCCATTTCAAAAAGCATCTATCCCAGGCTGAGAAGGGCGGGGTGGGATGTATCACCTGTGATCGAGGGCGATCGCCGTTTCGGAAATGTCCGCGTCCGAATTATAGGAATAGATCCACTGACCATGCCGGCGGCGACCGGCGGCATCAAGGTGGGAAAAACAGGCGATCTCGTCGCCTTTCTGTCCGAGCCGGGCGTGATGCTGGTCTCGCAGGCGACCGCCAACAAGCTTGAGGGGCACACGGAAATCCGGCTGGAGATTTCGCCGGACATGCCAGATGGTGCTGGCTTCGTCGATATCGGTGTCGCCGATCGCATCCTGCAGAGGAGGGGCGAACTGACCCGGTTCATTGTAGCTCCCGAACAACGCACAGATCTGCCCTCGCTCGACAAACTCGCACCCGAAATCGTGATCAAGCCGCCCGGCGAGCGGCCAGACGTCGCCCGGCTTACGGACAGCTTCCATCTCAATCTCACGGCGTTCGGGTTCCTCGCCTTTGCGGTTGGCCTCTTCATCGTCTATGCCACGATCGGCCTCGCCTTCGAGCAGCGCAGGGCGACTTTCCGGACGCTGCGCGCTCTCGGCCTTTCTCTGTCCTCGTTGACCTTGCTCCTGATGGCCGAACTGCTGCTTCTGGCATTTCTTGCGGGGCTTCTCGGGGTGGCAATCGGCTATTTCGTTGCGTCTCTCCTATTGCCGGGAGTAGCTGGAACGTTGCAAGGCCTCTATGGGACAAGTGTCCCAGGGACACTAACCTTGCGGCCGGAATGGTGGGCGACAGGGCTCGCGATCGCGGTCGCGGGCACCATCGTCTCGTCGGCGCAGAGCCTGTGGCGGGTCCGGCGAATGCCGCTTTTGACTGCGGCACAGCCGCGCGCCTGGGCGCGCGCGACGGCGGTCGGAATGCGTCTGCAAAGCCTATGCGGTCTGCTACTCTTGATAACGTCGATCTCCCTCGCAATCTTCGCGCATGGGCTCGCGGCCGGTTTCGCGGTGCTGGGCTGCCTGCTTCTGGGAGCTGCTCTTCTACTGCCGGCCGTACTCTCAGCCGGCTTGTGGCTGTTGCAAAGGCGCTCCTCGGGCGCGCTCACGACCTGGTTCTGGGCCGATACCCGGCAGCAGCTACCGGGGCTGAGCCTTGCCCTGATGGCATTGCTGCTTGCCCTGTCTGCCAATGTCGGTGTGGGCACGATGGTCTCAAGCTTTCGTCTGACCTTTATCGGCTGGCTCGACCAGAGGCTTGCGGCCGAACTCTATGTCACCGCGCGGGACGAGGAAGAGGCATCCCGGCTGCGGGCCTGGCTCCCAAGCCATTCCTTGTCGGTGCTGCCAATCTGGAGCGTGGAAGGCGAAGTTCTCGGCGATAACCTACAAATCTTTGGTGCAGCGGCCAGCGATCCGACCTACCGGGACAACTGGCCGCTGCTCGCAGCCACCGCCGATGTCTGGGATCGCGTCGCGCTCGGGCAGGGCGCGCTCGTCAACGAGCAGCTCTGGCGCCGGAAAGGACTAGTCATCGGCGACGGTCTCGCGTTGCCAGGAGGATGGGAAATCCCCGTTGTCGGCGTGTATTCCGATTACGGCAATCCGAAGGGGCAAGTCATCGTCGGCATCGATGCGCTGACGGACCATTTCCCAGACGTTCCTAGGCTCAGATATGGTATCCGCATTGCGCCAGCCGACGCGTCGGCGTTGAGGGAGCAGTTGACATTGAAGTTCGGTCTTCCGATTGACAACGTTATTGATCAGGCGACCTTGAAACGGCAATCCCGCGCCGTCTTCGACCAGACCTTTGCGGTGACCGCTGCGCTGAACGTCTTCACGCTCGGCGTTGCAGGATTTGCAATGTTCTCCAGCCTGTTGACCCTGTCGGGTATCCGATTGCCGCAGCTCGCACCCGTGTGGGCAATGGGGATAAGGCGACGTGATCTTGCCCTGTTGGACGTATTGCGCACCCTGGCGCTGTGGCTGGCGACGTTCGTCGCCGCGGTTCCCGTCGGCCTTGCGCTGGCCTGGGTGCTCTTGTCAATCGTCAATGTCGAGGCCTTCGGCTGGCGCCTGCCAATGCAGATATTCCCAGCGGACTGGCTCATCCTCGGGCTTGTGGCGTTCGTCGCCGCGATCGTTTCAGTCGTCATTCCCCTTAAGAGCCTGGCAACGATCAGCCCGACGGAACTGCTTAGAGTATTTGCTGATGAACGCTAGACAAGTTTCGGCCGCCACTCTTGGTGTTGCTCTAATGCTGCTCAATCCCGGATATGCCATTCCGCAAGGGTTCGCCGGTCTGGGCAACACCGCAGAAGGCTTTGCCAGCCCCCGCCCAGGCATGCAATTCAGCTTTCCCACTGACCACGGATCCCACCCCGATTTCCGCATCGAGTGGTGGTACGTAACGGCAAATCTTCAAGGTGAGGATGGCGCGAAATATGGCGTACAATGGACGCTCTTTCGCTCGGCCCTTGCACCGAAAACCGCAAATGGATGGTCCGATCCACAGTTATGGCTAGGGCATGCCGCCATTACCACCAAGGGCCAGCATTTCGTCTCGGAAAAACTTGGGCGTGGAGGCGTCGGTCAGGCTGGTGTCGTGGCGCAACCCTTTCTGGCCTGGCTCGATGATTGGGAGATGAAAGCCCTGCCAAAACCGGGAGGCGATCAGCTTGACAGGGTCAGCCTACAAGCGAGCGGGAAGGATTTTCGTTATGCTCTGGACCTGTCGGCCACGGGGCCTTTGGTGCTGCACGGCGACCGGGGATACTCGGTCAAATCCGCCGAAGGACAGGCAAGCTACTACTATTCTCAGCCTTTTTACGATGTCTCAGGATCCCTCGATATGGCCGGAAAAACCGTTCTCGTCACGGGCAAAGCCTGGCTCGACCGGGAATGGTCGTCGCAGCCCCTGGCCGCGGACCAAACCGGATGGGACTGGTTTTCCCTGCATCTGGACTCGGGCGAAAAAGTCATGGCCTTTCGGCTGCGCGATGGCAGTGGCGGCTATACGTCGGCAAACTGGATCGCCCGCGACGGAACGCCGACAGTCCTGCCACCCGGTTCGCTGGAGATTTCGTCGGTCCGTTCGGCGCGCGTTGAAAACCGGGACCTGCCGGTCGCGTGGCGCGTCCGGATCCCGAAGCGTGGCTTTGACGTGACCACCAGCCCATTAAATGACCAGGCCTGGATGAAAACCACGACACCTTACTGGGAAGGACCGATCATATTCGAGGGGAGTGCGAAAGGGCAGGGCTATCTGGAAATGACCGGATATGAGTGACGTTCCGAGGGATCGCCCTTGATCCGCAGATTGCTGTTTTGTGGACCGACACTTAGATACTTATAAGATGTGCTATTGGGCACTTAATGTTATTCTCCCTGCGACTCCCATGTAAGCCCGACCCCGGCCGGGTCGGGGACTGTCTGTTTCAAAACCTCCTGGATGCTTATCCTGGTTCTTGCCGAGAATGCCTGCTCTAATTTTGCATCAATTTTCTCGCGCAGGTGTTCTGCTGTTGGCTTTAATCGTGCCGCTATTCTTGCGATCGCAGGATCGGATATTTCATCGGGTTCGTTCGTGACCGCGGAGCCCAGCGTGTTGGGGCGCGTTGTCGCACGCTCCAACCGCAAAGCGTTGGCGACAACAATGGGCTCGTTCGCATCGGTTGCCTCGAGTGTAGATCCACCTTGGTCTGCTCTCACCGTCGGTGAGACACCTGCATACGCCTTGCCAACTGCCGGAACCTGCAACACGGTAATGAAATCTGCATCCGGAACGGCGGGCTGGTGTTCCTTTGCGAACTGCGCCGCCGCGTTAAACAGGGCGTGCTCATGGAAACGGAGCTTACGCCCAAATATGGGCCTTTGTCCTTCGATGAGCAGAACCATCCGATCCTCTGGCAACTGCCGAACCTCCTGTGGCATCATCAGGTCGCGTTCGCGGATCTGTTCGACCTTCGTCCGGCGTGGCAGGCCCATTGGTTCCAGGGTGCGAGACTCCGACTCGTAGCGAATGGTCTTCTTGCCAAGCGCGCGCGATGCATACTCGGCCGTCACCTGGTCGTTGGCGCCGAGAATGAGCTGCAGCCCGCAATTGCCAAGGAGAGAATGGCGCGATGTTTCTCCGTAAATCTCGTCCAGGCTTTTGAGATCCTGGACGATGAAGGCCATCTTGATGTTGTAGCCGGCTACATACGGCAGCTTGTTCATGATCTCGTCCATCCGCTTCAGCTGCCGAAACTCATCGAGCAGGAAGTAAGCGGGCAGGGCGCCGGGATCGAAGTCGCGGGTGAGCAGATCCATGCATTGCTGGACGAACAAGGTAAGGAGAGGTCGCAAAATGGTAACATCGCTGATGTTCGGCGCAAGATAGATCGAGACTGGCCGCCGGCGCATCGATGCAAGGTCGATGTCGGTCACATTGGTTGCCGCGATGACCCGCTCGTTACGAAAGGGCTGCATGGCCTTCTGGATATCGAGCAATGCAGACCGAGCTGCCCGTTCATTCAGGGACATGTAGGCATTGAAGCTGTCGGTCGTAAACTTAGAAAGATCGGGTTCCTTCTCCTTGATCAACTTCATCAAGACCTGCAGATCTACGCCTGAATTGAAGATGCTGTTGACCTCACCGAGATTGCGACGGTTCTCGTAGTGGCTGCTTTCCAGCACATAGCTGATTACGCCGGCGATGACTTGCTGGGCTGTTCCCTGCCAGACGGCATTGTCCGAGCCGATTGTTTCAGGAATCAGAATGCTTGCCATATTCTGGATGTCGATCGAACGGCTGCCGCGATCAGGCCGAACAAAATCCATCGGGTTCCATCGGTGGGTCTTTGGCGCGCCGGGCGAAAACAGGAAGACCTGGTGCCCGTTGACCTTCCGATATCCAGCGGTGTGCTTGTAAATCTCGCCTTTCAGATCAGTGATGATCATCGAGCCTGGAAACATCAAGGCGTTCGGGATGACATAACCCACCCCTTTTCCCGATCGGGTTGGACCGATGACGAGATGGTGACGATCATCCTGCCAGCGCAGGATCTTGCGGCCCAATCTCCCGAAGATGTGGCCATCCTTGCGAAACCACTTTCCGCGCCGGATCGTGGCCAAGTCCTGAAACGCTGCGTCACCCAGCGGGTTGGAGGGGCGCCGCAACCCAAACATTCCAGCCCCCGTGGCAAAAGCAACTGCGGGAACGAGCGCGCCTGCAGCCGCTATCTGGAGCGTCCGATTGGTCGAATAGAGCCACAACTGCAGTATCGGCGCAAACGGGTTGGCTGTGACCGTCAACTGGAGAATGCGGCTGTCCTTGTAAACAAACTGCAAGATCAGGGCATAACCGATGATCCAAACGGCTACAGCGATCAAACCGCAAAACAAAAGGTAGGCGGCAAGATAGGTCCTGGTCATGTGGCATGCCTGGCGTAGTATATTTCCGAAACGCCCCGACGGCCGCCCTCGCGGCGAAGCTGGATAACGACCGGGATCACCATCTGGATATAAGACATGAGATCCCGCTTCGAGTAACCAGAAGACATCCCGCCTTGCTGCACCATCATGGCGAGCTGTTCGTAAGCTCCAAGAGGTGTATCCGCGTGTACCGTCGACATGCTTCCGGGATGACCAGTATTGATTGCCCGTAAAAACGCGAAGGCCTCGGCCCCTCTGATCTCGCCGACAAACAAGCGATCGGGGCGCATCCGGAGCGACGCCTCCAAGAGCGACTGAATTGTCACCTGCGCCGTGCCCTGGTCGCCACGCGACGCCAGGAGATGAACGGCGTTCTTTTGCGGTGGAAAGAGCTCCCGCGTGTCCTCCAATGTCAGGATGCGTTCGAACGGGTCGATTGTCTTGAGGCAAGCATTGAGAAAAGTCGTCTTGCCTGTCGATGTCCCGCCGCTGATCAGGATCGAGACCCGTTGCCGGATTGCGGTTTGGATAAACTCATAAATCCGCTCGCACCGAAGATGTTCGATGAGTGCCTGCTCGACACCGGTGAGGCCGCCGACGGCGACCGAGACCTTTTCCAGCGATCCGTTGTTTCGATATTCCTCGAGAGTGAAGTCACTGGCGACTTGCTTGCGTATGGAAATGGCGCCGCCGTCTGCCGCCGCGGGCGGTAGAACGATCTGAATGCGTTCACCCGTCGGCAAGGCTGCGGAGAGGATCGGGTTTACCCGGCTGATGAACTGATGCGTCGCAGCAGCAACACGTTCGCCGATGTTTTCAATTTCGGACATGGTAAGTGCCGAAATTTCATGATGTTCCATCACATCGGCGCCGAGGCGCTCAATATAGACGTGGCCGGGTCGATTGACCGAAATCTCCACTACGGTTGGATCGGACAAAAAGATGGAAAGTGGATCGAGCGATCGCCGCAGGAAGTAGTACGGACTATGATTAGCGGCCTGAAGTGTTGCGGATGCCTCGTTCATTCTTGATTTCCTTCAGCGCTTCCTCGACCGGTTCCGGATACATCGCGGAAAAGTCGAGGTCCTGGCGGACATAGACGACAATGCGCTCACCCTGGTGCACGCTGATCGTCGGCGGAATTTTGAGGTTTTCTCCCAGTGCCTGGTTAGCCATGTCGGAAAATGTCTGGGCGATCGTTTCGCGCGCCAGTTCGGCGGCGCGGTCAGCGTCGGAGCCGCCGTTCCCGCTGCTCGAATAGGAGCCACTGCCATAACCCGTCAGAAAGGAAGAGCCGGCGCCGACGATCGAGAGCAAGATTGCCGATCCGAAACGTTCCCGCCACTTGTTATCGACGTTGCCCGTCAGCCCGGATCGTCCAAGGCTGTCGGTTGCGATGCTGTTGAGGCGGACAGTCACACCATCATTGCGCAGCAACCGGGTC
Source organism: Hyphomicrobiales bacterium (assembly GCA_900468065.1). GTDB lineage: Bacteria > Pseudomonadota > Alphaproteobacteria > Rhizobiales > Rhizobiaceae > Pararhizobium. The sequence continues at coordinate 55,462 of UBTA01000082.1, read as the reverse complement.
CAAATGACAAAGATGCGTTTCTGACCCCGGGTGACCTCAGATTGGTATTCACCGATCAGCCGGGTGCCGGTGGGGATCAGGATGCGGCGGCCGTCGAAGGAATAGACATCCTGTGAGGTGATAGCGCGGATCTGACCCGGCAGGTCGCTGTTGATCGCCGTCTCAAGGATGCCGGCAATCAACGTTCCCTCGGGTATCATCGCATCGATGCGGTCGATCCTTCTGGCTTTGGCAGCGCGATCACCGATCGCTGAGGCGGACGCCAGAAACTTGCTGTTTCGATCCTCACCGGCGACGGTTGGTCCGCCCTCCGAACTGCCGGTGCCGAGCGTGTCGCGGCCGTTGTCGTCCTTGGTCGCGTCGATCACTACCTGCTTTGATAGAAAGCGTTTGGGAAACTCCTCGGCTTTTTCAGGCTCCAGCGCTGTTTCATCATTCGTCTCGACGATCCCCGGGGGAGCGGGAACCTCGAATTTTGTCGTGTCAGAGGTTTGCACCTCTTTCTCCTCGGCTGGCGGATCGGGTAGTTTGATGATCGCCTCAGGGGCTTTTTCCGGCTGTTTGTCTCCATCGCGCAAGAACGAGGGCGGTCGGAAGGTCGTCGTTGTGAACTCTTCGTCGCCTCTGACACTTTCTGGCCTGTGCTGTTCGGGCGCAAACACGACGACATAGGCCAACGCCGCTCCGCCGAAAAGCAGAGCCGCGCCGCCCAGGAGTTGCTTTCGTCGGGCGCGAGTGTCTCTGACGGCCGCGTCGTCGCCGGCCAGCATCGCCTCGAGTTCTGGAGACCGTTGCATCAGTTTCCACTCCTTCGGCGCATTCGTGCCTTCTCATCCAGGCTTGGTGCCATGATATCGGGGTCGGGCGCCCCGAAGTCCGGTTTTCGCAAATTGAAGATGCAGGTCCACTGGTTGCCGTCACGCAGGGTGTACTGGGTCGCGGTCCCATCGATGACGATGTATTCGCCCTCACGCCGGAAGTTTCGCAGGGTTTCTGAGAAGTCGGCATTGACTGCTAAGATCGCCGGTACGGTCCCGCCGAATCTAAAAAACGTTTTCTTGCCGTCGTCGAACACCATCGATGGCTTCAGCTTGCCATCGCCGGAAAACGAATAATCGATATTGACGTTGGCCTTATCAATACCGGCCATGTTCGGATTGGCGGCCCGTGCTTCAGCCTGCTTGCGCAGGGAGGCGTTCAGGTCCTTTTCAGGATAGACAAAGCGGATGCCAAAGACTTGTCTGCCGTCTTCCGGCGCGTAGTCGTTGAGTTCGAGATAATAGATCCGTTTCGTGGTCACCACGTTCATATTGGTCGTGACCTCGCGGGCTCTCGGTTTGACGAAGAGAATATTGCCCCTGTCCGTCGGCACCACATCCCAGCTCTCGGTGTCGCCGAGGGCAACCGTCTCGAACTTTTCGTCCTCGTCGAAAATGATCATCGTCGAAATGCCGTAGGTGGCGAAGACGCGCACGACATTGTTGGGCTGGTACACGACGCTTGTGACGCGAGGGTCGAGCCGGCCCGACGTTGGCGTCTGCGCAGCATAGGCGGATGAGAATGAGCCGATTGCCGTCAGAGTGGCAACGATCAGGATGCGCGGGGTCATCAGCGGCTTCCCTCGGTTACAGTCTCCTGATCACGGCGATAATCGTAAACCTGGAATCCGAGCGGGTTCTCAAAACGCCATTCGTTGGTCGCCGGCGTGTCGGTATAGCGATAGCGCACCACCGCGATCCAGTGGCGTGGAATGGTCTCCGTTTCGGATTGCTCGACGGTCGTAAAGCGGACGATACCCGTGCTGGTATTGGGGAAGGTAACCGAGGCGATCTCCGTCATCACTCGTGTGTTGCGCCCGTAAACTTTTGCCGGGTTCTGTAGATTGGCGGCGCTATAGAGATCCTGTAGCTGACGCGCCGCATTGCCTGTCGACAGAAGGGCCGCAATTCCGAAATTCTGCTCGATCGCAAATGGGTCGTAGCCTTCGCGTGAGCGGATGTATCGGACGATATTGGCCTGGGTGATGGCTTGGTTTTCGGTCAAGCTTGCCGGTCTTGTCAGGCCGGTCTTTACCTCAATATAGCCCGTATTCCTGTCAACCTCGACGATATAGGGTTCGAAGCTCTTCAACGGCACCAGCATGGCAAGCGTTGCGAGGCTAACAAGCGTGATCGCACCGAAGATAGTGGTGACAAACCACGCAAGCGCGCGCGATCGTTTGGCTTTCTTGACGACTTCCTGTTCCCAGATATCGCCGCTCTGGTAGTAACTTCGCAAGCGCTCGTCATTCGTCTCTGCCATTGGTCTTGCTGCCTTTTAGGTATGTTCACCCGCTCAAGCAGGCGTACTGTTCTGAGTGATTTTCGCTTGCATCGCAGCCTTGGTTCCAGATTGATCATTATCCTGACCCGACCGGTGCCGATCGCGAAGAGCACGGCCGCCTCGGTAACCAGCGCGACCCGCAGTCCCAGCTGCGCGCGCGGCCGCCATAGGGGTGGTTACGCCAAGCTTTTTAGCCATCCCGGTGCCGAACGAGCCGGCGCTGGATGAAATACCGCCGGCGATGCCCTGACCGATCGACTGGACGTAAAGCATGACGAAGGCACCGGCTGCGCACAGCAACAAGAACCCGGCGGTGTCAGCGAGGGTGAGCGTTCTGGAGCCACTCGCGGCGTCGATCTTTGTCAGTTCCGGGTTCATCGCAGCAATCAGAAACGACGCGACGACATAGATGAACAACGGGATCAGCGCATAAGTGAGGACCTGGTTGAACCAGCCGACACCATAGCCACGGGTCTTCTCGAACAGCATGCAGGCGATGAAAATAGGCGCCGTGCCGATCAGGACCCACAACATGACCTTGGCCAGGATCAGGATCGCCAACGCAACGGCGATGAAGATCCCCGCCCCGACCATGACCAACACACCGATCATGCTGGGAAGGATTGAAAAGTAGCCCGATTGCTCGGCGAACGCCGACCCAGCCTGGTTGGCGGTACGCCAGATCTGCGAAAGTCCATTGGTGGGCTCGGTGATTCCAGTCCCGGAGGCAGCAAGGATTGCCCGGCCCACGTCCTCCGGCGTGTCGTTGATCCACTGATAGAGCAGATTGTTGAAGTTTGCCCATGAACTGACGAGGGCGAGAATGATCATCATCCGGACGATGCGGCCGATAATGTCCGCCACGCCGATACGCGCAGTCCCCAAAAAGAGCTGCAGGCCGTAATAGCCGACGTAAGCAATGAGCAGGAGCTGCAGGAGCGGCATGATCTCTTGCCCGACAACGGTGTAGGCCTGCTCGGAAAACGACGTTCCCGAATCCTCGATACGCTGAAGCAGATCTCCCAGAAAGTCTTCCATGATTGTCCCTTATCCGAGCCCCAGCGCGGCAAAGGCGATGGCCGGGTCGTTCACCCTTCCCATCGACCCGCAGTTGTGACGCGGATCGTGCGCATATGGCGTGAGGTCCGCCGGTCGTTTGCAGGGCGCGGTCTTTTCCTTGACGGTGCCGCAGCCCGTCAGCAGAGCCACTGCAAGCAGGAGGCCCAGGGGGAGAAACCTCACTGTGCCTCTAATCGCCATAGGCAAGCGCCTTCTTGCTGTTGGAAATGTCGGTCAACCGCCGTTGGTTATCGGCTTGCAGGGCCGACACCGCACCGTTCATCACGCCGATCATTTCGTTGAGCGTCAGCCCGGATTGGACCTGCAACTGCGTATTTTGGTCGATAGAACCTTTGATATCCTCGGCCGTGCCGATCTTTTGGCCCGCGGCCTCGAAGGCACTTCGCCGCGTTACCATCGCCTTTTGCGATCCATTGATCAGGGCGGAAACGCCAAGGACGGTGTTGACCAGTTGCTCGTAGGACTTGTCGCCAGAGAAGGTGCTGTTTTCCTTGCCCGACAGAGACTTCACCAACTGAAGGCCATTGATGAAAGCGGTTGCGACCTTGGAGACGTCACCGCTCATATTCCCGAAGTCGGGAACGCCACCCTTGATCAGGCTGTCGAGAGACGGCATCGACGCAACGCTAAAGCCCTGTCCGATCGCAAGGTTCTGCAGCGGTTGAGACGTGCTGCCCCGATCGCCAGTGACGGCCTTCAGCGTATCCTCAACGGTCTTTAGTATGTTCGCGTTGGTGTCGAGGATCCGGGTGGTTGTCTCCGCCGTCTCTTTTGCGATCTCATAGTTCTTCTTGTCGATCACCGGCACATCGGCACAGGCGACGGAAAGTGGCAAAAGGGCGAGTGCGGTTGTCATCGTCATCAGCTTCATGATTTGGCTCCTATTGCGGTTGCAGCATGAGTTGGACATTGGCGCTGTCTTCCCGTTTTTCGACGCAGGCCCGTTTCTCGGGATCCCAGATGAGATTCTGCTTGGGGTCGCAAAGACCGGTGGTGTCACCAGGATTGTGATCATGTTTGTCGTTGGATCCCGATTGCGACGAACCCGATAGGTGAGCGGTTTTGACGACGTTGCGCGAATTGATGAGGTCTGCCATGGCGGTGCCAAGCTTGATGACATTGTTCATCATTTCGAGATTGGCGTTGCGCGCTGTGGAATTGTGGTCCCAGCTGTCTTGGATCGTGCCGGTGTGCAGCCCGGCCAGCTGCTGGTACCAGCTTGCGACATTGGACAGGCTTTCCGAGGTCGCCATCGTCGTGCCCATGGCGCGAAGCGTGGATTCCCGCATGCTGGTATAGTGTGTCTCGCCACCGCCGAAGTTCAGCGGGATTCCCGACTTGTTGGATCCGCCAAAGGCCGGCAACCAGTCCTGCGTGATGCTGCGGACATACCCTTGTGTTTCCTTGAATGGTGGAATACCGCCATATTTGTTGACGTTGCCCGCGCCGGAATTGTAGGCGGCTAGCGCCAGCGCTATGTTTCCATTGTAACGCTTCAGGTGCTGCAGGTAGTACCGGGCACCACCCCGCAGGTTCTCTTCGATATCGTGTTCGTTCACGCCAAGCTCGGCCGCGGTCCCCGGCATCAACTGCGCCAAGCCTGTGGCACCGACGGGTGATTTGGCGCAAGGATTGAACCGGCTCTCCTGGTAGACCAGCGCCAAAAATTCGTTTTCATCAACGCCCTCTTCACGGGCGATACGGCGCACAAGGCCGGAGATTTCGGCGTTTTGTTCCGCAGCGCCAAGGGGATCGTTGCGGCGTGATGGCCGGTACATGGAGCAGGTAACCGACGCGTTGATCGTGTGGCGATCCTTGTCGGTCTTTTCGATCTTGCGCGTGGTCCCACCGCGCGCTGTGTCTTCCTGCAGTATCGTCTTGTCGGTGACGGGAACATCCGCCCACGCGAAGCCGGGGATTTCGATCACCGCGCCAATTAACAAAGGGAGTGCGAAAGGCTTCACGGCCACGCCTCCCATCCGCAAAATCGGGGAAGCCATGTGAGAGGGTTATCACCGAGGACATCTCTTAAGCGCGCGCATTCCTCGATGGTTTCCTTGCGTCCAGACAGGACCTTGACCACATCGGGCATAGCGTTGAGGTCGAGTCTGGCAATGACGCTGTCACTGCCGTGTTTGATCAGGAAAGTCCGCTTTTCAGGGGGCGTCGTCCGTATGAAGTTGAATTCCTTCACCGTCAAACCAAAGCGCCTGATGTAACTTTCTTCGTCCGCACGCGGATTGGGAAAGTGGATGTTGGTGGACGATTGCTCGATCAATGTGTGCGATGCCGGCGCTCGCGCGATATCCGCCGCCGATTGGGTGCCGAACCCGACGATGCCGTTCAGCTTGCGGATCGTCTTCATCTTGTCGACGATATAGTCGCTGAACGTCGCATCCCGTAAAAGGCGCCAGCCTTCGTCCATGAAAATCATCACCGGCCGTCCGTCCAGCAACTCGTCCAGGCGATGGAAAATATACATCAGCGCCGGCGTCCTGAGCTCCTCATTGTCGAGGATGCTCGTCATGTCGAAACCGAATATCCGTCGCGCCGTAAAGGTGAGAACGTCGTGCGCCGCATTGAAAAGCCAAGCCTTCTCACCGTCGATCCATGGCCTTAATCGTGCACTTAAGTCGTTCGGGCCGGCCCGGGCGCGACCGATCAGGAGGCCAGAAAGGTTTGCAAGGTTCCGCTCGGCCGCCGGCTCCTGCATCAGTCGCAGCAGCGCTCTTTCGAGAGTGTCTTCCTCCTCCTGGTCGAAGGCACTGCCATCTCCACGACGGAGCATTGCCTTCAGCAGGCGAAGAAGGAATTCGCGGTTCGGCCCGGTGTTTTCAAGCTGGAGCGGATTGAATCCCGTCGACGTGCCGGGGTTGAGCACTTCGTAGGCTCCGTTCATGGCCCGCACGAAGATCTCGCCGCCTCTATCCTTATCGAAGAAGACGGCTTTGGGCGCCGGTTGGACGCGAAATGCCTGAGCAAGAAGGAAGGTCAAGACGACAGTCTTGCCGGAACCGGTTGGCCCGGTCACCAGGAAGTGGCCTATGTCCCTACGATGGAAATTGAACCAGTAGGGCGTCTGGCTGGTCGTCTCCAGGATGGTGATGGGTGTGCTCCAGTGGGTCCCCTCTTTCTGTCCGGTGGCAAAATTGTGCATCGACGAGAGACCCGCATAATTGGCGCTGGATAAAAGCGCCTTTCGGGCGATGTAACTGTGATTGCCGGGAAGCTGTGCCCAGAATCCTGCCTCCAAATTGAGGTCCTCTCGCAACCAGTTGACATTCATATCCGTCAGGCAAGCGCCGAGGTCGGAGACAGACTTGTTGATACCATCCAGATCGCGAGCCAGACATAACAGGGTCATGTGATGGAGGCCGAAGACCGCCTCCTGGTTCATCAGGCTGTTCAGCGCAAAGTCGATATCGTTTTCGACGTCGCTGCCGGCCTCATCTGAGGCGGCAATCTGCCGCTTCAGGCGCGAAATGCGCTCCTGTGCGATCGGCTTGTCGGCGATGGTGAAGGACTGCGTCAGGATGAATTCGTGATTGACCTGCAGTAATCCATCCAGCATTCCGGGGCCGGTGAACGGTGGATATTCCTTGATCGACAGCATCGCGCCATATCGGTCCTCGTCCTTCGTCGCTCCATGCGCTTGCATTGTGCGTCTGGAAAAATGCAGCCGCGCGCTTCCGACATAGTTGGCAATGTTCATGCGGGGCAGGCGCATCCGACGGGGGATGCCGCAGCTCAGGATCGTCTGGAAGAACTCGCACGGCTCGGAATAGGGGTCTTGCCTGCGATGAACAATGCCGAGCGGCCGAGCCCCGTACTTCTGGAGGTCCTTGCAGATGTTGCCGACAAGTTCCTCAAGCTCGCTTACCTGTTCCTGCAGCTGGTCGTCGGCCGCATCGCGCGACCCCACCTTGCCGACAAGGCGCCGCACCTTATCTCCAAGAGCAAGGGTACCGCGCATTCCAGACCGTATGACACTCAGGTAGAGTTCGTTGGTGAACATGCGCTTGTCACTTAATTGCGCCATGTAACGGCGGTTGAGCATCTCACAAAACGGTTCGTCGAACTGGCCGTCCAGATCGCTGTCGACCTGACGCCGGATCACGGTCGACCAAAGGGAAAAGCGGCTGGATCCGAGCGCCCTGATCATCGTATTTTGCACGACGGACCGCATGTTGAGCTCGGCCTGATCTTCCGTCTGAAAAAACAGCCCGTCGAGGCGAATGACCGAGAGCAGTGCGCCACTCTCAAGCTTGACGACAGAGTCTGCGACATGCCGCAGATAGGGGATATGTCTGGCCATTGGCTTTTCGCGGCTGAGTCTGTTTCCAAACCCAAGTTCTTCTCGGATGAGCTTCAGCATCAGGGTCACGGTCCGTAAGAGTTGGTACCCCAAAAGGGGTTGTTGGGCGTCTTGGGTGTCATGCGTGCTGCAACCTGCAGCACGTCGAGGATCCGGCTGTCCCAGGTGCAGAGCGTGAACAGGATCAGGTAAGCGGCAGGGGCTGTCAGCAAGGCCCAGATGGTATTGGACGCGAGCCAGGCTATGATCGTCAGGCCGATGACGATCACCACCGCCATATAAGGAACGCCCCACAATGTCGGTGAACGGGTCAAGCCGATGATCAATGGGGTCAGGACCGGTTTGTCGTCTTCGAACTCTGCCATCGGTCAATTCCCGACCGTTGACATCAGTTCGTCGACAATGGCCGGTGCTCCGAAAACAAGTCCGATTCCAAGAACGACTGCGCCGGCGGTAAACCAGCTCAGCCGACCGGCGAAAGCCAGGAAGCCCAGTCCGATGACCGCAATGATTGCAATCAATCTGCCAAATGGACCGGTGATGAAGTCGACAACGGCCTGCACGACTGTGAGAAGCGGTGCAAATGCCTGATTGGTTGCCTGTGCCATGGCGACGTCGGCCACAATAAATTGCGACGCTACAAGTACAGACAGGATCGCGGCGACCTTACCTGCCTTCGTGCGTTGGGGTGAAAGGCTGGTGTTCATTCTACATCTCCTTTGCATTCAGAACTGCATGACGCCCTTGACGAAGCGGCTGCCTCGCGCCCCGATCACGTCACTGGCCATTTCGTCGGAAAGTGCAGACCCGCTGGCCGCCTTGACCTCGCGCGCCGACGACGTCCGAGGCATCTGCAAGCCCATGTGATGGTTGAGAACCGCCGCCACGTAGCGAACTGTCTCTGGAAACGGCGGCACGCCGCCATTTTCGTATACGGCCCGCCCGCCAGCCTGGTACGCTGCGACGGCAAGGATCGGATTCTGGAACTCGTCGAGCATCAGCTTGAGACGGCGGACGTTGCCGTCGATAGTGGATGTCGGATGGCAGATATCGTGGCCATTAAGTTCGAGTGCGGTACTGGGAATAATTTGCATCGCTCCCGGCGCGCCCTGATCGCTGTCACGGGTTTGGTCGAACCCGCTTTCCGCCCAAACAATGGCCTTGGCCAGCCCCGGATCGACGCCGTAAGTCTGCGCAGTTCGCTCGACGATTACCTCGATCTCTTCGGCGGGCATCGACGATGGACCGCATCCGTCATTCCGCTGCAATGCTGTTGATGTATCTGAATACGATGTGTTCATATTCACGTCTGAAGTCGTGTGGGCTCTGCTGTTTGAGTCGACATCATTCAGCTGCTGAACTTTCGCTTGCTCCGCGCTGATTATGTTCAATGTTGCCCCATTCGGAATCTTATCAATCCGTCCCGACGGTGCTAGCTCGAACTGGTCCTTCTGAAGCTGGTGCTCCGGATAAAATCCGGAAGTCTCGGCTTCTACTGTCACGACCGTATTTGTAAAAAAACGTTCCATATCAAAAGGATATGACGGGGAAGGCCAGGTTGCAAACAAGGCGGTTGTGAAGGAAATTGACAATGACTTCAACACGAAAGGCCCTCTTCAGCTCGCGCCTCTGGTTCAAGGATCAAATGGAAAACACGGTGTTTGTCCGGATGGGAAGTGTTTTTTCATTTGATTTATGAACATTTCCTGTTCATATTTACATTGAAAATTTCGAATCGAAAAGCGAAAAATTTCTTTCTGAGGTTGCATCCATGGTAACAAGACGAGTAAAACTCTGCGTGACAGTGCCGATGCTCGTGGTTTTGGCTCCGGTCGTCGTGGCGCCCTGCCGTGCAGCAGGGACGATCGACCCGGCCTATGTGAAGTCGATGGCCGCCCCCGGTAAAACTGTTCTAATCGTCGAGTACTATGATCCCGCCGGGAAGGTCGTCGACAGAGTGGGCTTTGCCTCACCACACGGTTTTGATGTCAAAACGCCGGTTGATATTGCCATCGACACAAAGACCGGTTTGCACCTCTATGGACTGGAGCCCTGTACCGGCGACATGGTCAACCAGAGAGAGGGGTTTGCCGGGACGTGCGCCGGCTACGCGCGGGAGCAGCTGGAGATCTTGGTCAAGACAGCAAAGGTGCTATTTTGCCGGGCGTTTTTGACCGAGCGCGATGCGCCGCTGCAGGACGCCACATGTTTCGGGTACTATCATTTTCCGGGCTCCTTGGACGCAGTCGATAACCTTGAAGAGCAACTCGTCTCGTTGGGTGCACTTCGCCTTTCGAGGAAGGCCGATGGAACGCCGATGCGCCCGGATCTCTCTAAGGCTGAAAAGATCGGTCGGCGTGGCTACGGTATGTGGGCCGATCCGAGAGTGCAAAAACAATGACGATACGGTTGCTTGTCGCCCTAACCTTGGCATTCACGGTCGGTCACTCCGTCGTCGCAGCGCCAACCGGCTACTTCGATTTCACCACCGGGACGGTGCTCGAGACAGGTGACACCTGGGTCTCTGCCGGTAAACGCTACCGTCTCTACGGGCTGCAGTCTTGCCTTCGCGGCACGTCTTACACCGACGTGCGGGGAAACAGGCGCGATTGCGGAGACGCTTCAATCGCCGTGCTTGCCGCTTTTGTGAAGGATACAAGCCCGGCTTGCGCTCCGGTTGCCGAACGCACGGATATGACCTTTGCGGTCTGCTACGCCTTGGTTGGTGGCCAGAGGCTCGATCTTGCCATGATGATAATTGCCAAAGGCTATGGCTTTGCGAGCCTTGATAGCGCGGGGATCCCGATCTATGCCGCTTATGCCGTAGCGGAGCAAAATGCCCGGGTGGCACGTCGCGGCCTATGGCAGTTCGACGACGTTCAGCATCCCGCCATCGTGCTGAGCCGCGCGGCCAGGAACCCGGGTGTTTCGCCATGACCCGCGATATCATCCTTGCCATGGCGATTTCTATCACGCTGCCTGACGGCTCCGGCGCCGCCGACTTCCTGGCTGGCGGTTTGCCTGTTTCGACGCAATCCTCCGGGCGGATGATGGTGACCGGCCGGGTCGCTGTTGTCGATGGACGCACGCTTTGGTTCCCTGCCGAGCGGACGCTTGTTCGATTGGCTAACATAGACAGTTGCGAACTGGTGCAATGGTCCTTTGATCCCAGGGCAACTCCGGCAAGAGCTGGCTCGCTTGCCCCGGTGCCCTGCGGTGCATTGGCAAAGGCGTGGCTGAAGAGGACGATTGGAAACCGCGCCGTCCGGTGTGACGTGGATGCAAAAAACGAACCTCTTGAAGGTCTTGGCGTATGCAAAGCTGGCGGCCGGGATTTGGCACTCGAAATGCTCCGGGTCGGATGGGCAAAAGTTAGTACGATCGGTCGGCGCAGTGAGCGTTACATCCAGGCGCAGCGTTTCGCGATGACAGCGCGCTACGGGATGTGGAGCACCTATGTGCTCGAGATGCAGGAGTGGCGCCAGAAAGCCACAGACAAGACCTTGGGGCGCAGACCGCAGGCCGACATCAACCTTCTACAGGATCGCAACAGCGAGATATCGCCAGCCTTCCTGGATGCCCGACGCCAGCCGAACCGCCGGGATCGATAGTTCCTTGAACAACGGAGGCTCCCCGTGAAATACCGTCTTGCAATGCTCACCGCCCTTGCTTCTGCCGGCTTTAGTGCCGCGAGTGCAGATGCCAGCGAATGGGGGTGCGAGGTTCTGCTGTGTGCGGCCTCTTCCAACCCATCATGGCGTGGCGTTGAAAGTTGCCACCCGCCGATGGAAAGGCTTATCTCGGCGATGAAGAAGCCCGGATTTTCTTGGCCCACTTGCCCCGAGGGTGGGGCTGGCGCGCCGGGTTACGAAAAATACGCGGAGTGCCCGGCTGAATGGTCGCCAACAGCCGGAGACAATGACCAACGACCACGTGCTGAACGCGGTCAGTCGCGGTGCATGAGAGCTGTAATTCAGTGCAACGGAAGGCGGCGCTTCGTCGGTTCGCCCAACGCCGGTGGAATCGAGATCACGGCAGATGGCGTCACGCGCGTCTTTTCGCGAACGAATGCCTGCTCCTATATCGAGTACACCGCCCGGCCGCTGCGCAACGATCCTTACCACTTCGACATAAATGATGAGTCGACAGGTCAATCTAGCCGCTTCTGGTTTAACTTGGAAAAATGACAGACATCGGCGAAAATTATCGGACTGTGGCGCGAAACGCGCGCCACAGGAACAGTCAGGATATGCCACGAAGTTCGTAGCCTTCGGCGTAAAACATGATGTATGGTTGTTGCGCCATCTATGGAACAAATGGAATATGAGTAAGAATTTAGATAACCATATTGAAGAACTTCGGCTGGTGAAAACCACGGACCCCGAGAATGAAAAGCCGGTTTTTCGGCGGCAAGGACCGAACGGGATATCGACTTTTGAGGAACTCGACGCCAAGCTGGGAGACGAGCTGCGCAAGAGCCGCCAGGAAAAGGGTCTGAGCAGAGCGGACCTTGCGACGCTTGTAGGCTTGAGCGAGCAGGTCTATGGCCGCTATGAACGGAGTTCCTCCAAGATGCAGGTGAGCAGGTTGATTCACCTGAGTGAGATCCTTGGGGTCTCACCACTGGGCATGCTCTTTGCGGCCGCTCCACACATTTGGGGCAAGACGCAAGAGGAATCGGAAGCCAGGTTCCGTATGATGAAAATGTTAGACGAGATGCCTGCACACACGATGTCATCGATTGCCGCGCTGTTGCAGGCCGTCGCTGGTCTCCAGGACAGCGCCGGCGATTCTAAAACCCCTGATGTGTGAGAAACTCGCTCCGTGCCCTGAAGACGAACCCGGCTTCACCGAAGGTGCACGATGGAATTCATCATCGTAGCCATCTCTTGTCGATCCAATGAAATCCGCGCACTGGCGATGAAATGTGCCATGTAGAGGAACTTGGTCTGGGCTTCGATCGCCGAGCCTGGTTTCCAGTGTATGATTGCCGAGCGCACGATGCCTTCTTCGGTCTGCGCGTCATGGAGTTCTGCGCAGACCTCTTGGTCGCCGCGGTCAGCCATCTGCCGTAGGGTTCTGACAGTCGAAACTGCCTTTGCGTGAGACTCAGCCAGATGCCAGAAGGTAGTGGAAGAGTATTTATCCATGGCCTGTTCTTCAATAGGTTCTGTGCTCGGCATATCGACCTGGCCTCCAAGCTTCAGCAATATTAGCGTCTTCACGGAAACGAGCCGTCCAACGCGGCGCCTTTGTATGCACGGTTCAATCAAACGTGAACGAGTTCACCCGCTACCGCGCGTCCGACAGCTTGGGATGTCGTTGATACCCCGAGCTTGCGTTTTGCATTCCGCAAGTAAAGGCGAACTGCACTTTCAGAAAGTTGGAGTTCCGCGGCGATCTGTTTTACCAGTCGTCCATTCGCTATCATCTTGATGCATTGGAGCTCGCGTCTCGACAATCTCTTCCCGGCGCCATTATTACGAAGCCCGGAGGTCGTGAGTGCTTTCTCGTGCAAATGGTGCGACAGGAATTGCAAATCGGCCATGCAATCCGCGCGCAGGTGACGCCACTCGCTTTCACGCAGGTTGGACGTCGCCGAAAACAATGAGCGCTCACCTTGGGGACCGCGGATGGGGATCGTCAGGCCAAATCGACCCACTCCGAACGAATGGGCTTGTCGGAAGAAACGGCTGGTCTCGCGATTGGCGTGATCGAGAAGTGACCAGTCAACAGGCAAGAACCCAGTCCGGCTTAAATTCACAACGGGATCAAGATCAAAGAAGTTTTCGCTTGTATAGACATCCACCCACTCCCGAGAGTATGTCAACAGGATCATTGGGTTCCTGACATTGCCAGCCCCCAGGCTGACAACATGAAAGACAAGATGCGCTAAGCCATAGCAATCGCGGATATGCGAAACAGTACCCTGCAAATCGTCCACGCTTGATGCCGCATCGAGTGTGCTGAGCGCGTGTTTCAGTAAAGAACGCTTGGCCATTCCACAATCTCCCCGTGCCCCGCACGCCTCCATGAGATCTACCATGAGTGGAGTGGTGGTAGGTGTACAAAAGTTTGTGATGACGTCAACCAGCACGACCAACCCTTGGGCTTGAGCGAACGGATTTGTCGTTGTGCCTAGAACACTGAAACGCGAGAGTTTCCAGGCCGCATATCCTCACCCGATTGCACAAGTGATCGCGGATGGTTGGATTGACGTCCCACATGCCACAGCAGATTTTTCCAAATTGCGGCCAAGAAACGGAAATCAATCTGGGCGACCAGCCGAGCCGCTTATAAACACCCTGCATCGGAAGCTCATAGACGCCAACGATGCCTTTAATGTTGCATTCGTGCGCTAAGTTACACAAACCCCATAGAAGTTGGAGGGCGATGTTCCTGGATTTCGGCATCGTGTCGTCGGCGCCGCCGTGAACACAGAACCGCGTGCATTCCCACACAGTGGGGCTCTCGATGTCCGGCGGTTCCTGAAACATCGACGCAAACTCGCTCTTGAGCATTGTCGGGCCTGTGGTCGGTAAAACCCTCAGGGATCCAACCACGTTTCCAGTGTCGTTGAGTGATATCAGATAGAGGGGATCCGCGCTTCGATCGTACAGATCGAATTCCTTGCCGTCGATGACGTCAACATTCCAGTTCATCCGGTCGCGGAAAACCCTCGCTCTCCCGCGCAGCATTTCGTTGTAGGATGGATCATGCTGATCACGCTTAGTCAGTATTTTTAACATCGTGTCTCACCGTCAGCGCAGAGCGGTAAGGGTGCCGATGTCTGTCACATTGGACAATCTGACAACTTTGATAGATTGACTGCACCAGCCTTCGTGATTCACGACACGCTAAAAACAACGTTCCCGTCGAAGCCTAGCGTTCAAACGTGTGCTGGAACGCCGTCGAGTGACGCCAGCGAGCGGAAATCTCGTCGCTCGCTGGTGGATCGTGGCAACGTTTTGCGAAAGACTTCAACATCCAGAACATCTCTCATAAGCGACCTCGAACAACTGTCAGTCGGGTGCGCCTCTTGATCTGGCTGACAATCTCGCCGGCGCCCGAGGCATGAGAGCCGCCACCTGCGTCAGGCCAATCGCACGGGCATGCCCTGAAGTTCCGGGGATCTTTGCTCTCCGCACAGTGCAGCCCTGCCTAACCTTTCCATACGGCAGTGTTACCGGATATCTCGATATTAGTACCGACCTTCGCTGAATGCTCTTGAAAGCGCCGCAATATCCTCTCGGCATCATCACCGCGGGCGAGTTCCGGCGCAAGGCGTTGTTCCAAAGCGTCAGTGCGCGAGGGTTCGGCGCCGCCGATTACGATCGGATGGAAGGACATTCCGACGAGCTTGCCATCATCTCCAAACGAGCATAGCCCGATGACACTCTCCCAGACCTCCCGAGCCATCCAGGGCGATTTTTCGGATCTTACGTGGAAGATGAAATTGCCCAGACTGTAGAAGATTGGCCGTTGACGGTATATTTCGACCGGCTGGAGAACGGGAGCACCGTGGCTGACGAACATGGCCGCGCCTGCATCGATGCATTTTTTCGCAAACGCGCCCACCCATTCGGGAACCTGATACCAGTCAGAGGCCCAATGGTGATGATGCAGGTAGGCGATGACGAGGTATCCTTCCACTGCAGCAGACGTGATTGCGGCGAGGTTACGCGCTGTGTCGGCCTCATCGACCGTGATGTTGCGACCGACCCTATCGGAGCGCCTAAAAATAGCGCGTGCGATACTGATTTCGGCTTCGGGATCAACGTGAGGCGTATCGTCTGGTTGGCTGTCGTTGCCGAGATCCATCCTCGTGTAGCCGACCTTGTCACGGACCTTTCGCAACTCTTCAAAAGCGTTGTCGTCGACGTCAATAACCTTGGTCACCCGCAGCCGGTTCACGCCAGGACGTTCGGGTCGACCAGGCGCGGCATCTCCGGCATACATAAAATCGGGCCCTGGACCTCCATCCATGGCCACCAGCGCCACCTTCCTGCCGCCAAACGACCCCTTGCCAGGGCGCGCCGCTGCTGTGTGGTTGCGCCCGATGCCGGCGTGAAGGAAGCCGCGCCTTTCGACCTCTTCCGAGGTTGAGAGGATCCCGGACGGACCGAGATCGAACGCATGATTGTTGGACAGCGAAAGCGCCTGAAATCCCAATTCCTGAAGGCTGTCGAGAACAACCGGCTGGCTGCATCCGAAGAACGATCCTTTCATCGGCCATCCTCCATGGCTTCCCAGGATGGTGCTTTCGAAGTTGGTGAATGAGAGGTCGGCTTGACCAAGGACCTCACGTGCCTCTCGAAACCCCGGCGCCTCGACACCGCGAATGTCGTGTTTTATAAGAGATTGCCCGGTTACGGCGATCTTGAATGTGTTTGTCATGACAGACTTCCTTTGCAGCGGGCAGCCGCCGCCAGAATGTGGATGAATTGAGTAGATTCCCGACGGGTGTTACTGTCGGCGACTTGCAATATTGGCCGCCGTCAGTGCGTAAATCGCCTCGGGCGGGCATCGATCAGGCTGCGGGTGTACGGGTTTTGCGAATGTGTGAAGATGAACTCCGACGAGCCCGCGTCTTCGACCCTGCCATCTTTGAAAATGTAGATCGAACTGCAAAGCTCTTGCACGAGGGCGAGGTCGTGAGAGATGAAGAGCATTGAAATGCCCCGCTCCCTCACGTTCTCCCTCAGAAGCTGGACGATTTCCGCCTGTACGGACACGTCAAGGGCTGAGGTGGGTTCGTCGGCAACGATGATGCTGGGGCCTGCGAGAAGCGCGCGCGCGATACATACACGCTGCTTTTGTCCGCCGGAGAGTTGATGGGGATACCGGGGGAGGAGGCTTCGCGCCAACCCGAGCCGATCCATCATTGTCCCCACAATCGACAATTCATCCTTCGCGATGGCTGCGCCGTACCGGACACTTTCCCGCAAGCTCTCACTGATCGACATGCGCGGGTTCAACGACATCGCCGGGTCCTGGAAGATCATCTGCACCTTTCCAAGCAGGCCGCTGCGCGATCCGGACCGCGAAGGATCAAAACAGGTGTCATCGATCTCGATCTTTCCATCGCCTGCGGTTTCCAGGCCGGCAATGATTCGTCCGATCGTGCTCTTGCCGCTGCCACTCTCACCAACAATTCCGGTGATCATCCCACGGTCCAATTGAACGCAGACATCCTGCAATGCGGGTGTCTGGGGCCTCGTGCGCAGCAGCGCGAACACGCCACCGGAAAAGGACTTCGTTATTCCCCGTGCCACCAGGATTGGCCTCGTGCCGGGTTCCATGGAACCAACGTGCAAGGGCGGGTCGTTCAAATGTTTGGTGCGTTCCTTTCTCTCCCCGGGGTTGGACACCCGCAGTCTTGGGACTGCGGCGAGAAGGCTTCGGGTATATGTCCGTTGCGGTGCGTCGAGGAGCGATGATGTGGGCCCCTGTTCGACGATCTCGCCATGTCTCATGACGATCACACTGTCGGTGATTTCCGAGACGACGCCCATGTCGTGGGTGACCAGGATGATCGATACATTGGTTTCCTCCACGAGCTCGCGGAGAAGGTAGAGGATTTGCTTTTGAACGGTTGCGTCGAGCGCGGAGGTCGGCTCATCTGCGATGATAATATCGGGTCTGCCGGCAAGCGCGATGGCAATGACAGCACGCTGGCGCTGCCCCCCGGAAAACTGATGAGGGTAATGGTGATATCGTTGGTCAATGTCCGGAATGCCGACGCGGGTCAGCAATTGGATGGCATGGTCGCGTGCTTGCCGTCGTGACATGGTGTCGTTGGTGGCAAGGATCGTTTCTTCAAGTTGCGGACCGATGGCCATCAGCGGATCGAGCGATGCGGTATGATCC
This sequence comes from Hyphomicrobiales bacterium, assembly GCA_900468065.1. Taxonomy (GTDB): domain Bacteria; phylum Pseudomonadota; class Alphaproteobacteria; order Rhizobiales; family Rhizobiaceae; genus Pararhizobium. The sequence goes on along the minus strand of UBTA01000082.1, from coordinate 37,875 downwards.
TGGAAGATCGCCGATATCCTGCGCCCTCGGATCGTGTCCCATTGGCGCTCGTTGTTACCGTCGAGCGGTTTGCCATTGAAGAGGATGGTCCCGGTCGTCCGCTCGAAGTCGGGCGAGAGCAGGCCGAGGATGGCATTGCCAAGGGAGGACTTTCCCGCTCCGGATTCGCCGATGACCCCAAGGATTTCTCCGCGCTGAAGGCTCAGGCTGACATCGCGTAGGATCGGGGTGCTGCCCGTCGTTGCGCGATGCACCAAGGTGAGATTTCTTACCACCAGCAAGGGGGCTTGTGGGCTATCATGCGTCATGGGATCGGCTCCTTGGATCCAGGTTGCGACGGACGCCCTCGCCGACGAAATTGATGCTTGCGATGAGGCCGAACAGGGCGAGGCCGGGAAACAGGCTGATCCAGTATTGACCGGTCATCAGGTACTGGAAGCCGTTTGCAACAGTGGAGCCAAGCGAAGGCTTGTCGACTGGCACGCCCAGCCCCAGAAATGACAGCGTTGCCTCGAGCGCCACGGCGTGCCCCAATTCTATCGGGATCAAGGTGATGGCCGGCGCGATACTGTTGGGAAGCAGGTGGCGAAAAAGGACCCTCCACGTGGGTAGCCGCATGAGGCGCGCTGCATCCAGATAGGGCTTACCGCTTTCGCTCAACGCAATACCTCGAATGACCCTGGCGTAGGTTGCCCACTGCACGATGACGATCGCCAGTATGATCCGATCGATGCCCGGTCCGAGTGTGACAATGGCAATCAGGGCCACCAGGATGGTTGGAAGGCTGAGCTGGAGGTCGACGATCCGCATGATGACGACATCGACCCACCTGCCGAAATGCGCGGCACTGACCCCTGCTGTCAGTCCTATCAGCGCAGCAATAACAGTGCTGGTAATGGAGACGACGAGGCTGATGCGCAGGCCGTAGAGGATGGTGCTGAGTATATCGCGCCCGAGACCGTCAGTTCCGAGCAGATAAAAGTACCCGGCGCCGCCTATGGTCCCGGGAGGTGACGACGCTTCCCATCCATAAATCTGTAATGGATCGTACGGATTTTGCGGCGCGATGAGAGGCGCTGCCAACGCCAGCAGAACGTATGCGGCGAGCAGCAACCCGGGTAGGCTAATGCTCATTCCCCTGTGGCGCTTCCAAAGCGTACGGAGTGTATTGGCTTTCATGGAATTTCCTTTCATGTGGAAAGGCGCACGCGCGGATCGAGCATGGCGTAGAGCAGGTCGACGAGCGCATTGAGCCCGACGAAGGCGAGGGAAACGAAGGTCAAGGTCGCCATCACGACTGGCCGGTCGAGCAGTTGGATGGAGTCGATTAAGAGCTTGCCCATTCCCGGCCACGCGAAGATGGTTTCCACCACGACGGCGAATGCCAGCATTCCGCCGAACTGCATGCCGACGATCGTGACGATGGGAATGCTGATGTTCGGCAGTGTATGCCGAAACAGGATGCGCCTCGGTGAGAGGCCCTTTGCCCGGCAGAACCGGACGAAATCCTGGCTTTCCACCTCGATCGTTCCCGCCCGTGCAAGCCGCGCGATAAGCGCGATGTTGGGAATGGCAAGCGCCAATGCGGGCAGGGTCAGCCGCCGCAGGCCCTCCACCGTCAGGAAACTCCATTCCTGGCCAACCAAGGAGACCGTTGGTCCGCGGCCACCTGAGGGAAACCAGCCCAAAGTGATCGCACCGACCAGGATGAGGACCATGCTCAGCCAGAATGACGGAATGCTGAGTGCAAAGACACTCGCCTTGAGAATGGCGCGGTCGATTGCGCCACCCTGTTTTCGGCCTGCCAGCAGCCCGAGCAAGGTGCCGCACGGAGCTGCGATCAACATGGCTATCGAGGCCAACTCCAGCGTCGCAGGCAGCTTGCTCATCACCAGATCAAAGGCTGGCAGGTGGTAGATGTACGACGTTCCGAAATTTCCGGTGACGACTTTGCCCATGAAAAGAAGATACTGCCGCCAGAGCGGCTGATCCAAGCCAAGGGCGATCGTTGCGTTGCGAATATCCTCTGCAGTGGCTGTTTCAATATTGACGATATTGTAGACGGGGTTGCCGACGCTGTGGATGCCGACAAACCCGATCGCCGACATGACGAGGAGGAGGAGGGCGGCTTGTGAAAGCCTTCCAATGATGGTGGTCATCATGGGTGTGCCCTCACTCTTCCGAGGGAGCGGCCTGCATGGCCGTCGTCCATCCGCGCGGATGCACCGCGTAAGACCCCACTTTTTGCCCATGCCCGACGATCAGGTGGAAATGATAAAGAGGAAGCATCGGATAGTCGGCCATGGCCAGTTCCGTTGCGCCGGCAATCGCCGCGCTCCGATCGGGACCGTCCTCCATGGACATGGCCTTCTCCAACATCGCGTCAAAGATCGGGTTCTGGTATTTTCCATAGTTGAGCGAACCGGCCCCCGATTTCGCGTTCGGAGAGCCCAAAACCGCTCTAAGGCAGAAGGTCACGGCCTCGCCGGAGCAGCCGCCGTACCACACAGGGTAGGCGCCATCTGATCTTTGCGTGGCGAAGACCGAAAACGGCGCCACGACTGGTTGGGCGCTGACACCTATTCTCGCCCAGTTTTGCGCGATGGACTGCAGGGATTCGCTGTCGCCGGGATATCGGCCGGCAGGCCCGGCGAGCACGACCTTGAAGCCGTCTGGAAAACCCGCCTCTGTGAGCAGGGCCTTTGCGCCCTCATAATCCGGTGGTGCCACCTTGAGGTTCGCCGACGTGCCTGACAAGCCGGTCGGAAAGAGTTGCCCTGCGGGCGTTCCGTAGCCGAGGAGGATCTTCTCGGCGAGAAAGGGGCGGTCAGTCGCCATCGTCAGGGCCTGGCGCACGCGCTTATCCCGAAAGGGGTTCTGAATTGCATTCCCCGCTTTGTCGGTGATGCCCGGTGGCTTCCCCCGGGCGATATCGAACTGCAGGAAATTGGACCGGGCAGCGCTGGTGCTTTCGACCGCCAACCCGCGGGCCTCAAGCCCTTCGACGTCGCGCGCCGGAATGTAATCGGCGAGATCGACATCACCCGTCGTCAACGCAGCGACGCGCGCCGCGGGGCTTTCGATGACTTGGAAATCCACCTCTGACCAGGCAGGTGCGCTGCCCCAATAGGCATCGTTGCGCGTCAGGCTGAGGACTTCACCGGATTGCCAGCTCTGGAATTTGTAGGGTCCGGTCCCAATGGACTGCTTTCCGGAGTTGACATCCTGCGTGGTCGCAAACTCTCCCGACTTGTGACCCATGATGAAAATTGAGGTCATTGACAGCGGGAGGGTCGGGACGTCGCTGCTCGTCTCGATGACCACGGTCATTGGATCAGGCGCCGTGACGGATTTAATCGCCTGCGTATAGGTCTGGAACCCGCCGCTCGGCGGCTTAAGGAAGTCCCGGATGCGCTCGATCGAGTAGATGACGTCCTGGGCGGTGAAGGGCGAACCGTCGTGGAAGCGGACTCCGTCGCGCAGCTTGAATTCCCATTGTGTCTCTGACAACCGTCTCCAGGAAATCGCAAGGCCCGGCTGAGGGTTCAACTGCCGGTCCTGAACCACGAGACGCTCGTAGATATGGGATAGCAGTGAGTTGTTCTCATTGAGGTCCGCGTAGTGCGGATCGAGCGTCATCAGCTTGAGCTGTGTCCCGATACGCAGATCCTCTGCCATGGCGGAGGTTCCGAGAAACCCCGCCGTCACGGTGGTGGCAACAGCCGCGGCGAGCAGGGTCGAGCGGATTTGGTACTTAAGTGTCATTACGATGTTCCCTCTTGGATTTTTTTGGTGACGAAGCCGCGGCGACTAGTTTTTCGCCGCGCAAGCATTAGCCGGCGCGAAGCGATAGATTCGTCGCTCGAAAAGGCAGGGCTGCCGTACTCGCAAATCGGGAGAAGTTTGTATGGATGATTGCAGGCAAAGTTCTGCTATTCTCAGAATCAGCCATGATCCGAGCTCCCAAACAGCTTGATTGTGGTGAGGCCTCATCCAGTGCTCGAACACTGGGTGCGGCCGCCTAAACATGAATTCAGGCAAATCACGTCTATCAAATAATCTGCAGATGATCAAATTGAAATCACATGATAACAAAGAAATCACCGGTGCCCAGATCCGGGCCGCACGTGCTTTGGTTCGCTGGAGTGCGAAGGACCTCGCCCGAGAAGCAGGGCTCGGAGTCGCCACCATAAGTCGGGCAGAGGTAGAAGAAGGGCACACCACATTAACGACTGCGAATTTAAAGGCGATCCAAGTGGCCTTGGAAAACGCCGGAATATTGTTCATTCCTGAGAATGGCGGTGGGGTGGGAGTTCGCTTCAGGGACTCGAAATAAAGGATCGACGACTTTTGGTCTCGGGCAGTGCCGCAAGCCAGTCTTAAGCTAGCGTCTCACCGCCAGCTCTTCTCGAAATTTGGCGACAGTTAACCGGACCGATGACGGCTTAACATGTTGAGAAGTGCAACGAGAGGCGTTGGACACGTCCCTCCCAGTTCAGGCGCCGGACCACCGCCACTCATCGGACGCGCGAGTGATCGCACCGGCGGCGATGTGTCCTGACAACTTCGCCCAGATCGGATCCGTCGTAAAGCTGGCAAGATCGCCACTGGCATGTACCAACGGAATCTCCGCGTAACCTGCTAAAAGGGGCAACACCCCACGAGCACGCTCGATCTCCTGAAACGGATAGCCGCCGGATGGCCTCAGGACGCGATGACCCCATAGTCCGGGTCGATCGTCTTCTTTGAGTGCTTTCAGGAGACTGAGATCGCCTGATCGTTCAACGCCTACCGACGCCAGATACCGCATCAGTGGAAAATAGACCGTTTGGCGGCATCCGCCGAGCACCCTCACGCCCGGTAGGATCGAGGTTGCCAAAAACGCCGTGAACAAGCTGGGTAGGATCGCGCGCTGGCGAAGAGCCGTTGCAAGACTGCCGGGCCTGAATGCAACTTCGAAGCTTGCTGAGGACCGATCCGTTCGCAGCGTGCCAGCTTGCAGGCGCAACGGGACCACTCTGTTCTTTTCGCGGCGCCAGAAAAAGTCGGTTGTTCGGCGGACCCAGCCACCCCAGGCGCCAGCGTTCAGGCGGTCGATCTCATTCAATATAGATCCCGCCATTGCGCCGTCGCCTATTAGATGCGCCGACATCCATGATCCCTCATCACTCAAATGGTCCGCAATCAGGTCAGCAACGTCGAAATCATCGAGTTGAAGCAGCTTTACCGACGCGGGGAACTTGCGGTGCCAAAGAGTGTGATTGGCCGTCCTGATCGCTTCGGCTGCCGAAGGAAATGCAGCGGACGGCAATTCTTCAAGTAGTCGAACAGCCGAGGCGTTGGGTGCAACCTCGCCTGTGGAGTTCGAAAGCGCGAAACGGTAGGGGCCGTTCGAGCAACCAATGCTGCTGCCGTCCATTCGGCTTCTCGGAAGGCCGAAGAGGTTGAGCGGCTCACCTTCAAGCTGAAACCAGCCCGGCCCCTTTTTTGCCTTCTCCTTGAACGCCGACGTCGAGACAAAGTAGGTGATATGCCATTGTCGGCCATGGGCCATCAAACCGAGCAGGCTGAACAAATGCGTGTAAAATGCGTCGGGTTCGAGCACTAGCAGGCAATGCGGGCCGGTCTGCAGTACCGGCGACGCGAATAGCTCGAGACTGGCGCTTCGAGCCTCCTCATCGTTATAGCCGCAACCGCGCGCTGCTCTTTCGACGCAATTGCGCAGGAGATCCATTGCATTGTCGCGTGTAGCGCTATCGGATTGACGATGCTTGACTTCATAGACAGTCGACGCATATGCGCGCAGCGGCCGCCCCCAGTAGGGGGCAAGATGTGGCATCAGGTAGGATAATGAACGTCGCACATCGGTCGCGCTACCGTGCTCGCCTGATTCCGCTGATTGCCCCGTGTTCATCTCATGACGCCGCAGGTCGTTTCGCAGCGACCGCCAACATCGTATTGGCCTTGCGCCACGAGAGAGCAGCGGCGACGGGGTCCGATTCCGTATCGATAAGCGCAGTCGGGAGCTTCTCGTAGCAATAGGCGGGCGGGATCGCCGGCTTCACCATCAGCGATACGAACTCCAGGATTGACGCGCGGGAATTCGATGAGACGATCGTGTAGAAATTGCCGCTGTTCCAGGTCAGCGCGCAATAGCGGAAAAACAACCTGAGAGCGGACACTGTGGTTTTCAGATCGACTTGGCAATTTGTCATCGTGCTGAGGATCTCAGCCTTCTTCTCGGAGATCTGGCCCGTGGTGAAGTACCGGCTCTTGAACAGTTCATCCTTCTGGCGCTCGCGCTCCTCATAGGCGTCCTGGTCGTCATTCGTGAGTTTTTGGACCTGCACGAGGATACCGCCGTGTCGAATGCGGGGCGCGATGAACGCCAGTTGCTGCGCTCTATCCCGATCGTACATCTGAAACGTCGTGTCTTCGACCAGGACGTCGAATCCATCGCGGAAAGGCAAAAGATCCGTATCCGTTGCGTAGCGATTGCTGTCCAATTCGAAGAACGGCCCAAGAAAAAAATGGGCGTGTTCGCTTCCCCGTTTGGCGAAAAAGGCCTCACGATTGGCGGGTGTCGGACTGCAGGCGAGAGTCTTGATCCGTCCGTCGCCAAGAGCCGCGACCGAGCGTGCGAGGCAGCCCGTCCCAGCGCCAAGGGTATAGACCGTTGCCGGGAAGCCGGTTCGGGCCCAGGCTTGTAGCGAGAAGTTGAAAATGGTGGCGCCGAGACGGCAAGTCTCTTCAAGCCTATAAGGAATGCTCGCATGATAGTGGCTGTCGAAGTTCCCGAAGAGGCGTGTGTGCGTGTCACCATAGACAGCACAGTCGAGATCGAAATCAAGGAGACTAAGATCTGGTTCAGGCCGCGCGAGGTCCGGTGCCCCTCCCTGTCCGCTCGCAGTTCTTTCGAAGAAAGTGGAGAAAGTTGTTAGCCGCGGGGCGTTACGCCAGCGTTCGATTATTTGTGGGTCAACCATAATAGCGTCCTCCAAAATCGGCGGTTGGCACGGTTCATCCAACGACTATCTGGATGCTGTTGGAGATTCCGCACGCACCTGCCGTTCGTAAGATGGACGCAGTCTGGTGTTCCGACAATCTAACGATTTTGGCAGCTTGACCCGTCCGAGGAACGACGTACCAGATAGGGTAAAGCGCGGCCTGAAGTGCGACCGCACTCCAGCTACTGAACAACTCGAGGCGGTTTGCCTCAATAACTGTGTTGTCACTGGTGGAGGCGCCGAGCCCCCGCCTTGCCAGCGGCAGACATAGTCGTGTGCAGGTGTTTTCTGTTCCGAAGGATCGTCGATGCCGCAAAAATGCATACCTGGCCGACACGGTTCAGGTGCTAGCCAAAAGGCATGTGGATCCTCTCAGTTGGGGCGCCCTGACACTGAAGAAGGTGGGGGCGAGATGGGCGAAGAGCAAACAAACCCGCAGGCCGCCTTGTTTCTCGTTGTCGGGGCGGGCCTCGTAACGATCGCCCGAGCGATGACCTTGTCCTTTCTCGCAATAAAACTACAGCAGACCTTCGGCCTCGGCCCAGCCCCGATCGGGTTCTTGTTGGGCCTCGGTCCTTTGACGGGAGCTGTGGCAGCGCCTTTCGCAGGATCGATCTCGGACAGAGTTGGACGCAGGCCTGTACTCACGCTAACCTTGGTTTTGATGGCGTTCGCCATGATCGGCATGGGGCTGGCCGAAACGGTGTTTGCGTTCTGCCTCGCGCAAATCGCGGCCTCTGTCGCGATCTCGGTATACGGATCGATCTCGCGCGCGCTGATGAGCGACATTTGCGCCGAACCCGATCGACTTAAGTATTTCTCTTGGCGATATACTGCATCGAATATCGGATGGGCCGTCGGTCCGTTTATCGGCATTTTGGCTGGCATTGCCTCCACCGGCCTTTTCATCGCCGCCGGTACACTTTACGCGACGCTCGCCATCGGCTTGCAGCTTTTGAGGCTGCCGCCACGTGAACGTGGCGACAGTCAAGCATCGAAGCAAGTCTCTTTGATCAGAAGCGTTATCGTCGCGATGCGTGACCGACAATTAACGTTCTTCATTGGCGGTAGCACGTTGCTGATTGCCGTTTATGGTCAATGGACCGCCACGCTGGCTCCCTACATCTCGCAGCATATAGCGGGTGGCGTAGGAATTTTCGCCTATCTCGTGTCGATAAATGGTGTGGTTGTCCTAACCGGAAACCCGATCGCGCGGCGGCTCATCTCAAGCGCTGGCCCTTTGCGCGCGCTTTTGGTCGGCTGCGTTCTTCTTGGCTTTGGCCAGGTGGGTTTCCTGGTGTCCACGGGATTGGCAGGGTTCGCGGTTTCGATGGTTATCTTCACGGCAGGCGAGATCCTCGTCGTTCCGTCAGAATACACAATGGTTGATCGCATTTCGCATGCGCAAAACCGGGGCAGCTATTTCGGGGCCCATTCGCTCTCGACTGTTGGCGGGTTCCTTGGTCCGACGGTAGGCGGCGCAACACTCAGCGTTTTCGGCGGCCCCGCCATGTTCATTCTGTTCACAGCGGCTGCGGCCTTCGGCGCATTGTGCTTCACATTGGGGACGCGAATTCGACCGTAAGATTGTAGGGGCCCGAAACGTATTCACATCGGGAAAAATGATAAGGTGACGCTGGGCTGCCTTTCGGCGGGCATCTACGGGACCGCAGCAATGGCGCAAGTCGCAAAAGCGAGCGATGCCAGGGCGGTGATAACGATCTCTTTGGAAGTCTCCTGGGTTCGAACCTCCCGCCAAGGAGTGTGCGAGACCTTGCTAGGACAATCGTCACGCGTGCGACATACCGGCAGATGTCGTGTTTCGGCTGCTGGCGACGTGCCAAAAAAACCTTTATGGCTCAGGAAGGTTTAGGGAATGTCCGAATAGAGCAAGCCGCCAGCTAGGCTCAGAAGTCGTCAATAGCCGGAGCTGCCGCCACCGCTATTACCGCCGCCATAGTCATTGCCGCCGTAAGTGGGACGATTATTGTAACTTGGACCGCTCTGGCAAGCTGATACTGACAACGCCAAAGCCGAGATCGCTATTGCAGCCACTAGATATCTGCACCTCATATCTGTCTCCATAGAAAGAACACAACGGGAAAACGCCTCCGTTTGGCGGCTTTCCTTGGGTCGGTTGGTTTTTGACCGGCATCGGTGCCGATCGGGAAACCTCTCTCTTCCGCGGGCAACCGCTGCTATTTAAGCAGTGTCTACCTCACGTTTGCGGATGGCAAGTCAACTGAATGGCAGGAAAATCCTTCGGTTCCCCAGGTGTAGGGCCTAATCCAAAAGGACTAGCTCGGGGTAGTAGTTCGACAATCGTGCATTGTCCGTTCGTAAACGGTTCATGCTTGGTTTAGCGATCGCGAATTTTCGTTCTGTCAAGAGAACGAACCTTTTTTTCAACCCCTTCTCCTTTACTGATGGCAGGAGCCTCTCAGGAGAGCCAAATGCCCGAGACCCGTCATTTTGTCGGCCTCACGAGCGAAATGACGCGAGGCTTGGACGGAGCATCCAGCCACTCGATCCATTTGTCTCTTTCCTCGACTGTGTCAAAAAAACGCCAGCGTTTGTACTCGTCATCGGTGGCCTCCAGCATCTCACCGATTGACACTAGTTCCATGGGTAGCGGCACCTCGTTGCCGTCAAAGCGGATAAAGTAAACCCCCTCCGCAACGAGGCGAATAACCTGGCCCGTGCCATAGCTTCCATCGGGGTCATCGACCGTGAAATACATGCCTGTCAAAGTGTCAAATACAGTTTTGCTCATAGGATCTGAATGCCAATCACAGAAATGCCTGGTCGTAAAATTCGCTCAGTCGCTCGCCAAAGGCAAGACCCTAGACTTGCGTCCGCGCTTCCGTGAGGGCTACCCAACGACCTCACCGCACATTGAACAGCAGTCCTGAAATGGAGAGATGGCTTCAACCGTCCGGCGCCTCGGATGCTCACTCTGGCTAATACCAGATGGGCCTGGCACCAACGATGAGAGAATGGCGACAGCAGCAGTTCTCTGGTCGATCGAGAGCTGGCGGCTCACTTTATCTCGCGTACGGAGTTTTTCGCTCCAGTCGTCGAGGGTCGTAAGCGGTTGGCGCGGCAACTCTGAAACCTCGCCGCTCATGCCTGCGACGTGTCTCAATGAGAGAGCCTACAAAATGGGCGTGGATTGGAACCAGTCGTCATTTCCTACCTCAAGTTTCGTATGTTCCGCTCTGTGTCCTCTGAAGGGTAGAGATTGAGACATCCGGGCGGAGTTTCAAACATGGTCGGGAACGCCGTACGCGCGATCCGGCAGATCACGACTGTCTGGTAAGCCAAACATGCGCTGGATTAGAGACAATAGATCAATGTGCAGAGATAAGAAACCAAGGCATCCGCCTCCGAAAACCACGTTCGGATCGCCTCGTCCGGTTTCTTAGTGCTGTCCGCGACGGCATCCACGCCGAACCGAAAAACCCTCCCGCATTTCTGCAGGAGGGTCTGGGGTATATGTCCAGCCGCTTGGGTGTTCCGCTTCCAAGCTCGTGCTAATATTGCCATCAGCCGGTTAACGAAAGATTAACGGGCTAAGCATCATTCGATGACCTCGGTCTCGCCATAGACGTTCGTCCAGGTTAGCCACCATTCGTCCATGCTGCCTTCGTCATTCGTGTAGGTGCCGCGGTCCGGCATTGTCTGATCCGCATACATGAAAACATCAATGCCGGGAGGTCCAAGACACGCAGCACATCCGGCAGCTCGGGGAGGTTGTCCAGGTGTAGGAGGTCCTGGGCTCTATCCCTCGTCAGTCGGACGTTTGTGCAAGAACAAGCGGGCATCCATGATTGGCTCATCTGCGGGGTCGGGATCTTCAGCATAGGCGAGGCGAAGGTGTTTCACGACTTCCTCGATCGCATCCATTGTTTCGATCGTACCCCAGCCTTTCATATTCGCTTTGTCGATGATCTCCAGCAAGTCGCGTTCAACTGCCTCTTGGCAGGCGAGGTAACGATCCGGGTGGCTTACTCGAAGCCGTGCTGCTTCTATCGTCACAATGCCCTCCTACAGGAGAACCGCGGGCAACAATCCGATTTATCAACGGTTGCTCTGGCTCTTTCCTTCCAGGCTCTTCTTCAACGCTGCCATGAGGTCGACGACGTTGTCCTTGCCTCCAACTTGGGTGGCCTTGGCCATCGACTTTGCGGACTTCTTCATTGCCTTCTTTTTCGCGGCGATGAGTTCGAGATATCGATCCTGAATCGGATCGGTGATCGGAGACCATGTCTTCGTCTGCTGCTTGATCAGCTGTTGCATCAACGGAGCAAGGCCGCCCTCCGGCTTCGCCTTGATGCTCGAGAAATAGTCTTCTTGCGGCCTCACCTCGTCGCCGTAACGCAACGTCCATAGGACGATGCCCTCGTCGCGGGGTTCCAGCATTACCGCGCGCTCTCGCTGGCCGAACACCAAGCGGGAAATGCCGACCACGTTCTCCGAGCGCATGGCGTCTCGTATAACGGCGAAAGCGTCTTCGCCGACCTTGTCGTTCGGAACAAGGTAATGCGGCTTCTCCAGCCAAATCCATTCGATGGAGTCGCGCGGCGTGAACAGCTCAATCTCAATCGTCCGGACGCTGTCGAGCGCCACCGCGTCCAACTCCTCCTCCTCAAGAATGATGTAGTCGCCTTCACCGCGCTCGTATCCCTTCACCTGATCATCCGGATCAACTTCCTTGCCGGTGAGGCTATCGACATATCGAGATGCGACGCGATTGCCGGTTGCCCGGTTCATCGTGTGAAAGCGCACCTTTTCGGTGTCGCTTGTTGCCGGCGATAGGGCAACAGGGCAGGTGACCAGCGAGAGCTTCAGATAGCCCTTCCAGTATGGTTTGACGGCGGCCATGTCTTAGCTCGCCTTCTTGCGTGCAGCCGGCCGCGGCGCCGGCGTTGCCCGCTTTGCTGTCGCTGTTCTGGGTTTGGATGCCCGCGCTGATCCGAAGCCGGCGCTCATCCGCAACGCTTCCATCAGATTGGTCGAGGGCTCGACCTTGGCCTGCTTCTTCACCGCGACCGCCCGGCCTTCCATCTTCGCCTTCACCAGCTCGGCCAAAGCAGCGTCATAGCGGTCGTCGAAGGTTCGGGGATCAAATAGCCCTGCCTTTGTCTTGATAATGTGCTTTGCCAGTTCGAGCATCTCGCCTTCGATCTTCAGTGGGGGGATATCGGCGAAGGCATCTTTGGCAGAGCGAACCTGATAGTCGAAATTGAGAGTGGTCGCGATGAGGCCGTCCCCATGAGCGCGGATCAATACGGTCCTGAGCCGGCGGAAGAGCACGGCTTGGGCGAGCGCCCCGACGTTGGATTCGCGCATCGCATCGCGGATAAGGACGAAAGTTTCTTCGCCGATCCGATCGGGCAGAAGGTAGTAAGGTTTATCGAAGTAGAGATCATCAATCTCCTGGAATGGCACGTAGGACTGAATTCGAAGCGTTTTGTCGCTCTGGGGAACCGCTGCTGCCAGCTCATCCGGCTCGAACAGGACGTAGAGGTTGTCATCGACCTCATAGCCTTTGATCTGGTCCTCCTTCTCAACGGGCTTCCAGGTGTTGATATCGACATACTCTCGCTTCACCCGGTTGCCGGTTTTTCGATTGAGGGTGTTGAAGCTCACGCGCTCGGAGGTCGAGGCAGCGCTATGGAGAGCCACCGGGCAACTGATTTCGGCAAACTTCAAAAAGCCCTTCCAGAGAGCACGTCCGGCCATGTTGATTTCTCCCGATGAACCCGGCTTCAACGATGGCAGATTACGTTTGTTCCGGCTAATACGCGAATCAATTGTGGCATTTAGTCGTCTGTCTATAGTAAGGTGAACCAATCCACGGGTATTGCGTTAGAGGAGTCTGTTTCCGCAATCCCATGACAGGAGGGTGATGCAATGAATGCGCAACTCCATATCGACGGCTCTTTTCAGGCCATGCGTCAGGCGCTGGACGAAGCCAATCGCGAATTCGCGAGCCATGGCGCCGACCGCCACAGAGACGCCTTGCAGCGCCTCGGCCGCGTCATGATGAACTCGATTGCCGAAATAATTGAGACCGATGGTGGGACAGATGGATATCTCTACGATGCGGACGGCATCGCCCAGGATATTGAGGATTGCTACCACAAAGTGGTTCAGGACGAAGAGGCCGCCGAGCCGGACTTCTCGCCACAGCAGTCGAGCCACGGGACGTTGAATGTCAGTCAGCAAGGGGTAGGGCAATGATCACCGGCACAGATCTGCTGCAAATTTCACTGGCTCGGGTGAACATGGATCGTACCGACCTGGAGGCGGCCGGCGTAATCGATCAGGGCGAGGCGGGTGATAAAGCTTGGTCGAACTTCGGGCGCGACATGGACACTTTCATCCTCAAGCTCCCAGACTGGCGGCGCGCCGCTCTTGCAGAGGCGATTCAACGGCGGTCAAGCCGCAAAGACGGCATGTCTCACTAGCGCCAGCGAGTGGCGTGCAGCCCGGCGCCCATCCCAATAGTCTCTGGGTAATGGTCAGTGGTCCAGGCAGCGCCACTCGGTCTGGCCTTGGACGCGCTCTTTCCCGAATGACCCCCACTTAATGCAGCCCTCATGGCCCCACCAGTCCTCGAAATCCACCGGAGAGTTCGGATGGATCTGCACGTCATCGCTCATGGTCTCGCCCTCATGGTTGGGCCAGCAATACTCGCACCTGATTTCCCGGAAGCAGCACTATGATCTTCTCTCGATCCAGTGCCATCAGTCCGTTCAAGATCTCATCTTGGCTGAAACCTTTTCCAACCATGGGCACGCCCACGTCGTATAGACTTGTAGGTTCGGCTCCCAGCCCTTCAAGGACCTGGGTCAGTGCCGATTTGGTTTCTTCATAACGGCTCACATCAATCCTGCGCGACTTGCATGTTAAATGTGACACGGCGGATCTGCAGCGCATCTTCAAGGGCACTGATCGCGTCGTGCTCACCAAAACCCTGGGCCATCAAGCTGTCGATCGCTTCTGCAATCAACGTCGAAGCCACACTTCGGCTCTCCCACTGCCGATCAACGCACTCAAGATTTTCAGGCATATGCCTTCTCCTCTAAGCAATCCCGTTCGAAGCTCGGCTGCCAACCACGGGTGAAACCGATGCTCATTCCAATCTGGGTGATGGCCAGCTGTTCCTTCAGAAACTTGATATCTGCCAGCAAGGTTCCGATGGTGGCGCGCACGTCGCCATCATGAAAGGAGAGGGCGGCGGCGATCTCATCAACCGGACCGGAATATTGGATATCATACGCGGCGGCGCTGATCGTAGGCATGGGTTTTCCTTTTCCATTGCGCAAGAGCGATGGATCAAACGTGTATGGATTTTCAGATTGGCGTTCCGCATCCGCCGTGGAAGTTCTTATTATGTTCTTGCTACAGGAAGAGTCAAGATGTCCAACCGAGGGCTTTTAAAATAGGCACTATGAACGCCATCAATGCGACACCGATGGCGAGAAAAATGATTGCGAGGATAAGGAGTTCGGCGCGCTGCTTGGGCATTGTGACAGGATAGGCCGTTAAGCGAAATTGGCAATGAGCGCTTGTACGGAAGGGTACCTAGCGTTTTGGCAGCATACTGCGACCGGCGGTCCGTATCGTTCGGCTTGAGTTCGCCATCTGGGCAACGGCCGCCACTGCATCACGAGGGGCGGCGACGTAATTTGCACCTTCCAACCCGTGCTTCCTGGCATCACTTTCAACCGCGCCGCGTGTCGCCGTCGGCGAGACACCCCATCAGTTCTGGAATTTATCGTGGGGGTTCATGGAGGTGGCTCCGTTAGCTCCTACCCGCAAAAGGTGCGAGTTGAGAGGGGCGGACGCCGGACGGGGACACTCGATGAACCGGCTGGCATAGCGTCGGCTTGGAGACAGCAATTTGGGAAGCTCATAGCCTGGTCGCTCGGTTATCCACTGATCGTGCGGAGTTATCCACCGTTGGTGCAGAGTTATCCACCGATGGTGCAGAGTTATCCATGGTAGTCGTTCCTTCGAAAGAGTAGGCAACAGCTGGTTTCTGTCTTTTGTTGCTAATCCGTTCGGGAATCGTTCTCGGTTGTTCTTGATGCGACTATTTTTGGACTGGTCAGGAGTACAAAACGAGACTTGTGCCCCGTCGCCTTCACTGATGGCGTGGCGTCTCGTTTCAGGAGATAGACGGTTATCGCCATAGTGAGGCAGAGGAAGGGCTGGCTTAGTCTCCTCTTCACCGAACCAAGATAAGCCAACTCGGCCTCAACGATGCCTTCGATGTCCAGAAGACGACGATTATCCACGCAGGATCAAGGGGACGGCCGATATAGAGATCCTATGGGTTGAAGAGGCTGAAAAGCTGACCGAAGAGCGTGGTTAGGTACCGCGCCGAACATCCGAAAGGGGGCAGCCTAGCGATCCAGCTCTTCTAACCGAAGGTCGTCACCGACTAGGTCAGGAAGAACTTCGTCTTCAACACACCGCCACACTGCTTGGTGCACCGGATTACACTGCGAACCCGTTCTTTTCGGAGAAGGCAAAGCGCGACATTGCAGCGATGCAGGCTCTTTGATCCGGCTTCGACAGACATCGACTGCGGCGTACCGCTTGGCGCAACTATCGATCTCCAAGCGCCGCTGGCTGATGTGCATCGGTGCACTTGGCATCAGCGGACATCGCGGGGCGTGTGTGTTCCGACCCGATGAAACGGGGAGGAACTTTCTGGATGGCGTGTAGCGTTTGGGAGGCAGCGGATATACGATACTTCGCTGACCTGTTCAGATTTCTTCGATCAAAGATGGTTCAACCATGTTCCGAAAATTGATCCAGAACAGATTGATTTTTGGCTAAAGTAGTGGTTTCTTAAAGATGCCCTGCGATCGGGGGCAAAACCTCAATTTCATTACGTATTTCATAGTGAGCATCCGAACCGCCATCCTTGGGGCACGAGGGTGGCGGTTCTCTCATTTGTTATACAAATTGATGATGGCGCCTATCGCGTTCGGATGACACTAGCGGCTCTGTACGCTATAGTACAGTCCAATATATATCTAGTGGCGGACCAAACCATATCAAGCAAATCCCCTTGCGTGCCAGCCAGCCTAACGGTCGAACACGTTTGAGCGAGATCCAGTAGTTCTGATGTGGTGCCCCAAGCAAGAACTACTGGATTGTCGCGCGACTCCAATTATTTTCCCCGGGTGACGTCGTTTCTTAAGATGACCTCACAGGCACCATCAACCTTTTTCGACGTGCACCGACCTGCTTGGAAGCGCGAAAATCCTAGCCGACGCAAATAGGGATTACATCCTGTCCTACCTCATTGAATGGCTTTGCTCGAAGTCCCGCCTACGGCGGCGTCCCGGGCAAGATATAAGGCGGCTTTGCCGAAAAATACAGGCTGCCTCATTGCGCCGTTCACCTTACCAAATAACCCTAACGCCGGGTATTTCGATTTAGCAATGTCGAATATGCCATGATGCTCTGGTCGAGCGGAAGCGCTCGGTGCATTTGAGCACCAAACCATTTAGGCCCTCGCTGGAAACGGCGGGGGCTGAACGACAAACCCTCCCCTCTGTATGTAGGGGGAGGCGCCTCCAAACGCGTTTAACGTTGCTACTGATCAATGAAACATTAGTGCGCCGTTAAATGCTGCCCTCATCCTTAAAGTAACCAGGGTACTGGACCTCTTCAGGGTCCGGCTCGTTCGGCTTGGGGTTGTTTGATTTCAGTTTGCGTTTCTCGTCGGCCATGCTGCCATCGTCCACGCCTGCGGGCGGTTGCTTATCCTTCGGTCCAGTTGTCTCGGCAAGAAGTGACTTTGCGTATTCTTCGACAGACATATCGTTCTCCTTCTTCGGAAAAACGATTTGGGTCAGACATGGTTCCACTGCCCATTCAGCGCGCCGGACCTCTTCCTTCGCATCGAGCACAATCTTAGGCGTCCGGATCATGGCGGCCTTTTCCAGAAGCAGCGTTTGGGCCTCCTCATCAGCCCCTTTTTCAAATTTCAGCGCTTCAATTTAGACATGACGGACAGCGTCCCGTCCAGTCGCGGGCCTGATGCCGGTCATGAGGTGCAGTTCACAAATAGTGCGCTCACCGCATCCCCTAACCCTGGTAATTCGGTGGTGGGAGAACATCAATGTGTGATGTACCGGGGCAAGGGCCGAATCAAAAATTAACAACGAAAAAAGGCCGGCTGTTGCCGACCTCTTCAATCGCCACGCAGCAAGTGCCAGTACATCCGTGGTCAAATGCTGCGGGCGAGTTCTATGATGTAAATATGGACCGATGACGTGACGTTTTCAAGTCGATCAGAAGATGTAGGGAGCCACCTCTTGATGTCTGGGCTTGGCTTACTCGATGACCTCAGTCTCGCCGTCAACCTTTGTCCACTTTAACGACCATTCATCCATAGTACCTTCGTCATTCGTGTATCTGCCTTGGTCGGGTAGAATGTCGTCCACTTGCAGGAAAAGCTCTACACCAGGCAGGGCCAAGACACGGAGCACGTCCAGCAGCTCAGGCAGGGTGGTGACCTCCTTCATAACCTGTCGGCCAGGGACCGATATTGTCCACGCATAGAAGGTCATGGCAACGAATGCTTTCACAAGACGTTCTGCCGACGGAAACTCTCCGAAGTCATGGGCATCACCAATCGGCTCGGGGGTCTTCGTCCGGCAGCGTAAGCGGTCCGCAGGCTCTGCAGGACCTCTTCCATCGCGCTGATGATTTCAATCGTGCCCCAGCCGTTGGTGGTTGCCGTGTCAAGTATTTCTTGTAGCGGACCTTGCACAGCCTCTCGAGATGCGAGAGGACGATCCTCGTGGCTCACTGGCAAATTTGGGCT
Source organism: Hyphomicrobiales bacterium (assembly GCA_900468065.1). Taxonomy (GTDB): domain Bacteria; phylum Pseudomonadota; class Alphaproteobacteria; order Rhizobiales; family Rhizobiaceae; genus Pararhizobium. Next base: position 20,010 of record UBTA01000082.1, on the reverse strand, counting down.
TCGATTGTCATACTGCCCTCCTAACGCCGAGAACGTCAAAAGAGCCTAATTTGTTCCAATTGCCGCCTCAGCTACGCCCCGCAGACCCTTAATCGCCGACCCAGTGCTCCAGCGGCAATCCCCTCAACACTTCATCCTTCGCATCTCGCAAAATCTTCAGCCCCCGAATGCTGTCGACCGCGTCAAGTAGCGCTGCCTTCACTTCTATCATCCGACCGACGATCAATTGCGGCCGCGACTATCTTCAAAAGCAATCACAGCGTCGGCAGCTGTCTTATCAGGGCTGTCCACCTCGTTTGCTGCGCGCACGTTCGGCAATGAGTTCAATGCTGCCTGCTTTGACCGTCGTGAGGGAAACTGGCTGCGGATCTGATACGACGGACAGAATCGCGTCGAATTCCTCGACCATACGTTTTAACCGTTCAGGCAGCCCTGCCTTCTTGTCTTCGTCCAGTGCCAAGCCCGCGGCGTAGTTTTCGGGATTTGCGTGGACATCTTGGAGCCTGGACACTGTCCCGACAAAAGCGTCGAGAAGCTCGGGATTGGTCACCTTAAAGGTGCCCCCGATCATCGATAGCACCCCCATGTGTGCTTTCGCCCTGTCTTCAAGAGCGGTCACGCGCTCGTTCAGCTTGCCAATGTGGTTAGCCAACGCCTGCATGATCTCGGCTTGAGTGCCTTGGTAGGTTGGCACAGAGGGTCCTCGCTTGCTCGTACACTGGTGTGCAACTGACAGCGTCCCGCCCTTGTCAATAGATCGAGCTGGTTGCCCGATGGTCAAAAAGGCCGGGGTACCGACCTCTCTAAGCGTCACACAGCAAGTCCCTGTACAAGCGTGGTCAAATGCCGTGGGCGAGCTCGGATTTCAAGTCGGTCAGAAGAAGTAAGGGTCTTGATGCCAAGCTTGGCTCAATCGATGACCTCAGTCTCACCATCGACCTTGGTCCACGTCAGCGACCATTCGTCCATACTGCCCTCGTTATGGATATAGGTGCCGTGATCATGCACCTTGGCATCCAGCGAGATGAACTCCGGCGGCGCTACGCCGGGAAGATCCAGCACGCGCAGATAGTCGCGAAGCTCGTCCAAATCGCTGACCTTTTTGATATCCTGCCGGCCTTGCTTCGAAATTGTCCACGCGTAAAAGGTCATGGTTTTTCCCTCTCATCCACATAGGCTTTGACAAGCCGGTCAGCCGAAGGAAACGCGCCAAAGTCGTTGGCATCGCCGCTGTCTGCCGGCGCCTCTTCTGCGGGGTCGGGATCCTCATCATAGGCGACGCGGAGGTTCTTCAACACCTCTTCCATGGCCATGATCGTTTCAAGAGTGGTCCAGCCGCGCATGTTTGCCTGGTCAATAATGACCTGTACCGGCCCTTCGACCTCTTCCTGGCAGACGATATGGCGGTCCTCATGAAGGACTGGATATTTCGGCGTGTTGATCATCGTGGCTCCTCCATTTCGCGGAGAACATCACGGGATACTAATTTGTTCCGTGCGGTAAGCTTGAGTTAGGGCGAAATCAATGCTTCTGGCGTGCAGTGTTTTGACAGCCAATGGCCGGGGGTAGCATGCCGGGGTCGGTATCAAACGACGCACGCTATTAGCTTCGGCACATTCTTACTTTACATTGGGGAAACAAATTCAACCGCGAGATTCTAAGACCCCAACGTATCTCCATCGGGCGAAAAGCAAGCCCACGGCAGAGGCAACATAACGCTGACGTGTTTTGTAAGCGACGACCCGGAACCAATTGTCTTGCTGCGTGTTTACCGCCGCCGGCCGGTTGGCAAATCTCCTGCCGGCCCTATTCACTTTCAGGAGCTATCGTATGAATCTTCGCCCAGTCGTTGCAACTTTCATTTTTTCTCTTCTGTCAAGCGCCGCCTTTGGGCAGACTGCTGCAGCAACTGGAGCTGACGCCGCACTCACCGGCCCTGGCATCACGATGGGCACTGCTGCGACCATTCCGCTCAAGTACGTAAATATTCAGGACACGGATTTGATGACTTCCAAGCTGATGGGCATCGATATTTACAACAAGCAGAACGAGGAAATCGGCGAGATTTCGGATGTCGTGATCGGGGATGGAAAGTCGGTCATCGGTATTGTCGCAAGTGTGGGCGGCTTCCTTAGCCTCGGTGAAAGCTATGTCGTTCTGGATCCGGCGTCGGTTGCCCTTGCCGAAGTCGATGGCACCTGGCGGGCGTATGTGGACACGACAAAGGACGATCTGTCGAACGCGCCCAAGCTCGACTATTCGAAGATGAAGAAATAGATGGCGTTGGTGGGCTTTCGGGCCCACCAGCTTCCGCCGTTGTGCGCATCCTCACCCACCCGGGGTGAGGCCTTGCTGGTATGTTGCGTGAGGAGCAGATTCCGGCGCAAGACTCCCACACATTAAAATCGGTAGAACAGCCCATGATCGACCAAATTACCGCAATCGGCCAGTCTTTTAACGTGCTGCCGCATCTGGGCGCACTTGTCGTCGCCTATCTACTCGCCCTGCCGATCGGGTGGGATCGCGAAAAGAGCGAAAGGAGCGCCGGTTTGCGAACCTTCCCGCTTGTCGCGATAGCAAGCTGCGGTTTTATTCAGGCGACAGAAAACCTGACAGCAGGAAATCCCGAAGCCACTGCGCGTATCGTCGAAGGGTTGATCACGGGAATGGGCTTCATCGGCGGTGGCGCGATCCTGGTGGTCAGTAAAAGCGTCAGAGGAACTGCCACAGCTGCCAGTCTCTGGGCCACGGGGGCGGTTGGGACCGCTGTGGGACTGGGAGCCTACGATATCGCACTTGTGCTATCGATCATGACGTTTCTCACACTGCGTCTGATGACCAATTTTAAACCGTCAGATAATCCAGATGAAAAAATTCCCGGAAGAAGTGAGCCCGGTGATGTCCCAAAGCAAAAGCAACATCCAACCACATTCGATAGCTGACATTGCGCGTCGGCCAATGGGGCTGAATTTATGTATTCAGCTACCGCGTCAAACGGATATCACTAGTGACGATCAGGCGGCCACTCTTCGGGTCTTTGTCGATCGTTTTCAATCTCAATCCTTTGACACCGATCTTTTCGAGCGTCATTTGAGCCGTTCGGTCGCCATTGATCTCCCGGCTCCACTTGACACTGAAGTTGATTGAATTGCCGGCTCGCGAGCCAGAGAGACGGGACGGGCGGCCTGACGGGCCGATATAGGTTCCGCTATATTTTGTGCCGTTGGCCCTGATGTCGGCCGAAACGGCGCGCCTGACAATAATGAGCCCGCGGCACTGACCCGACATCACCAGCGACGGGCCGCGGGCTTTGCTATCAAAGCTGCACGTGACATTGAGGGGGCGTGATCCGATTTTTGTTGTCACGGAACCGCTGCCCGACCATTTCCCCCCAATTGATTTTAAAAATCCCGCCTCGTCCGCTGAAGCCGGCTTCAAGAACAGCATGAGCGTTAGTCCGACGGCACCGATAAGGGAGATTTTCATGGTGTGTCCTCTGGTGTTAGGGGCAGATGGCATCAGCCGAGCGGTACCTGACACGTTGTCCCTCGGCGAAGCCTCGAATTCACGAGGTGCTATTTGGCCGTGAAGAACGTCAACAAGACTTTTCCTTTTTCGCCCACAAGGCAAACAAAGCGGTCAGCCTTTCCTGCGACACCCTTTCGCTCGATATACGCTTCACCCAGAATGACTGTTTTGACGGCGACATCCTCGACCTTGGTGTCGGTCGCACTGATCGCAAGGCTTTCGGGGTCGAAAACAAGCCCAGTGATTTCTGATGACTGTCCCTGGAGGGCGACAAGCCCCGTCGATTTACACGCGGTCACGGCCGGATCCTCCGGCGTCTGAGCCAAGACTGGGCAGGCGAACAAAAGTGCCGACATTGCCGCCATCTGATATCGATTGAATATCATGATAATTAATCACCCATCTGCCGTGAAGGATATTGGCGGGACAGTCCGCGAGAGTGAACGCTCACGGATGCATCCGGTTCCCTCCTGCCTTACCGGCAAACGCATTTGGGTTGACAGGCAAGTCCTCCGACCCGGCTTCTGATCGTCGACGATGTCGCGGTCCCAGGTGAATTCACGTTGTGATTGAATCGGTAGAATAATACCCTCGACAGCACAGCACAGCACAGGACCGAACTCCGGTATCCATTGCAGCTTTCAGTTTCCCAAGGGCCGTCGCCATAATCTGGAAGTGTCCGCTATCCTTTTGAGCGCATCCGTGGTCAAATCCGCTCGGCGGGATGACAACTCTGTGCGCCGCCCAACGTCCGATGACGCCGGAAACGGATCAGAGCCATCCGGACGCTACGCCGCCTGCCGGGTGGACTATACCCCGTCCTATTGGTCTTTCCGTCTACCCGGCTCCGGCAATGCCAGGTACGTTTCGCGTCGATCAATCCTCAAGGCGGCGTTTTACATCGCGGTGTCACCGGCCGCAGAGGCGATTGTGACGGAGTTGGGCGCCCCATGGAGCAGTTGCGAGCCGTCACCTTCCCGGGCGGCGGCTTTTTCTGTTGCTGGTATCATTCCCCCCAAAAAAAGGCCGCAGAGCCTTGGAAGACGTACTGCGGCCAGTGGGCTGTGCTCTATCCGGGTTCAATATTGCCAAAACCTGATGGCGGTTTCAATATCCGGGTTTCGTGAGCTAGAACTTCGGCTTCTTCTGCTGCCGCAACGAATGCGGCTCGAACCGTGTCACAGGGCACCCTTCCTCCCAGTGCCGCCATACAAAGATGGCGAGCTTTCTCATAATGCTCGCCACCAACTTTGGGCCATCGCTGCGCAAGGCAATTGAGCGCTTGCAATGGTGTCTCAATCTTCTCTGGAAAGCCGAAACGGAGTTGGACAAGGACCGGCTCATTCCAGGTTACGTCACTGCAATTTTCGGGTTTTATTACGAGCATTTGTTTTTCCTCCGAACGACGGATCCGAGGTGAGGAAAAAACGCGACGGGAGTATTTTAGTTCCTATGAATATGCAAGATTCTTCGCTCTTAAAGGCCAGTAGCCGGGGGCGGCCACTGGCCCGCTATCCGAAGCCGGATAACCGGCGACGGACGCTACCGGCGCTGAAGGGGCCTTCGCAGCCGGTTTGGTTCAACGCGAGAGGAACCATTGAGTTCCGTGCGGAAGTCTTGGGCATCGTGAAAACTCGACGTGTCCTCCAACGGTCAGTGCGCAGCCGCCGTTTTCCAATATTATGTCAGCAAATTCCTGCTGTCAGTTGTCCAAGCACGATTGTCAGCGACGCCACAATCGCGCCGGATATTTTTGCAACTGCTTTGTCTTCTAAGAATCCTATTTGGTTGTCGGCGATAGGGCACAAGTGCCGACGTGTTTCGCGAGAGGCTTTCAGGATGACCGGGATTCAAACAAGTACCTGCAAACGCTGGAACAAGAGCATTTCGCGGTCTCTTCAACGGCGCCAACGAACATTGCGCGGGAACCAGCTCAGGGCCGGGGAAGAGAGAAGTAACGCACAGCCGTCAACCTAGCAGGGAGCCAGCCCCCGTTCCGGAGTGTTCCAAACGGGCAGCGCGGACGGGCCGAAAATGGGCGGCAAAGCACTCCTACATTCAACGACTGCAAATAACCTGCGCCACCGATCGGTGCTTCACTTGGTGCCCAGCTTTGAACAGGCTGATTAACACCCCTCCAAATGTTTCGACACGCAGGCGTATATGATTGACCTCGTAAGGCGACGTGTGGTTGTCCACTTTCCCGGCTTTGAACGTATGGACGCCCAGGCTCACCACAGACGTTTCAAACGGTCAGCTGAACGCTCGGCGGAAATCTGGGGATTTTCGACGGACATCGACCCTCTCCATGAGGAACAGGGCGCGCCGCATTTTACCGTCGTTCACGAGACGCGGAACTGGCGAACCACAAGCGTCATCTACATGTGCGACCACAATGCTCTTGTCGAAAAATTCGGCCGTAAATCGATATTCCGGAGGATCCTGGCGGGCTTTGCAAGCTTTGGCTACGCTGTCGGTCAAGGGGCTCTGACAGCCTACTTCCGACATGCTTGGCGGTTTGGTCTGTTCTTCCTGTTTCCCTTCGTTCTGATGACGCTCGTTCTCGGCGCAAGTCTGGCGGTTGCGGCTTTGCCTTCTTTGCTGGGGTTCGGTCCATGGCACTATTTTTGGAGCCTGCCACTCGCATGGGTATCCGGTCGCGGCGTCTTTTTCCCCCTGTCTGAGAGGTTTCTCACGCTCCACCTGTTTGCCGATTGGGAACTGGCGGTCTCTGCCGCACGAATGAACGACCCGGATCTAAGCTGTTGGCTAGAGAGACATTGCGACACGATGATCGAAGCGCTGAACGAACCAGCGGACGAATACGTCATTAGTTCGCACAGCATGGGGTCGACGCTCGCAGCGCACGTGTTTGGTATGGTGCTAGAGCGCAAGCCTGATGCTGTCGCGGGTAAACGCGTGGTGTTTGTGACTCTCGGTGGGGCGATCCTGCAATGCGCATTGCTCAAAACGGCTGGCAAACTTCGCCAACGCGTCGGCGCAATAGCCCACGCTTCCGAGGTTTCGTTTTTGGAGGTGCAATGTCTCACGGACGTCATACATTTCTACAGGTGCGCGGTGGTTTCGCTGTGTGGACACCACGATGCGCCGCAAGCCGAGCTGGTGTCGATCAGGGTGAAGCATCTCCTGCACCCGGAACGCTACCGGAGAATCAAACGTGATTTTCTGAGGATACACCGACAGTATGTGCTTCACGCAGATATGCGTGGTTCATTTGATTTTACGCTGCTGACCACAGGGCCGTTTCCAGCTGGTCTCACCACGGATTATTCGAAAAGAGACTTTGGAAGTTTTGGACGGGAAGCGCCTCTGGAAAATACAAAGGCCTGAGAATCTATGTGGGTCGCGTCCATCGGATCTCAGGGGACTGTGGAACTGGAACAACAATCCATCCGTGGCACGACGACAGGAACGCATGTCCTCATGCGGGCCAGAGACGCGCGGATGTCGCCGATACATTCGGGGCCGCGGCGGATTGGACCTCTTTGCGCACTTCGCCGGGCATTTAGAGAATTGCCTTCCCCCACAACCCCGATCGGAACATTGTGGCCCGATATGTGTTTTCCGAGGAGAATTTTTCCTCGTAAACCCAGGCATATCTTGAAGAGCGCCACCTACAAGGTGAACGGCGTCAACGGCCGCCTCGACGTACTTCTGGGCTGGCTTAACGAAGCATTGCCCGATGTCCTGTGCCTGCAGGAACTGAAAATCACCCGATACGAAGTTCCCTGCGAAAGACCTCGAAAGAGCGGGATACGGCGCAATCTTGCAAGGGCAAAAATCATGGAACGGGGTCGCCATCCTGTGCAAGGGTAAAGAGCCACTTCTCACCCACGGAGGTCTTCTCGGTGATCCGGACGATACCCATAGCCGATACGTCGAGGTTGCAATCGACGGGATAGTGATTGGTTGCCTCTATTTACCGAACGGCAATCCCGCCCCCGGCCCGAAGTTTGACTATGAGCTTGGCTGGCTTGAGCGGCTGAGCACCCAGGCCGATGAACTGCTTGCGCTGAACGTCCCGGTCATCCTTGCCGGTGAGTGCAATGTGATACCGGTAGAGTTGGACGTCTACAGACCTGAACGATGGATCGACGATGAGCTGTTTCAGATTTAGGTGCGTGATGCGTATCGCAAACTCGTGAACAGGGTTGGAGAGATGCCTTGCGCCACCTCAATCCTGAAGAGCACATCTACACGTTTTGGGACTACGTTTGGACTATGGACGCGACGCTGGTCTTCGGGTGGATCATTTTCTTCTCAGTCCAACTGTGGCCGAAAGACTGAAGATGGTGGCGTCGACAAGCATGTTCGGGGGTGGGAGCACACGAGCGACCATGCACCTGTCAGGATCGAACTCGCTGAAGAGGGAATATCGTCTGAAACTGTGGAGCCAAATATGGTCTGGAATTTAAGCGAAGATCTTCGGGAAAAACTGGAGGACTTTGGCGACGCGTCCGTCGTAAACGGAGCGAGGCCCGTCGATATGTTTGACGCCATTATTGCGCAAGCCGCCGAATTACGCGAAGCCTGTGCCCGCGATGCCGATCCGGTAGATGATGCCGACACCGACGCAATTGGTGAACCGCCAAACGACTGGCCCGCCGCTGAGCCGGACAAACCTCAAACGAAGGGCGCGTAGCGATGGTGCGAACAGAAAAGGATGCTAAGGCGCTGAAAGCCATCCTTGAGGAGGTCGTGACGCGAGTTCGAAAGGCCGCGCCCGAGGTTCTGGAGGACGCGATCGAAAAAGCCAAGGCGGCCGGAAAACCAACGCCACTCAAAAAAGACTTCGAACAATTCGGCATCGCCGTGTTCATGCGCGACGGTCAGATGGCCGCCGCGGGCAACTCCCGCGCCGGTTTCCCAATTCAATCGATCTCGAAAGTGTTCGCTCTCGAGGTAGCGCTTGAGGCCATTGGCGAGAAAGTTTGGGAACGTGTTGGGCGGGATCCATCCGGCGATCCCTTCAATTCGATCATCGATCTGGAGCGCGCAAAAGGCATCCCACGCAATCCCTTCATCAATGCGGGCGCACTCGTCATCTGCGACATCCTTATCGGCCTTAGCGGACGCGAAGGGCCAAACAGACACGTCCTTCGGTTGGTTGAACGCATGCTTGATGACGAAACGATGAAGCTTGACCAGGACGTGATGGATAGCGACCGGACCGGCGGAGACCTCAATCGATCGCTAATGTTCATGTCGAGACATCATGGCAATCTGAAGAATTCCGTCGAAAAGGTTATGGACGCCTATATTCATCAGTGCGCCATCACGCTGGATTGCCGTGGTCTTGCCAAGGCAGGCCGTTTTCTGATCCTTGACGACCCGACGGATGAAGACGGTGTTAAGCTCAAGGCTGCACGCAGGGCAAGACGGATATTGTCTGTCATGATGTTGTGCGGACAGTATGACGGATCGGGTGACTTTGCCTATCGGGTCGGTCTTCCGGCGAAGTCAGGCGTAGGCGGAGGCATCCTTGCGATCGCACCCCACCAGGCTTCGATTGCCGCATGGTCGCCGGCACTCGATCCGATGGGGAACAGTTGGCTTGGAACGTTAGGTCTAGAATTTTTAACGTCGAAAATGGATTGGTCGGTGTTTGGTGCCACGCGGCGCTAAAGAACGGTGTACGGCTGCTGCACAAGGTCCGGGGGGAGGGCCCTCCGTCAAACTGCGAGATGCACTGCGGTTGGAAGCGAAATTCTTCACATATTGGTTTAGGATCCGGCCATAACTCATTTAAAAAACGACCTGCTCGTGGTCACATTTTTTGGCGGGCAGAACTTACTTCCAGGAAATTCAAGTCACGCCCCGCAGCAGTGATACGGGCGTTTCCTGATTTGTCTGCAGCAACAGGGTCACACTCTTTCAAGCCGATGGACATTCAGCCGCTCGGACAGAATTCCGGTCGTTATTCGTGCATCGTTTCTCCGAGACCTGCTTCAGACCAAGTCAAAACTATCCTAGGGTGGGTGCGCCCGCGGGTCGAGTGGGTTCTCATCGAAGTGCTCCTTTGACCAGATAGAAGGCCTAACGTTATGTGGAGGGAAAGTCAGAAGCGGTCGCTGTTGGGCGCACCCGTTTTGCCGGATCCGAGGTGGTGGCCGGGGATCCGGGCATGTCCCGCATTCAGCCTTCGGCTTTTGATTGACGATCGTGGTAGCAATCGATGTGAGCGCAAGATGCTGTAAGGCCCGCTGGCAAAAATGCCATCGGTTGGTAAGTGCGAAATGCGGCAATCGGAAACGGCGATGAAAAGGCGCTTTAGTTGCGAGCCCCGATTGAAGTGAGCTCTATGACCGCATGGATGCCCGCATGGAGTCTGGGCGGGACTGCGATGCCCCACCCAGTTTCGTCGTCAGTTGAGCTTGACGGAGGGTTCCCGGGCCCAGACGCGGAGTTTGCCGACTTCTTGAAAGAACGTCGCTACACTCGCTTTGTCCTTCAGCTCGACCACGCCCTCGTCAAGGTCGTCTGCAATTCCAACCTTCGCCAAAAGTGGTACCGCTTCAGCCACGTAACCGATGTATTTGCAGTGCGTGAATGCGTCTGCGACGAAGTCCCGTGCCGTGGCTTCGTTGAGGAGGTCGTCAACGCCATCGGCGGAAACGACGAGAGTGACTGCGTCGTAAAGGACCGACGGGCCACCATCGATCATCTGATGAGCTTCCACCCAGCTTCCATCCGACATCGTCACGCCGCCAATCTTAGGCGCGATGACTTCAAAGGCGGCCTTCTCCTTCTTCACACTGTCGAGCAACGCCTTGAAGATTTGAACGTCTGCACCATCGGTCACGAGAATACCAAGCTTTCGTCCCTCGAACCGCTTCGGGCCACGCTCGGCGATGCTAAGCGCCGGTGACGGTGGCAGATCCTGGCGTGTTGGCATAGCAGCATCCGCAGGCTTCGGCATCGATTTGAACGCGAGCGCATGGGCAACCTTGCTTGCAAGCGCTTCGTCGATATTCATTAGGTGAGAGACCATCCGTTCACGGATAACCGGCGTCTCCACTTTCGATAATTCGAAAATGAGAGCGGCAGCGATATGCCGTTGCTCAGGCGGTGATTGACTGATGAAAAACTGCCGGGCCTGGCTGTAGTGGTCGGCAAAGCTCTCGGGCCTCAGGCGGACTTTGGGACCTTGTTCTTCAGACGGGAAATGGCGGTATCCCTGAACAGGCGTTTCCCTTGGGCCCTCGCCAAGCGAATTCGGCTGGTAATTGGCGCGGCCGGTCGGATTGCGCATCGCCATGTGGCCATCCTGTTGGAAGTTCGCAAACGGACACTTCGGGGCGTTGATCGGCAGGTGGGTGAAGTTGGGACCACCCAGGCGCTTTAACTGGGTATCGAGATAGGAGAAGTTCCGGCCCTGCAATAGCGGATCATTGCTGAAGTCGATACCAGGTGGCACGTTCTGCGTCATGAAGGCAACTTGCTCGGTCTCGGCAAAGAAATTGTCAGGCATCCGGTCAAGGACCAGACGGCCGATCGGCTGCGGCGGCAGAATTTCCTCCGGAATGATCTTGGTTGGGTCGAGTACGTCAAAATCGAAGCTGTCGGCGAATTCCTGGTCAAAAAGTTGAACCTGCAACTCCCATTCCGGAAAATTACCAGACTGAATCGACTGCCAGAGATCACGGCGGTGAAAATCCGGGTCGGCGCCGTTGATCTTGACGGCCTCATTCCACGCGACCGACTGCAGCCCGAGCTTGGGCTTCCAGTGGAACTTAACAAAGGTTGACTCATCCTTCGCGTTGATAAACCTGAACGTATGGACGCCGAAGCCCTCCATAAACCGGAACGACCGCGGAATGGTGCGATCCGACATGATCCACATGACCATGTTCATACTCTCGGGCGTCAGACTGATGAAGTCCCAGAAAGTATCGTGGGCCGTCTGGGCTTGGGGAAACGCCCGGTCGGGTTCAGGCTTGGCGGCGTGGATGAGATCAGGAAATTTGATAGCATCTTGAATGAAAAAGACCGGGATATTGTTGCCGACCAGATCCCAGTTGCCTTCCTTGGTGTACATCTTCACCGCAAAACCACGGACATCGCGCGCAAGGTCGGCCGACCCCTTGCTGCCGGCAACGGTTGAAAACCGCACGAAGACGGGAGTGCGTTCGCCGGAGCGTTGGAAAAGATCGGCGCGCGTGTAAGCGGCCATGGATTCGTAGGTTTCAAAGAACCCGTGCGCCGCATAACCCCGTGCATGGACCACACGCTCCGGAATACGCTCATGGTCAAAATGAAAGATTTTTTCACGGAAGTGAAAGTCATCCACCACCAGAGGGCCTCGAGCGCCCACGCGCAGGGAATTCTGATCATCAGCGACAGGTCCGCCCTGGGCAGTCGTCATGACTGACGCGCCGTCTTCGGCAAATTGGTGAAGTTCGCCCCCTTCACCTCGATGCAGTTTCTGGTCGTGAATGGTCGCGACGTTGGCAGGCGATGTCCGTATTGACTTCTTGGCCATGAAAGATCTCCGGTGCTGGGGATAGAGCGGTCACAATCTCCTAAGCAGCCTTTTGTTCCATCGAGACCCAATTCCGCGCTTAACCTTGGTCTGAATGTTGGTTATGGCATGGCCGGTCCCTCGGAGGACATGATTACGCTGTCTGTTAATTGAATGACGAGAAGCTGGCCATGATCATTGGATATTGGGCATCGACAAAGGAAAAAATAGCTGCTGTCTCGTCTGAGTTATAAGGCTATCGTCAGGCCAGCGAGCGCGATTGGTTCGCTGATGCCAACGCCGAGGATCTTCGTGCGCTTCAATTGCTTAAATGCGGTGACCCGACGCCCTGGTGCTTTCTCAACCCAGTCTTTCAGGTTTTGAATCTCACCCGCATCCAAGCGTTGATCCGCCCGCCATTGTGTCAAAAAGCATGTCCACACTTCCTGGCAGGCTGTGTGTCCGGTTTTGCCTTCAGGATGGCCTCATCGCCGTTGTGGTATGCGAACGTAATGTGGTTCGCGCCGAGCATTTCGGCATGACGTTCGCCCGAAACCTCTTCCATTTCGTCAAATCTAGACCATCTGGAAAAGACCATGGACTGGTTATATCCCAGATTGAAAGGCGCTTGCATCGCGCCGAAGGCGATCTCGCCATGACCGTTGACCCGATGGTGATTGTGGCCGGCTCGACCAGGTCGAGATAATCCAGATCCTAGATCGGCCGACGATCCGTTAGCGACCAATCAGGCGGCAGTTTGACGCCGCGCTCGTTGCAACACCGCCATCAGTTTCGGCACCGCGCTAAATCGTAGGCGGGGCCGCGAACGTGAAGCCCATTCGACGCGGCGCGGCCACGGAACTTCCTCTTGTCCCGCCCTACGACAGTCTTGCTCCAGCCGAATGCCTCCTCGATGCGCTTGCCGATACGCAAGCTGACCTTACAGCCACAATGGCGCGTCGTGCGTCCAGCATTGGCCGAACGGCGGTCGTTGATGTTCGCGCCAACGGGGGGCACCTTCATCGACCGCAAATCTTTGACGACGTCTTTTGTGTCATAGCCTTCTCGGCACCCGGCGAGATCGCTTGTGGCCGCTCTGCGAAGGGGCCGATCATGGTAAGCACCACGACCCGTTCGGCATATCTTCTGGCCTCCGTCACGCATGTATCGACGAGTAGGCCATGGCTGTTCTCCATTAGCCCACGGTCAATGAAGCAGAGCTTGGCTTCCTTGTTTTTGCCTTTCTTATGAAGCCTTGCATCCGGGTCGGTCGTTGAAGCATGCGTATCGTTGGAACGCCTTTCGCCATGAAGCCTGCTTCCACATTCCGACCGCCGCCATCCCGATGGAGGTTCGCCCGAGCCGTCCTTCGGCGTGAAGCTCTTCATCGACGCCCAGGCTTCGGTCAGCGTGCCATCGACAGAAAGTGGTCCGTTGGGCCGCGAAAGGATCGCACCCAGGAACTTCGCGGCGATGTGGCCTTCCAGCAGCCGGTCGCGTTTTTTCGAAAACGCCAAGTGGTCTCAAGCTGGATCGTCAATGCCAAAGCCCACAAACCAGCAGAACAGAAGGTCGTATTCCAGCCGCTCCATTAAAAAGCCGCTCAGGCGGATCGAATAGAAGGCTTGCAAAAGCATGGCGCGCAAAAGCTTCTCAGGCGCGATCGTTGGCCCTCCCATCGGCGAATAGAGCGCCGCAAACACCCGTTCAAGCAAAATGAACGCGTCGTTCACAATCTGTCGGATCATCCGCAGCGGAATATCACGACCAACATGATCCTCCAGATGGACATCTGAAGAGATCACCCTTCCTCAAATCACCGCCGGGCCTCTACCAAAAAACTAGTTAGACGCCCACGCTCGCAGGCGGCCGGGTGTTGTACTTTATTTGTCAGTGGTGTTTGGTGCCCGCGGTGAGTTCAACGGTGAAGACCGCAGCGGCTCGCTTTTTTGATGGTTCGCCGTGAATTAGAACGAACGCGAAACCCCTGTTGCCCCATGCTCAGAGTGGTGACTATAGTTTTTTGCGCAAATGGAGCATCCAATGCCATTCAATATACTACGCCGCCCCCAGCCTTCTCTCGCTAAAGTGGAGAGGCCCATGCTCGTGCCTGACGCCTACACTCCGGACGTAAATGTCGGCCAGGTCTTTAGAGAAGGCATTCTTAAACAACGTCCAAAATCGGTGCTTGAGGTTGGAACGCGCCGAACAGCGCCGGATCGAGAAACGCACAAGAGGGATGTCTTCCCGTGGGTCGCGCATGATAACTACGTTCGTCTCGATATACGGGATGGCGTTGACGTCGATATGATCGGCGACATTCACAACCTTCGGGCAGAATGGACGGGCCGATTTGAGTGCTTCATTGCGGACGCCGTGTTCGAGCACCTGGAACGGCCGTGGATCGCAGCCAAGGAAGTCGCGCGGATTTTGGCGTCCGGCGGTTCTTTCTTCATAGTGACGCATCAATGCTATCCGATCCACGGGCACCCCAACGATTTCTTCCGGTTCAGCAAAGAGGCCCTCCGCCTAATCTTCGAGGATGCGGGGCTAATTGTCGATGCAGCAGAATATAGCGAGCAATGCCTGATCATCCCGCCCGAAAACATCGTGCCTTATGGAATGCTGGACAGCTGGAACCGAGAATTCCCGTCCTACGCACTGGTAAAGGCAACAGGTCATAAGCCCTAGATAGCGCCCGATCCGACGCTCGGTCGTTGGTGAGAAGAAATCGTTTGATCCAAGCTTACAACGGCCTCACGTGCTTGAGCGTGGATCATTAAACCTGAAATGCGCCGACAAATTGGGATCGCGATCAAGCAGATCTCGCCAATCGGCTTCCGACATAAGGCCCAGCTGAAACTCATTTAGCTGAAATTTCTGCTCTTCACTTAAAGACGGTAACTCCTCCGACGCAGTCGATCCGAACATAAGTATATTTAATATTTTTCTCAAGACGTGCTGCATCTCAAGATCATGCAGACGAATCGCTTGATTGGCAATATGTCCGACGCCAAACAACACCCCGGCCGTCTCTGAAGTTCAAAGGATGAAATCGCCTTCACCACCTCTATTCTAACGAGTATTGTCCTTCAATCGACTCGGCCTTTGGTTGCTGATGCCGAGTACGAGAGCGTCCCTAGGACCGATCCGTGCTCGCGTGGGGCCGCCACAAAAAGGTGCGCGCCTCGAATATGCGAAGAACATTGTCAGATTCGCTACAATGGCCCCGAGGTTAATAGCCGAATCAATCTGACCTTGGTTGCGAATTAGGGAGGGGGCGTGCTAAGCGGTTTGAAGCACCATTTTCACCCGTAAGGTACTTTTATGACTAGTCGCGGCATCGAGGGAGCTAGATTTGGCACAATAGTCGCGAATATTTCCCAGAAAGTTCAGGTCGGGGATAGGGGCCGGAAGAACGTTACAGACTCGAGTTGCGATCCGTGGGCTGGAAGGGACGAACCAATCCAATCTATAACGAGTTGCGGCTCGTCGAAGATTGCGCGTCTCTTGTTGAGTTCAAAAGAGATGTGGTACGCGACATCGCTGCGATCCTCGACGGAACGCTGAGGTGGGAGTGTTCGACGGGCGAAATTCTACACGCGACTATTCTGAAGCCCTTGGAAAGAGCCGTTTATTTGTCGGTTGCTTTTCGTATGGAATGCACAACTTCAAGATAATGCAGTGGGGTGAAGGCGCGACGCTCTCTATCGGTCGCTTTTGTTCAATCGCAAAAGATGTGACGATTTTCCTTGGGGGAAATCATCGGACAGATTGGGTATCTACGTTCCCTTTTGGACACGTATTCACTGATCAGCTAGGAAGCGAGAAAGTAGAAGGCCTACCGACATCCCGCGGTGACGTCATTGTGGGAAATGATGTCTGGATCGGTGACGGAACGACCATAATGTCTGGCGTGGCGATCGGAGACGGTGCGGTCGTCGCGGCCAACTCTCACGTTGTCAAGAATGTCGCTCCTTATTCGATAGTGGGCGGAAACCCAGCAGTTTTGATTCGCTATCGATTCGACTCATCCATAATCGAGAAGTTACTTATACTGAGATGGTGGGATTTACCCATCGAAGAAATAAGGAAATTGGCTTCGGAATTGAGCGCATGTCCCGACGAAAAGAGCCTTTCTGATTTGATCATCCACTACCGTAGGGCTCCAAAGAACGAAGCATCGGATTCAAACAGTGAACCCTGATCCTGGGTTTGATCGAAAAGCTTCGATTACGCCATCAATTGAGCGAGCAGGAAGTTGACAGATAGAATTGGATGATAATCCTCTTGCGACAAACAAAGCCCAAATAACCTTGGTTCTAGACGGAGGAAACCGGGCAGGGTGCCAACTCAACTGTCAAGACAAGGTGTTTTCTATTTTTCTCAGGCCTCGATCGGGACCCAGTCACTAATTTTGCTCCGCGAACTCAATCCATAGGCTGCTTGAAAGGGCCAGCTGGGGCTGCGCCGATGAGT
The DNA here is from genome assembly GCA_900468065.1 of Hyphomicrobiales bacterium. GTDB lineage: Bacteria > Pseudomonadota > Alphaproteobacteria > Rhizobiales > Rhizobiaceae > Pararhizobium. The sequence continues at coordinate 3,521 of UBTA01000082.1, read as the reverse complement.
TCATCTTGTTGTTAATAACAAGTTCGTGGTAAGGCGCTGGCGGCCGAGACCAAAAAGGTTATGCGATCAGATGTCGAAAAGAAGCCCAAGAGGCTCAATCAAGAACGCGTTCGTGCAGAAAAAGAACGTGATGATGGCCGTCATTCTCCGCGATATGCGGACGCGCTTCTTCAACCACGGACTAGGATTTCTGGTCGTTCCCCTCTGGCCGCTCATTCATATGCTGGTCCTGCTGGCTATTTCGAACGTCATGGGCCGCAGCGTTCCTTACGGCGAGAGCCTCAATGTCTTTTTTGGAACAGGCTTGGTACCAACCCTCGCGTTTATGTACGTTTCTCGGTTCATGGCTCTGTCGGTTGTGCTCAATACACCGATGATGGCATTTCCAGTCGTGAATCCGATGGACATCTTGCACGGTCGCGCCTTGCTTGAGGTCTCCGCCGCATTCCTCACGCTGGTATTCATTGTCTCCTTCTTGCTGGCGACCGGCGACGACCCGTCGCCCTTCGATCTGGTGTCAGCCGTTGAAGCCTACATTTCGGTGCTATTTCTGGCTGTTAGCGCCGGCACTCTAGCGGGGACGATCACAGCGATGTTTCCGATATTCTCGACCGTATATGGCCTGTTCATGATAGTGGTATATGCATCCTCGGGAACGATGTTTGTACTATCGAATCTGCCCGAGCAGATTCGTGTCCCGCTCAGCTATAGCCCGGTAGTACAGTGCGTGGAGTGGATGCGTTCCGCTTACTATCCAGGCTACGAATCAAACCTGCTCAGCAAGGAATATATCTGGGGCTTCTCGTTGACTTGCATGATGCTTGGACTTGGGCTTGAGCGAGCTTTCAGGCGGCAAATACGCGGCGGCTAGGGCGGTCGAGTCGCCCTTTTTCACATCCAAGCGCGGTCTCTATCGCCAACGCATCTTCCAGATGACGGATAATCGCGGCGCGAAGCACAGGCGCGATACATTGACGGTAACCTGTGTTGATGGGTAGATACAGACGTGCTAGTCCATCCCTCCTGGACGGAGGGTCGTACGTTAAAATATGAGTACTTTGATGGCAGGCTAATATTCGCAATATGCGCCACTTTAACGAAGCCGTTTGCTTCCCGAGAGTGCGATACAGCGAAGGCCTCTATTCGGGAAATTGCTCCTACTATTCAGGAGACGTTTTTTGTCTAGTTCGAAAGGCCGCCATGCAGGCAATTAGGGGGTACCTCTGGAAACACAATTTTTGCTAGGAGTGCGATGTGGCATTTACTGTCGAAGGGGCGGACGGTTGGCTATTTCTTGGAGACGACTCGAATGGGAGTGTCCGCCAGTTTACTGGCGAGGTTAGGCTGTCGGAGCAGGCCCAGTCTGACTGGGCAGCATACTTCACTTGGTTGGACGGCCAAGCTCGAGAGCGTCGATTCCAGTACACATTCATGATCGCGCCTAGCAAGGAGTCGATTTATCATAATTTCTATCCATTCGAACGTGGCCTCAACCGTCCGGTGGATGATTTCCTTAAGCGTTTCCCAGACGTGATCTATCCAGCCGATCTTCTGCAGATCGACAACCCATTTTATACCTATCCAAAAACAGATACCCACTGGAACGACTTCGGTGCTCTAATAGCCGTCAAGCATCAGCTACTGTCTATGGGAATAGACATAGAAGGTCTCTGCCTGGATTTCTCGCGTGTCGATCTAATCGGGGATCTAGGGAACAAGGTAAACCCTAATGCGTCCTCTCCAACTGTTATGATCAAAGGCGCGAAGTACAGTGATTTTTGCGTCCTCAACAACCAGATCCACAATCACGGCAGGATCTGGATATTCGAGAACGATGGTGCCGCCTTGAAAGAGAAGTGCCTTGTCTTCGGCGACTCGTTCGGCCTCAGCATGACGAAGGTTTTATCGCGAGTTTTCCAGCGGCTCGTTTATGTTCATACCACCACACCTTCAATCGAGATATTGGAAGAAGAGAAGCCTTCGATTGTTCTGTGCGAGGTGGCGGAGCGTTTTCTAACTCGCGGTCCCGCGTCCCCAGATCAATTCTCCTTCACTCATACGATCAAGGAGAAGATCGCTCAGGTCGCGATTGCTGAACGCCAGAAAATTGTTGAAGCGCAGCCAAAATATCTGGGCCTGCGCTGGGGACAATCAGCCGATTAGTCGCACCGAGCCAACGCTACTACCAACACAGGGCGAGCTATATCGCCTCCCAAGGCGAGAGATTGATCGTTTACGCAGTTGTGGATGCGAGACAGGTTGTGTTAAGCCGTAATCTTAACCGGAGACCGACGTTCAGATTCCTAACCGATACTGCGGAGGACGCGGCGATAATGGTCGATGCCGCTGATTCCACCGCTAGGCCCCACAACGAGGAATATTAATGTACTCAGGTAATACATCCGAGCTCTTCCCGATGCCGCCCGCCAATCTCATGCGCCTGTCGGTTGCCTGGGCAGATGACGAGCGTTTTCTGGCTCGCGGCGCCCAGTCGTTTGAAAAGGTCAGAACGGCGTTCGAATACGCTGGAGCGCCTATGCAAGGTCGCGTGCTGGAATGGGGTTGCGGCTGTGGCCGTATGATCCGCCATGCCCTCGCTCATGGCTACGACGCCCACGGATGCGACATCGACCCCGTTGCCTTGACTTGGTGTAAGGAAAACATTTCCCCGGATCGCTTCATTCTTTGTGACATCGAGCCGGTACTGCCGTACGAACCCAACTCGTTTGACTTCGTCTATGCGGGCTCGGTGATCACGCATCTGAGCCTTGATCTGCAGTTCTACTGGATCAAGGAACTGCGCCGAATCCTCCGTCCTGGCGGCCGTATGCTTCTGACGTTTGCGGGCACCTATCACTTCCGCAACTACTACGGTCGTGAATCCACGATCATTCGCGCGATCAACGACCAGCCGATTGTCGAAGCGGGCAATCACCAAGAGGGCTCGAACGCCTATGGCATCGCCCAGACGATCGGCTCTCTCGATATCGTATCCCCTGGTTTCAAGCGCGAATACCATGTTCAGTCGAACGACATTCTTGGTGCGCAGGACACAGCAGTTTACAAGAAGATCGAACTGTCGGCCCCAACCACGTACGCTATGCTCAAGTCGGAGAAGTTCCTTGATCGGCGGGGCCCTATCCTATTCCGCGGCTCTCACGAGGTTGCTTGGGTAGATGGAGCGATCCCTGATCAACTTTTCCTGATCCCGCTTAGCGAAGACCTGACCGATGTTAGCGCGTCGGACCTTCGCGCGAACCGGAATTTCGAGATTCTTAAGCTCGTGACGGTGCCGACCGAATAAAATGAGCACTAGCCCGGGCGCGCTACAGCGTAGCCTGCGCGCTTTCGAGCGCTTTTATCGCTGTTTCTGAGTCCTCGGACTATCCTACGGTGACGGCCTTCTTGTGATGTGAAGGCGAATATCGGAAGTCCTTGTGATAGCACTGGGAGTAGTCTTGACCTGAGACCCATCTTCCCTCCAGTTTTCAGGAGAGTCTTCGGTTTTCAATCTGGCCTTA
>UBTA01000083.1 GCA_900468065.1 Hyphomicrobiales bacterium | reverse complement strand
GATGGCGATATCGTCAAGAACACCTTCAAGGTCGGTGTCATCGATGACAGCCCGACAATCGGCACCCCAGAGACAGGTGATCTGACTGAAAATTCGGTTCAGGTGCCGCTTGCCAATGCCAGCTTCGAAACAACGTCGCTCGCCGCCGGTGCACCGGGCGTCAACGTTGATTTCGACAAGGGCAACTTTACTTATGGCAGCCCGGCTGGCTGGACGATTTCCGGCGGTACTGGCGGTGTTTTCGCGCCCTCCGGTTCGATCGTTGCCGCTACGGGGCACACCGGTGGAAATGTCGTATGGTTGCGCGAAGGTGCGACGTTGTCGCAAACGACCGGCGAGATTGCTGGTGAAGGCGAGGTTTACACCGTCCGCCTCAACGTTGGAGACCGTACAGACCAGGATTGGCCGGGTGGCGTGGTCCGTATCGTCTTGACCAACGGCGGCAACAGCTTCGAACTTGCTTCGCAAACCTTGCCTGTACCTGCAAACGGAAACTGGGCATCGGTAGAGCTGAATTCGCCGGCTCTTACAGCGGCCCAGGCTCTCACGTATGCGGGTTACCAGGTCCGTATCGAAATCCAGCAGACGGGAGGGAGCGGCAACCAGATCCTGATCGACAATGTCGAGCTTTCGACGATGCCTGCGATGTCGGACACAGGCTCGCTGGCGATCAATTGGGGTGCCGACAATGATCCGGTACTCCGTTCTGTTGCCTTTGACACGAACCTGACAAACAACACGGTCGTCGCGACAGCCAACGGTCCGCTGAAGTCCAACGGTGCGGCAGTCCTGCTGGTCCGCATTTCCGCTACCGAATTGATCGGTGTTGCCGACGACGACAACAATGGCGTGGTCGATGCAAACGGCCGCGTCATCTTCAGGGTGACCTTGGACGATGGTTCAGCCGCAAGCGACAAGGGTACCTGGACCTTCAAGCTGCTCGACAATATCGACCACAGCCCAGCTGCGAACAATGCAAGCCTGGGATTGAGCTTCGGGTTCTCCGCCACCGATTCCGATGGAGACACAATCGGCGGCAAGAGCTTCACCGTCGCACTGTCCGATGATAGCCCGGTCTTGGTCGGCACGGTGACGACCGGCCTGACGCTCGACGAGGATGACCTGCGCCTTGGCACGGATACTTCCAAGGACCCCCTCACTGCAACGGGAACGCTGAACATCGATCTCGGCGCAGACGGTGGACGGGTGGCACTCAGTGCAACCGGCGCCGGCTGGGATGCTGGAAAATCGACGCTCTCAGCGCTGGATGGTTCGTGGAAGGTCGTTCTCAACGGGGACGGCACCTATACCTTTACCTTGCTCAAGAACACGCTGTTGCATGGTCCGGACGCCACCAACAGTGAGAACCAGCTCAACTTGACGATCAACTACCTTGCGACTGATGGCGACGGCGATACCCTCCCGGGAAGCTTCACTATCGGCATCATCGATGACGTTCCGGTCGTGACCGGCGCTGCGCAGACCGGCACATTGTCCGAAACCGGCCTGCCGTTCGTCTCAAGGACGTTTGGCAGTCTCAACGTCGATCTCGGCGCGGACTACCTTAAGAGCCATGTCAGCATCGGCGTCGATGGCAATGGTCATCCGATCATCAATCCCGGCCTGACATCCGATGGTGTTGCGCTCGAATATCTCATCCGCACCACCAACGGGGTGGACCAGGAACTGGTTGCCTTCAAAGTTGGCGACACTGCCGCAAACCCGGTCTTCATTGTTGCCGTTCTGCACAACGGCAGCTTCGCGGCGACGCTCTATCAGAACATCGACCATGCGAACGGTAGCGATACACTGACACTCGGCATGTCGGCCCGCGTCTATGACGGCGACGGCGATTACGTTGACAAGTTGTTCAACATCGACATCCTCGACGATGCTCCGGTTATCCTTGGAACAGCGTCTACTTCGAACCTCCTTGCCAACGGCGACTTTAAGACTGGTGATTGGTCACACGCTGAATCCTGGGGCACTTGGACGACGGAGGACATCGGCTGGAAGATCGAAGGAACGGCGACCGGTCAGGCTGACGTCCGGCTGGAGCGGATCGCCAGCGGATACAACGGCATGACCACGTCCAACAGCGCGCCGATGGTTGATCTCGGTGCAACGCCAGGCAACGTCGCCATTTCCCAGACACTCACTGGCCTGGTTGCAGGCAAGACCTATCAGGTTTCATTCGAAGTCGGATCTCCGAGCCCGGCTTCATCTGGCCTGCAGGTCTATTGGAACGGTACGCTGGTCCAGACGGTGGCGGTGACCAATGCAATGACGGTCATCAACGTCAATCTGCCGGTCCTAGCAGGGACTGCCGGGACGATCACATTCAAGGAGACCGGCGACGCATCTGACAATACGGGCACTTACCTGGCCAATATCGGCCTTCATGAGGCCGGTGCAGTCGCAGTTCCGGTTGTCTCCGGATCGATGTCGGAAAACGACACCATCACGGTACCGTTTGTCGAAGGTACGCATTTCGGGTTCGGCGCTGATAACGCAGGGCATATCGACGTGGGTACCCCATCTATTGCCGGCCCAACCGGAATTTCCCTTCAGGCCCCAGCGATCACTTATGTGCCCGGCAGCGGATTTGCCATCACGCCAGGCACGGCATTTGATGCGCTCGGCAAGGGTGAAATTGCCAAGATGACCATTCCCTACACCGTCATTGATGGTGACGGCGATAAGGTGGTGGGAAGTGTTGTGGTGACCGTCACAGGCACCAACGACATTCCAGTGATCGATCTTGATATCTCCACTGCAGGCAACGGTGTTGCGATGGAAGTGCACGAGCAGATGCCGATGCATTTTGGCCAGCACGCCGATCTCTCCGATGTCGACTCGCCAAATCTTCAGTCAATGACGCTGAAGCTCGGCAACATCTTGAATGGGGCGAAGGAGTTCCTAGCGCTGAGCACATGGGCGGAGGGAGTAGCTTCGAGCGCCGGGCTCGACGTTATCGAATACAATTCCGCGACGGGGATACTGAAGATCACCGGCTCCGCATCGGTTAGTACCTATGAAGCCATCCTGAAGAACATCCGCTACGTGAACGACGACGACAACACGACTGTTGGTGACCGGACTGTTACAGTGGTTGTCAATGACGGCATCGCCAATAGCGCAGAGCAGATCGCTATCCTTCACGTCACTCCCCTCAACGACGCGCCGACACTTGCGGGCGGCACCATGACGGCAGAAGTCGATGAAGGCGGCAGTTTTACGCTGTCTCCTCACGAGCTCGGTTACCATGATTGGGACGACGTTGACGCCGGTGTCACGTTCTTCGTATCCGATGTGTTGCACGGTACGATCACCAACAACGGTGCCCCGGCGATATCGTTCACGGGCGCAGAGTTGGCGGACGGACGTATCAAATTCAACCATGATGGCTCGGAAGGTTCTACGGCTTCCTTCAACGTGAAGGTTGACGACGGCAATGAAGACCAAAACGGGCCAGCACCGGTGGTTCTCCCGTTCACTCTGACGGTCACGCCGGTGAATGACGGGGAAGCCTCGATCACACTGACCAATACGACCCAAACGGCAGGTGCGCCCAAGGTGGGCGACGTTCTGGAGGTGGCCCTTGGTGCTGATCCGGATGGTCCGGCGACGAATGTCACCTATCAATGGTTTCACGGTGCGGTTATTCTTGGCACCGGTAACGCCTACACACTCAAAGCCTCCGACGTGGGCCGTGCGATTTCCGTGCGGGCGACCTATACCGATGGTCAGAACTTCAGCGAACTTGTAACCAGCGCCGCAACGGTGGCTGTTGTTGCGAACAACACCGTGCCGGTCGTGGGCACTGACTATGTCACTACCAATATTGACTCAAACACTTCGATCAATATTCCGGACTGGGTGCTGCTACTCAACGATACGGATGCAGACGGCAATCCTCTCAGCATCGTCAGTGCAGGCCCGGCCGTTGGCGGGACCGTCGCCGATGGGGCAGGCGTCATTACTTTCAAGGATGACGATGATCCAGACGGGTCGTTTATCTACGGTGTAAACGATGGAACATCGACGGCAACAGGCAAGGTTAACGTCATTCGTGTTGATGATGATGACGATGATGTTGATGGGCAAAACTCAAGAAACGATATCCTTATAGGGGATGCCGGTGGCAGCGACCTCAACGGCCTTGGTGGCAACGACGTCCTGATCGGCAATGCAGGCGATGACGAACTTAAGGGCGGGGCCGGAAACGACAACTATGTGTTTGGCTTGAACGATGGCGAGGATGAGATTTCGGATGAGAGCGGCATCGACCGAATCGTTGTCGCTCCAGGTTCTGGCGATCTGGGTAACCTCTATGCCTATGATGACGACTCCGGCAACACCAAGGGAGAACTTGTTCTTGAGATTGGCAATACCACCGTCGAGATAATGAAGCACTTTGACGATGATGGTCAGGCAGTGGAGTGGATCAACTTTGCGGGAGGCACCATCAACGGCTACCAGCTTGGTAGTGGCGACTACAGAATCTCCACGCTGGATCCCAGCAATGGTGGTGGTAGCCGCAATGTCAATCTGAGTGCATCGGCGGCGGACAATCTTATTGCGGGAGAATATGGAAGCAAAAACACAATCACAGGCGGCAGCGGCAAGGATTTGATTTTCGGTGGTGAAGATAACGATAATCTTCAAGGCGGTGGTGGCAAGGATTACCTTTTCGGAGAAGGCGACGGTGATGTTATCAGTGGCGGGGCCGAAAACGATGTGATTATCGGTGGCGCTGGCCAGGACACATTAACCGGCGGAACCGGGGCCGATACTTTCGTGTGGGGTGCCGAGGCCCGTAGCAATGGCAACGCGGACAGTATCACCGACTACAGCTTCACCGACGGCGATAAGATTAATCTTCAGAGCCTGATCGCCAGCTTCACAAATGGCGGCGCCGCCAACTACGTACGGGTGAGATCGAATGGTGACGGGGACTTACTTGTCCAAGTCGATATGGATGGCACGGCTGGCAACAACAACAGCGATTGGAGAACTATCTATACTCTTGACAACAAAGACACATTGGGTGCCGACAGCGTTCGCTTCCACTTCGCCGGACAAAACTATACGATAACGGATGGTGGCGTCGTCGCTGTAGCATCCGACCCCATCATCCTCGACCTCGACCACAACGGCTTTGCCCTGTCGTCGCTTGAGAATGGCGTTGCCTTTGACATCAATGCCGATGGCAAGGCCGATAAGGTTGCCTGGACCAACACCGATGGCATCCTGGCTTATGACGTCGATGGCAATGGCAAGATCGACAATGGTTCGGAGATCTTCACGCCGAGCTTCAACGGTGGCAACCATGCCGGCGGTGTGGCGGCTCTTGCCACGCTTGACAGCAACGGCGATGGCAAGATCGATGCTGACGACGATGCCTTCTCCAAGCTCTCCATCTGGATTGATGCCAATAACAACGGCATCAGCGATGCGGGTGAGCTGTCGAGCCTGGCTGACAACCATGTTGCCAGCATCTCGCTTGGCGCGACACCGGTGGACGGGCTGGAAGATGGCCAGTCGGTTCTTGCCGAGGGCACATTCACCCTCGACAACGGCTCGAACGGCCATTTCATTGAGGTCGGTTTCGACACGATCATCGGTGACGGTTCCTTCGGCACCGATGGCGATGACATCCTGGCCGGTGGCCTGGCCCACATGACCATGACGGGCGGCGCCGGGGCGGACACTTTTGTTCTGGACGCAGATGCCTTCAGGGGCATTGCGCTGGCAGACGTCATTGCCGACTACAAGGACAGCGAAGGCGATGTACTGGATGTCTCCAGCCTTCTCACATCGTTGCTCGGTCACGAGGCAACGGAAGCCGATACCCTGGCGAATGTGAAAACGTCCATTAGTGGCGCCGATACTGTGGTGAGCGTTAACGATAACGGCGCCTGGCATGATGTGGCGGTCCTTCAGGATTATACATCGACGGTCAAGGTTCTCTACGATGACGATCACAACACAACATCGACATCGCATTCCGTCTAACTAACGAATGGGCAATGACCTTGCCGGAATAGAGACGCGGCCGAATTATCGGCCGCGTTTTCTTTTGAAGTTAAGGTTAAATTGCGATGCGGAGTCGCTTTCAAGATTTTATGTGTACAATGATATTTGGCAGTGGAATTCAATATTGGTAGATGGTTACTTGCCGGGGGATTGACTGGTTCCTGTCGCAGAAATGCAACTATCTGTTCGGAAGATTCTTTTGCGATGGAATGGCCCAAAAATGGACAGGCTAAAAAAAATCAGTTGGCGTATGACTGCGCTGAGGTCGGGGCATTTCGGGGATTCTTGTTCGGGGTATTTTCCTGGGGAATAAATATTAACCAGTTTTGACCGGTGATTTTGTAATAAAATCTATTGATATTTATGTGACTCGAAATTCCCGCAAGTGGGTGGAGACTATAAATATTCGTTTTGGGGATTTTCCTCTTGGAGTTTCGTGAGCTCTGTTCTTGGGCGGAACGGCTCTATGCACGGCTGGGAGTTGATACGTGATGAAAATGAAAAGCAGGCTGATTGCAGTTTTGTGGGCAACTGTATCGTTTGGTTTTGTTCTTGGCGGTACTGCAGAGGCGATGAGCCTGAAGCAGGCAATCGATAAGACGCTGAAAACCAATCCGCAGATTCTGCAGGCGACAAAAAATCGCGAAGCCGTGGAGTTCGAGTTGCGTCAGGCGCGGGGGCTTTACCTGCCGTCGATCGATTTGGAAGCCGGAGCCGGCAAACGCCGGCTGGCGAGCCCGACTTCGGGTGGTCTGTCCTCCGATCACGATAGCCTGTCGCCATCTGATGTCAGCCTGAGCATTACTCAGACCCTTTATGACGGTGGAGCGCGCCGTGCCGAAGTCAACCGGCAGGCTGCGCGTGTCGATGGCGCGTCGTTCCGGGTTCTGGAGAGGTCCGAGTCCCTGGCGCTCGAAGTTGTTCAAAGCTATCTGGAATACATCCTCCAGACCAAGATTGTTCAGGCCGCCAAGGATAACCTTGGTTTTCACCGGCAGATACTCGGCGACATCAAGGATAGCATCAAGGGCGGTACGTTGACCGACGCTGACGGGCTTCAGGGCAACGAGCGCCTGGAAGCAGCAAGTGCGCGCCTTATCGAGGCCAATCAGGAGCTTGAAGCAACGAAGATCCGTTTTCTGAAAGTTGTCGGCGAGGCGATTTCCAAGGTGGAAACACCCGGCTCCGTTGCGAAATACCTGCCGCGCACGCTTGATGACGCAATCTTCATTGCGACCAAGAGCAGCCCGCGAATGTCATCGGCTTCTGCTGATATCGATGCTGCCGATGCCGGCGTGCAGGGCGCCCGCGCAAACTATCTGCCGAAGGTCAACCTTGAGGCAAGCGCCAGCACCGGCGACGACATAAACGGCGACTACGGCAATACCAATGATCTGCAGGCGCGCGTCGTCGCACGCTGGAATCTGTATCGTGGCGGGATCGATATTGCCCGCGAGCAGGAACAGATCCGCCGCGCAGGCGAGCAGCGTGAGGTCCTTCACGAGACCCATCGCGAAGTCGAGGAATCTGTCCGGTCCGCCTGGAACGAGCGCAAGAGCCGCGGCGAACTTGCCGCTGCCCTTTCCCGCCAGTCCAAGACAAACGCACAGCTGGTTTCCTCTTACCGCGAACAGTTCCGGGTCGGGCAGCGGTCGCTGCTGGACGTGCTGGATGCGCAGAACACACGCTTCAACACCAGCGTTCTCTCCGACACGGCCCGTCTTGCGGCGCTTTTTGCCGAGTACAAGATTCTGGCCGCATCTGGAAAGCTCGTGGCAACGATGGGCCTGAAGCCGATGGATCAGGGTACCGAATATGCCCGCCAGGAGTTTGGCGTTCCGGCCACTGTCCAGGATGCAAATTATGTCGAGCTTGATTCCCATCAAAGCGCCGATAAGCCTTTCGATCTGCTCGCCCCTATCCGGTCCCAGTAACCAACCGGGTGCACAGCGATGCTGAACATAGCAATGGAAAGTACCGGTGCCATTCCGTTGCGGAACTTCAAAACGGCGTTCAAGTCGGTCGCCACCTATTTTGGGCGGCCGGCATCCGACACCGTTCTATTTTCCGGCCTGCCGGATGAATTGACGGAATCGCTCGAACTGGATGATGTCGAGCGGATCGCCGAGCGCATCGGCCTGCAGGTCCACAAGATCGAGGAGCGCGATTGCCGCACGGGAAATTTCGACTGTCCCGCCGTGGTCCTCCTGCCGGAAGGCCGGGTGCTGGCCCTTCTCGATCGGGATGAGAATGGTGCCTATCTTCTCGACATGATCGCCAAAAATGGAGCGGCGATCCGTCTGCCGGGCGAAAAGCTGACCAGCTTCAAGCCCTTGGCTGCTTTTGCCTTCAGCGTGTATTACGTCAACGCCTCGGAAGAAGCGCAGGTCGGCAATGCTGTCGAGATCGAGAAGCGCCATTGGCTGACGACGACGCTTATTCCCTATTGGCGCACCTATGTCCGCGTCATCGTGGCAGCGCTGTTCATCAATCTCATCGCGCTCGGCTCGCCGCTGTTTACCATGAACGTCTATGACCGGGTTTTACCGAACAAGGCGATGCCGACCCTCTGGGTGCTCGCCATCGGTATTACGCTGGCCTATCTCTTTGATTTTCTGTTGAAAACAGCGCGGTCCTCTCTGATCGACTATGCCGGGCGAAAGGCGGATCTGCGCCTGTCCCAGTTGATTTTCGACAAGGTTCTGAACTCGACGCTTGCATCGCGGCCGCAGTCCACCGGGGAATATGCAAACCGGGTAACGCAATATGAGTTTGTGCGTGAATTTTTCACGTCAAATACGATCGGCGTGCTGATCGACAGTGCCTTTGTCTTCATCTTCCTGTTCGTCATCTATCTGATCTCCGGTTGGCTGGTGGTCATCCCGGCCGTTGCTTTCATTTTGACCGTCATCGTCGGTCTGGTGGCGCAAGCCCAGATCGGCAAGAGCATGGCGACCGCGGCCAATGAGGCATCCCGTAGGCAGTCTCTTCTTGTCGAGACGATTTCAACGATCGAAACGTTGAAAAGCCTGAGCGCAGAGGCAGGAATGCTGCGGCGCTGGCAGGAACTGACGAAGAATTCCAGCCGGACCAGCGAGAAGATAAAACATATCTCCGCCAATGCGGTGAATACGGCCACCTTTATCCAGCAATCCGTCAGTACGCTGATTGTCATTGCCGGTGCCTATGAGTTCGCCGAAGGCAAGATTGCGATGGGGGCGATTATCGCCACCGTCATGCTGGCAAGCCGGGCGGGTGCGCCGCTGGGGCAAATTGCCATGACCCTTGCGCGTTTCCGGCAGGCGACGATGTCCCTGCGTATTCTCGACAAGATCATGGAACAGCCCGACGACCGGCCGTCCACCGCAGGGTTCGTCAACCGGCAGATCAAGCAGGGCAGTTTCCGCTTTGAAAATGTCGCCTTCCAATATCCGGGTTCGGATTATCCGGTCATCAGTCAACTCTCGTTCTCGGTATCGCCGGGCGAGAAGGTCGGCATTATCGGCCGTATCGGATCGGGAAAGACGACGATCGGGCGGCTGCTCGACGGCCTTTATCTGCCGGCATCGGGCCGCCTGCTGGTCGATGGCGTCGATATCCGCCAATATCACATGGCGGAGGTGAGAGCCGCCGTTGCGGTTGCCGGCCAATCGTCGGATTTGCTGTCCGGAACGGTCAAGGAAAATCTGTTGATGGGCCGTGCGGACGCGACCGATGACGAACTTCTCGAGGTCGCGCGCATGACTGGCGTCGATCTATTCGTCGCCAATCATCCACGCGGCTTTGACATGCCGGTTGGCGAACGCGGCACCAACTTGTCGAGCGGGCAGAAGCAGGCTCTGACAATCGCCCGGCTGCTTCTCGTCAGGCCGAAAATCGTTTTCCTCGATGAGCCGTCCGGCGCGATGGATCTTGCCAGCGAACGGCATCTGATATCCCGGTTGAAAGACGCTTTTGGACCTCAAACCACGTTGTTGATTGCAACCCATCGCCATAGCATGCTGGAACTGGTCGATCGCCTGATCGTCGTCGACAAAGGGCGCATCGTTGCCGATGGTCCGAAGGCCGCGGTGTTCGAATCGATGCAGCGCAGCCGTCCGGTGCAGGCATGAGCAGCGCCCATCTGGACAATCCGCCACTGCTTGCCCGCGCCATCCTCGGGCTGGTCGCGCTGTGCATCGTCTGTTTCGTCGCCTGGGCGGCCTTTGCCGAAATCGACGAACTGGCGCGGGGCGAAGGGCGGGTCATCCCGGTCTCGAAAACCCAGGTCGTCCAGACATCGGAAGCCGGCATCGTTCAGGAAATCGCTGTCCACCTCGGCCAGGTCGTTCGCAAGGGGCAACTGCTGGTTCAGCTTCAAAATACCACCACCGAATCGTCACTGGGCGAATCGGTGGCGAAGGCCCGTGCTCTGGGGGCAAGGGTTGCCCGCCTGACACTGGAGGAGGCAGGTGATTACACCGCCCTCTTCATCTGCCCGCCGGAGATTCTCGCTGTTGCCAAGGATGTCTGCTTCAATGAGCAGAAGCTGCTGGATGCCAACCGCGCCAGCTACCGCAACAAGGTCAACGTGCTCAACGAGCGGACCAAGCAGAAGCAGAACGAACTGAGTGAAGCTTACGCTAACATCGCTCATATCAAGCAGAATATCGAAAGCGCGCAGCGCCAGCGCGACCTGATCGCACCGCTTGCCAAAAAGAAACTGGTTGCCGAAACGGAAGTGCTGAAGGTTGAGCGCGACCTGACAGACCAGCAGGGACAGTTGAGGGTCTATGAAGAAAGCCTGGTGCGGCTTCAAGGCGGCATCGAAGAGGCGAAACTTCTCGTCAACGACGTCACCCTTGAGCTGCAACAGCAGGCCCTGACGGAAAAGGCGCAGACCCTGTCGGAGCTTTCTGTCGTCGATGAAACGATCCGTGGCGCGACCGACCGGGTGAAGCGCACCGACATTCGCTCGCCCGTTGAAGGCATCGTCAATACGCTCGAAGTAAATACCATCGGCGCCTATGTCGATCCAGGCAGCGTCATTGCCGGGGTCGTGCCAACGGCAGATACGCTGCTGATCGAAGCGCGCATATCGCCGCGCGACGTCGCCTTCCTGCGCCGCGGCCAAAAAGCCGTGGTCAAGGTGACCGCCTATGATTTTTCCGTTTTCGGGGGGCTGGATGGCGAGGTCGTCAACATATCGGCCGATAGTCTGGTCGAAAAGGAAAAGGGTGAGACCTATTATCTCGTCCAGGTGAAGACCAACCGCTCCGAGCTTGAGAGAAACGGACAATCCTATCCGATCATGCCGGGCATGGTCGCCTCGGTCGAGATCATGACGGGCCGCAAGACGATCCTGAGCTATCTCCTCAAGCCGATCAACAAGGCGCGCTCGGAAGCGCTGACGGAGCGTTGATATGGCACTGGACGATGCCATGCCGGTCAGCGAGGCCTCTTCACCAACTCTGGAGACACGCGGCGCGTTGCCCAGGATCGCTGCCGAGGAGGTCGAGCCGCACTTCAAGGCCGTTGGTGGCCGGACGGGCGAACGGCGGGGAATCCGGCTGGAGCGTATTTATTGGGATGGGTTGAGCCGCATTGCCGCTGGATCCGGCATCAGCACGGCTGATCTGGTCGAATCGGCAGCAGGCCAGATCCCGGATTCCACCAATCTTGCGTCGCTGCTGCGAGCAATCAGTTTCAAATGGGCGCTGTGCCGCATCGAGCTCCTCGAAGCCAAGGCGTCGATGGCCAACTTGAACGCCATCGTTCAGGCATCACCCGCCCCGACAATGGTTTTGACCAAGGAACGCAAGATCTTTCTGTTCAATGACCCATTCCTTGCGATGCTGCGCAGCAGGCTGGCGCTGAGCGACCGGTCGCAATTGAAAAAGGGCCTGCGGTTTCTGATCGATATCCAGATTGATGAGGCCCTGCGGGCCTTGAACGCCAATCAGGGGACCATCATCAAGACCGGCTTCAGCATCGGCCTCAACCTGCAGACCATGCGCGGGAAGATCAACATTGCCCCGGCACCCACGCACGAGGATTCGATGCTGATCGGATATGTATCCGGGTTCTGACTACGCATCGTTGGTCTCTGACTAGCGTGGGCGGAGCAGTGATGCCGGTGGGGAAATCCGGTCGCCTGGCAGCGACGATCACTCCCCTTCCTGCGGACACGCTGCATATCGCCGCCTGCGTTGGGAAATTGCAAAGACATGGCCGTGCGTTGTAAACATTCCATCGGCTTGATGGAGGGGAGACCCAGCATGGATCGATTCACCGGCGGTTGCCTGTGCGGAGCAGTCCGATTTGTCGCGCTAGGCGCTCCCTATCGGGTCGGCCTTTGTCACTGTCTCGACTGCCGCAAGCATCACGGAGCGCTCTTTCACGCCTCCGCGATCTTTCCGCAGGATGCGGTGACGATCGACGGCGAGACAGGCGACTACGCCGGCCGCTTTTTCTGTCCCCGTTGCGGTTCGCCCGTTTTCGCACGCGATGCTGACGAGATCGAAGTGAACCTCGGGTCTCTCGATGTTCCCGCCCAACTGATACCAACCTACGAACTCTGGACGACCCGCCGCGAAACCTGGTTGCCGCCGTTTCCGCTCATGAAACGATATGACCGCGACCGGAGCGCTACAGACCGCTTCGAGGAATAGGCCGCACGGATTGATGCAAGGGGGTTCTGCGACTGGAAGGCTCCAAAGGTGCGTTGGGCAAACTGCGGCCGCGTCTTTCAGCCGGATCAAGCGCACGGGAGCCTTGTCATACTCAGTCATACGGAACATCAACCAATGTTGCACCACTCGTGCCGCAAGGCGCTAACTGACTGAAGCTGCTGATAAAGAAGTTTGGCTGGGGAACCTGGATTCGAACCAGGACTAACGGAGTCAGAGTCCGTGGGTCTACCGTTAACCTATTCCCCAAAACTGCGTAGGCGATGTTTGTGCCCAGCCGGTGAAGCGGGCTTATAAACAAAAGATCGGGGGATGCAATAGATGTTGGCAAAAAATTAGCAGTGCCGGGTAAAAACTCGCAACCGGGATCAACGAGAGTTGCATCATCGGGCGCCCGTCAGCCGTGTACAAAAAGAATTTGGCGATTTGGGATGGCGCTGGTAAAGTCGGCCCAACGAAAATCAAGAGAGCGCCTTGAGCGGCTATCGTTCCGCGCGGCGCAATGGACAGACACGTGAGAGACCCCGACAACGGCGAACAGCCGTCCGTTTCCGGGGCGTCGGCAGCAGACCGCAACGATGGGCAGTCAGTGCCTCGTTCCGGCAAAGGCAAGCGTAGGCGGGGAAAACCGTCCCGCGCAGCCTCTGCGAATGCCAGTTCCTCCGTTGGTAACGGAGAAACACGGCGTCCCGAAGTGACAGATGCCACCGGAGAACCGGTGCGCAAGCGTAAACGCAGGCGCCGTTCCAAATCCGGCCAGGCACAGCCGTCCGTTGCTTCGGGTGAAGTGGCGGAGGCTGCTGGTCCAAAGGCCGCAGCTGTCCCAGGTGCAGACAATTCCAGCCGCAAACGTAGCAAGAAGAGCCGGCAGCGCCGCAGCCTGCAGGGCCGCCCGCTTGCGGCCAGCGAAAAGCCACGGCCTGTTAGCGACGCCGCAAGGCAGCAGCCGTTGCAATCGTCAGCTTCCACCGCGCGGGCCGAGGAACGGCCATCGTCCGGCAATAACGGCCATGAGCGGCGGGGCAATGGGCAGGCCTTTTCGTATGGCTCCGATTCGGGCTCGCCGCTGTATGCGGCGCTCGATCTCGGCACCAACAATTGCCGCCTGTTGATTGCGCAGCCGACCCGTCCCGGCCAGTTCCGCGTCGTCGATGCTTTTTCGCGCATCGTCCGGCTCGGTGAGGGGCTCGGTGCGTCCGGCCGCCTGTCGCAGGATGCGATGGACCGCTCGATCGAGGCCCTGAAGGTCTGCGCTGCCAAGCTGAAGACCCGCGAGATCCGCAAGACCCGGCTGATCGCCACCGAGGCAGCGCGGGCCGCCGAAAACGGCGAGGCTTTTCTCGAGCGCGTTCTGGCAGAAACCGGTCTGGAGCTTGAGATCATCAACCGCGAGACCGAGGCGCGGCTTGCCGTCTCCGGCTGCTCGTCGCTGGTCGGGCGCGAAACCAAGTCGGTGGTGCTGTTCGATATCGGCGGCGGTTCCTCGGAAATCGCCGTTATCAAGATCGGCGAAACCCGGTCGAGCCGGCTGGCCAATCACATCACCCACTGGACATCGCTGCCGGTCGGCGTCGTGACGCTGTCGGAGCGCCACGGCGGCCAGGACGTCACGCCGCAGGGTTTTGAAGCGATGGTCCAGGAAGTCCAGGGCATGCTTTCAAGCTTCGATTGCCCGGCCATCCAGACGCTGGAAAACCCCGGCGATGAGAACGGCTTTCACCTGATCGGCACCTCCGGCACGGTAACGACGCTGGCCGGCGTGCATCTCGATCTGCCGCGTTACGATCGCCGCAAGGTCGATGGCCTCTGGCTGTCGGACGACGAGGTCTCGGCGATGCAGGCGCGTCTGTTGTCCTGGGATTTCACCGCGCGCGCCGCCAATCCCTGCATCGGGCCTGACCGGGCCGACCTGGTTCTGGCCGGATGCGCCATTCTTGAAGCCATTCGCCGCCGCTGGCCATCCGAGCGCATGCGCGTTGCCGATCGCGGCCTGCGCGAAGGGCTTTTGACCGATATGATGGCCGATGATGGTGTCTGGCGGCGCGGCCGCGCCCGCCGCCATCCGCGCGGCATGCAGTACGGTTCCCACGAAGGAAACTCACAATGACAAAACCCCCGATCGGCGGAAACCGCACCGGGCGCAAGCTTGGCCAGAAGGTCAAGAAGGGCAAGCTGAAGGCGTCGTCGCGGCGCTGGATCGAGCGGCATATCAACGATCCCTATGTGCAGCGCGCCCAGCTCGAAGGGTATCGCGCCCGCGCGGCGTTCAAGCTTTTGGAGATCGATGAGAAGCACAAGATCCTCACCGGCGCCAAGCGCATTATCGACTTGGGCGCAGCGCCTGGCAGCTGGTCGCAGATCGCCGCCAAGGTGACGAACTCCACCGATAGCGATCCGAAGGTCGTGGCGATCGATTTTCTCGAGCTCGATCCGTTGGCGGGCGTCCATATCCTGCAACTGGACTTCCTCGACCCCACGGCGCCGGAAAAGCTGATGACAGCGCTCGGCGGCACGCCGGACCTGGTTTTGTCCGATATGGCAGCGCCGACGACCGGCCACCGCCAGACCGACCATATCCGCACCATGCATCTGTGCGAAGTCGCTGCCTATTTCGCCATCGACGTTCTCGGCGAAGGCGGGCATTTTCTGGCAAAGACATTCCAGGGCGGTGCCGAGCGCGAGCTTCTGACGCTGTTGAAGCAGAACTTTAAGCAGGTCATCCATGTGAAGCCGGCGGCCTCGCGGGCCGAATCGGTCGAGATGTTCCTGCTCGCTAAGGGTTTCAAGGGCCGCAAGCCCGGCGCCCGCTCACTCTATGACAGTGAGACCGAGATTGACGAGCGCGAAGTAGTGGATGAGCGGGATTCGGTCGAGGCCGATTGAGCCATGCTTCTCTATGTGACCATCGGCACAAATGATCTGGACCGGGCGCAGCTGTTTTATGACGCAGCGCTCGCGCCACTCGGCCTGAAGCGCCGCAAGCAGGATGATGTCGAAATCGGCTACGGGGCGGAGAGCGACAGCCGCTGCCGCGTTTGGGTCGTCACGCCCCATAACCGGAAGGCCGCGACAATCGGCAACGGTTCGATGGTCGCGCTCGAAGCGGAAAGCCGCGCCGTGGTCGATGCTTTCTATCAGGCAGCTCTTGCTAATGGCGGTACCGACGAGGGCGCTCCGGGCTTGCGGCCGTTCCACGCTCATTTCTATGCGGCCTTTGTTCGCGATCCTGACGGCAACAAGCTATCGGCAGTCTGCGAACGTCCGGAATAGGCCATCCCCGTATTACTTGACGCTGATCGTCTCTGTCTCCGGATCGGTTCGCATCCGGTGGCCGGAGACGGACGAGCCCGCCGTCTTCGACATGCCGATCAGCGGAATGACCGCAGACAGGGTGATCGCGGAAATCAGCATGAAGGCGAGCTGGAAATCCCCCAACTCCAGTTTCGATCCCGTTAGCGTCGTTTCGATCTCAAGGATGGCACCGGCCACGGCAACGCCAAGCGCCAGGCTCATCTGCTGCAGCACGGCGGTCATCGATGTCGCCTTGCTCGCCATAGAATCCGGGATATCGGCAAAAGCCAGCGCATTGACGCTGGTGAAGAAGAACGAGCGGGCAAAACCGGCGAGCAGCAGGATGAACATCATCACGGCATAGGGTGTCGCCGGGGTGAACAGGCCGTTGATGAAGGTCAGCGCGGTGCCGGTGAGGCAAGCAAAGATCAGGGTCGTGCGGAAGCCGGCGAAGATCAGCACGCGCTTGGCAAAGAATTTGGTCGTCAGCGCACCGACTGCACCGACAAAGGTGATCATGCCGGATTGGAACGGCGTCAGTCCAAAGCCGACCTGCAGCATCAGCGGCATCAGGAAGGGCACGGCACCGATCGAGATGCGAAACAGCGTGCCGCCGATCGCCGCGGCGCGAAAGGCACTGTCCTTGAACAGGTTGAGATCGAGCAGCGGTGCGGGGTGGCGCCGCGCGTGGCGGACATAGAGGAAGCCGCAGATGATGCCGACGATGACGGCCACAGCGCCGATCTGCGGTGGTAACGCCGGCAGGCTCATCACCGATAGACCGAACATCGTGCCGGATGCGGCAATGGCGCTCAGGAAAAACCCCTTGATATCGATCGGGGGCGGCGCGTCGCTCTTGATCTCCGGCAGATAGATGCCCGACAGGATGTAGCCGATAATGCCGACCGGCACGTTGATCAGGAAGATCCAGTGCCAGGAGAAATAGGTGGTGATGAAGCCGCCGAGCGGCGGGCCGGCAAGTGGCCCGACGAGGGCGGGGATGGTTAAGAGCGCCATGGCGCCGACCAGTTCGCTGCGCTGCGTCGAGCGCACCAGCACAAGCCGTGCGACCGGCGTCATCATCGCCCCGCCCATGCCCTGCAGGAAGCGCGACACGACGAAGGCAAACACGCTGTCGGCGACGGCGCAGAGGATCGAGCCGAAGACAAAGACGAGTATGGCGGCGCGAAAGATGCGCTTGGCGCCGAACCGGTCAGCCATCCAGCCACTCAAGGGAATGAAGATCGCCAGCGACACCATGTAGGATGTCAGCGCCAGCTTCAGAGTGATCGGCCCGACGCCAAGATCATGGGCAATCGCCGGCAGCGATGTGGCAATGACGGTAGAGTCCATCTGCTCCATGAACAGAGCGACGGCGAGGATCATCGGAACGATGCGATTCATGCGAACGGCCTTGCGCGACTGCGGAGCGACCGGAACATAGGACTTTTTTAGCAAAAGTCGTCATGCGGCGCTCACTTTGCGATCACATCCGTGTGAGTTCTGCGGCCATCTGATGTCAAGACCCTAGATGTCGCCTTGCCGGATTGACGCACCCGCCGTCCAATCCCAAAAAAATGGAGAACAGCATGACGACGTCTATTCCCTTGAGCCGCCGTGCATTATTTGGAGCTGTTACAGCAGGCGCGCTGGCAGCACCCTTCGTGATGAACCGGGCAGCCTTCGCACAAAGCGACACGAAAGCGGACACGATGAAAATACCGGCAGGCAGGACCAGCAGTTTCAAGATCGGCAATTTCGGCGTCACCGTCATCAGCGACGGCCTGCGCATCGGCGAAAAACCCGAGGAAACCTTCGGCATCAACCAGACGCCGCAGGCGGTCGGAGATCTGCTGAAGGCGAATTTCCTGCCCACCGACAAATTCGTCAATGGCTTCTCGCCGACCCTGATCGATACGGGATCGGAGGTGATCCTGTTCGATACCGGCATGGGTGAGGGTGGCCGCCAGGCTGGCGCCGGGCATCTGCTGGAGGGGATCGCAAACGCCGGTTACACGCCGGATCAGGTCAGCATCGTCGTCATCACCCATATGCACGGCGATCATATCGGCGGCCTGATGGAAGGCGGCGCGCCGGCCTTCAAGAATGCCCGCTATGTCGCAGGCCAGGCCGAGTTCGATTTCTGGAAGGACGAAGCCCGTGTGGGTACGCCGGCCGAGGGTGGCCACAAGGGTGTCTTGAAGAACGTTGTGCCATTGGCTGAAAAGATGACCTTCATTGGCGATGGTGCGGAGGTCGTTCCCGGCATTACAGCAATGGCCGCTTTCGGCCATTCTCCGGGGCATATGGTCTTCAAGGTCGAATCGGAGGGCAAGGGCCTGGTGCTGACGGCCGACACCGCCAATCACTACGTCCTGTCGCTGCAGCGGCCGGATTGGGAAGTGAAGTTCGATATGGACAAGACCAAGGCTGCGGCATCGCGCAAGAAGGTCTTCGACATGGTCGCCACCGACCGGCTGCCCTTTGTCGGCTATCACATGCCGTTCCCGGCCGTCGGCTTCATCGAAAAGTTCGATCAGGGCTATCGATTTGTGCCGGAAACCTATCAGTTCGAAATCTGATATTGCAGTTGCGAACAGAATCTTGGCTGGCCCGGCACTCTTGCCGGGCTTTTGCTATTTCCAATCCGTCATATCCGTGTTACCAGCCCTCGCCAACTTCCAAGAAACTCTCGCCCGCTTGAGCGCGGCGAGTCTTCCGCCGCACTGTTGTCCAACTGTGCGGGGAGAACACCTTTTACTGAAGGGATTTGGCCATGGCGCGCATCATCGAAACGGCAACCGGTTTGGAGGCTCTGACCTTCGACGACGTTCTTCTGCAACCCGGACATTCCGAGGTCATGCCGGGGCAGACGAATATCGCCACCCGCATCGCCCAGGATATCGACCTCAACCTGCCGATCCTCTCCTCTGCGATGGACACGGTTACCGAAGGCCGCCTTGCAATCGCCATGGCGCAGGCCGGCGGCATCGGAGTCATCCACCGCAATCTCACCCCGATCGAACAGGCCGAGCAGGTTCGCCAGGTCAAGAAGTTCGAAAGCGGCATGGTCGTCAACCCGGTGACCATCAGCCCCGACGCCACGCTGGCCGACGCCCTGGCCCTGATGAAGATGTATTCGATCTCCGGCATCCCGGTCGTCGAGAATGCGACGGGCGGCGTACCCGGCCGTCTGGTCGGCATCGTCACCAACCGCGATGTGCGGTTTGCGTCCGATCCGGGCCAGAAGATCTATGAACTGATGACCCGCGACAACCTGATCACGGTGACTGAGAACGTCGATCAGAAAGAGGCCAAGCGCCTGCTGCACTCGCATCGTATCGAAAAGCTTCTGGTAATCGATGGCGACGGCCGTTGTGTTGGTCTCATCACCGTCAAGGATATCGAGAAATCCCAGCTCCACCCGAATGCCTCGAAGGATGCGCAGGGCCGCCTGCGTGCCGCTGCCGCCATCAGCGTTGGTGATGACGGTATCGAGCGGGCCGAGCGGCTGATCGATGCCGGTGTCGACCTGATCGTCGTCGATACCGCGCACGGCCATTCGCAGCGCGTTCTCGACGCGGTGACCAAGGTCAAGACCATGTCGAACTCGGTTCGCGTCATGGCCGGCAATGTCGCCACCGCCAGCGGCACCAAGGCGCTGATCGATGCCGGTGCGGACGCCGTCAAGGTCGGTATCGGCCCGGGCTCGATCTGCACCACCCGCATCGTCGCTGGCGTCGGCGTGCCGCAGCTCGCAGCCATCATGTCGGCGGTCGAGGCAGCCCAGGCCGCCAATATCCCGGTTATCGCCGATGGTGGCATCAAGTTCTCGGGCGATCTGGCCAAGGCCATCGCTGCCGGTGCCTCGGCCTGCATGATCGGCTCGCTGCTTGCCGGTACCGATGAAAGCCCGGGCGAAGTATTCCTCTACCAGGGTCGCTCGTTCAAGGCCTATCGCGGCATGGGCTCCGTCGGCGCCATGGCGCGCGGCTCGGCTGACCGCTATTTCCAGGCGGAAGTGCGCGACACGCTGAAGCTGGTGCCGGAAGGCATCGAAGGCCAGGTGCCGTACAAGGGTCCGGTTTCGGGCGTCCTGCATCAACTGGCTGGTGGTCTAAAGGCCTCCATGGGTTATGTCGGCGGCGCCACCATCAAGGACTTCCAGGAGCGCGCCACTTTCGTGCGCATCTCCGGTGCAGGCCTGCGCGAAAGCCACGCCCATGACGTGACGATCACCCGCGAAAGCCCCAACTATCCGGGTGCGATGTAAGCAACGGCAACAAATCTGAATATGAAAAAGCGGCGGAGTTGTCTTCGCCGCTTTTTCTTTGGCATCAGGCTTCCAGCGCCCGCTGAAGTGCCGCGCTGCCGTAGCGATGGCCTTTGACCTCGTAACCGACCACGGGAACGAGCGGTGCGAACATCAGGATGACGAGGCAGAAGGTCATGCTGACGCCCGCCGCCGCGCAAATGACCGCCAGGATAACCACCGCCGTCATGCCGATCATCAGTCCGAGATAGAAGGTCTCCAGCTTCCGCAGCAAGTAGACGTAATGTGCGAAGATCAGCGTGACATAGGCAAACACCGGCACCGCGACGGTGAGAACAGCGGGAACCGCGCCGATATGCGCCTTGTGCTCGATATAGTAGGCCGCCACATGCAGACCGGCGCCGGTCGCGGCGATCGATGCAAAGATCAGCATGTGACCATAGCCCCAGAGGAAGGCGCGGTTGCGGAAATGGTGCAGGACCTGGCCGGACGGCAAGAGGAAATACAGCCACCACATGCCAAAGGTCAGCCCGGTGCCGGCAACGCAAATGAGGACGGCATCAAGGCTCCATCCCTGTTCGCCGACGATTGCCGAAATCGATGCCACCGTGCCGACGACACCTTCGCCGAGCGTGATGATCGCCAGCAAGCCGTAGCGCTCGGCAATATGATGCGCATGCCAGGGCGTGCCGCCATTCTTGCGCTCGGCAACGACTGGGCCAAGCAGTTCGATCAGCGTCAAAAAGACGACGCAGACGAAGGTCGGCAGCAGCGGCATGTCGATGAAGATCAGCGCGATCCAGCCGATCTGCGCGATCGAGATCGCCGTCACATAGGAGAGGCAGGCAGGGCGGCAATGCGGCGCGTGCCGGGCGGCCCGCAACCATTGGAAAATCATCGCCACCCGCATGACGACATAGCCGAGCACCATGATGCCATTGTCGACATGGGCGCCCTTGTCAATCGATTCGAACATCTGCGGCAGTCCGAGGGATAGGATCAGGACGCCGACCATCTGCACCATGGTGGTCAGCCGGTAGATCCAGTCATCGGTATCGAAGGCGGACGCGAACCAGGAGAAATTCACCCAGGCCCAGCAGACGGCGAACATCGCAAAACCAAAGCCCATCAACCCGGCCGCGTAATGGCCCTCTGCCAGCAGATGGGCGAGCTGCGATCCGGCAACGCCAAAGGCGATGACGAAGGTCAGGTCGAACAGAAGCTCAAGCGGTGTCGCCACCCGGTGGTGTTCGTGTGGATCACGTCCGCGCATCGCGCTCGCATGATGGGTGGGCAGCGGGGCGGCTGGAGCATGGTGTTCGGACATACGGGTCTTTCTCATTGAGGCTGCTGCGTCAAACATCGTTCATTCGTAAAACAGCTGTCAAGCATAGGCCGCTGCCGATCCTGTTCTGGATTTCCCGCCCGCCCGCTATAGATCAAGTCAGGTTCGAATCGACGGAGTGATCATGCCCATATCGACTGCAATCTTCTGGCCGGTCATCGCGCAGGTTGCGCTGATCCACGCGATCTATTTTCTGATGTTGAGGCGCCGTTACAGCGCCGTGCGCGCCGGAACCGCCAAGCCATCGGACTTCTGGATCCCGGCGATCGAGCCGGAGCCGAGCGCCACCGTTGCCCGCAGCCTGATCAACCAGTTCGAATTGCCGGTGCTTTTCTTCCTTGTCTGCGTTCTGCTGCACCTGACTGCAGGCGTAAACTATGTGGTGCTGGCCATTGCCTGGCTCTTCGTGCTCAGCCGCTACGCGCACGCCTATGTGCATGTCACGTCCAACAGGCTGCGGATTCGCCAGCGCCTCTTCGTGGTCGGGTTCGTCTTCAATTTCAGTCTGTGGTTGCTTTTCGCCATCCATCTGGCCGGTATCTGATTGCCGCTGATGTCACATTGTCTTGCATTGCGCAGTGCACAAGACCGGACTATCATCCGGTTCCGGCGGCGCCAAAAGAAACGCCATATCACATTCAACCAATTGATTTAACGTAATATAACGCCTCTCAATTGCCTTTCCCACGTTACCGAAACTTAATCTGCGGATGCGGACCCGGACACCTCCAGCGTTGTCTGTTCGCAGCTGCAGCAGTCCGAAGGAAAGCGTCGCATGAGCACAATACCGGCAGAAAAGACCGTTTTGGTGTTTCAGGGCGGCGGTGCTCTCGGCGCCTATCAGGCAGGGGCCTATGAGGCGCTGCATGAAGCCGGTATCCGGCCGGATTGGCTGGCCGGCATTTCCATCGGCTCGATCAACTCTGCGATCATCGCCGGAAGCCCCGTCGACCGTCGCATCGATAACCTGAGGACATTCTGGCATAGGGTCTCGTCGGGACTGCCAGGCCATCTCCTCGGCAATGGCGATGCGATGCGGAAATGGTTCAATGAATCCTCTGCGTTTCTAGGCTCGCTCACTGGAGTACCCGGCTTCTTCACGCCGCGCGCCTTTGCACCGTGGAAAATCCCCGGCGATCCGATGGCGGCAATCAGTCTCTACGACACCGGGCCGCTGGAAGAGACGCTCGCCGGCCTGGTGGATTTCGATCTGATCAATTCGAGCGCCATTCGCCTGAGCCTCGGTGCGGTCGATGTCATGAGCGGCAATTTCAATTATTTTGATAACAATCACTGTGCCTTTTCGGTCAAGCATTGTCGCAGCGTCGGGCGCATTGCCGCCGGGCTTCGCGCCGGTCGAGATCGACGGCCGCTTCTATTGGGACGGCGGTATCGTCTCCAACACACCGCTGCAGCGTATTCTCGGTGGCGGGGAGTTGGAAAGCGACCTGTGTATCTTCCAGGTCGATCTGTTCAGCGCCAGGGGGCCTCTGCCCAAGGACCTCTTCGATGTCGAAGCCCGCGAAAAGGAAATCCGCTTTTCCAGCCGCACCCGCTTGAACACTGACCAGTTCCGCAAACTGCAGACGATCCGCATGGCCGCCAAGCGGCTGATGGAAAAGCTGCCGGATGAGCTGAAGGATGATCCTGACGCCCGGCTCCTCGAAAAGATCGGCAATGATTCTGCCGTGACGATGGTGCATCTGATCTATCGTCATGCCGCCTATGAAAGCGGATCGAAGGACTACGAGTTTTCCCGATTGTCCGTGGAAGAACACTGGAAGGCCGGACATGACGATGTGGTCAGGACACTTAACCATCCGGATTGGCAGAGCCGCACCCGCCCAACCAACGGGATCCGCGTCTTCGATCTTTGTGAACAACATGGAGGCGAGAAAAAATCATGAAAATTGAAGATGTCGTCCGCAATGCCTTCGCCATGCCGCTGACCAGCCCGTCTTATCCGCCGGGTCCATACCGGTTCGTCAACCGCGAATACATGATCATCACCTATCGCACCGATCTGGAAGCCCTGCGCCGGGTGGTGCCCGAGCCGCTGCAGTTTGACGAGCCGCTGGTGAAATACGAGTTCATCCGCATGCCGGATTCGACCGGTTTCGGCGATTACACCGAGTCCGGCCAGGTCATTCCGGTCACCTATCAAGGCGTTCACGGCGGCTATGTGCATTCGATGTATCTGAATGACGACGCGCCGATTGCCGGTGGCCGAGAGATCTGGGGTTTTCCGAAGAAACTCGCAGAGCCGTCGCTGACATCGATGAAGGATGCTTTGGTCGGCACGCTCGAATATGGCGGCCAGCGGGTGGCAACCGCGACCATGGGCTTCAAGCACCGCACGCTCGACAAGGCGAAAATCCTCGAAAGCCTGAAACAGCCGAATTTCATGCTGAAGATCATTCCGCATGTCGATTGCACGCCGCGCATCTGCGAACTGGTCCGCTACTATCTCGAAGACCTGACGGTGAAAGGCGCCTGGGAAGGTCCGGGAGCCTTGGCGCTGTTTCCGCATGCCTTGGCGCCGGTCGCCGACCTGCCGGTGCTGGAAGTCAAATCCGCCGTCCATATTCTTTCCGACCTGACGCTGGGTCTCGGCGAAGTGGTCCATGATTATCTTGCAAAATAGGGAGTTAAAACCATGAAACTCAAGGACAAGGTCTGCATCGTCACCGGCTCGGCCAGCGGCATCGGCCTGGCGATCGCCAAGAAATATGTGTCGGAAGGCGCCAAGGTCGTCATCGCCGATCTGAAGCTCGAAGCGGCGGAAGCGACCGCCAGGGACCTGACGGCGCAGGGGCCGGGCGAGGCCATCGGCATTGCGATGGACGTCACCAGCGAAGACGCTGTTAACACCGGCGTCGCTGCTGTCATTGCCAAATGGGGCAGGGTGGATGTACTCGTCTCCAATGCCGGCATCCAGATCGTCAACAAGATCGAGGATTATGCCTTTTCCGACTGGAAGAAAATGCTCGCCATTCATCTCGACGGCGCGTTTCTGACGACCAAGGCCTGCATTCCGCATATGAAGGCGCAGAAGGGCGGCGCGATCATCTATATGGGCTCGGTGCATTCGCATGAGGCCTCACCGCTGAAGTCCGCCTATGTCACCGCCAAGCACGGCCTGCTTGGCCTTGCCCGCGTGGTGGCCAAGGAAGGCGGACCGGACGGCGTGCGCGCCAACGTCATCTGCCCCGGTTTTGTAAAGACGCCGCTGGTGGAAAAGCAGATTCCGGAACAGGCCAAGGCTCTTGGCATCTCGGAAGAAGAAGTCGTCAAGAAGATGATGCTCGGCGGCACGGTCGATACAGAATTCACCACCGTCGAGGATGTCGCCGAAGTGGCGCTCTTGTTCGCGGGCTTCGAGACCAATGCGCTGACCGGCCAGTCGCTCGTCGTCAGCCATGGCTGGTACATGCAATAACAATTGGCGTGATCCGGCCGAGGGCTTCACGGCCGGATCACGTTTGCGTCAACTGGCCGGTGTTGTCATTGTGTAACGCCGCAAGTGCCGCAATTCTGTTTCCTCGGCCGGCCATGATGTCCACGTGTCGTGACCGAACGTCATCACAGCGCCGACGCGTCCTAGCGACGTGAGGGCGCAGGCCACAGGAGGAAAGCATGGAAAAGCCGCAGATCACCCAGGCGATGATCAACGCCTATGACGAGTACACCCATCTGAGCCTCGACCGCCGCGCCTTCATGCGCACGCTGACGGCGCTGAGTGGCTCGGCCGCCGCAGCCGCCGCGATCGCGCCGCTGCTTGCCGCCAACAGCGCGCAGGCAGAAATGATCCCCGAAGCAGATCCGCGCGTGAAGGCCGAGGATGTCACCTATCCCGGTGCTGGCGGTGACATGAAGGGCTATCTGGT
Organism: Hyphomicrobiales bacterium; assembly: GCA_900468065.1. Lineage (GTDB taxonomy): Bacteria > Pseudomonadota > Alphaproteobacteria > Rhizobiales > Rhizobiaceae > Pararhizobium. The sequence continues at coordinate 107,722 of UBTA01000083.1, read as the reverse complement.
GCGCCCGGCCGATGCGACCGGCAAGCTGCCCGCCGTCATCGTCATCCACGAGAATCGTGGCCTCAATCCGCATATCAAGGATGTCGCCCGGCGCATGGCGCTGGAAGGGTTCGTGGCGCTGGCTCCGGATTTCCTGTCGCCCGCAGGCGGAACCCCGGCCGATGAGGACAAGGCCCGCGACATGATCGGTGCTCTGGACGGCAAGCAGACCATCGACAATGCGGTTGCGACAGTCACCTATCTCGAAGGCAATGACCTCACCACCGGCAAGGCCGGCGCCATTGGTTTCTGCTGGGGCGGCGGCCTCGTCAACAAGCTGGCCGTTGCATCGCCGGATTTGAAAGCCGGGGTCGCCTATTACGGCGCCCAACCGCCAGCTGAAGACGTGCCGAAGATCAAGGCGGCGCTGCTCTTGCAATATGCCGGCCTCGACGACCGCATCAACGCTGGCATCGATGCCTACAAGAAGGCGCTGACCGATAACGGCAAGGATTTCACCATTCAGATCTACGACGGCGTCAACCACGCCTTCAACAACGACACGTCGGCCGCCCGCTACGACAAGAAAGCTGCGGACCTGGCCTGGAGCCGGACGGTGGAGTTCCTGAAGGCCAAGGTCGTCTGACCTATTGAAGCAGGCGTTTCGCGGCCTCCGAAATCAGGCTGGCCAAGGCGTGCTGATCGTTCTGGCGGCCGCTGCGCGTGCGCCAGACCAGCCCGATCTTGCGGGACGGCTGCGGCTCGGCGAAAGGAACGATCCGCATGCGGTTGCGGGTCTTTTCGTCGTTGACCGCAATCTCCGGGATCAGCGTGATGCCCATGCCGTGGCTGACCATCTGCAAAAGCGTCGCCATCGAGGTTGCGCCATAGTTGGCGACGCGTTTGCCCGAGTGGATACCGCAGACCGCCAGCGCATGATCGCGCAGGCAGTGACCTTCCTCCAGCAGAAGCAGCCGCTCCACATCGACTTTGTCCTCGGTCATCGGCGACATCAGGATGGTGTTTTCATCTGCCGTGCTGGCGATCAGGAACCGGTCCTCGAACAGCAGCGAACTCGACAGGTTTTCCTCGTCGATCGGTAGCGCAACAATGACGCTGTCGAGCCGTCCGTGGCGCAAGTCGTCGAGGAGGGGCCCGGTCAGAAGCTCTTTCAGTTCGATCTGCAGATTGGGATAGCGCTGGCGAACCAGCGGAATGAGGACAGGCACGAGATAGGGGGCAACGGTCGGGATGATCCCCAGCCGGTGCTTGCCTTCCAGAACCCCGGTGACCTGCCGTGCTTGCTGATAGAGCTGGTCGATACCGCCGAGGATTTTGCGCATTTCCGGCAACAGAGCCTCGCCTTCGCGCGTCAGCAGTGTCGGCCCTTTGCCGCGCTCCACCAGCTTGACGCTCAGTTCGCGTTCCATTTCGGCGATCTGCGCCGAGAGCGCAGGCTGGCTGACATTGACCATCAAGGCTGCCCGTCCAAAATGCCGGGCGCTGGCGAGCGCATCGAAATAGCGCATTTGGCGTATCGTGATCATGATAAGTTTATCCTATCGATATTTCAATTAAATACAATTGGAAATTATGGATTTTATGGGGGATGTTGCGGCGGAACCAACGAAATTGCATTTCAAACAGGAGGCAGAAATGGACGCCAAAGTCGAGAAAACGGGCAAGTGTCCGGTCATGCACGGGTCGCTCACCAGCAACTCGGGCGAGGGGACATCAAACCGGGAATGGTGGCCAAACCAGCTCAACCTCAAGATTCTCCACCAGAATTCGGCGCTCTCCGATCCGATGGGCACCGGCTTCGATTATGCCGAAGCGTTCAAGACTCTCGATCTCGCCGCCGTCAAGCAGGACATCTTTGCCCTGATGACGGATTCGAAGGATTGGTGGCCGGCCGACTTCGGCCATTATGGTCCCTTCTTCATCCGCATGGCCTGGCACAGTGCCGGCACCTACCGTACCGGCGATGGCCGTGGTGGTGCGTCATCCGGCACCCAGCGCTTTGCGCCGCTCAACAGCTGGCCGGATAATGTCAATCTCGACAAGGCCCGCCGCCTTCTCTGGCCGATCAAGCAGAAATACGGCAACGCACTATCCTGGGCGGACCTTCTGGTCCTGGCCGGCAATTGCGCGCTGGAATCGATGGGCTTCAAGACCTTCGGTTTTGCCGGTGGCCGTGCCGATGTCTGGGAGCCTGAAGAGGATATCTATTGGGGTGCGGAACGCACCTGGCTCGACGACAAGCGCTATAGCGGCGACCGTGATCTGGAAAACCCGCTCGCGGCCGTGCAGATGGGCCTGATCTACGTCAACCCGGAAGGCCCGAATGGCAATCCGGACCCGCTGGCCTCTGCCCGCGACATCCGCGAAACCTTCGCCCGCATGGCCATGAACGACGAGGAAACCGTCGCGCTCATCGCTGGCGGCCACACGTTCGGCAAGACCCATGGCGCCGGCGATGCCGCCCATGTCGGTCCGGAGCCGGAAGGCGCTGATATCGAGCAGCAAGGCCTCGGCTGGGCCAGCAGCTACGGCAGCGGCAAGGGTGGCGACACGATCTCCAGCGGTCTCGAAGTCACCTGGACCTCGACGCCGACGCGCTGGAGCAACAACTTCTTCTGGAACCTGTTCGGCTATGAATGGGAACTGACCAAGAGCCCGGCCGGTGCGCATCAGTGGACCCCGAAGCACGGCATGGGTGCCGGCTCAGTCCCGGATGCTCATGACCCGGCCAAACGCCATGCACCTGCCATGCTGACCAGCGACCTGGCACTGCGCGTCGATCCGGCTTACGAGCAGATCTCGCGCCGCTTCTACGAAAACCCGGATCAGTTTGCCGATGCCTTTGCCCGCGCCTGGTTCAAGCTGACCCACCGCGACATGGGTCCGAAGGTTCGCTACCTTGGTCCGGAAGTGCCCGGCGAAGACCTGATCTGGCAGGATCCGATCCCGGCAGCAGACCATCCGCTGATCGATGCGGCTGATATCGCTGACCTCAAAGAAAAGATCCTCGCATCCGGCCTGTCAGTCTCACAGCTGGTCTCGACCGCCTGGGCCTCGGCCTCGACCTTCCGCGGTTCGGACAAGCGGGGCGGTGCCAATGGTGCACGCATCCGTCTTGCCCCACAGAAGGATTGGGAAGCCAATCAGCCCGAGCAGTTGGCGACGGTCCTCGCCACCCTCGAAGGCATCCAGAGAGCCTTCAACGACGCCCATTTGGGCGGCAAGAAAGTGTCGCTCGCCGATCTGATCGTTCTGGGTGGTGCCGCAGCCGTCGAAAAGGCGGCAAAGAGCGCCGGTCAGGATGTTGCCGTTGCCTTCACGCCCGGTCGCACCGATGCGTCGCAGGAAAAGACCGATATCGAATCCTTCTCGGTGCTCGAGCCGGTTTCGGAAGGTTTCCGCAACTATCAGAAGGCAAGCTTCACGGTATCGGCCGAGGAACTGTTGATCGACAAGGCCCAGCTCCTGACCCTGACAGCTCCGGAAATGACGGTTCTGGTCGGCGGCCTTCGGGCGCTGAACGCCAATCACGGCCAGTCCCAGCACGGCGTTTTCACCACGCGCCCGGAAACTCTGAGCAACGACTTCTTCGTCAACCTGCTCGACATGGGCACGGTTTGGAAGGCAGCCTCGCCGGACAAGGAAGTTTTCGAAGGGCGTGACCGGGCAACCGGCGAGTTGAAATGGACCGCCACTCGCACCGATCTGGTTTTCGGCTCGAATTCCCAGCTGCGCGCTCTGGCCGAGGTCTATGGCCAGAACGATGCACAGGGCAAATTCGTTCGTGATTTCGTCGCTGCCTGGAACAAGGTGATGAACGCAGACCGGTTCGATATCGCCTGATCGGTACGCGATCAATGCCGCCGACAGCGGTTCAACCATCGGGATTTAACAAGCCGGGCTCTGAAAAGGGCCCGGTTTGCATTGAGAGGGCGAAATGAAAGCATTTTTATCGTTAACCAACCCCTAATTTGATAGGGGATTCCACCAAAAATGGTCCATCCTGGCCCCTTGGGCATATATTCAAACTAGCGTATAAAAGCCCGGTAGCACTTTTTGGGGCTGCGTATGACCAAACTATATTGCAGTCGATTTTTACGGCCGCGTTTTATGGCTGAGTATCAATATTAGCAGATACAAAAAGGCCGCGCCTCCGAAAGGACCACGGCCTTTTTGCTTGTCCCCTTGATGGGGCGCTTACCAGCCAGGCAGCATATGGCTCTGCCGCAACCGCGGATAGCGCGGAAAGTTCTTCATGTCGCCATCCAGATCATCGGTGCTTGTCGTCGGCGTGATGTTGTCGAGGCAGGCTGTAATGTGATTGGTGATCGCATTCGACAGCGAGGGCGAAAGTCCCGGCCGCTTCATGATGCCGATCTGAACCGGGGCCAGCGCCGGAAAGCCGTCTGCCTGGGTCAGAACCTTCATGCCGGTACGCAGCGCTGATTCCGGCAAAACCGAAACGGCCATGCCGGCCAGGACCGCAGCGGCCACCACCGTCGATGACCAGCTGGTAAACAGGATATTGTATTCCTTGCCGGTGGCATCGAGTGCCGAGCAGGCGGCCTGACGCCACGCACAGTCGCGTTTGCCGACGGCGAGCGGTACCGGCGCATTTTCCGGCAGCGGATGATTGATCGAGCTGACCCAGCAGAGCGGCTCGGTGCGCACGACGTCGGAAGCGCGGGCACGCGGATTGTGCGTCACCAGCGCGATGTCGAGTTCGCCCCTGGCCATCTTCTCGGCAAGATCCACCGAGGGCTCGCAGACGATGTTGAGCTCGACATTCGGATGGGTCTTGGCAAAACGGACGATGATCTCCGGCATGTAGCGGTCGGCATAGTCATCGGGCGTGCCGATCCGAAGCGTGCCTTCCAGCCGGTTGTCGTCGAAGGAGGCGATGGCTTCATTGTTGAGCCGGATCATCCGCCGGGCGAAATTGAGCAGCCGGTCGCCTTCCGTCGTCAGCCGGTTACCGCGGCCGTCCTTGGCAAACAGCTGCTTGCCGATGCGCTCTTCCAGCCGGCGCATCTGCATCGACACCGCCGATTGCGTCTTGAAAACCCGGTCGGCCGCCTTGGTGAAGCTACCGGTATCGGCGATGGCAACGAAAGTCTGCAGTTGATCGATATCGAGCGGTGCGGACATGGCTTTGGTCCTCAAAAAGAGCACTCATAAAATTGTTTGATGAATACCATTAGAAACATTCGTTGGACTGATCAATAAGGATTTGCGAATTTGGTCTGGCAAATCGCATTCTGAACCACTCCGGCAAGCCTTCTGCAAAGCCGGTCCACAATCATAGTTTCGACCCAGCTCCCGCGCCGACCTCCCAGCGGGGGATGGGTCGCCCTTGCATAATTTCCCAGATCNNGATCTGGGAAATTATGCAAAATCTTGAATGACAGCGACCTTTGCACGTCTGAAAGACGTGCGGCGCTGACGTGCCCTGAAAAAGGAGTAAGCATCATGCGCACGACCGACCACGCACTTGACCTCACCCTAGCCGGGAAGCTGTCCGCGCCATCCCGCCAGACGGGGCTGATGGGCGTGCTGTTGTCGGTATGGCGCCAGCTGCGAAACCGAAATGCCATCGGCAGCCTCCAGGATCTCGACGATCACCAGCTGCTCGACATGGGACTTAGCCGCCATGAAGTGCGAGAAGCGATGACCTCGCCCTTCTTCGACGATCCGGGCCGTCACCTGACGCAGGCGTCCCGCGACCGGGCGAATACGTTTTACCGGAAGGCGCGCCTCGACTGAGGTGTGCATCCGCGGCCAATCCGGGAGCTTGAACAGTTTCCGGGGCGGCGCTTCAAGAGTTTTGTTGCGTGCCTCAGACGTTGAAAAACGTCCACGCAACAGGGACGCGCAGCCGCCTCTGCGCGTTACCGTTCCCCGCAGGGTTAGAGCCAATTGCCCTGCTGCTTGCCCGGTGCCCGGTCCCCAAGACCCGGTACCGGGCTTTTTCTTTTTTGGGGAGTGGCAAAGGCATGCGGGGGACCTGGGTGAACAACTTAGAGTCTCATTTACCGTACGAGGCTCTCAATTCGTTCGGCGCCTTCTCGCTCAGGCGAGCGGCGGAGGATTAAGTATACGACGGGATACACCCCAAGGTTGATAGTGCATCGATCTAATTCAACGTATTGTATTCCTGCAACGTCCTCCAATAGGAGTTTTGCAGTGAGCAATTCCGATACGAGCAAGTGGGATTTCGACGATAACGGGAAAATGACGACCCAGGGGCTGGTCGAATGGGGCGTAGCATCGGTCTTGGGGCAGATTGTATTGCGCATAGGCTACGTCCGCTCGCAGCGAGAGCACGAAATCTACAACGGTACGGACCAGGCACCGCATCAGATCCAGGTGTCGCTTTCAAGTTCCGCCGCAAAGGAATTGTCGATGCAGTTGTCCAGATATGCCGAGTGGATGGACCTTAAACTTCCAGCAGAACCGTCGCCCAAGGCGTTGTAGGGGGCTAACCCCGATGATCAGGCAGGCTTATTTTTCCGGTATGTCTCGAACAGCCCATCGATGTTTTTCTGGTATTCCTTCTGCGCTTCCAGCCCGCTGTCGAACATGCTGTTGAACATCTCGGTGAACGGCGCCATCGGATTGGCGTCGGCAGGCTTTTTTTCCGGCTCCGGTGCGGCGGCAGTTTGCGGCTTTCCGCTCATCATGTCCTGAAACGCCTTGATGAAAGGATTGGCGGCGAACATGTCCGGGGCGGATTGCTGTTTTTCCTCGGGCTTTCCCATGCCGAAGAAGCCCTGCATTGCCTGCGTGAACGGATTGTCGAACGGATTGGGCGCCGCCTGCGGCTTCTTGGTAAAACCGGAAGCTTCCAGCCACGGCTTCATCATCGCTTCCATCGGCGTATTGGCAAAGGGGTTCGCCATTCCCCCCATCGAGCCGCCCATCTGGCCGGATGCCTGTTTGAACAGCCCGCCCATGATCGCACTCGCCACCACCGGCAGCATCTGCTTGTAGATGTCCTGGCCGATGCCGGTCATCTGGGCGGCCTGTGCGGAGACGGCCTGCAACATGTCCTTGGAGCCGAAAAGCTGATTGAGAATAGTGTTGCCGTCCGCCAGTCCCTGCGGCGTGAAGGCCTTGTTCATGTCCTCGAAATATTGTGCGTAGTTGCCGCTCGACATGGCAGCGAGGAAGGTGCTGAAGTCGTAGGGATTGGCGGTGTTGCGCTTGAGTGCGGTGGAAAAGACCGGCATCAGGGCCGCCGTCGCCTTCGCCATCTGTTCCTGGGCGAGACCGAACTGCTTGGCCATCACATCCATGGCATTGCCATTCTGCGCCTGCATCATCATATCAAAAAGCGGGATCATCTTTTCGTCCTCTCCAGCAGGCAGCGCAACGCATGTGTTTGCACTATAACGGGAAAAACCTGCGAGAACACCGCTTTTTGTTAGCCGGGACAATGCGGTCCGGCACACGGCCAATGCGGGCAGAATTTCACCCTCCACACGGTTCGGATGTTCGCCTATTCTCTTTTCAGGCACAGCCAGAAACGGAACCCGCATGAAACGCCCCATCATCGACATCATCCCCGAAAACGCCAGTCAGCAGGACGCAGCAACGATCGTTGCCGTGCTGGAGCAGCATGCTGCACTCCATATCGGCGCAATCGAGGAAAAGCCGGATTTTGCCATTCTCCTGCGTGATCCGGACACGCAGGCTGTTGTTGGCGGTCTCTATGGGATGGACGGGTTCGGCTGGGCCTTCGTCAAATATCTGGCGGTTCCCGATGAATATCGCGGCCAGGGTCTGGGTTCGCGCCTGCTTGCCGAGGCGGAGGCGATTGCGCGGACACGCGGCTATATCGGCGTCTGGCTGGATACGTTCGAGTTTCAGGCGCGGCGGTTCTATGAAAAGCTCGGCTACACGGTGTTCGGCGAGCTTGAAGGCGCCCCGAACGCTATTCCCCGTTACTTCCTGAAGAAGCGATTTTAATACTGGTAGTCGGTAAACACCGGCTCGACCGAACCGTTCCAACGTCCATTGTAGAGCGACAAAAGATCCTCGGCGAGTGTCGCCTTCTTGGCCAGCACCTCGTCGAGCGGGGCGAGGAAGATGCTCTCATCGACCTCGTCGCCGTTCAGCCGGTTGCGGTTCTTCAGGCCAAGCCGCGAAATCGCCAGCACTTCGCGTGCGAGGTCGAACAAGGACGTGCCCCGATGCGTGGCCGAAAGGCCCTGTGCCGGGACGGCGTTGCGCATGGCGAGCGTATCCTCATAGGTCCAGTCGCGGGTCAGGTCTTCGGCGGCGTCAAGGGCTGCATCGTCATAGAGCAGGCCAACCCAGAAGGCCGGCAGCGCGCAGATGCGGCGCCACGGGCCGCCATCGGCGCCGCGCATTTCGAGGAAGCGCTTCAGGCGCACATCCGGAAACAGTGTCGAGAGATGGTTGGTCCAGTCGCCCATATTGGGCTCCCAGTCGGCAAGCTCGCCCTTCATCGCGCCGTTCATGAACTGGCGGAAGGTCACATGCGTGCAGTCATGGTACTTGCCGTCGCGAACAACGAAATACATCGGCACGTCGAGCGCCCATTTGACGTAATCCTCGAAGCCGAAATCGGCATTGAAGACCGCAGGCAGCACGCCGGCGCGCTGGTTGTCGGTGTCGCGCCAGATATCGCCGCGCCAGGAGAGCAGGCCGTTCGGCTTGCCGTCGGTAAACGGCGAGCTGGCGAACAGCGCCGTCGACAGCGGCTGCAGCTTCAACGAGACCTGCATCTTGCGGCGCATGTCTTCTTCGGATGAGAAGTCGAGGTTCACCTGGATCGTGCAGGTGCGATACATCATGTCGAGGCCCTGCGTGCCGACCTTCGGCATATAGCGGCTCATGATGTCGTAACGGGATTTCGGCATGCGCGGCGTTTCAGCCAGCGTCCATTTCGGCGAGCCGCCGATGCCGAGGAAACGGATGCCGAGCGGCTCGGCAATCTCGCGCAGATCGGCCAGATGCCGGTTGGATTCCTTGCAGGTCTGGTGCAGATTTTCGAGCGGCGCGCCGGACAGTTCGAACTGGCCGCCAGGCTCGAGCGAAATCGCGCCCTGGCCGGAATGTTCGGCAAGGCCGATGATGTTGCCCGCGTCGATGATCGGTTCCCAGCCGCTTTTCTGTGCCATGCCGTTCAGAAGCGACGAGATGCTGGCGTCGCCGGAATAGGGAACAGGACTGTTGTCTGCCTTGAAGAAGGCGAACTTTTCATGCTCCGTCCCGATGCGGAATTTGTCCTTGGGCTTGTTGCCCTCGGCCAGATATTCGGTCAGGTCTGCAAGCGAGGTAACCGGCGTCTGGTCGGTGGTGTCTCTGGCCATGGGCGTCTTCTTTTGAACGGGCGGAACCTGCCGGACGGCAGACATCAGGAGGCTGATTGAACCGGATTGAAGTGGCGTGCAAGTGAAATTGTTTCAAGGCCGGTTCAAATTTTCAACACCTCGAAACGGCTTGAATTCCTCAGTTCCTATTGCCAGTCGCCAATCGCTGCCTGAATGACGGCCATCGCTGCCACCGCCGCTGTGTCTGCCCGAAGAATCCTTGGTCCAAGTGGGATGGCTGTGACGAAATCGAGACTGCGTAGCAGAGACCGTTCGGTATCGGAAAAACCACCCTCGGGGCCGATCAACAGCGCCAGTTTGCGTTCTTTCACCGCCGCCAGAACCGGTAGCGGATTTTGCCCCGCATCGCCCTCGTCGCAAAAGATGATCCGGCGGTCTTTCGGCCAGCCAGAGAGAACGTCTTCCAGCCTGCGCGGCTCGGCGACCTCGGGAATGCCCAGAACGCCGCATTGCTCGGCCGCCTCGATGACATTGGCCCGGACGCGGTCTAGATTGCTGATCTTGCCTTGCACATGCTGGGTCATCACCGGCTGCAACAGTCCGGCGCCCATCTCCACGGCCTTCTGCACGAGATAATCGAGCCTGCCGACCTTCAGCGGCGCAAACAGGTAGTGCAGATCGCAGGGCGCCGGCTGCGGCCGGGCCTGTTCGGTTGCCGTCAGGAACAGCCGCTTCTTGGTCGGGAAGGAGAGCTCGGCCCGCCATTCGCCGTCTCGGCCATTGAACACCAGCACGGCGTCGCCCGCCTCGAAGCGCAGCACATTGACGAGATAGTTGAACTGTTCCCGTGAGACTTCGTAGATCGTCCCCTTTGCGAGCGGCACGTCGATGAAAAGCCGCTGCATGCGGAAGTTGGCGCGCATAGATCAGTCCTTTAGTCTAGATAAAGAGTACTGCGAAAACCATGTAGACCGCCGCCGACAACAGCGCTGAAACGGGAACGGTGATAACCCAGGCAGCGATGATTGTCATGAAGTGCGACCGCCGCACGAGGCGGCGCCGGTGCGATTCTTCCGGACTGTGCTGGACGCGCCGTTCGAAGTCCAGATGCCCGGTTTTCTGGCGCACATATTCCAGCCGCCGCTTGGAGTTACGGGTGTACCATTCGCGGAAGAAGCCGATGCCGAAGACGGCGCCGACGGCGGTGTGCGTGGTCGAGACGGGCAGGCCGAGCGATGTGGCGATGATGACGGTGATCGCCGTCGCCAGCGCCACGCAATAGGCACGCATCGGATTGAGCTTGGTGATTTCCTGACCGACGACCCGGATCAGTTTCGGGCCGAACAGCAGCAGTCCGCAGGAAATGCCGAACGCGCCGATCAGCATGACCCAGAGCGGCACGTAGGTGGTCTGCACGATGGCGAGGCCATTGACGTTGGCAACGATGGCCGCAAGCGGACCAACCGCATTCGACACGTCGTTGGCGCCGTGGGCAAAAGAGAGCAGTGCTACCGACAGGATCAGCGGCATCTGGAAGAGCTTGCGCAGCGACTGGTTGCGGTTGTCGAGCCCCTGAGCCTGGCGGGCGATCCAGGGCTTGCCTGCAATAATGGTAAGCGCCGCCACGGCCAGGCCGATCAGGATGCCTTGGCTCATGGGAATGTGAGCCACCTTCTCGATGCCGATCACGGCGAAATAGGTGGCGAACGATCCCGTCATGACGGCGAGCAGGATCGGTGTCCAGAAAACTGCGGCGTCGATCTTGTCTTCGCGGTAGATGATGAAGGTCTTGATGAAGGCCAAAAGCAGCGCCGCTATGCCGCCGCCGAGGATCGGCGACACTGTCCAGCTTGCCGTTATTCCCGCAAGCGATACCCAGTGAACCGAGGAAAAGCCCGCTGCCGCAACACCGGATCCGAGAATACCGCCGACGATCGAGTGGGTGGTCGAAATCGGCGCGCCGGACCAGGTGGCGATGTTGATCCATACGGCGGCCGAAATCAGAGCGGCCATCATCACCCAGACGAATGCCTCGCCGGATGGCATCTGTGTCGCATCGACGATGCCGGCCTCGATTGTCGAAACAACGCGCCCGCCGGCAAACACGGCACCCGCGACCTCGAAGATGGCAGCGATGATCAGCGCCGTCGTCATGGTGATCGCCTTGGATCCGACGGCAGCACCGACATTGTTGGTCACGTCATTGGCGCCGATGTTCATCGCCATGTAACCGGCGACGGCCGCGGCGGCGAGAATGATCAGGTACTTGGGCTCTTCGGAAACATAGGCAGCAGCGAAAATCACGCTGACCAGCATGAAGAGAAGCCCGAGGCCGACACCGGCCCACGGCCGCAACACATGGTGCGTGGCCTCCTCGGTCAGGGTCACCTTGTCCAGGTACTTGTCGAGGGTCGGCTTTTCGAGGCTCGGGCGCGGTTTTGTCACCGTCTGTTCTCCAATTCAAGCAGCCTGCACGCATCGAGCAAGCACCAGTCTGCGCAGCAGGGTCGGGTATGCCTCACGTCGCCATGGTCAGTCATGTTCGGACGTTTATTGCGCTGCGGTTTTCTGAGCCGGGTTCATGGTGGCAAGCAGACGCTGTTCAAAACTCAGGATGAGGTCCTTGAGCATCGGTTCGGCTACCCGCTTGGCACCCTCCTGAAAGCTCACCCATTCCATCTTCCGGCTGCCTTTTTCCGGAAAGCTTTTGAGCATATCCAACACAACCAGCGGATAGACCTGAACCATGCACTGGACCTTGAGGCCCTGATCCATGCCCTTGTCGTACATGTAGAAGCCGATCCGCTCTGCGCCGGTCTCACCTTTGACGCCGGCCTCTTCATAGGCCTCGCGTTCGGCAGCTTGATGACACATCTTGCCTTCCATCGGCCATCCCTTGGGGATGACCCAGCGGCCTGTGTCGCGGCTGGTAATCAGAAGCATCTCGGGCACCGCGCTTTTCTTCTTGAACCGGTAGCACAGAGCAGCACACTGCATTCGCACCGGACGGCGGAACATCAGGCGTACATCAGTGACAAGGCGGTTCAGAATATTCAACGTCGGGGCATCCTTTCAAAAAAGCGAATCAATTTGGTCTGCAATATCGTTTCAATATGCTCGCTTTAAGCGGCCTGTAAACGCGCAGATTTGGTGAGACACATATAGTTATCGCGGCGCCTCTGATGAAGGGGCGACAACGCGAAAGACGGGCAATTTAGTAGGATTGCACCACCGGGATGTGTCGATTGCGCCCTTATAAGGCATGTTTACGGCATTGGCGAGATACGCACAGAAATTTGCCTGGGGCGTGTCTTCTGTGTCGCTGATATACGATTCAGGCGCCAGCCTGCCGATCGCGCTGCTGCATTCTCAACTGCGAGATGCGGGCCCATTCGCCGGAGCGCTCGGCATCGCGGGTAGCGGTGATGATGAAATCGATATGGGCTTGCGCCGCTTCACGGGCCTGTGCCGGGTTGCCGGCCATGATCGCCTCGTAGATCGCCTCATGCTGAGCAAGCAGCATGTCGCCAGCACCCGGTGCTGCAAATAGCACCTCGCGGCTGAAGAAGATGCCGCCGCTCAAAAGCCGGTAGCAGGCGCGCAGGGTGTGCAACAGGATGATGTTATGGGCGCATTCGCCGATGGCGCTGTGCAGCTCGACATCCGTCTTCAGCCCGCCCTCGGCAGAACCGGACAGATGCGCCGCCCGCATCTCGTCCATGATCCGCGTCAGCATGTCCCGGTCGAAGCGGGTGGCGCGGCGTGCGGCAAGTTCCGCCGTCATGCCTTCCAACTCGCGGCGATATTCGAGATAATCCTGCGTCGCCTTCTGGTGACGTGAGATCAGATCGATCACCGGCTTGGAAAACACCTGGCCGATCACATCGGCCACGAACGTGCCGCCGCCGTGATGGCTGACCAGCAGCCCGCGTGCCTCCAGCTCCTTCAGCGCCTCCCGCAGGATCGGCCGCGAAACGTCGAAACGGCGCGACAGGTCCCGTTCGCTCGGCAGCCGCTCGCTGTCGCGCAGCACGCCTTCGAGGATCAGGAGTTCGATCTGCTGGATGATTTCGCCGGAGGTCCGGCTGTGCGGGATGCGGGCAAAGGCATCGATGATGTCGTCGGTCACGGCAGCTCTCCTTGACGCCAACTTAGTCACCCGCTCGAAAGTGGTCAATTTCTTTAGCCACTTTATAAAGTCAACCAATCTAAGTCAGGGCCGAAACAAACGCGGGCCTGCGTCAAAGCGTCCTTTCCCTTTTGCTCATCCTGTTGATAAGACAGTTCTGATTGACGCGTGAGAGGGGAAAACGCTTCATGGCCAAACGCAGTTTTGCATTTCCATCGGCTCCGGCCCGCGCCCAGGCGCTGGGCGAGATCCATGCGCGCCCATATGCGTTGGTGACGTCGCCGCGCGTCATCTTCCAACTCGCCTTCATGACGGATGGCGGGGCTGCCGTCGATCATGCCGTTCTCTCCGAATTGTCGCGCGCCCGGGGCGTGTCGCCGCCCAGCCGCGAGGCCAGCCATCACGCGCTGTCCTGGGGGCAGGGGACGCTGCGCTGGGAGCGCCACACCGAATTCTCGACCTATTTCTGGGATGGCGTCATTCCTGATCAGTTTGGCGGCGAGGTCACCACCCATCCCTTCGGCGACGGTTTTTCGCCGCCGGGAACGCTGATCTCCGGCATCCGGCTGGAAATCCGCCCGGACACGGAGGAAACCCGCGCGGCGATGAGCGCGTTCGATCCGACCAGCCTCTGTTACAGCGACATCAAGAACGGCCAGTCGGTGGTGTTGACCGATTTCCGCCAGAATGGTGACGGCCTGACGCAGATCCTCGTCATCGACCGCGGCATGACCGAGGCCGGAACCGGTGCGCTCGTCCAGCGGCTGCTCGATATCGAAACCTATCGCACGCTGGCGATGCTCGGCCTGCCGCTCGCACAATCGCTCTCACCGGATATCCGCCGGATCGAGGACGGACTGACGGGGATGACCCAGCGGATGCGCACCAGCGCCCGTGAAAAAGCCGACGAGATGCTGGCCGAGATCACCCTTCTGGCCGCCGAACTCGAAGCCGGTGCGGCCCTCAGTCTCTATCGTTTCGGCGCCAGCCGCGCCTATTACGGCATCGTTCAGGAGCGTATCCGTTCGCTGATCGAAACCGGCGTGCCGGGCTATGAAACGCTCGGTTCCTTTCTGGAGCGGCGCTTGGCGCCCGCCATGCGCACCTGCCAGTCGGTGGAGGAGCGTCAGGCCAACCTGTCGCGCAAGCTCACCCGCGCCACCGCCCTGCTCAGAAGCTGGGTCGATGTCGAGCTCGAGCGGCAAAACAGCGTGCTGCTCAATTCGATGGACCGCCGCGCCAAACTGCAGCTGCGTCTGCAGCAGACGGTCGAAGGTCTCTCGGTCGCCGCGATCTCCTATTACGTCGTCGGCCTGTTCGGCTATATCGCCAAGGCTCTGGAAAGCGAGGGCATTCCGATCAAGTCAAGCGTGCTGACCGGCTTCTTCGTGCCGGTCGCCGTTCTCGCCATGTGGCTGGTGGTGCGCCGCATCCGCAAGCATCATGCTGACGAGGACCGCGAAACCCATTAAGTCTTGCCGGATATTCGAAACGAATCGGCCCGGCACACCCATGGCAAAAGTTGCAAAAGCGGCGAAGAAGGCAAAACTCGACCGGGACGGCCTGACAGCCCTCGGTTTGGAGCGGTTGATCGAGATTGCGCTGGATGAGGCTGCCCTCAACACATCCTTCAAGAAACGGCTGAACGCAGCACTCGCCGGGATCGGCGGTGCTGCCGGTGTCGCCAAGCTGATCGATAGCCGCCTGACCGCGCTCGAAAAATCGGGCACGCGCATCCGTTGGCAGAAGGAACGCGCCTTCGGCAACGATCTCGACAGCATTGCCGCCAGCATCATCAAGGAGTTCGGCGCCGTCGATCCGGGCATGGCGCTGGAACGGCTGGTCCGTTTTGTCTTCGGCTATGAGGGGATTTCCGAACGCGTCAATGATTCCAGCGGCCGCATCGCCGGCATCTATGTTCAGACCTGCGAGGCTGCCGGCCGTCTGGCGCCACTCGTACCCATCGACCAGCAGGCGCGTATCCCGCCCTTGCTGACGCCCGGCCTGCACGGCATGGACTATCACGGCGTCAAGACGTTGCTTTCGGTCCGCATCGCCGCGGCGTTGTCGCCGGATGTGCTGAAGGCCTGGGACGCGGTTCTGGCCGCAGCCATGAAGATACCGGCCGGAACCACCATTCTGCCGGCGATGGTGCATGTGCGCCGCGCCATTGCCGATGCCCGCGGCGACCTCGATGCCTATGTGGCGATCGAGGAAAGCCTGCCCGAAGCGCTCCGCGAACCGGTCGTGGTCGCCGAGCGGCTCCATGCGGCCGGGCGCAATGCGGAAGCGCTGATCTGGGTTCGCAAGCCCCGCAAGTCGCGGATCGGCTTTGCCCGCCGCGTCGATATTCTCACCGGCGGAATAAAACCATTGCCGGACAAGGACAGGCTCGAGGCCGCCATTCTGGATGGGATGAAGGACCGTGCCGCGTCGCAGGCCGTGCGCTGGAAGATTTTCGAGCAGGGGCTCGATGCCGGGATCTTGCGCGAATATATCGCCAAGGCCGGTGATTTCGAGGAATTCGAGGCGCTGGACAAGGCCTTCGCCTTCGTCGAGCAGCACCGCGAACCGCATGCCGCCTTGCGTTTCTATCTCGCCTGGCCACGGCTTGATCTCGCGGCGCGTTATGTCGTTGCCCGGTGGGGTGTCTGGGAAGGCGAATTCTACGAGTTTCTGCTGCCCGCCGCCGAAGCTTTCGAGGCTGCCGACTACCCGGCGGCGGCAACTGCGCTCTACCGCGCGCTTCTCGACCGCATCATCGGTCGTGGGCTGTCGGAGGCCTATGGATACGGCGCCGATTATCTTGCAAGGCTTTCAGCACTGGCGAAGCGTCCCGGTGGTAATGACGGTTTGATGTCGCATGCCGATTATGTGGCGGATCTACGCAGGCAGCATATTCGCAGGCATGGTTTCTGGGTCCGTATCCCGCCGGAGAGCTACCGTTCCCAGTAGGGATCAGGCCCGTAAAGCCCGGCGAGGTAGTCGATGAACAGCCGCACCTTGGCCGGTAAAAATTGGCGGCTGGGATAAAGCGCCGAGACGAACAGATTGCGCGAGCCTTCCCAGGCGGGCAGGACCTGCATCAGCTTTCCCGATGCCAAGTCGCTGCCGACATCCCAGGTCGAGCGCAGTGCGATGCCGGCGCCGGAAAGCACAGCTTCGCGCACCACTTCGGAGGAATTGGTGATCAGCCGGCCCTGCGGCTTGTAGCTCATCAAGCCAGCTTCGCTCTCCAGCTTCCAGGTGTCGTGATTGTGCTGGCGCAGGCAGATATGATCACCGAGATCGTCGATGGTTTCCGGCTTTCCGTAGCGCGCGATATAGTTGGGCGCTGCGCACAGGATACGCCGCACCGGCACCAGCTTGCGCGCTACCAGCGTCGAATCGCTGAGTTCGCCGATCCGGATGGCAAGGTCGAACCCTTCGGCGACGATATCGGTGAATTCGTCCGAGAGCACGATATTGAGAATGAGTTCTGGATGCGCCTCGATGAAGCGGGCAAGATGCGGCGCCACATGCATGCGGCCGAAGGAGGTGGGCGCGGTGATGCGCAGGGTGCCCTGCGGCTGGCCCGAGCGGCCGGAGGCAAAGGCCTCGGCTTCTTCTATACCCGCCATGATTCCCAGTACGCGGTCGTAAAAGCCCTGTCCTGCTTCGGTGAGCGATATCTGCCGCGTGGTGCGCTGGAACAGCCGCGTACCGAGCCGGTCTTCCAGCCGTTTGATGCGTTTGGAAATAACAGCTGGGGAAAAACCCAGTGCCCGCCCTGCCGCTGACATACTGCCGGTGGATACGACACGCGTGAACACCTCAAGATCGCCCAGATTTGTCATCAATCTTGACCATTGTTTCGAAAACAGAAAAACTGATTAGCATTTGCTGCGCCACGGTGAAAGTGGTAAAGAAAAAATACCAATCATGCCGAAATACGACTACGCCGGGAGGCCGATATGCCGGAGACGATTGCCTTTCTGGAGCCGAAACAATCCGTGCTCGCGCGCCGCCATCAGATCGCAGAGGATTTGGCCGATATCCTGCCCGCCGGCTGCTTGATCAGCGAAAAACGTGGGCTGGTGCCGTTTGAGACCGACGCATTCATCGCCTATCGCCAGGTGCCCTTGGCCGTCGCGCTGCCGGAAACCACGGCACAGGTTGCAGCCGTTCTAAAATATTGCAGCCGCTACGGCATTCCCGTCGTGCCGCGCGGGGCAGGCACCTCGCTGTCCGGCGGCGCCATCCCGCAATCCGACGCGGTGGTGATCGGCCTATCAAAAATGTCGCGTATCCTCGATATCGATTTTGCCAACCGCTCTGCTACGGTGCAGGCGGGTGTCACCAATATCAACATTTCCGAAGCGGTCTCTGCCGATGGCTTCTTCTATGCGCCGGACCCAAGCTCGCAGCTTGCCTGCACCATCGGCGGCAATATCGGCATGAATTCCGGCGGCGCCCATTGCCTGAAATATGGCGTGACCACCAATAATCTTTTGGGCGTCAAGATGGTGCTGTTCGACGGCACGGTGATCGAGCTCGGCGGCAAGGCGCTGGATGCGCCGGGCTATGATCTGCTTGGCCTCGTCTGCGGTTCGGAGGGCCAGCTCGGCATCGTCACCGAGGCGACGGTGCGGCTGCTGGCCAAGCCGGAGGGGACGCGGCCTGTGCTGTTCGGCTTCATGTCGTCGGAGGAGGCGGGGTCTTGCGTCGCTGAAATCATCGGGTCCGGCATCATCCCGGTTGCCATCGAATTCATGGACAAGCCGGCCATCGGGATCTGCGAGGCGTTTGCGCAGGCTGGATATCCGATGGATGTCGAAGCGTTGCTGATCATCGAGGTCGAGGGATCGGAAGCCGAAATGGAGGCGATGCTTGCCAGCATCATCGACATCGCCCGCCGTCATGGCGTTAAAACGATCCGCGAAAGCCAATCGGCAACGGAAGCGGCGCTGATCTGGAAAGGCCGCAAATCCGCCTTTGGCGCCACCGGCCGCATCGCCGATTACATCTGCATGGATGGCACGGTGCCGCTCAGCCAGCTGTCCTATGTGCTGAAGAAAACCGCTGAAATCATTGACGGCTACGGCCTACGCGTCGCCAATGTCTTCCATGCCGGCGATGGCAACATGCACCCGCTGATCCTTTACAATATCAACGATCCGGAAGACGCGGCGCGCGCTGAAGCGGCTGGCAACGATATTCTCAGACTCTGCGTCGATGCCGGCGGCTGCCTGACCGGCGAACACGGCGTCGGCATCGAGAAACGCGACCTGATGCTGCACCAATTCACCCAGATCGATCTGAACCAGCAGATGGCCGCACGCGCCGCCTTCGATCCGCAATGGATCATGAACCCTTCAAAGGTCTTTCCACTGGAAGGGCGCCCAGTCGCATGAGCATGGACTTCGAACCGACATCAGAGATGGAGGCCGCCGATATCATCCGGCAGGCTGCCGGAGCGGGAATGGCGCTGGCGATCACCGGTGGCGGTACGCGTTCGGGCTTTGGAAACCGCGTCCGGGGAGAGCAGGTACTCACGGCGCGAAAACTGTCCGGCATCGTCAGCTACAATCCGGCCGAGATGACAATGAGTGCCAAGGCGGGAACGCCGATGGTAGAGATCGAGGCAGCACTTGCCGGCAATCGGCAGATGCTCGCTTTCGAGCCGATGGATCACCGCGGCGTCATGGCCACCAGCGGCGAGCCGACCATCGGCGGCGTCTTTGCTGCCAATGTCTCCGGCCCGCGCCGCATCACCGCCGGTGCCGCCCGCGATCACCTGCTTGGCATCCGGTTCGTCAACGGATCGGGCGAGGCGATCAAATCCGGTGGCCGGGTGATGAAGAATGTGACAGGGCTCGATCTGGTAAAGCTGTTCTGCGGCTCGCATGGGACGCTGGGGCTTTTGACCGAAGTCACCTTCAAGGTCCTGCCCTTGCCGCCTGCTGCCGCCACCATCGTGGCGTTCGGCCTCGACGATGCGCAGGCCGCCGCTGCCATGGCGCATGCCCTGTCCATGCCGGTCGAAGTGTCCGGCGCCGCTCATCTGACTGAAAGCGTGCGGTATCGCTTCGTCGGCAGCAGCCATCCGGAAGGCGCCGCCACCGTCCTGCGCGTCGAGGGACTGCCGGCCTCGGTGGCTGTCCGGGCCGAAAAACTCAAAGCCGCTTTTGCCCAGGTCGCGCCCGCGACGGTGCTCGATCATGAGGCCACGGAAAAGCTCTGGCGGGATATCCGCGACGTCAAACCCTATGCCGATGGTACGCAAAAACCACTCTGGCGTGTGTCCGTTGCCCCAACCGCCGGCCATCAGCTGGTCGCGGCACTGCGCCTGCAAACCGGTGTCGATGCCTTCTACGACTGGCAGGGCGGCCTCGTCTGGCTACGCATGGAGGCCGACGCCGAAGCAGACGTTTTGCGCCGTTTTATCAAAGGCCTCGGCGGCGGCCATGCGACGCTGGTGCGCGCCTCGGATGCGGTTCGGGCGGCCATACCGGCCTTCGAGCAGGAGCCTGCTTCCGTCATGGCACTGTCGGCGCGGATCAAGGAAAAGTTCGACCCCAAGGGGATATTCAATCCGGGGAAGATGGGGTGATGGAGATGATGAGTATGCGGCACGCTACCCCCCTCTGTCACTGCGTGACATCTCCCCCACAAGGGGGGAGATCATTCATTTTCCACGAGCTATCAGTGAAGGTGGCACAAAGCATGCGGCCAATCTCCCCCCTTGCGGGGGAGATGTCCCGGAGGGACAGAGGGGGGCCTGCCTCCGCATACTCGGAGCGTGCCATCTGATGCAGACCAACTTCACCCCCGAGCAGCTCACCGATCCGCATGTCGCCGAATCCGAGGGGATCCTGCGCAAATGCGTGCATTGCGGCTTTTGCACTGCCACCTGTCCGACCTATGTGACGCTCGGCAACGAACTCGACAGCCCGCGCGGGCGGATTTATCTGATCAAGGATATGCTGGAAAACGGCCGTGCGGCCGATGAGGAAGTGGTCACCCATATCGATCGCTGCCTGTCCTGCCTTGCCTGCATGACCACCTGTCCGTCCGGCGTCAACTATATGCATCTGGTCGATCACGCCCGCATCCATATCGAGCAGACCTACAAGCGCCCCTTGAAGGACCGGCTGGTGCGCAGCGTGCTGGCGGCGGTGTTGCCCTATCCCGGCCGGTTCCGGCTGGCCTTGAAGGCGGCCCGGCTCGGCCGGCCGTTGGCAGCGGCGATGAAGCGGGTGCCGTTCCTCAAAACCTTCGGCGTCATGCTCGATCTGGCGCCAGCGGAGATCGCATCTGCCTCTGCCGCATCCGCGCCCGGCATCCGTGCGGCCCAAACCGAAAAGCGCGGCCGGGTCGCGATCCTTACGGGCTGCGCCCAGCCGGTGTTGAAGCCCGGCATCAACGAGGCGGCCATCCGGCTCTTGACGCGGCTCGGCGTCGAGGTCGTGGTGCCGCAAGGCGAGGGCTGTTGCGGTGCGCTGGTGCACCATATGGGCCGCGAGGAACAGGCGCTTGAGGCTGCCCGCCGCAATGTCGATGTCTGGATAAAGGCTGCGGACACAGGCGGGCTCGATGCCATCATCATCACCACGTCGGGCTGCGGCACCACCATCAAGGATTATGGCCATATGCTCAGGCTCGATCCGGCCTATGCGGACAAGGCGGCGCGGGTCTCGGCTCTGGCCAAGGATATCACCGAATATCTGGCGACGCTCGACCTGCCGCGGCAGGAGCCAAAAAACCTGATCGTCGCCTATCATTCCGCCTGCTCGATGCAGCACGGCCAGAAGATCACTCTGGCGCCGAAACTGTTGCTGCGGAATGCCGGTTTCACCGTCCGCGACCCGGCCGAAGGCCATCTCTGTTGCGGCTCGGCCGGCACCTACAACATCCTGCAGCCGGAGATTTCGGCAACGCTGAAGGCGCGCAAGGTCAAGAATATCGAGGCGACCAAGGCCGACATCATCGCCACAGGCAATATTGGCTGCATCACCCAGATCGCCACCGGCACGGCCATGCCGATCCTGCACACGGTCGAATTGCTGGACTGGGCCTATGGCGGCGAAAGGCCTGCCGGCGTTTTACCCTCCCCTTGAGGGGGAGGGTCGGCGCAAAGCGCCGGGGTGGGGTGATCTGCGGCACGCGCAATGGATTGTGTTGTTTGCGGTGGGGCACCCCCACCCGCGGCTGCGCCGCGACCTCCCCCTCAAGGGGGAGGTAAAGAAGACCATGCTCTCCCTCGCAGGAGAGGGCTATTTCACCTTCAACCGCCAAAGATCGTCCGCAGGATATCGACGCCGCGGTCATCATAGGAGACGTCGCCCTGCTTGTTGCCGGGGCCGACGACGATGACCTTGGTACCGATCGAGGCGCGCTGGTAGAGGTGCTCGACATCCTTGTTCATCATGCGGATGCAGCCGGACGACATGTTGAGGCCGATCGTCCAGGGCTGGTTGGTGCCGTGGATGCGGAAGCCGGAATCATTGCCGCCCTTGTAGAGATAGAGCGCGCGGGCGCCGAGCGGGTTGTCGATACCGCCTTCCTGGAAGGCCGGAAGGATATGGCCTTTTTTGCGCTCGCGGGCGATCATTTCCTTCGGCGGCGTCCAGCCTGGCCATTCTGCCTTGCGCTGCACCTTGACGACGCCGGACCAGCCAAAGCCTTCGCGGCCGACGCCGATGCCGTAGCGGGTCGCCCGGTTTGGGCCTTCGATGTAATAGAGATATTTATTGTTGGTATCGACGATGATGGTGCCCGGTGCTTCATCGGTGCTCAGCCGTACCTTTGTACGCCAGAACTTCTGGGCCGGCTTCTTCTCCATCGCCACCAGTGTGACATCGGAATTGGGCTTTGCGCCTGCGGGTTCGCCCGGCATGAAAGCCGAGGCGCTGGAGGCGCTAAACGTAACAGCAGCGGCAAATCCGATCGCAGCCAATGTCTGCAAGGCATATTTCATAGACAGTTCCCTCATCCAGTCCCACGTTGCGAAACGCTATTCAATATCGCGTTTTACGCAAGTCCTATGGGTTCTGGTAGGGCAAATGTGATCGATCGGGCTGTAACCCAAGGAACCGCTGTTGCCGAAAGGCCACGTTGTGGCCCTCCGGCGGGTAAGCGGGAGCTTAGATGACTATGACCTTGGTGCCGAGCTTCACGCGCTCGTAGAGGTCGGTGACGTCCTCGTTGCGCATGCGGATGCAACCTGACGAAACGGCATAACCGATCGTCCAGGGCGCATTGGTGCCGTGGATGCGGTAGAGCGTCGAGCCGAGATACATGGCGCGCGCGCCGAGCGGGTTTTCCGGGCCGCCGCTCATGCTGACCGGCAGATAGTGGCCCTTGGCCGCCTCGCGGGCACGCATTTCGGCAGGCGGCGTCCAGTTCGGCCATTCCGCCTTGCGGGTCACCTTGTGGGCACCGGCCCATTCGAAGCCCGGCTTGCCGACGCCGACGCCGTAGCGCCGTGCCTCGCCGTTCCCGGTCACCAGATAGAGGAAGCGGTTGTTGGTATCGATAATGATCGTGCCGGCCTTTTCCTTGCTGTCGTAGGCAACGGTCTGCGGCAGGAACTGCGGGTCCAATTGACGGACCGGCCTCTGGGCGCGGGTCATCGCCACCGGTTGGGCAACACCGGCGCCGGAGCGCTGGACGCGCTTCTGGAACAGATATTGTTTTCGGGTGGCGCCCGGCTGTTGAACCGCGATAGGCCGCTGCTGGCGATAGACGACGCGCTCCGGTGTGCCGCCGAGCTGGGTTACCCAGGGTGCTGTCAGGTCCGGGCTGATGACGACAGGCGGACGGTTCTGATAGCGGTCCTGCGCTTCCGCCAGACTGGTAAACGCAACGAGCAGGGATGTGGCAAGGATAAGGGTTTTCTTCAGCATCGGACGGACTCACTACCTTTCGCCGGGATATCTCATAGCTTCGCCGTCCGCGGTTACGCGGATGACGAGCGTTACGGACGCCAAAAAACCATTGGCGGAATGGAAGGATCGTGGCACCTGGCAGCAACCGAATGGTAAATGCCGGTTCATTAAAAGCCGTTCGCCCGGATAAAGCTTTGGGTAGGGTTATCGCCGGCTTTATGACTATGGTTGGCAATCGGTAAACGACAGCGTCGCGCGTTCATCACGCGCAAAGGTCGCTGCAGGACTTTAAATTTGCTGCCTAATTGTTCCCTTAAATCGATTCCGGTTTAAGGAAGTATGCAGCGGAGAATCCAGGGAGAAGCGCGTGACGGCAAAGGGCATCATCACCGGAGAGGACGGCCAAGACCGCTGCGCTTGGCATGCCAATCTGGCGGACTATCAGCGCTACCATGATGAAGAGTGGGGTAAGCCGATGGCCGACGATATCCGGCTGTTTGAAAAGATCTGCCTGGAAGGGTTCCAGTCCGGCCTCTCCTGGCTGACCATTCTGCGCAAGCGCGAGGCCTTTCGTGCCGCCTTTGCCGGTTTCGACTTCGATGTGGTGGCAAAGTTTGGCGATGACGATATTGCGCGCTGCGTTGCCGATGCCGGCATCGTGCGCCATCGCGGCAAGATCGTCTCGACCATCAACAATGCCAAGCGGGCGCAGGAGTTGAAGGCCGAGTTCGGTTCGCTGGCGCGCTATTTCTGGAGCCATGAGCCGGGTGGCAACGAGCGGCCGAAGGTGGTCACCTGGGAGGCGATCGCCGCCAACCCGACCACGCCGACCTCGACGCTCATCTCCAAGGACTTGAAAAAGCGCGGCTGGACCTTTGTCGGCCCGACCACGGTCTATGCCTTCATGCAGGCGATGGGGCTCGTCAACGATCACATCGAAGGCTGCTACTGCCGCGGCAGGATCGAAGACCTGCGCAGCGCGTTCGTGCGGCCCTAGATATTCCATCCTGATCGGGACGGGATGGGCCTAAAAGAGATCGTCGCCCGGCATGCCGTGCAGCCGGGTGGTGGGGCGGTTGTTCTGGTAGAGCAGCCCGATGGCGAAGATCACCAGCATGGCGCCGATCACCAGCCACTCCCTGTTGCCCGACATGGCCATGCCGGGAATGATGTTGGAGCCTTGCAGCATCCATAGGCCGCCAAGCAAGATGATGACGATGCCTGCGATATTCTTGAATACCTTCATGACGCCCTCCCACGCACTGGAGGAAATTATGTGCCCAAGGCCGCGTCCGGTCAACATCCGTCAAAAGGATGGTCGGGCAAGCGCCGGAGACAAGCCCCGGCGCCGCATATCATCGGTGATCAGCCGCCGTTCTTGGCCAGCCAATCCGTCATCGTCTTGATCTCCGCTTCCTGGGCGGAAATGACCCCTTCGGCCAATTTTCGCAGTCCGGCATCCTTGCCGTACTGAAGCTCGATCTTGGCCATGTCGATCGCGCCCTGGTGATGGGCGATCATGCCGCGGACGAAGTCGATATCGGCGTTGCCGGTAAAGGCAATGTCCATGCCTGCGTGCATCTTGGTGTTGGCTTCAGTAAACGCCTTGCTGGAGGCGCTTGTGTCACCCTTCGGCTGCGCCATGCCGTCCATGGTCATGGCACCATGGTTCATCTTGCTGTGATACATCTCCTGGGCAGCCAGTGGAGCGGTGAAGGCAATGGTCAGCAATGTTGCAGCCGTGATCGTTCTCAGAGACATCGTGTGCTCTCTTTCGTTTCTAAAATCGCAATGTGCAGGCTGTTGACCTGCGTTCAGGAAAACGAAAGGGAGCTCTTGGGAGGCGGGAAACGCGGCTTGAGAACCGTCGCCAGCATTGGTTTCTGCAATGCCGGAAGGATAGTACCCGTAGGAAGCTCGATCCGGTCGATGCCATGGGCATCGAGAATGACCGCAAAACAGGCCGAGCATGAGATCGGATGCACCGTCTTTGGCTGATGAGAACAGGTTTTTGCGGTGGCGCAGGTGTGATCGCCAGCGTCCGCCGAGACCACGTGATGGGTCGCGGTCATCCTGTGATGACCCGCGGCATTGCCATTCAGGTCCTGTACCTGGGCGAGCGCCGCCGTCCAGCCGCTAATCAAGGCGCAGAACATGGCAAGGATGAGGATGGCGATACGCATGACGCACACATAGAGGCTGACGATGTTGATTAAAAGGCTGATGGCACAGACTTTTTTCAAAAGGAGGCCGTCCGGTCACCGACCCTCGCTTGAAAACGCAAAGACACCCTGCATAAGGCCGGACGCCGCCGCGATGTCGATCCTTGATGTTCCGATGCAGTAGACAGGACCGGCAGATGCCAGCGCGACATCGGTGCAATAACAGAAGGATGAGGCCGAAGCCGTTGCCTCTTCCAGAATGCTCAGAACGATCTTGCGATGATTTTCCGCATATCCACGGATGATATCGAGCAACCCGCAGAGGTTTTGCTCAAGCGCGTGAATACGCTGCGCCATCTTGCCGATGGAGAAGATGCCGGTGGAAAGATCGCAGTGCCAGCCCTCGATGGCATAGTCATGCCCGGTAAGTTCGGCGATCCACTCTTCGTGGGCGCGCGTGTCCTCGGGAAGGATCGTACCGAAGCCGGGTTTCACGAATCTGAGCATGCTATTCCGCTTTTCCATGGCCGCTTGTGCGCGGCATTTTCAAGTCTGAGACACTTTCCGCAGCGAGTTCGGCGCCTTCGTCAAAAAGCACTTTACCGGCAGCCGGAAAAGCGCTGAGTCTGATGGTTCGCCGCAGCGTTGCAGTCAGCAGAAATTGGTCTTCATGGTTTCAAAAAATAGTCGACAAACGCTTTCGCCGAAACGGCGGCAATTGATCATTGACTCTCCCTTTAGCCCATTAAAATTGCTAGGCACAACTCATGATTTTATGAAAAGTTGCATCCCATGAATTCCATTCGAGCCGAACTGATCCGGCAATTGCAGGCCTTCCGGCTGAAGGCCGGGCTGACGCAGGGTGATATCGCCTGGAAACTCGGGTTTTCCCTGCCCACGGTCTCCCGCTGGGAGCGGGGTATCTGCACGCCGGATTTACGCGCCACCGGCGCCATCGTCGATTTCCTGCGCCGCGCTGACGCACATACGGAGAAGGTCCTGCTGCGGTCGATCCTGTCGGCCAACGACAGCCGCAATCTCTGGGAGGGCGAGGACATCCGCTATCTCGCAGGTTCGCGGCAGGAGTTCGTCGAGACACCGCTAATGCGGGCAATGGTCGGCAAGAGTATCCGCCGCTACATGACCGGCCCCTATCATGACTTCATCGAGGATCAGGCAACCGTTTCGAGCCTGAAATCCGGCGAACTTGCCAGCATCGATTTCTATGGCGGGGCGGCCATGTCGGTCACCACCATTCCGGACGGCTTCGTGCAGTTCAAGCGGATGAGCTTCCAGTCGGAAGTCAGAGGCGTGATCCGCGGCGATACGCATTCGATCCTCATTCCCGTGGCCGAAGCACCGATGAGCGAGGGCACCATTGTTCACACCTGGGATACCCTGTCGCGGCGGGTTTAGACCGGGCTGGACAGCGCAAAGACTTGCCGCCTCGGCCTTGATCGGATAGGGAAAGCGCCAATTCCCATGACAGATCGGGCATGACCGATCGACGCTGAAAGTGCTGCTGCCATGAACGACAAGAAGAAGAAGCCACAGAAGCTCAGAGCCCGCCTGCCGCGCGGTTTCGTCGATCGCAACGCCGCCGATATCCGCGCCATCGACGAGATGACGGCAAAGATCCGCGAAGTCTACGAGCGCTATGGCTTCGATCCCGTCGAAACGCCGCTGTTCGAATATACCGACGCACTCGGCAAATTCCTGCCCGACAGCGACCGCCCGAACGAAGGCGTCTTTTCGCTGCAGGATGATGACGAGCAGTGGATGAGCGCCCGCTACGACCTGACGGCGCCGCTCGCCCGCCACGTCGCGGAAAATTTCAACGATATCCAGCTGCCCTACCGCACCTACCGCGCCGGCTACGTCTTCCGCAACGAAAAGCCGGGTCCGGGCCGTTTCCGTCAGTTCATGCAGTTCGATGCCGATACGGTCGGTGCCGCCGGTGTCCAGGCGGATGCCGAAATGTGCATGATGATGGCCGACACGATGGAAGCCCTGGGCATTGCCCGCGGCGACTATGTGATCCGGGTCAATAATCGTAAGGTTCTGGATGGCGTGCTCGAGGCCATTGGGCTGGGTGGTGACGAGAATGCCAATGCGCGGCTGAACGTGCTCAGGGCGATCGACAAGCTGGATAAGTTCGGCCCGGAAGGCGTCAAGCTGTTGCTCGGCCCCGGCCGTAAGGACGAGAGCGGCGACTTCACCAAGGGAGCCGGGCTCAATGAAGAGCAGATCGCCAAGGTGATCTTCTTCATCGGCATCACCGATTACGCAGAGAGTGCCACCGATCTGGCCGCATTGGTGGCCGGAACGTCGAAGGGTGCCGAGGGTGTCGAGGAACTGAACCTTATTGGCAGTCTGGTGACAAGCGCTGGCTACGATTCCGGACGTATCAAGATCGACCCGTCGGTCGTCCGTGGCCTTGAATATTACACCGGCCCCGTCTTCGAAGCCGAACTCCAGTTTGCCGTCACCAACGAAAAAGGCGAAAAGGTTGTCTTCGGTTCGGTCGGCGGCGGTGGCCGTTATGATGGCCTGGTCTCCCGCTTCATGGGCCAGCCGGTTCCGGCAACAGGCTTTTCGATCGGCGTTTCGCGCCTGATGACGGCGCTGAAGAACCTCGGCAAGCTCGGCATGGAAGAGGTCATCGCTCCCGTCGTCGTCTGCGTCATGGACCGCGATACGGAAAGCCTCGGCAAGTACCAGCAGTTCACGCAACAGCTGCGCCATGCCGGCATCCGCGCCGAAATGTACCAGGGCAACAAGAAGAACTTTGGCGACCAGCTGAAATATGCCGACCGCCGCGGCTCGCCGCTCGCCATCATCCAGGGCGGAGACGAACGCGCGCAAGGCGTCGTGCAGATCAAGGACTTGATCGAGGGCAAGCGCCTGTCGGGCGAGATCGAGGACAACACGGCGTGGCGCGAAGCCCGCGTGGCGCAGGTCTCGGTGCCGGAAGGCGAGCTTGTCGCCAAGGTGCGCGAAATGCTGGCCGAGCAGGCGGAAGATCGGGTGCGGGCGGCGCAGGATTGAGTATGCGGATGGTTCACACCCCTCTGTCACTGCGTGACATCTCCCCCGCAAGGGGGGAGATCATCTTTTTCCCCCGCCCGCTTATCGGCTGGGGTAAGGGATGCGACAGCGTTGCGGACAATCTCCCCCCTTGTGGCGGAGATGTCGGCGTCGCCGACAGAGGGGGGTATTCCTCCATAATATATTCGGAAGCGTACCGCCCATGCCCCTGATCAACCTCCCAGCCTTTGCCGCCGATCTGCTGGCCGATTTCGAGCAGCTGGGAACCTTGCGCGTCGATACGCCGGTGATCCAGCCGGCCGAGCCGTTTCTCGACATGGCCGGCGAAGACCTGCGCCGCCGCATTTTCATGACCGAGAGCGAGACAGGCAAGAGCCTGTGCCTGCGCCCGGAATTCACTATTCCCGTTTGCCTGCGCCATATCGAGACCGCCACCGGCACGCCGCAGCGCTATTCCTATCTCGGCGAAATCTTCCGCCAGCGGCGGGAAGGGGCGAATGAATTTTACCAGGCCGGTATCGAGGACCTTGGCGAGACGGATGTGGCGAGCGCCGACGCCCGCGCCATCAGCGATGCTATCGCGATCCTGACCGCGCGCCTGCCGGGCAGGAAGCTTGATGTGACGCTGGGCGATCAATCGGTGTTCGAGGCCGTCGTCGCCGCCTGTGGCCTGCCGGCCGGCTGGCAGAAGCGGCTGATCCACGCCTTTGGCAATCCCGCGCAGATCGACACCCTTCTGACGCGGCTGTCGAGCCCGCAGCCGGTCACGGGGCTGAGCGCCGAGATCGAGGCGCTGCTCACTTCCGGCGACGAGGCCACGCTGATTGCCCATCTCGACGAGACGATGGAAGCGACCGGCTATTCCACCAATGCCAGCCGCAGCCCAAGGGAAATCGCAGCGAGGCTGAAGGAAAAGCGGGCACTGGAAAAAACCGCGCTCGATGGGCGTACGCTTTCCGTCCTGCGCGAATTCCTGTCGCTGAACATGCCGCTTGCCGACGCTCCGGCAGCGCTTTTTGCGTTTGCGGAAAAATCTGGTCTGACGCTCGATGGCGCCCTGTCGCGGTTTGATGCCCGCGTCGCAGCGCTTGGCAATGCCGGTGTCGATGCGCACGCGCTCACCTACCGCGCTGCCTTCGGCCGTCCGCTCGATTATTATACCGGCATGGTCTTCGAGATCGTCATCGAGGGCTCCCCGGCGGTTCTGGCCGGTGGCGGCCGTTTCGACCGGCTGATGACGCTCTTGGGCGCCAAGGAACGCATTCCGGCCGTCGGCTTTGCGCTCTGGCTCGACCGGATGGAACAGGCGCTCGCCAAGCCACAAGGGGAGGCCCCCCAATGACCATCACCATCGCGCTGCCCTCCAAGGGCCGGATGAAGGACGATGCTTCCGCCATCTTCGAAAAGGCAGGCCTGAAAATCGTCGCCGTCGGCAACGAGCGCTCCTATCGCGGCCGTGTCGAAGGTCTCGACGATGTCGAGATCGCCTTTCTGTCCGCGTCAGAAATCTCCCGGGAGATCGGCAATGGTTCGATCGATTTCGGCGTCACCGGCGAAGACCTGATCCGCGAGGGGCTTTCGGAAGCCGATGCCCGCGTCGAATTCTGTGCCCGGCTCGGTTTCGGCCATGCCGATGTCGTCGTCGCCGTTCCGGAAATCTGGCTCGATGTCGATACCATGGCCGACCTCGGCGATGTCGCCGCCGATTTTCGCGCCCGTCATGGCCGCAGGCTGGCCATCGCCACCAAATACTGGCGCCTGACCCAGCAGTTCTTCTCGTCCCAGCACGGCATCCAGCTCTACCGCATCGTCGAAAGCTTGGGCGCCACCGAAGGCGCACCGGCTTCCGGCTCGGCCGATATTATCGTCGACATCACCTCGACAGGCTCGACGCTGAAGGCCAACCACCTGAAGATCCTGTCAGATGGCATCATGCTGCGATCTGAGGCCTGCCTGGTGCGGGCGCGCAAGGCCGAGCACGCGGGCGATCCGCTGGTTGCGAAGATCATCGAGGCGGTGCAAGGGGCTGTCGCTTAGCCTACAGCCGGATGGTGTCATTGCTTTAATGTTTGATGCAGAAGGGCCGCGTAATCGCGGCGTCCGGAGAAAACATTGGTGATCCAGACAGTTTCATCGCGAACGATGTAGAGGATCACAGCCTTCCGCTCGAAGGCGACAACACGGATGCCAAGCCCGAGATCATCTCTCGATACGCCGCCAAAGGGGGCACCCCCAATTTTTTCACAGCGCTCGAAGACACGGTCAGTGAACCGGGCGGCTATTACCGTATCGAAGCTTGTTTCCAGGACATAGCTGAACAGTTGCTCGATATCTTCAACAGCATCGGCGCGATACTCCACTGGAAAGCGCTGCATTCCTGTCAACTGTTGTGTTTCGCATAAAGCGTGTCGAGCCGTTCCCGCACCTGTTTGCCAGTCAAGTTGGGTCTGGGGTCTTCAAGAGAATGCTTCACGCGGGCACGCAGTCCCTCGATCCGCTCTTCATATTCTTCTTCCAGCCGTAGCCATGTTCGCATCGCTTCGCGGATGACCTCGCTGGTCGAGGCGTAGGAGCCGGCTTCGACGCGGCTCTTGATCGCGTCGACCATTTCGGAGGGAAGCGTGATGCTCAGTTTCTCTACCATGAGATAGCTCCAGAGTGTGTCTAAGAGAAGGTAGGATAAAATGCTACCGGACGCAATCTGTACGGCGACTGTCTCTGTGGGCCGCCTCAAAAATGTACCCAAAAATTCCGCTGAGCGCCCTGACGTTTTGGACACGACTGTCTTATATTCGAATTCCAACCTCAAGGAGTTCCTTATGGCCGACCTCAGTGCTTTCCCGATCACCACCCGCTGGCCTGCCAAAAATCCCGATATCATCCAGCTCTATTCGCTACCGACGCCAAATGGTGTGAAGGTTTCGATCGCGCTTGAGGAACTCGGTCTGCCCTATGAGCCGCACCTGATTTCCTTCGGCACCAATGATCAGAAATCGCCGGAGTTCCTCTCGCTCAACCCCAATGGCCGTATTCCCGCGATCATCGATCCGAATGGCCCGGATGGCAAGCCGATCGGGCTGTTCGAGTCCGGCGCTATCCTCGTCTATCTCGCCGAAAAGACCGGCAAGCTCATCCCGGCCGATGCCGCCGGGCGCTATCAGACACTGGCATGGGTGATGTTCCAGATGGGCGGTGTCGGGCCGATGTTCGGCCAGTTCGGTCATTTCTTCAAATTCGCCGCCGATAAGGTCGCCAACAATTCCTATCCGATGGAGCGCTACCGGGATGAGGCCAAGCGGCTTCTCGGCGTGCTGGAAGGGCGCCTCGAGGGCCGTCAGTGGCTGATGGGCGATCAATATACCATCGCCGATATCACCACCTATTCCTGGATCGAGGGTGCCCGCAAATTCTATGGCGCTGCCGATGTGCTGGAATATGCGAGCTTCCCCAATGTCACGGCCTGGGTTGATCGGGCCCTTGCCCGCCCGGCCGTCCAGAAGGGCATGGAAATTCCCAAGCGCGACTGATCGCCCCATTGCCTGCGGTCCGCCCCTGTTGACGGCGCTCATGTTGACGACACTCGGGCGGACAGGCTAGGTCTGAGGAAAAGAAGCTTTCTCAGCGGGTGGAACAAACGTGGCAGGTAGACTTGTTGTTGTGGGCGGCGGTCAGGCCGCGTTTGCGTTGGTGGCGAAACTGCGGGCCTTGAAGGATGAGCGCCCGATCACGATCATCGCGTCGGAAGCAAGCCACCCTTATCAGCGGCCGCCACTCTCGAAGAAATACCTGCTGCGCGAAATGGATCTCGACCGGCTGCTCTACCGGCCGGAAAGCTGGTACGCTGAGCACGCTATCGATATCCGCCTCTCCACGTCGGTCACCGCGATCGACCGGTCGTCAAAGACAGTCACCCTCAGCGACGGCTCGACGCTGGAGTACGACGTGCTGGCACTTGCCACCGGCTCGACCCCGCGCAAACTGCCGGCCAGTGTCGGCGGCGATCTCGACGGCGTCTTCGTGGTGCGCGATTTCACCGATGCCGACCGTCTTGCCGAGGAAATGAAACCAGGCAAACACGCGCTGATCATCGGTGGCGGCTATATCGGCCTGGAAGCCGCAGCGGTGGCGCGGTCGAGCGGGCTGGATGTAACCGTCATCGAAATGGCTGACCGCATTCTGCAGCGTGTCGCGTCGGTTGCGACTTCCTATCTCGTCAAGGACATTCACACATCGCGCGGCGTCGATATCCGCGAGGGCACCGGCCTTGTCCGGCTGAACGGAAAGGATGGCCGGGTGACATCTGCGGAATTGACCGATGGCTCGACCATTCCTGTCGATCTGGTGATCGTCGGTATCGGTGTGACGGCCAACGATGCGCTGGCAAACGCAGCCGATCTGGAAGTTGCCAATGGCATTGTCGTCGATTGTTTCGGCCGCACGTCCGATCCCGCCATCCATGCGATGGGCGATTGCGCCGTGCTGCCCTGGAAAGACATACGCATCCGGCTGGAATCGGTGCAGAACGCCGTCGACCAGGCGGAGGCCGTGGCAGCGCTCCTGGCCGGCGGCGAAGCACCCTATCAGCCAAAGCCCTGGTTCTGGTCGGATCAGTATGACGTCAAGCTGCAGATCGCCGGCTTTGGCCACGGTCATGACGAGACGGTGGTGCGCAAGGGACAGCGCGAAGGCAGTATTTCGGTCTGGTATTTCACGGCCGGCAAGCTGGTGGCCGTCGATGCGCTGAACGATGCCAAAGCCTATGTCACCGGCAAGAAGCTTCTCGACCTGGGGCTGACGCCCGACCGCGCCATCCTTGCGGACCCGCAGGCAGACCTGAAGACGCTGCTGCCATAGGCGCCAGCCGCTCCCTATTGATGATGGTGATTGAAAATTCGCCCCTTGGCTTCCAGCTGGAACCGGGGGAAGAAGAAGACGCCGAGCATCGATCCCGAATAGCGCTGTTCCAGCCCTGCGGATTCACCGACGCAGAAGACCGGCTGCTTCTGACCTGAGGCCAGAATGATCGTGGTGGAAAAACAGAAGGACGATGAGGTCGTCGCGGCCTGTTCGAAAAGCGCCAGCACATGGTTGCGATCGGTACTGTCATAGCAGCGAACCAGATTGAGCAGGCCGCATTCGGGCTCATGCAGGCCGTGCATGGCCGCGGCTCTTTCGCCCAGCCGGAAAAGCCCGTTCGACAGGTCTCCGGACCAGCCTTCGGAAAAACAGAACTGGCTGAGCAATTCCTGCCCGCTTTCGCCAAGGGCAAAGGAATCCGCTCCGGGTGTCTGGGGCGTGCTTGTTCTTGCAATCTTAAACAAGGCCGGCCCCGGTCTGTGCACAAAGTACGAAATTCATTCGTCTCTTCCCGCTAACGGTTCACAAGAAACTATTTCCATGTTTCAGCATAGCTATAGTGGATCTTAAATAAGTCCCGAGGTCTAGTTTGCTGCAACAGATAGAAAGCTCAACGTCAAGGTCTTGCTTCTTGTATGGGCAAGACAAAAAAATGTATGCGAGGAAAATCTACAGGCTTTATGGTCTGGGATCAAAGGGATGTTGGGTAAACAGTTAATGCGGAAAAATTGATATAGTCTGTCTTCAATTCTTCCGGGCTTGGATCCCTGTGAATCTGTGGTTCACTTGGTGCGCTGTTATAATTGCTTTTCCTGCCGCTTCAATGGGCTTGTGACAAATATTTTGCAGCCCGAGATAAATATTCAAGATTGCATCTATCTGCCCCGGTGCAATCGGAAACCGGTTCAAAAATCTGGCGCGATCGGGGGTGCCAAGCTGGTTTTTCCCGCCGTGCGCGAGCAAAAAAGGGCGAACCTTGCGGCCCGCCCTTTCTTGTTCCGGAAATCCGGAAGCACTCAAGTCGTCATTCGTAACAAGGCAAACGCCTTATTACATCATGCCGCCCATGCCACCCATGCCGCCCATGTCAGGCATGCCGCCGCCAGCCGAATCCTTCTTCGGCAGTTCGGCAATCATGGCTTCCGTGGTGATCAGCAGCGAAGCAACCGAAGCTGCGTTCTGCAGGGCCGTGCGGACAACCTTGACCGGATCGACGATACCCATGGCGATCATGTCGCCGAATTCGCCGGTCTGGGCATTGTAGCCGAAGTTGTCGGTGTTGCTTTCGAGGATCTTGCCAACGATGATCGAGCCTTCGTCGCCTGCGTTTTCAGCGATCTGGCGAACCAGCGACTGAAGTGCCTTGCGGATGATGGAGATACCGGCGGTCTGATCGTCGTTTGCGCCCTTGAGATCGAGAACGATCGAGGCACGCAGCAGAGCCGTACCACCACCAGGAACGATACCTTCCTGAACGGCAGCGCGCGTTGCGTTCAGCGCGTCGTCGATACGGTCCTTCTTTTCCTTCACTTCGATTTCGGTCGCACCGCCAACACGGATGACGGCAACGCCGCCAGCGAGCTTGGCAAGACGTTCCTGCAGCTTTTCGCGGTCGTAATCGGACGTGGTTTCTTCGATCTGGCCCTTGATCTGAGCAACGCGGCCTTCGATTTCGGCCTTCTTGCCAGCGCCATCAACGATGGTGGTATTTTCCTTGGAGATCGAAACCTTCTTCGCACGGCCGAGCATTTCGAGCGTGACGTTTTCCAGCTTGATGCCGATGTCTTCGGAGATAACCTGGCCACCGGTCAGGATCGCGATGTCTTCGAGCATGGCCTTGCGGCGATCGCCGAAGCCCGGAGCCTTGACGGCAGCAATCTTCAGGCCGCCACGCAGCTTGTTGACGACGAGCGTCGCAAGCGCTTCGCCTTCAACGTCTTCCGAGATGATCAGCAGTGGCTTGCCGGTCTGAACGACCGCTTCCAGAACCGGAAGCATGGCCTGCAGGTTGGAAAGCTTCTTCTCATGGAGAAGGATGTAAGCGTCTTCCAGTTCAGCAACCATCTTTTCAGGGTTGGTGACGAAGTAAGGCGACAGGTAGCCGCGGTCGAACTGCATGCCTTCGACGACTTCGAGTTCGGTTTCGGCGGTCTTGGCTTCTTCAACCGTGATGACGCCTTCATTGCCGACCTTCTGCATCGCTTCAGCGATGTACTGGCCGATTTCCTTTTCGCCGTTGGCGGAGATCGTGCCGACCTGGGCCACTTCTTCCGAAGTGTTGATCTTCTTTGCCTTGGCAACGAGGTCCTTGACGATGGCTGCGACTGCGAGGTCGATGCCGCGCTTCAGGTCCATCGGGTTCATGCCGGCAGCAACGGCCTTGCCGCCTTCGCGAACGATGGCCTGGGCGAGAACGGTTGCCGTCGTCGTGCCGTCACCGGCGATGTCATTGGTCTTCGAAGCAACTTCGCGGACCATCTGGGCGCCCATGTTTTCGAACTTGTCTTCAAGTTCGATTTCCTTGGCGACGGAAACGCCGTCCTTGGTGATGCGCGGAGCGCCGAAGGACTTGTCGATGATGACGTTGCGGCCCTTAGGACCGAGCGTTACCTTCACTGCGTCTGCGAGGATATCGACGCCGCGCAGCATCTTTTCGCGCGCGGTACGGCCGAACTTAATTTCTTTGGCTGCCATGTTAAAAACTCCCGGGCTGGTGCCCAATTGGTTTTATGGAAAGTGGAAAGGTGGAAACCGGCTGGATCAGCCGATAACGCCCATGATGTCGGCTTCCTTCATGATCAGAAGGTCTTCGCCGTTG
The DNA here is from genome assembly GCA_900468065.1 of Hyphomicrobiales bacterium. Classification (GTDB taxonomy): domain Bacteria; phylum Pseudomonadota; class Alphaproteobacteria; order Rhizobiales; family Rhizobiaceae; genus Pararhizobium. The sequence goes on along the minus strand of UBTA01000083.1, from coordinate 71,540 downwards.
ATCTTGACTTCGGTGCCCGACCACTTGCCGAACAGGATACGATCGCCAGCCTTGACGTCGAGCGCGATGAGAGCGCCCTTGTCGTCACGGGTGCCGGTGCCGACGGCGACGATTTCGCCTTCCTGCGGCTTTTCCTTGGCGGTATCCGGAATGATGATGCCGCCCTTGGTCTTAGCTTCGGCCTCGATACGGCGCACGACGACGCGGTCATGCAGCGGGCGGAAATTGGTGCTTGTCATTGTCTAATCCCTCGATCAAATGACTTCACGGATCGTCTTTGCGACCCGATGGATGGATGTTAGCACTCCTATTGCTTGAGTGCTAGCGACTTGCAGATAAGGATGGCTGTCTTGTGAGTCAAGAAGAAGACGGTTTGAATTTTTCATCGAAACGCTGATTGACTCGATTTGCTATTTTTTGTTTAACAGTTGCCATGGGGTCTGCGATCGCCCCACGAGGCGTCATGCCAGAATTTCGCGTCCACTCTTTAAAGAAAAGGGACGTATCATGGCCTCGTACAACTCGATTTCCGTTGAAAAACTCGTCCGTCTGACCGGAACTTCCAAAGGACCGGTCATCATTGATGTGCGCGACGACGAAGATTTCGCAGCACTGCCCTCGCTTGTTCCCGCATCCATGCGCCGCCCTTTTGCCTCTGCCTCGCAGTGGGCTGCGGATTATCGCGGCCGTTGGGTCGTGGTGGTTTGCCAGAAGGGCAAGAAGCTGAGCGAAGGCGTTGCCGCCTGGCTTCGAAACGCCGGCGCTCAGGCGGAAACCCTGGAAGGCGGGCTTGAAGCCTGGACCGCTGCGGGCCTGCCGCTCGTCCCGGCGGCCGCGATACCTGGCGGAAATGCCGGTGGTGCCTCTGTCTGGGTAACGCGCTCCCGCCCCAAGATTGACCGCATCGCCTGCCCATGGCTGATCCGCCGCTTCGTCGATCCCGCCGCATCCTTTCTCTTCGTTGCCCCGTCCGAAGTCGAGGCCGTTGCTGACCGGTTCAATGCGACGCCGTTCGATGTGGAAGGAGTGTTCTGGAGCCATCGCGGCGAGGGCTGCACGTTCGACACGATGGTCGAGGAATTTGGTCTCTCATTTCCCGCTCTTCAGCGTCTGGCGCTGATCGTCCGTGCCGCCGACACCGACCGGCTCGATCTGGTGCCCGAGGCGTCTGGCCTGCTCGCAGCCTCGCTCGGCCTGTCGCGAATGTTTGCCGACGATCTTGAGCAGCTGGAAGCCGGCATGACGCTCTACGACGCCTTCTATCGCTGGGCGCGCGACGCCACGCAGGAAAAGCACGAATGGGTGCAGCACGTCGCAAAGAAGGCCAAAGACCGTGAATGAGGCGGTGCAGATACAGTCTCTGCCACCACATCCGTCCTTCGCCGAGGCCAACAAAGTCTGGGCGAAGATCGGGCTCTTGAGTTTTGGCGGCCCCGCCGGGCAGATTGCGCTGATGCATCGGGAGCTGGTGGAGGAGCGCCGCTGGATTTCCGAGAGCCGGTTCCTGCATGCGCTGAATTTCTGCATGCTCTTGCCAGGCCCCGAAGCGCAGCAGCTAGCCACCTATATCGGCTGGCTGCTACACGGCACGCGCGGTGGTATCGTCGCGGGGTTGCTGTTTATCCTCCCTGGGTTCTTCGTCATCCTCGGCCTGTCATCGGCCTATGCGCTGTTCCAGCAAACCGATTGGTTGACTGGCCTGTTCTTCGGGCTGAAGGCCACGGTGCTGGCCATCGTCATCGAGGCGGTCATTCGCGTTGGGCGCCGTGCGTTGAAAACCCGTTTTGCGCTGATCGTCGCAGCGCTCGCCTTCGCAGCGCTGTTCTTTTTCGATCTGCCATTCCCGCTCGTCGTGCTGGCCGCCGGCATCGCCGGATACGTTGCCACGCGCCTGCAGCCGGCAACGGGCGAAAAAGCCATGGCGGCGGCCGCAAAACAGGCGCTTGCCGACAGGCCTTCCGTCATCGACAGCAGCTTTCCGGATGTCGCCTCAAGCTGGAGCCGGACATTCCGGGTTCTCTCCATCTGGTTGGTTCTCTGGATAGCGCCGTTTATCGCCATCGGCGCGATGTTTGGGTTCGGCACCGTCTATACTGCCATCGGTCTGTTCTTCTCGAAGATGGCCGTGGTGACCTTCGGTGGGGCTTATGCGGTGCTTGCCTATGTCGCGCAGCAGGCGGTCGAGACCTATCACTGGCTCAAACCCGGCGAGATGCTGGATGGCCTGGCGTTGGCGGAAACGACGCCCGGGCCGCTGGTGCTGGTGCTGTCCTTCGTTGGTTTCATGGCCGCCTTTCGCGCACCGCTGGGGCTCGATCCGCTTGTCTCGGGCTTGCTCGGGGCGACGCTTGCGACATGGGTGACGTTCGTTCCGTGTTTCCTCTGGATCTTTCTCGGCGCCCCCTATGTTGAAACCCTGCGCAACAACCGGGCGCTTTCAGGCGCGCTTTCGGCGATCTCCGCAGCGGTCACCGGCGTCATTCTCAATCTGGCGGTCTGGTTTGGCCTGCACGTTCTCTTTGCCAGGGTGGATCGCTTTGCGGCAGCGCCGATTTCCATGCCGCTTCCCGTCTGGCACACGTTCCAGCTACAGGCTTTCTGTCTGGCCCTTCTGGCAGCCGTGCTGTTGTTTTTCTTCAAGCGCGGCGTCGTGGCGACGCTCGCCATCTGCGCAGTTGCCGGTTGGCTGATCGGTGGATTTTAGCGCTTCCATCGCATTCCGCGCCGGAAACCTTGGAATTCAGCCGCCATTTTCCGGATGAAGACTTGTGTTTTTGACGCCTGCCTGCGATGTCAGCCCGACCATTTCTTTTCTGCGGGAAGCCAGCATGGCCGTTCGGATCAACAGTTTTCGCGACATTGCCAGCCGCTATGATGTCGTGCTCTGCGATGTCTGGGGCGTGTTGCACAATGGCGTCGAGGCGTTCAAAGGCGCCTGCGAGGCACTGACCGAAGCGCGTGCAAAGGGTCTGACCGTCGTTCTGATCACCAATTCGCCGCGCCCGCATCCCGGCGTCATCGTCCAGATCCGCGGCCTTGGCGTGCCGGACAGTGCCTATGACCGGATCGTCACGTCGGGTGATGTCACCCGCGCGCTGATTTCGGCCGGTCCGAAGAAGATCTATTTCATCGGTGCCGAAAAGGACCTGCCGCTGCTCGAAGGTCTCGGTGTCAGCATGGTCTCCTCCGAGGAAGCCGAGATCATCGTCTGCGCCGGATTTTTCGACGACGAGACCGAGACTGCCGAAGATTATCGAGCAACACTGACCAGCCTTGCCAAGCGCAAGGTGCCGTTCATCTGCGCCAATCCGGATCTGGTGGTCGAGCGCGGCCACAAGCTCATTCCCTGCGCCGGCGCCATCGCCAAGGTCTATGAGGAACTCGGCGGCGAAACCCGGATTTCCGGCAAGCCCTATGTACCGATCTACCGTGCATCGCTGACGGAAGCCAAGGCCGTTCGCGGCGGGCTCGACCTGTCGCGGGTGATCGCCGTCGGCGACGGCATGCCAACGGACGTCAAGGGCGCTCAGGATTTCGGCCTCGATGTTCTCTATATCAGCGCTGGCATTCACGCGGCTGAGTATATGGCGGCCGAAAAGACCGATGAGGCCAAGCTGACGGCATTCTTGAAAAACGAAGGTGCTACGCCGAAATGGTGGATGCCGCGACTGGCTTGACGGATTTGCCGTGGCCGACCTGCACTAAGAGATGACTGGCGAACGGACATGACGGTTTTTCATCGCAACGAGACCCGCGAACCCCTTCCAGAAGCCCTGCGCGGTGGCGTCATCGCTATCGGCAATTTCGATGGCGTGCATCGCGGCCATCAATCGGTTTTGAACAGGGCTCTGGAAGAGGCGAAAGCGCGCGGTGTTCCGGCCCTGGTTTTGACCTTCGAGCCGCATCCCCGCAGCGTTTTCCGCCCGGACCGTCCGGTGTTCCGCCTGACGCCAGCGCCATTGAAGGCACGTATCCTCGAAGGCATGGGCTTTTCCGCCGTCATCGAATATCCGTTCGACCGGACCTTTTCGGAGCTGTCCGCCTCCGACTTCATCCGCACCATCCTGATGGACTGGCTGCATGCCAGCCATGTGGTCACCGGCTTTGATTTCCATTTTGGCAAGGGCCGGGAAGGCGGCCCCGCCTTCCTGATGGCGGCTGGCGGTGAAAACGGTTTTGGCGTGACGCTGGTCGATGCTTTTCGCGATGAGAATGCCTCGGTGATATCTTCAAGCCATATCCGCGCGCTGCTGGGCGAGGGTGATGTCGCACAGGCGGCCGGATTGCTCGGTTACCGCTATACCGTGGAATCGGAAGTCATCGACGGCAAGAAGCTCGGCCGAACGCTGGGCTACCCGACGGCCAACATGCAGCTTCCGCCGGAAGTCGAACTCAGGAACGGCATCTATGCCGTGCGTTTCCGCCGCGCCGATGGCAGTATCCACGATGGTGTCGCCAGCTTCGGCAAGCGTCCGACGGTCGATAGCAACGGTATTGCCCTGCTCGAAACCTTCGTGTTCGATTTTTCCGGTGATCTCTACGGCGAAATCTGTTCGGTCTCGTTCTTCGGCCATCTGCGCGACGAGCTGAAATTCGATGGTCTTGATCCGCTGGTGGTGCAGATGAAGCAGGATGACGCCGAAGCCCGCGCCTTGCTCTCCGGCGTCAAGGCGCTCAGTATGATCGACAGCAAAATCGCATTCGGTCTGGATGCAAACTCCTAAAGGATGATCCCAATGGCCACTACGCCCCGCCGGCCCGTCAGCGCCATGGATGCCGCCGAAGCCTTGTTCAAACCGGTCAAGAAGGTTGCAGCACCTGCGGTCGAAAAGCGGGCTTTGCCGGAAACCAGGGAACTCGTATCAATCAAGCTCGACAGCGCCGTGCTCCACTATTTTCAGGACGATGGCCCTGGCTGGCAGGACCGCATCAACGACGCGCTGCGCGCCGTGATGCTGGCAAATCCCAAGGACTGAGTTTGTGGTTGCTCAGTGCGACCGGAAAATAGCGGCCCTGCACCTGCACAATCCTGCCACGTGTGCCGCAAGCCTCTTCCTTTTCGCGCAAAAACCGCTTAAACAACCGCCACCATGACCCGATATCGTCGATTGATACGTGATCAGCGAATTATTGGCCCGGCCTTCCCAGCGCTTTGATAGCCGCCGGAAGGTCCGGGTTTTCGGCGTTCGGCACGAGCGCCACCGTTTCCCTTATGATATCCCCGTTCGCATGCGCGGCGACACGCGCCCAGATATGATTGCTGAAACCATGACCGATACCGTTGAAAAGCTTGATTATTCCAAGACCCTCTATCTGCCGGAAACCGAATTTCCGATGCGCGCCGGCCTGCCGCAGAAGGAGCCGGAAACGGTTGCCCGCTGGCAGCAGATGGGGCTTTACAAGAAGCTCCGCGCTTCCGCCGCCGGCCGCGAAAAGTTCGTGCTGCATGACGGTCCGCCCTATGCCAATGGCAATATCCATATCGGCCACGCGCTGAACAAGATCCTGAAAGACATCATCACCCGCTCGTTCCAGATGCGTGGCTTTGATGCGAACTATGTGCCGGGCTGGGATTGCCATGGCCTGCCGATCGAATGGAAGATCGAGGAAGCCTATCGCGCCAAGGGCAAGAACAAGGACGAGGTTCCGGTCAACGAATTCCGCCAGGAATGCCGCGACTTCGCCGCCAACTGGATCAAGATCCAGTCGGCCGAATTCAAACGGCTGGGCATCGAGGGCGACTTCGACAACCCCTATACGACGATGGCGTTTCACGCCGAAGCCCGCATCGCCGGCGAACTGTTGAAGATCGCCAAGTCCGGCCAGCTCTATCGCGGCTCCAAGCCGATCATGTGGTCGGTCGTTGAGCGCACGGCGCTGGCGGAAGCCGAGGTCGAATATGCCGATATCGAGAGCGATACGATCTGGGTGAAGTTTCCGGTTGCAGAAGCTCGTTTGGCGCAAAGCCCCAATACGAGCTATGGCTCGATGGACGACGCTTTTCGTGCGGCGCAAGACATGCTTGCGGCACTTGAGGGGGCCTCTGTTGTCATCTGGACAACTACACCTTGGACGATCCCTGGTAACCGCGCTATCGCGTTTTCGCCTCGGATCGAATACGGCCTGTTTGAAGTAACTGCTGCTGAGAACGAATTTGGCCCGCGCCCCGGTGAAAAACTGATCTTTGCGGATCGGCTCGCTGAAGAATCTTTTGCTAAGGCGAAATTGCAATATAAGCGTTTGGGCGGTGTTCCTGCAGAAGTGTTGTCTGCTATCACCTGCGCCCATCCGCTTGCCGCTCTCGGATATGACTTCAAAGTCCCTATGCTGGCTGGCGACCATGTCACCGACGATACCGGTACCGGCTTTGTGCACACGGCACCCGGCCATGGCGCCGACGACTTTGAAGCCTGGATGGACAACGCCCGGGATCTGGAAGCACGCGGTATCTCGTCGAAAATCCCGTTCACCGTCGATGACGCCGGTTTCTACACGGCCGACGCGCCCGGCTTCGGCCCGGACCGTGAAGGCGGTGCCGCCCGCGTGATGGATGACAACGGCAAGAAGGGCAATGCCAACGATCTCGTCATCAAGGCGCTGATCGAAACCAAGACCCTGTTTGCCCGCGGTCGCCTGAAGCACAGCTATCCGCATTCCTGGCGTTCGAAGAAGCCGATCATCTTCCGCAACACGCCGCAATGGTTCGTCTACATGGACAAGGACCTTGCCGATGGCACGACGCTGCGCTCGCGCGCGCTCTCGGCCATCGACAATACCCGCTTCGTACCGGCTGCCGGCCAGAACCGCCTGCGTGCCATGATCGAGAACCGTCCGGACTGGGTCCTGTCGCGTCAGCGCGCCTGGGGCGTTCCGATCGCCGTCTTTGCCGATGTCGAGGGCGAAGTGCTGGTCGACGAAGCCGTCAACGCCCGCATCATCGAAGCCTTCGAGGCCGAAGGTGCGGATGCCTGGTTCGCCGAAGGCGCCAAGGACCGTTTCCTCGGCAAGGATCATGACCATTCCAAGTGGGTGCAGGTCATGGACATCCTTGATGTCTGGTTTGACTCTGGTTGCACGCACACCTTCACGCTGGAAGATCGCCCGGACCTGAAATGGCCGGCCGATGTCTATCTCGAAGGCTCCGACCAGCATCGTGGCTGGTTCCATTCGTCGCTGCTCGAAAGCTGCGCGACGCGCGGCCGTGCGCCTTACAATGCCGTCGTCACCCACGGGTTCACGATGGACGAAAAGGGCGAGAAGCAGTCGAAGTCCAAGGGAAATGTTGTTGCCCCGCAGGACGTGATGAAGGAATCGGGCGCCGACATCCTGCGCCTCTGGGTCGCCACCACCGACTACTGGGAAGACCAGCGTCTCGGCAAGGCGATCATCCAGACCAATATCGACAGCTACCGCAAGCTGCGCAACACCATCCGCTGGATGCTCGGCACGCTGGCGCATGACAAGGGCCCAGAAGGCGGCGAGGACATCGCCTTTGCCGATATGCCTGAACTCGAGCGCCTGATGCTGCATCGCCTGTCGGAACTCGACCAGCTCGTGCGGGAAGGTTACGACGCCTTCGATTTCAAGCGCATCGCCCGTGCGCTGATCGACTTCTCCAATATCGAGCTGTCGGCGTTCTATTTCGATATCCGCAAGGACGCGCTCTATTGCGACGCGCCGTCGAGCCCGCGCCGCCGTGCGAGCCTCGTGGTCATTCGCAAGCTGTTCGATTGCCTCGTCACCTGGCTTGCCCCGGTTCTGCCGTTCACGGCGGAAGAGGCCTGGCTGTCGCGCGATCCGTCGGCTGTTTCCGTGCATCTGGAACAGTTCCCGGCCGTGCCGGCAGCGTGGCGCGATGAGGCGCTGGCTGAAAAGTGGAAGAAGATCCGCACGGTGCGCAAGGTCGTCACCGGCGCGCTCGAAGTCGAGCGCCGCGACAAGCGCATCGGCTCTTCGCTTGAGGCGGCTCCGGTCGTTCATGTTGGCGATGCCGATCTGTTGGCAGCGCTCGAAGGCGAGGATCTTGCGGAAATCTGCATCACGTCCGGTGTGACGATCGTTGCCGATTCAGGCCCGGCGGAGGCCTTCCGGCTGGACGACGTTGCCTCCGTCAGCGTCGAGCCGACACTGGCCGAAGGCGTCAAATGTGCCCGGTCCTGGCGTATCACTGCCGACGTCGGCTCCGATGCAGCGTTCCCCGATGTGTCGGCTCGCGATGCGCTGGCGCTGCGTGAGCTCGGTTACGCTTCTTAAGGGATTGTTTACCGGGTGAATTGCGTAATTGCGGCTCATCCGGTAAACCTGCCTGAAATTTGGCGGATTTATCCGTCATGGGCGCAGCAATGCCGCTCTAACATCGTTCGTGCCGGCGCCGCTGGAAGGGTTTTCATGGGAATGACGCGAGAGTTTCGAGTGTATGCTGGCCTGTTTGCCGTCGTGGCAGGCAGTGTCGTCCTGACCGGCTGCATCGGCGGCCCGACCTATGGGACGGACAAGACGGCCGGCGAACATCTGATGGACGACCTCGGCAGCTCCGTCAGCCTCGGTGGATCCAAGCCCAACAACGTCAAGTACCAGCCACGTCCCGGCCTGGTGCTGCCGCCGTCGGGCGAAGCCGCGCAGCTGGTTCAGCCGCAGCAGAACCTTGCCACCAAAGACAATCCGCAATGGGTCGAATCGCCGGAAGACACGCGCCAGCGTCTGCGCGAAGAAGCCGACGCCAATGCCGATAATCCAAGCTACGTCTCGCCGCTGGCCAAGGCGAGCGCCAACGGCCGCAAGCTGACCAAGAGCGAGCAGACGGAAGCCTATCGCGAAGCCCGCAAGATCCAGATGGGCGCCTATGCCGACAAGCGCCGGTTCCTCAGCGACCCGCCGCTCGAATACCGCAAGCTGCCGGAAGAGGCGACGGCGGATCTGGGCGAGCCGGAGCAGGTCAAGGAACGCCGCCGCAAGAAGGAAGCCGCAATCGCGGGCAGCGGCAAGAAATGGTACCAGATTTTCTGATCCGGCATGTTCAAAATCCGCAAAGCCACCCCTGACGATGCAGGCACGATCCTGCGTTTCATCACCGAACTGGCCATCTACGAGAAGGCCGGTCATGAGGTCGAGGCGACCGTTCAGTCGGTGACCTCTTCGCTGTTCGGCGAAAATTCCGTTTCGCATGCCGCGATCTGCGAGCGCGATGGCGTGCCGGTCGGTTTCGCCGTCTGGTTCTTCAGCTATTCCACCTGGTTGGCGCGCAACGGACTTTACCTGGAAGATCTGTACATCACGCCGGATCAACGCGGATCGGGCGCTGGGCGCTCGATGCTGCGCTATCTGGCGCGGATTGCGGTCGAGAAGGGCTGCGGGCGCTTCGAGTGGAGCGTGCTCGACTGGAACGAGCCGGCCATCAAGGCCTATGAGGCGATTGGCGCCGAGCCTTTGTCGGAATGGACGCGGTATCGCCTGTCCGGTGCGGCACTCGAAAGCTTTGCCGCCGGGTAAGATTTTCGGATTGGACGCTCAGCGTCTCCCGGCAAAGAATTCCTTGAGGATGTCTGCGGCGCTCTGACCGGAAAGGCCGGAATAGACGTCGGGCGCGTGATGGCAGGTCGGCTGGTTGAAAAAGCGTACCCCGTTATCGACGCCGCCGCCTTTCGGATCTTCGGCGCCATAGTAGAGCCGGCGCAGGCGGGCGAACGAAATGGCCGCCGCACACATGGTGCAGGGCTCTAACGTCACGTAGAGATCGGCGCCGTTCAGCCGCTCCGCGCCGATAGTGCTCGCTGCCGCGCGGATCACTTCGATTTCGGCATGCGCGGTCACATCGTTGCGCTCGCGCGTGCGGTTTCCGGCGCTGGCGACGATCTCACCGTTGACAACAAGGACGGCACCAACAGGCACTTCACCGCGGGCAGCCGCCATTCTGGCTTCTTCCAAGGCCAAATCCATAAACCGGCTCGTTTCAGCCATCGTCGATACCCGTGATAATTTCTCTTAACCCAAGGGCTGTGACCTGATAGGACAGCCCAAAAGGCAGGCAACACAAATGACATTCAAAGACAAGCCCCAGCGGCCTGGCGGCAAACCCGCACGGTCCGACAAGAAGCCCTATACCGGCGCGCGCAAGGCCGCTGCCGATCATTCGGCCGTTGACAGCACGGAAGCCGAGAAGCCGCGCAAGCCGCGTCCATCAGCGACGGAAACCGTCGGCGCCGAGGTGCCGCAGCGCATTTCCAAGATCATGGCCCGCGCTGGCGTGGCCTCGCGCCGCGATATCGAGCGCATGATCATGGAAGGCCGTGTTTCGCTCAACGGCACGCTGCTTGACAGCCCGGTCGTCAACGCGACGCTCGCCGATCACATCGAAGTGGACGGTCAGCCGATCCGCGGCATCGAGCGCACCCGCCTCTGGCTCTATCATAAGCCGTCCGGCCTGGTGACCACCAATTCCGATCCGGAAGGCCGTTCGACCGTATTTGACAACCTGCCGGAAGAATTGCCGCGCGTCCTGTCCATCGGACGCCTCGACATCAATACCGAAGGCCTGTTGCTCCTGACCAATGACGGCGGTCTCGCACGCGTTCTCGAACTGCCCGCCACCGGCTGGTTGCGCCGCTACCGCGTCCGCGCGCATGGCACCATCGATCAGGCAGCGCTCGACAAGCTGAAGGACGGCATCGCCGTTGACGGCGTGCTCTACGGCGCCATCGACGCGACGCTCGACAAGGTTCAGGGTTCCAACGTCTGGATCACCATGGGCCTGCGCGAAGGCAAGAACCGCGAAATCAAGAACGTCATGGGAGCGCTCGGCCTCGACGTGAACCGGCTGATCCGCATTTCCTATGGCCCGTTCCAGCTCGGCGAACTGCCGGAAGGCCAGGCCCAGGAAATCCGCGGCCGCACGTTGCGCGACCAGCTTGGTCCGCGCCTGATTGAGGAAGCAAAGGCGAATTTCGACGCGCCGATCTTCGATGCGGCAGCTGCCGAAGACGAAAAGCCACAGAAAAATGAATGGGCCGCCGGAAAGCCGGAAGCCCGCGAGCGCGGTGCATTCAAGGAAAAGGCTGGCGACAAGCGCGAACGTGCGCTGTCGCGGCTGGATACAACACGGCGCGACGATCGTGGCGGCTCCCGTCCTGACCGTAATGACCGCGGTAGCCGCGATGCGCCTGATGCGAAATTTGACGGGCCGAAGCGCGAACCGGGCTTCCGTGCCCGCAAGGCCAATGTCTGGATGGCTCCGGGCGCCCGTCCCTTGGCCGAAAAGAAGCCGAAGGATGCGCAGGCAGCCGACGTCGCAGAAAAGCCGGTTCGCCGCGAACGTCCGGAAGGCGCACCGGCCGTCAAGCGTTATGGCAAGACCAAGGATGGTCTGCCGATGAAATCCAACCGGAAGTTCGATCCGGACCGCAAGAAGGCGAGCGTCTACGACCGCCCCGATCGCGGCCCGCGCGTTGTCGTCACCCGTGACGACAACGACAAGGACTGGATCCGCGCAACCGAAGAGCCGAGCCGCGACGAAGGTCGCGGTGGCGATCGCAAGCGCTCCGGCGGCGACGATCGTGGTGGCCGCAGCTTCGGTGACCGCGCACCGCGTGGTGACCGTCCGCAGGGGGATCGTCCTCCACGCCGGGATGGCGACAAGCCGTTCGGTGATCGCAAGCCGCGTGCCGAAGGTGCCCGCTCGTTCTCCGACAGGCCCAGAAGCGACCGTCCTCCGGGCGATCGTCCTGCCGGTGACCGGCCGCGCAAGCCTTTTGGCGAAAAATCGTTCTCGCGTGAGGATGGCGATCGCAAGCCGCGTGATTTTGGCGATCGGCCTCCGCGTGGGGATCGTCCGCAGGGCGACCGCCCGCCGCGCCGTGAGGGTGACCGTCCGTTTGGTGGCAAGCCCTCGGGCGACCGGCCTGCCGGTGGAAAATCCTTCGGCGGCAAGCCGGGTGGAGCAAAACCGTTCGGCGCCAAGACCGGTGGCCCGCGCAAGCCCGGCGGTGACGGAAAGCCTTCCGGCGGACGTCCTGCCGGTGGTGGCAAGCCGCGCGGACGCGGGAACTAAGCGCGCGTGCGGATCGTCGGTGGCGAGTTTCGCGGGCGCGGGCTCGCAACGCCCAATTCCAACGATATCCGGCCGACCACGGACCGGACGCGCGAAAGCCTGTTCAATATCCTCAGCCATTCCTACCCGGAGGCGCTCGAGGGCGCCCGGGTTCTGGACCTGTTCGCAGGTACTGGCGCGGTGGGGCTTGAAGCCCTGTCGCGCGGCTGCCGCCAGGCCCTGTTCGTGGAAATGGGGACTGAGGGCAGGGGCCTTCTGCGCACCAATATCGAAGCGTTCGGCCTGACCGGCCGGGCGCGCGTCTTCCGCCGTGATGCGACCGATCTCGGTCCTGCCGGTACCGTCGAGCCGTTCCATTTCGTCTTTGCCGACCCGCCCTATGCCAAGGGCCTTGGCGAGAAGGCGCTAACGTCGGCCGCAAATGGCGGCTGGCTGGTGCCGGGCGCTCTTGCCGTTCTCGAAGAGCGGGCCGATGTGCATCCTGTGCTGCAGGACGGTTTCGATTTCATCGACGACCGTCTGTTCGGCGAAACCAAGATGCATTTCTACCGTTACCGCGCCGCGTGATTCCGGAAAGACGCTGAGCATGACGCAAGGCCTCGACACGTCGCAGACATCAGCCGGCCCGACCGTTGCCCTTGCGCTCGGCGGCGGCGGCGCGCGCGGGCTTGCCCATATCCATGTGATCGAAACGCTGAACGAACTCGGCATTCTCCCGGTTGTGATCGCGGGCTCCTCGATCGGCGCGATCATGGGCGCCGGCATGGCGGCGGGCCTGAGTGGGGCCGATATCCGCGAACATACGCTGGCAACCGTCGGCCGGCGCAAGGAGATCGTCAACCGCCTTTGGAGCCTGCGGCCGCACAGCTTCACGCAGGCCGTGGCCGGTGGTTTCCGCGTCGGACAGTTCAACATCGAGCGTATCCTGCCCGCCTTTCTGCCGGATGCCATTCCAAAAGATTTTTCCGAGCTGCATATTCCGTTGAAAGTCATGACGACGGATTATTACGGGCAGACCGAGCGTGTTTGTGAGAATGGCGACCTGCATCAGGCGCTGGCCGCTTCGGCCGCCCTGCCGGCCGTCTTCATGCCGGTGCGCATCGATGGCCGCGTCATGATTGACGGCGGCATCTACAATCCGGTGCCGTTCGATCACCTGACCGGGCTGGCCGATATCATCATCGCCGTCGACGTGGTCGGCGGACCGGATGGCGACGGCGAAACCATGCCCAGCCGGATCGACAGCCTGTTCGGGGCGAGCCAGCTGATGATGCAGTCGATCATCGCGATGAAGCTGAAGGCGCATCCGCCCGACATCCTGCTACGTCCGGAGGTTAGCCGCTTCCGTGTCATGGATTTTCTGAGGGCGCAAGAAGTGCTGGCTGCGACTGCGGGTGTCAAGGATCAGCTGAAGGCAGCGCTGGATACCGCCTTCAACGTCAGAATCCGGGGGTGAGACTGGTCAATCGGCTCCGGCCAGAACATCGCTGGCCGGCTTCGGTTTCACCGGCGCCGTTTCCGGCAGGATATCGTCGTCGGCGGCCAGCGACGGCGGCGTCTCGCGCCTCGGCTTGATCAGCGGCTCCGGCTTCACCGGTTCGAAATGCAGCATGTCGCGGCCGGCGCTGATACCTTCCGCTTCCTGAACCACCAGCCGGGCCTCGTCGCGGCGGCGGATATCGTTCATGATTTCCTCTGCCTCATTGTCGGCGATCCCCAGACCTTCCAAGGTTTTACGGCCGAAGACCAGGCCGGACTCGAACGTCTCGCGCAGCTCGTAATCGACGCCGCGGGCTCGGAGCGACAGGGTGTGCAGACGGTCATAGGCGCGGGCGTAAATCCGGGCATTCGGATATTCCGCCTGCACCATGTCAACGATCCGGTCGGTGATCTCCTGTTTCTGGGTGCAGACAGCGACGATCTTGGCACGCTCGATCCCGGCCGCGCGCAGCACGTCCAGCCTTGTTCCATCGCCGAAATAGATGCGGAACCCGAAGGTCGCCGCTTGCCGGACGCGGGCGGCGGAATGATCGATGATCGTCACCTCGCGGCCACCAGCCAGAAGGATCTGCGAGGCGATCTGGCCGAAGCGGGAAAACCCGATCATCAGCACATCGGCGCCGGCGCCATCGAAATCCTCTTCCAGCTCTTCCGCCGCTTCATCCTGTTCCTGCATGAGAAGGCCGGCCAACGCGGAAGCGGCCGGTGTCAGCGCCATGGACAGCGTCACGACGACGACGAGAAGGGACGCCCAGCTATCGGGGAACACGCCGGCAGTTGCGGCGGCCGTAAACAGCACGAAACCGAACTCCCCTCCCTGCGGCAGAAGCAGGCTGATCCGCACGGCGTCATTGTGTGGCGAACCGGTAAACCGGCAGAGCGTATAAAGGACCATAGCCTTGACCAGGATTAGCAACGGTACGGCAATCAGGATCAGCACGTAGTTTTCGATGATGACACGCAGATCCAGCGACAGTCCGACCGCCATGAAGAACAGGGCGAGCAGCAACCCGCGGAAAGGCTCGATATCGGCCTCCAGTTCATGGCGGTAGGATGATTCCGCCAGAAGCACGCCTGCGAGAAAGGCGCCCATCGCCATGGAAAGCCCGGCGAGCTGCATGAGGGTGGCGGCACCCAGGACGATGAGCAGCGCTGCCGCGATCATGACCTCACGCGCACCGGTGCGGGCGATGACCTGGAACAGCGGGTTGAGCAAATAGCGGCCGGCGATGACCATGATCAGGATTGCGCCAACGGCCACGGCGAAATCCTGCAGCGGCGGCGTCGTATCTTCAGGGGCCTGCAGGGCGAGCAGCGGGATCAGCGCCAGAAGCGGCACGATCGCCAGATCCTGCAAGAGCAGCACCGAAAAGGCGCGCTGGCCATAGCGCGTGTTGGTGTCGCCATTCTCATCGAGGATCTGCAGCGCAAAGGCCGTTGACGATAGCGCCAGTCCGAAGCCGGTGATGACGCTGCCGCTCCAGTCGAGCAGGCCGGCCCAGAAAACGATTGCCGAGATCGCGGTGCCGGTCACCAGCACCTGCGCGGTGCCAAGCCCGAAAATGTCGCGCCGCATCTGCCACAGGCGCGACGGCTTCAGCTCCAGTCCGATGATGAACAGCAGGAACACGACGCCGAGTTCGGCAAAGCCGAGGATCTGCTCGCCCTCGGTGATCTGGTGCAGAAGCGGCCCGATGATGACGCCGGCTGCGAGATAGCCGAGAACGGTGCCGAGCCCGAGCTTCTTGAAGATGGGCGCCGCGATGACAGCACCGCCGAGCAAGAGCAGGGCCTGTGAGGTAAGGGCGGGGGTCGTCGACATACGTGTTCTTTCCTAGCGCGCAGCCGCGTTTTGCAGCTCTGGCGTGTCTGGCTGGGCAGGAGTTTGCCCTAAATTCGGCATTTGGTCGGGGGCGGCGATCAAGAATCAGGATATGCCCTTGATGCCGGTCCTACTGCACAATAAATGGAGCGGGAATGAAAGGCTAAATCATGTCCGATATTATCGATTCCGGTGTTCTGCAGACAAGGGCGGCCGCGCTCATCGATTTGGCGCTGAAAGCGGGTGCCGACCAGGCGGATGCCGTGGTGGTCCGGGGACGCTCCCGCTCCGTCTCCGTGCGCCTCGGCAAGGTGGAAGGGACCGACGCCTCGGAAAGCGATGATTTCTCGCTGAGGGTTTTCGTTGGCCGCCGTGTTGCCAGCGTTTCGGCCAATCCGGGCTTTGATCTGAAAGTTCTGGCCGAGCGCGCTGTGGCGATGGCCAAGGCCTCTCCTGAAGACCCGTATGCAACGCTTGCCGACAGCGAGCGGCTGGCGCGGTCCTATCCGGATCTTGAGCTTTATGACCCGACTGAAGTCTCGACGGAAACCCTGACGGCTGCTGCACTTGAAGCCGAAGAGGCAGCGCTTGCCGTCAGCGGTGTCACCAATTCGAGCGGCGCCGGCGCATCCG
Source organism: Hyphomicrobiales bacterium (assembly GCA_900468065.1). GTDB lineage: Bacteria > Pseudomonadota > Alphaproteobacteria > Rhizobiales > Rhizobiaceae > Pararhizobium. The sequence goes on along the minus strand of UBTA01000083.1, from coordinate 55,542 downwards.
CCGGCATGGGCGGCATGGTCCTGGTGACCTCGCACGGCTTTTCCGGCGCCTATATGGGCACCCGCTTCGGTCGTTCCGTCAGCGCTATTGCCGGCGACGGCACCAAGATGGAGCGCGACTATGATTTCGACAGCCGTCTCTATTTCGCTGACCTGAAATCCGCAGCCGAGATCGGCCGCACGGCCGGCGAAAAGGCGGTGGCCCGCATCGGCCCACGTCAGGTCCCGACCCAGAAAAATGTCACTGTTGTCTTTGACCCGCGCATGTCGCGCGGTTTTGCCGGACATATTGCCGGTGCGATCAACGGTGCTTCGGTTGCCCGCAAGACCTCGTTCCTGCGCGACATGATGGGAAAACCGGTGATGAAGGCCGGTATAACCGTCACCGATGATCCGCTGGTGGTGCGCGGCTCTTCTTCTCGGCCTTTCGATGGCGAAGGGGTCACCGGGCAGAAACTGTCGATGATCGAGGACGGGGTACTGCAGCAGTGGTTCCTGTCCACCTCGACCGGCCGCGAACTGGGCTTGGAGACCAACGGGCGCGGCGCGCGCGGCGGCACGGCGGTCTCCCCCTCTGCGACTAATTTTGCGCTGGAACCCGGCGACGTCTCGCGCGAAGACCTGATCCGCAGCATCGGAACCGGTTTCTACGTCACCGAACTGATCGGCCAGGGCGTCAATATGCTCACCGGCGAATACAGCCGCGGCGCATCCGGCTTCTGGATCGAGAATGGTGAATTGACCTTCCCGGTCTCGGAAGTCACGATTGCCTCCAATCTCAAGCAGATGTTCTTTGCCATCACGCTTGCCGACGATATCGACCGCAAGTTCGGCGTCGCCGCCCCGACGCTCGCCATCGAAGGCATGACGCTCGCCGGTAAGTAAGCGTCCCTACACGCATCTTTAACGCGGCCGATGCTGCGGGAATTGGAAAACTGACATGAACGCCGTTCGCCCTTCGCCGGAGCAATGGTTCAGCGATCTGGACCTGATCACGATGGCGGCAAAGGCCGCGGGCGAAAAGGCGCTCTCCTATTTCCGTAAAGATCCGGACGTCCAGTGGAAGAACGGTGGGCGTTCGCCGGTCAGCGAAGCGGATTTCGCCGCCAACGATATCCTCAAGGAAAAACTGCTGGCAGCCCGGCCAAACTATGGCTGGCTGTCGGAGGAAACCGACGACGACGAGGCAAGGCTCGGCTGCGACACCGTCTTCGTCGTCGATCCGATTGACGGAACCCGGGCTTTTATTGCCGGCAAGGATGTCTGGTGCGTCAGCGTCGCGGTCGTGCATCTTGGCCGCCCTGTTGCTGGCGTTCTCTTTGCTCCGGCGCTTGGCGAACTGTTTCAGGCGACTGTGACGGGCGAAGCGCTGAAGAACGGCGCGCCGATTACTGTCAAGCCGATGGGCGCGGAGCTTTTGCGGATCGCGCTTGCCGAGGAAACTGTCGCCTTATTGGAGCCCGGCTATCGGGCAAGCGTCTCGCGCATTCCCCACGTGCCGTCGCTGGCCTACCGGGTCGCGATGATCGCCGATGGCCGCATCGATGGCACGGTCGTCAAAAAAAACTCCCACGATTGGGATCTGGCGGCGGCCGATCTGATCCTGGAACGGGCGGGCGGAGCGCTTTTCAATCTCGATGGACAGCCGCTTTCCTACAATCGCCCCAATGTTCGCCATACCGTCCTGTGCGCAGCTGCAAAGCCCGCATTACCAGCGTTGATTGCCGGATCGCAGGGGCTGGAGGGCCATTGACCTTTCCGGCTGAATGCCGCAAACCACAGGCAAAATACGGCAAGAAAATTGGAAGGTCTGATGGCTCAGAATTCGGAAGTAAAACAGCGGCTGCATCTGGTGTTCGGCGGTGAATTGACAACGCTGACCGGTGTCCAGTTCCGCGATCTCGAAAAACTCGATGTCGTCGGCATCTACCCTGATTATGACAGCGCCCTGACGGCCTGGAAGTCCAAGGCCCAGCTGACCGTCGACAATGCCCATATGCGCTATTTCATCGTGCACATGCACCGGCTCCTGGATCCGGAACAGGCTTGATGCCAGGGCGTTTCGGACAGGCAAGCCGCGCGGCTGAACAGGCGGCCGCCGCAAGCGCGGACGGCCTTCAGGCCGGCCGTTGCACGGGAGTTTTGTCCGCATGACCCGCATGCTCGCCCGGCTGGCTTTGTCCAGCTATCGCTGGATCGGCACGGCGGTCTATCCGCTGGTGTGGGGCTATCTTGCCGCCCGCGCCGCCAAGGGCAAGGAAGACGGCGCACGCCGCCAGGAGCGCTACGGCCATGCCAGCGCGCCACGCCCGCACGGGCCACTGGTCTGGTTTCATGCCGCCAGCGTCGGCGAGACAACTGCCATCATTCCGCTGATAAACGAAGTCGCGCGCCGGGGCATCTCGGTCGTGTTGACGACCGGCACGAAGACATCGGCGCGCATCGTCTCCGAGCGGCTCGGCTCCCGTGTTATCCATCAATATGTGCCGCTGGATTTCAAGCCGGCCGTCAGCCGCTTTCTCGACTACTGGGAACCGGACCTGGCCATCATCGCGGAATCGGAAATATGGCCGATGACCATGGTGGAGCTCGGACAGCGTCACATTCCCCAGGTCCTTGTCAACGGCCGCCTGTCCGACCGCACCTTCGGCCGCTGGAAAAAGCGCCTTTGGCTTGCCGACGCGCTGTTTGAAAACCTGGCTTTGGTCATTGCGCAGTCCGAAACCGATGCGGAGCGCTTCCGCACGCTCGGTGCGCTGCCGGTAATGGTGTCCGGCAATCTGAAGGTCGATACCGACGCGCCGCCGCATGACAACAATGCGCTCAAGCACTACCGCCAGCAGATCCGCGACCGCAAGACCTGGGCTGCCATCTCCACCTTCGAGGGTGAGGAAAATGCCGCCGGCATCGTCCATCGCGCCCTGAAGGAACGCACCGGCCTTCTGACCATCATCGTGCCGCGCCATCCCGAGCGCTGCGATGCGATCGAGACGATGCTGACGTCCAAGGGGCTGACGGTCGCGCGGCGCACCCGCAACGATCCGATCACACCGGAAACCGATATCTTCCTTGGAGATACGATCGGCGAGATGGGGCTCTACCTGCGTTTGACCGAAGTGGCCTTTGTCGGCCGCTCGCTGTTTGCCGAGGGTGGGCAGAACCCGCTGGAGCCGGCCATGCTCGGCTGCGCCATCCTGTCGGGCGGCAATGTCCAGAATTTCCGCGACACCTACCAGATGCTCGCCAAGAACGGCAGCGCCAAGATTATCCGCGATGTCGAGATGCTGGCCAAGGGTGTGAATTATCTTCTCGTCAACGACGAGGTTCGTCGCAAGATGATTGATGCCGGGCTCGAAACCGTACATGAAATGCGCGGAGCATTGTCGGCGACGATCCGGGGCCTGGAACCCTATATCAACCCGCTGACGGTGAAGGCCAGACTGCAGCCTCGTAGCGACAACTGACGCTTTCTTCCGGTGGGATAACGATGACGACAGACAGGACCATTTCCGGTATCCTCTTCGACAAGGACGGCACGCTGCTCGATTATGTGAAGAGCTGGGTTCCGGTGAACTATGAAGTCGCCAGCATCGCTGCCAATGGCGATGCCGAATTGGCGAGACGCCTGCTGGTCGCCGGTGGCATGGATCCCGACACCGGCCACGTGATGCCCGACAGCCTGCTCGCCGCAGGCAACACCGTCGAGATCGCCACCGGCATGGTCGCGGCCGGCGCGCCGTATACGGTCGAGGCGCTGACGGTGAAGCTTGACGGGTTGTTTTCCAATTCCGCCGAATATGCGGTGCCGGTCACCGATCTTGCCACGTTCTTCGCGGGCTTGCACGCCAAGGGCTACCGCCTCGGCGTTGCCTCCAGCGACAATGAACGCTCGATCCGCGAAACCGCCAAGCGCTTCGGCTTCGACGGCTATCTCCACTATGTCGCTGGCTATGACAGTGGTTTCGGCACCAAGCCGCAGCCCGGCATGGTGCATGGTTTTTGTGCCGCGACAGGGCTCGAGCCCCACCAGGTCGCCGTCGTCGGCGATAACAATCACGACCTGCACATGGGCCGCAATGCCGGCGTCGGCCTGACGGTGGCCGTCCTGACCGGCACCGGCTCGCCGCAATCGCTCGCGGCGGCATCGGATCATTGCCTCAAAGACATCACCGAGCTTGAAACGGTGTTGCGTTAGGCGCTGGCCTTCTCCCCGTTCCTACCGGAACAGCTGCATCAGCAGCGATGGCGCGTTGTTGGCGATGTTGAGCGCCTGAACGGCCAGCTGGACTTGTGCCTGGATGGCCTTGAGCTTGGTGGAGGCATCGCTCATGTCGGCGTCCACCAAGCGGCCGATGCCCTTCTGGATCGTCGCTGTCAGGGTCCGGTTGAAATCGGTCTGCATGTCGATGCGCATGCTGAGCGAACCAAGTGTGGCCGCCCTGTCCGTCAGCGTCGTGTGAATATCGTCATAACGCTTCAAAAGAAGATCGGTCGCGGTTTCAACGAGATCGGCAGGCACTTCGCCCATATGCGATGCGCTGAACATGTCGTCGGTGCCAAGACCGATCTGGGTGCGGCCGTTGAAGGCCGGTAGCCATGCCGTGGTTTTGGCAGGATCCGGATGCGGTACGCCACCGGTCATCCCGTCGGCTTGCGGGGTATCGACAAGACCGTTCTGCGCTGAAATGCTGCCATCCTCGTTCTTGTAGCTGGCCGGGCCGAAGACGTTGAGGTTGCTGTCACCATAGATATTGATGATGCCGACGCGGCCCTTGGTGTAACTCGAAACGATACCGCCGAAGACCGTGCCGGCATCAGGAGCGCCCATTTCGATATATTTTAGCGTCTTGCCATTGCCATCGACATAGCTCTTTTCGGTAAAATTCAGCTTGGCCGGCGCCAGCAGGTTGCGCCCGTTGAACGACGCGGATTCCGTGGTGGAAAGAAACTGCTTCTCAAGCTCATAGATTTCGGAGCTGACCTTGTAACGATCGACCCCCGGCTCTTTCATGGCCAGGATCTTCGTCTTGATTTCCGACGTGATGTCGATCAGGTCTTCCATCGCCTGATAGGATACATCGACCAAGGCAGCACCCAGTTCCAGCGCATCAATGACGGTGCTTGTGGCCTTGGTGGTGTTGCGCATGTCGGTCGCGATCGACCAGTAGGCAGCGTTATCAGCGGCTTCCGATATGCGCATCCCTGTCGTGACGACGTTCTGCATCTTGTCGTGGGCGCTGTCATTATGGCGCAATACTGCCAGAGCGGCGGTGGCCGCCGAGTTGAAGCTTATATTCATTGTATGGTCCGCTACGAAAAACAGGAAAACGGAAGGCACCAGATTTGGTTAACCGACAGTGCCGCAGACTGGTTAACACTCGGTATATCCAGATGGTATGCAATGCCGTTCCGCGGGTGTTTTCAGACGCCGGCCGTTGGCATCGGGCGTTCGGGTTAATACGCGCACGGCTTGCAATTCCTGGCAATCTGACGTTTTGTGTCGCGCATCGAGACGGCTTTTTTCTCCTGGAAAAAATGTTTTGATAGGACAAGAATTTCGCCGCGCAAAGTTTTGCGAAAACCGGGAGCAACCGGCCGGCGCGGGGAGGCCTGGAAGGACTGATGGTTTCTGAAGCACCGCCATTCTGGTGGACCAAAGCGGATTGGCGCGCCTACGGCCTTTGGCCGTTTTCCTGGATTTACGGACGCATTTCCGGTTCGCGCATGGATCATGCACGCCGTGCGTCCGTGCCTGTGCCGGTCATCTGCGTCGGTAATTTTACTGTCGGCGGGGCTGGCAAGACGCCGACTGCGATCGCGCTTGCGCGTGCTGCCCGCCAACGTGGGTTAAAACCCGGCTTCCTCAGCCGCGGCTATGGCGGTTCGCTCGATGTCACGACCGTGGTCGATCCCGCTCATCATCGCGCCCGCGACGTCGGCGATGAGCCGTTGCTTCTCGCCCGCGAAGGTCTGGCCGTGGTCTGCCGCAAGCGTGTCGAAGGCGCCCGCCGGCTGGTGGCCGAAGGTGCCGACATCATCATCATGGACGACGGTTTCCAGAGTGCCCGGCTGACATTCGATTTTTCGCTGCTGGTGATCGATAGCCGCCGCGGCATCGGCAATGGCTTCCTGATCCCGGCCGGTCCGGTGCGGGCGCCGATCCCCCAGCAGATCCGCCACGCCTCCGCACTTTTGAAGATCGGTAACGGCGATCGTGCCGACGCGCTGATCCGCCGCTCGGCGCGCGCCGGCAAGCAGATCTACGCGGCCAATGTCGAGCATCTCGACGAAGGTGGGCTGAAGGATATTCCGGTGCTGGCCTGGGTGGGCATTGCCGATCCGGAAAAATTCTTCCGCACGGTCCGCGAGACGGGGGCTGTCATCGCCGAAACCCGTAGCTTTCCGGACCATCACCATTTTTCCGAGGACGAGATCAGCGATCTGCTCGATCACGCCGCCGCCCATGGCTACCAGCTGGTGACCACCGCCAAGGACATGGTACGGCTGGAACCGGAACATGGCCGTGCCGGTGAATTGATGAAAAAGAGCCGGGTGATCGAGGTGGAGGTTCGTTTCGACGATCCGGGCTCACCGGGCAAGATCATCGACGCGGCGGTGAAGGCCGCGCGCACCCGCAACCTGCGCAAGTCGTAGGCACGGTGCCGCCGTCGGAATGACGTAAAATCTACTTCTGGTTTGGCAGGATACCGGCCCGCTTATCCGCCTCATAGGAAGCTTCCGCGTCGGCATAGGGTTCCTGCCGCGCGACGCTCCAGTAGCGCAGTTCATCGACCGGGATGACGGCGCCGGTCATTGCGCAAATGACATGCGATCCAGGAAGCACGATCTGGAAGTCGCCGTCGAGATAGCGGATCTTGGCTTCCCGGTTGCCGTTGCCCTCAAACCTGTTCATCGTCCTGCGACCTCGCATCAATTTTCGTCCGCTTTTTAGGAGTGTCGTCTCGACAGGCATCCGCAATGGACGCGATCGAGATGAAGCGCTCTAGCGTCATCTGTTGTGATCATGCTCTAGCGCGACATTGCCCGGATTTCCAGCGCAATTGACGATCCGATTGCTCAACTACGCCCGAACAGCCGCTCGATATCGGATAGTTTCAGCTCGATATAGGTTGGCCGCCCGTGGTTGCATTGGCCGGAGCCGGGCGTTGCCTCCATCTGCCGCAGCAGCGCATTCATTTCCTCGGGCCTGAGCCGCCGGCCGGACCGCACCGATCCATGGCAGGCCATGGTCGCCGCCAGATAGTCGAGCCGGCTGGCAAGACCGTTGGCGGTGTCCCATTCGGCCAGCTCGTCGGCCAGCTGCCGCACCAGCCCGACGGCATCCATCTCGCCGAGCATGGATGGTGTCTCGCGAATGGCAATCGCTCCCGGCCCGAAGCGCTCGATGCCGAGCCCGAGCCGGGAGAATTCCGCCGAATGGCTGATCAACCGGTCGCAATCGTCTTCCGGCAGATCGACGATCTCGGGAATGAGCAGCGCCTGCGCCGGGATCGGCCGCGAGTTCAACCCCTTGCGCAATTCCTCAAACACCAGCCGTTCATGGGCGGCATGCTGGTCGACGATGACAAGGCCATCCTCCGTCTGGGCGACGATATAGTTTTCGTGCAGCTGCGCCCGGGCTGCGCCAAGCGGATGCGCTTTATCCGGTTGAGGAGTGGCGGCAAGTTCGGGTTGGCTCATCGGCGCGCGGGCGGACGGCATTGTCATCTCGGCAAAGGCTGCCTGCGGCCTTTCCCCGAAACCATTCGACGACGAGCCAAAATCCATCGGCCGGTAGGGGGAGGATGCGGCGGCCCAATTGACATTGGAGCGCTGCGGTTCCGGCCGGAAGGCTCGCATCAGCCCGCTGGCACCGGTTGTCGAGGCCCGGTCGCCATCCTGTGCCAGTGCCTGGCGGATTGCGCCGATGATCAGGCCGCGTATCATCCCCGGATCACGGAAGCGGACGTCGGACTTTGCCGGGTGCACGTTGACATCGACTACATCGGGATCGACCGTCAGGGACAGCACGGCAACCGGATAGCGCCCTTGCGGGATGGTTTCCGCGTAGGCCGCACGTAGCGCCGACCAGATCAGCTTGTCCTGCACCGGGCGGCCGTTGACGAACGCATATTGTTGCAGCGAGTTGCCGCGATTGAAAGTCGGCACTCCGGCAAAGCTGGTCAGCCGCGCCCCCTCGCGTTCGGCATCGATCTCGATCGCATTGTCGCGGAAGTCCCGGCCCAGCACCTGCGCGATACGGGCCAGCCGGTCATCGCCGGTGGAGGCAAATTCCAGCGTCGTGCGGTCGGAACCGGAGAGAACGAAACGAACACCCGGAAAGGCGATCGCCATGCGCCGGACGACATCGGAAATAGCCGAAGCCTCGGCCCGCTCCGTCTTCATGAAATTGAGCCGTGCTGGCGTGGCAAAGAACAGGTCGCGCACCTCGACCACGGTACCCTGGTTGACGGCTGCCGGCTTGACCGGCTGCAGCTTGCCGCCGAACACGCCGATCTCGGCGCCGTGGCTGGCGCCACCCGGACGGCTGGTGATCGTCAGTCGCGCCACCGAGCCGATCGAGGGCAAGGCTTCGCCGCGAAACCCGAGCGTGCGGATATCCAGAAGATTGTCGTCGAGCTTGGATGTGCAATGGCGGCGCACTGCAAGCTCCAGATCGTCAGGCCCCATGCCGCAGCCATTGTCCGTCACCCGCAGCAAGGTCTTGCCGCCGCCCGCCGTGGCAATCTCGATGCGGGTGGCGCCGGCATCGAGCGCATTCTCGATCAGCTCCTTGGCCGCACTGGCGGGCCGCTCGATGACCTCACCGGCGGCGATCTGGTTGATAAGGGTTTCTGAGAGCTGCTTGATGGCCATGATCTATTGTCCGGGATTCGGCTGCACATGAAAAGTCCGCTGGAGGATCTATCCCCGGCTGTGTCGAGGTGGTGGTCCATGACAAATTCAGCCGGGTTTAATCTGGCCTTAATACAAAGCTGCGACGTTCTGCGACAGCCTGAATGAGCACAGGTTTTGTCATTTGGAGCCTGTGGCGTAGCTGTCCGCCCGGGAACGGAACCCCAAATACGGCCGATAGGCGCGTTTGTCAGCATGTCCCCGGAAAAAGAAGCCGCCAAGGTTATTAAGAGGGCTATGCAATGAATGATGTAGCGTCTTTCGGCGCGAACATCCAGAAAACCGTGCTTGAGGCGACGTCTGACGCGCTCGGCTTGGCCATTCTTGTCTGCGACAAGAATGATGAGATTGTTTTTGCCAGTCGCCCCATTCTCCAGTTCTATCCTATTCCGGCGCATTTTCTGGAGGCTGGAACACGGCTGAAGGATTTTCTCGGCGCGATCTTCGATTCCGGCGTTCGCAGCGGCACGGCGCCTGAAACCAGCCGCCGCCACGCCAATCGCGACGAATGGATTTCCGAACATCTGTCGCATCACTGGCGCGAGCGTTTCGATGTCGTCGAGCGTATCGGCCGCCACCGCTGGATCAACGTGCGCACGCGGCGCCTTTCGAGCGGTCTTGGCATCGTCGCGATCAACGATGTCTCCGAACAGAAAAAGCGCGAAGAGCAGATGCAGGTCGACATGGAGCGCGTCGAACTGACCGAGGGCATCCTCGATTGCCTGCCCAATCCGATCTGCGTCAAGGATCGCAACCTCAGCTACATAGCCGTCAACAAGGCATTCTGTGCCATCCACGGCATGACGGCGGACGCCATCCTCGGGCGGTCTGTCTGGGATCTTCTTGAGCCCGATCTGGCTGAAAAGTTCGAACGCTCCGATCGGGCAACGTTGGAGAGTGGCGATGTCCATTGCCAGCCCGAGCAGATCGTTCAGGCGGATGGCGAGGATCTTTGGGTCGTCACCCGCAAGTTCCGCGTCGGCGATCCCGGCAAATATCTGCTGGTCACCTGCATGAACGACGTGACCGATCTGGTCGTCGGCTATAGCGGGCTGGATGATATCACGTCCGGCCGGTCGCCTTTGGATGTCAAGGATTACAGCGTCTTTGCGCCAGCACAGAATTGCTACGATCCCTTCCGTTCGATCGATATGCAGCATCTGGTCGAAGCCGGCGCGATCATCGATCCCGACGTCAAGGGCAAGCAGAAAATCCTGTTGATGACATCAGCGGCAGCTCTTGAAATCAATCTGGTGCCGCAGTTGCGCCGCTGGGGTTTTGATGCTTGCGCGGTCAGAAATATCACCGAGCTAGCAGCCTTTAAGGATGCGTGTGCGGCACGCGGTATCATAATCGAAGCACTTCTGATCGATGGCACGATGGCAGATACGCTGGCGACGGTTGCGAGCTGGACGATGTCCCCGTCGCTGGTCATCGCCAAGGATTGGAAAGCCGTCGAATTGCGCGCCAGCATTCTGGCTTTATGCGAAAACGGTATCGGCGCGTTGCCGTCGGCAGAGCCCGAAGGCCCTGCCGATTGGGATATCATTGTGCCGGAGACCAACCTGACCGGCCGGCCGATGCCGGAAGTCGAAGTCGTGGTTGCCGAAGACAATGAAATCAACCAGTTCGTCTTTGCCCAGATCCTCGAAGGGCTCGGCATATCCTACCGGATCGCCGCCAATGGCGAGGAAGCCGTCAAGTTCTGGCAGCAATACCGGCCAAATCTGGTGCTGATGGATGTCTCGATGCCGGTGATGAACGGATTTGATGCGACGCGCGCCATCCGCGCTCTTGAGAAAAATGCGGTCTACCAAACGCCGATCATCGCCGTCACGGCGCAGGCGCTCGATATCGATATCGAACAGAGCAAGCTGGCGGGCATGGACGATTACATCACCAAGCCGATCAGTCCGGACATGATCGAGGCCGTCTATCGCAAGTTCGTCAACACCAAAGCCGAGCGTATGACGGGTTGACGTCCCGATCTGTTCGAATGGCCCTGAAACGGCCGCCCTGAAACAGCCTAGGAAAGGCAAGCAAGAACACAGGTTTGAACCCTACTGATGTCAACTCCCTAGAATTAGGGAGAAGGATGCGGAAAGAGAGGAAGGTGCGCTTTCGAAATCTTAACCCTCCATGCCCATCGTCTGTTCCTGACACTGCCTTGAATCCAATCCTGGGAATGCGTTTATGAATTCTGCTGAAACACCGTCTCAGCACATCAGCCGGAATGATTTGCATGCAATGGCCTATACCGATCCGCTGACCGGATTGGGCAATTCCTACAGATTGCGGGACAAGGTACGCGAAATCGCCGCCGATCGCGCCAGTGATCCCGCGCCGTTCACGATCGGCCTTGCCAATCTCGACGGGTTCAAGCCGATCAACGATCTCTTCGGTCCCGAGGCCGGGGATGAAATTCTCTGCCAGGTGGCAAACCGGCTGCTTGCCTGCGTCCCGGATGGCGCCACCGTGATCCGCGCCGGCGGCGACGAGTTCGCCTTCGTTTTGCCGCTGGTGTTCGAGCGCAAGGCCGCCGAAAAGATCGGCAATATGTTGAAAGAGGTCCTCTCGGCCCCCTTCGATCTCGGCGAGCGCAATGTCCGCCTGTCTGCCTCCTTCGGCTTTGCGGTCTATCCGTTTGCAGGCGAGGAATTCGAGGACCTGCTGAAAAGCGCCGACACGGCGCTTTACCGCTCCAAGCGGCGTGGCCGTGGCCAGATCACCGTCTATTCCCAGGAAATCGCCCAGGAAATGAAGCGTGCGACGCAGCTCGAACAGGCGCTGCGCAATGCCATCATTGCCGATGAGGTCGATGTCCATTTCCAGCCGATCGTCAGCCTGAAGAACGACACGGTCGTCGGTTTCGAGGCGCTTGCCCGCTGGTGCGATCCGGACCTCGGTTATGTCTCCCCTGCGGTTTTCGTGCCGCTCGCCGAAGAGCGCGGGTTCATCGATTCCTTGTCCGAGACGCTGCTGCGCAAGGCGGCCGAGACGGCGCTGCTCTGGCCGAAGGAACTGTTCTTATCCTTCAATCTGTCCTCGGCCCAGCTGATGGACCCATCGACCAGCACCAATGTCCTGTCCATCATCCAGCAGGTTGGCCTTGATCCGCGCCGGCTGGAACTGGAAATCACCGAGACCGCCGTGATGACCGATGCGGACGTGGCGCAAAAGATCGTCACCGAACTTCGCGCTGCCGGTGTTCGCATCTCGCTCGACGATTTCGGTACGGGCCAGTCGAGCCTCGGGCGCCTGAGAGATTTTTCCTTCGACAAGGTCAAGGTTGACCGTGCCTTCGTGTCACGCATTTCCGCCGACCGGGCATCCGAACATATCGTCAAGGCGATCATCGCAATGTGCGATGGCCTCAACCTCGAAGTCGTCGCCGAAGGCATCGAGGACTTCTCTGAAGCCTTGAAGCTGAAAGGTCTCGGCTGCGGCATGGGGCAGGGCTATTTCTACGGCAAGCCGGCTGATTCCGTCACGACACTGCGTTATCTCGCCGAGAATTATCACGAAGCTGGCCCGGCGCTCTCCGTCGCGGTCTAGGCCTCTGCCTCAGCCCTCCCGTTCCCGGCGCCCTTCGTCCAGAAGCCAGTCGCGCACCCGGCGTGCCTGAAGATTGAGCTCGCGTGATCGCGGCCAGACGACGTAGAAGGCCAGATCCGTCTTCAGCACATGATTGCCGACCGGAACGAGCGCCCCCGAACGGACCTGCCGTTCGATCAGATGGTTCCATCCGAGCGCGATCCCTTCGCCGGCGAGCACGGCCTGGATGACCAGGACATAATCATTCAATGTCAGCCGCCGCGCCTTGGCGGGATAGGAAACGCCGGCGCTGGCAAACCATTCCTGCCAGCTATAGGCCTGCCTGACCGGCTCCTCCAGATGGATCAACGGGTGTTTCAAAAGATCAGCCGGCCGTTGCGGCATGCCGTTGGCCTCGACGAAGGCGGGCGATGCAACCGCGCAGATCACCTCGGGTGCCAAAAGTGCCGTATGATAGCGTGGCCAGTGGACCGGATCGCCGCCGCCGCGAATGGCAAGCGGGATCGGCTCCTCCTCCAGATCGAGATCGCGAACGCTGGTCTGGATGCGCAGATCGATCTCGGGCAGGTCCTCGCGCAATTTCGTCAGGCGCGGCAGCATCCACATCGAGGCAAAAGCGGTCGAGGCTGCGAGCGTTACATTGGTCTCGCGCCGCTTGGCGCGGATTTCCTCAGCGGATTTCTGGATGCGCGACAGGCCGAGCGAGACGTCGGCATGGAATTTTTCTCCGGCTTCGGTCAATTGCACGGCGCGGTGGACGCGGTGGAACAGCGGCACGCCGAGCTGCTCTTCCAGCCCGCGAATGGCATAGGAGACGGCGGCCTGCGTCATGGCCAGCTCATTGGCGGCACGGGTGAAATTCTGATGCCGTCCGGCCGCCTCAAAGACGATCAGGCTGGAGGCGGAGGGCAGCAGGCGGCGCAGGGTTTCCATAAGGTGAACTTATATCATGTCTCCAATTTTTCCAGCGTTACATTGGCCTTTTTCACGACTAGCCTCGAATTGACAAAAGGGGAGGCATATCATGGAAACGCTCGTGGCTACCGAAGCAGAACCGGCAAGACGCTCACGGTCCGCCCGCCCGGCCCGACGCGACAATGCGGCGAAGATTGCCGGCGTTCCCTATATCGCCCGCAACATCCCGACCTACGATATCCTCAGCGAAGAAAACCTGCAGAAGATCGAGCGCGTCGCCGACCGGATCCTGTCCGAAGTCGGCATCGAGTTCCGCGACGATCCGGCATCCATCGATCACTGGAAGCGGGCAGGGGCCAAGGTCGATGGCCTGCTCGTCCGTTTCGAGCCGGGCATGCTCAACGAGATCGTCTCGACGGCACCGGCCCAGTTTACCCAGCATGCGCGAAATCCCGCCCACAATGTCGAGATCGGCGGCAAGAACGTCGTCTTCTCCCCGGCCTATGGTTCCCCCTTCGTCATGGACCTCGACAAGGGCCGCCGCTACGGCACGCTGGAGGATTTCCGCAATTTCATCAAGCTTGCCCAGTCGAGCCCGTGGCTGCACCATTCCGGCGGCACGATCTGCGAGCCGGTCGATGTGCCGGTCAACAAGCGCCATCTCGACATGGTCTATAGCCACATCAAATATTCCGACCGCGCCTTCATGGGCTCGATCACCGCGGAAGACCGGGCAGAGGATTCGATCGATATGGCGCGGATCGTCTTCGGCCGCGATTTCGTCGATCGCAACTGCGTCATCCTCGGCAATGTCAACGTCAACTCGCCGCTGGTCTGGGACGGCACCATGACCAGATCGCTTCGCGCCTATGCCCGCGCTAACCAGGCTGCGGTCATCGTGCCGTTCATCCTTGGCGGTGCAATGGGTCCGGTCACCAATGCCGGAGCCATCGCCCAGTCCTATGCCGAGACGCTGGCCGGCTGTGCGCTGACGCAGCTGGAGCGCAAGGGCGCGCCGGTGATCTTCGGCAATTTCCTCTCCTCGATGTCGCTGCGCTCGGGTTCGCCGACCTTCGGTACACCGGAGCCGGCCATTGGCTCGATGGTGATCGGCCAGCTCGCCCGGCGGCTGAAACTGCCGCTGCGCTGTGCCGGCAATTTTTCCAATTCGAAGCTCCCGGACGGGCAGGCGATGCAGGAAGGCGTCATGTCGATGCTGTCAGCCGTGCATTGCGGCGCCAATTTCATCCTGCATTCCGCCGGCTTCCTCGATGGGCTGCTCGCCATGTCCTACGAGAAATTCGTGATGGACACGGATTTCTGTGGCGCGCTGCATTCCTACCTCGCAGGCGTGGTGGTGGACGACAATACGCTCGCCATGGACGCCTTCCTTCAGGTCGGCCCTGGCAGCCATTTTCTCGGCTGCGACCACACGATGCGCAACTACCAGACGGCGTTCTGGGATTCTGCATTGTCGGACAACGAGCCCTTCGAGAAGTGGAGCGAGGAGGGCGGCTCCACCGACATGGCGGCGCGCGCCAACAAGCGCTGGAAAAAGACGCTGGCCGAATACGAAGCGCCGCCCTTGGACGTGGCAATCGACGAGGCGCTGGCAGACTATATGACGAAACGCAAGAACAGCATGGCCGACGCCTGGTACTAGTCCAGGCGGCATCCTCCCAGGGAACCAGATGACCCTTTCGAAAGACCCGCTGCTTCAGCCCTACCAGCTGAAACAACTGACGCTGAAAAACCGGATCATGTCGACATCGCATGAGCCGGCCTATTCCGAAGACGGCATGCCGAAGGACCGCTACCGGCTTTACCATGTGGAGAAGGCCAAGGGCGGTATCGCGCTGACCATGACGGCGGGTTCCGCGATCGTTTCAGAGGATTCGCCGCCTGCTTTCGGCAACCTCTACGCCTATTCCGACGAGATCGTGCCGTGGCTGAAGAAGATTGCCGACGACTGTCATGAGCACGGCGCCGCCGTGATGATCCAGCTCACCCATCTCGGCCGCCGCACCGGCTGGAACAAGGGCGATTGGCTGCCGGTCCTGTCGCCTTCGCCGGTGCGCGAAGCCGCTCACCGGGCCTTTCCGAAAGAGATCGAAGACTGGGACATCGAGCGCATCGTCGGTGATTATGCCAGCGCCGCCCAGCGCATGCAGGCGGCGGGATTGGATGGCATCGAATTCGAAGCCTATGGCCACCTGATGGATGGCTTCTGGTCGCCCGCCACCAACCATCGCGACGACGAATATGGCGGCTCGCTCGACAATCGCATGCGCTTTTCCGACATGGTGCTCGAGGCCGTGCGCAAGGCCGTCGGGCCGGATTTCATCGTCGGCATCCGCATGGTCGCAGACGAACAATGGGATATCGGTCTTTCCAGGGAAGAGGGCGTCGGGATCGCCAAGCGGCTGGCCAGTTCCGGCAAGGTCGATTTCCTCAATATCATCCGCGGTCATATCGATCATGATGCGCATCTGACCAATGTGATCCCGATCCAGGGCATGGCGGCGTCACCACATCTGGATTTCGCCGGTGATGTTCGCGCAGCGACTAAGTTCCCGGTCTTCCATGCCGCCCGCATTGCCGATGTCGCCACCGCCCGCCATGCGATTGCCGAGGGCAAGCTCGACATGGTCGGCATGACCCGCGCCCATATCGCCGATCCGCATATCGTCAAAAAGATCATCGAGGGCCGCGAAAACCAGATCCGCCCCTGCGTCGGCGCCACCTATTGTCTTGATCGGATCTATGAAGGCGGCGGGGCGCTCTGTATTCACAATGCGGCGACAGGCCGAGAGGCGACCATTCCGCATGTGATTTCGAAGACCACCGGACCGGTGCGAAAAGCGGTGGTCGTTGGCGCCGGACCGGCAGGCCTTGAAGCGGCCCGGGTGCTGGCAGAGCGCGGCCATGTCGTCGAGGTGCTGGAGGCGACCGGCGAGGCCGGTGGCCAGATCCTGCTGGCAGCCCGCAATCCGCGCCGCAGGGAAATGATCGGCATCGTCGATTGGCGCCTGTCCGAACTGGAGCGGCTGGGCGTTCCCATCCACTATAATGTCTTTGCTGAAGTGGGTGACATTCTGCAGCGAAAACCCGATCTGGTCGTCATCGCCACCGGCGGCATTGCCCAGAATCCGTTGCTGGAAGCGGGCGACGACCTGGTGGTGTCCAGCTGGGATATCATCGCCGGGGCCATCAAGCCGGAAGGCCCGGTCCTGCTCTATGACGACAACGGCGCCCATACCGGCATGACCGCGGCGGAAATGATCGCGGCCACCGGTGCCGAACTGGAGATCGTCTCGCCGGAACGGATGTTTGCCCCGGAGATCGGCGGCATGAACCACGTGCCCTATGCCAAGGCCTTTGCGGAAAAGAATGTTCGCGTCACCATCAACACCAGGCTGAAATCCGTTCGCCGCGAGGGCAATCAGCTGGTGGCGGTTCTGGGCTCCGACTATTCAGACAAGGCCTCGGTGGAACGGCGTGTCGCCCAGGTGGTCGTCGAGCACGGAACTCTGCCGATGGCAGACCTCTATCTCGAACTGAAACCGCTGTCGCGCAATCTCGGCGCGGTAGATTACAAGGCCCTGATCCGCCAGGAAAATCCGATCAGGATGCGCAATCCGGGCGGAGAGTTCGACCTGTTCCGCATCGGCGACGCCGTCGCCAGCCGTAATATCCATGCGGGCATTTATGATGCCCTGCGATACGGCGTGTTGTTTTGAACGAGAGACGCGATGCTTGTCGTGCCTGTACCGTTTGACTGCCGAGAGGAGCTTTAGGCCTCAAGTGCCAACCAAACCATCCGTCACCCTGGGCCCGTCACAGGAATCCAGCCACGTCGCGTGAAAGAGTCTTACGCGCCGCAGACGCGGCGCTACTGTATCCCCGCCACAAGGGCGAGGAAGGCGGAGGGTGGGGAACTTCTGGAGCCAAACAATCGCAACATGACGAAGGCGCCACCTCGCGGTAGCGCCTTTGCCATGTACTCTAACTGTTTAAAGCATTACTGGTCGCTAGCAGGCTTACTCAGCCGGCTTCACGTCTGTTGCCGGAGCCGTGGACGACGTGGTTGTCGTGTCGACCGGAGCATTGGCGTTCTGTTCGGCAACCTGCTGCGACTTGGTCTTGAATTCCGGAGCTGCCTTGAGCGTCTCGGCGGTTTCCGCCGTTGTCAGCTTCAGGTCGCTGGAATTCGGCACGTCAGCAACGGTGATGGTGTCCAGTGGAACGGCAACATTCTTTTCGCCGATCCCGAGGAAGCCGCCGACGCCGATGACAGCCGCTTCAACCGAGCCGTCCTTGGTGAAGATCACGTCGTTGATCTCGCCGATGCTTTCATCCGAAGAATTGTAGACGGACTGGCCGATATAGGTGCTGGCAGCGATCTGATCAGCGCCCTGTTCGGTGAGGTAACCGGAGCCTGCAGCCGGTGTAGCCGCAGCGGCCTGGTCCAGAGGCTTCTTCATCGCGTCAGCTGGCTGTTCGCCGGTCATCGGCGTTTCCATGGCCGGCGGCTGTGCCGAAGGCTGAGTGGCTTCCTGAGCAAAGCTCAGGGGTGCGAAGAGGGTTACGCCTGCAAAAAGTGCACCTGCGGCGACGGAAGCTACGAGTTTCTTGGTCATTGTAAACCTACCTTTTTCGTTCTCTTTGTCGATCAAGCGCGGGGTTTAAATCTTTGCCGCCGCACCGGTGATGCAGACACAACGTGGTAGGTTAGGAGTGGTTCCGTAAAAAAATATGCAATTGTAGAGGGAACTTTTCCTTTGGTTTTATCGCACCGAGTTTCTCCCGACAGAAAAAAGTAACCAAATTCTGCAACTGTGCGCTGCAAGTAGGGTGTGCAGCTCCACCGGAGTGGCCGGCGCGCATATTTTACTTAAATATTGAAATTGCACATTTTTCCCTGCTTGCTGGTCTTTCCTGAAAGACCGCTCGCTCTCTTTTTTGTTTTTCAGGTGTGGAGGCCTATCAATTGAAATGGATGTTGTTGGAACGCGCGATGTTTTTTCAACTGCATGTTTTGCGCATGGGTGTGGTTTCGATCCTGGTGATGGTTGCCATGCTCATTTATGAGCACACCATGCTCGGGGTAAATTACAACGCGGAAAGGTCACCCCGCTTGCATCCCTATGATGTTTTCCGATCGTTGGTGGCTTTTCTCCTATCCACGGGATTGGTTCGCGCGCTCTGGAAGGATGGTATGCTTTACGGGGGGCCGGTTGTGCCACGTCTTCCGTTGAAGGCGATACTGTTCAGCGCTGGAGTGACTGTTTTTGCTGTTTGGTGCGCCTGGCTGTTTTCGCGCGACGCTCAGCTTTTCAACGCCCTTTCCCTGGAGGATGGCCCCTTCGAATGGCTGTCGGCGCTCTTCCTGTTTGTCGCTTCGGCCTTTTTCGCGCTTCTTGCGATAGGGCAACTCGCCGGAAGACGTTCCGGCGGAGGCCGGCAGTCCTGGATTCTGGGCGGTGCCGGACTGTTCTTCGCGCTGATTTTCTTTGTGATCGGTATGGAGGAGATTTCGTGGATGCAACGCGTCTTCGATGTGGAAACGCCGCAGGCGCTGGTTTCCTTGAATGATCAGAAGGAATTCAATTTCCATAACATTTCGACCGGTGCATCCGAGCTTATCTATTACAATGGTGCCTTCTTTCTTCTGGTGTTTGTTCCCTTCATTGGTCTGTTCATGCGGGGGCGGTTTGAGGGGGTGGGTGCCGCTCTGATACCGAGCGTGTTCGTGCTAGCGGCGAGTGCGCCGATGGCTGCGTTCAACAGCGGACGATGGGGAGTTCTGCCAACACAGATATCGGTGATGATGACCGTGATCATCCTGCTTGTTCTGGTCAATTTGGCGCTTCGGTACAATCTCTGGAAGGAGTTTCTGCTGTTTGCGGGCGTGGCGATCTCGATCGTCGCGATCCAGAAACTGTTCCTGGTCGAATCCGACCGCCTCGTGCGGCTCTGGGACCCATCGGAGTACAAGGAACTCTTCATCGCCGCCGGATTGGCGCTCTATGCCGGTGAGACATGGTGGCGGCTACGGAGACCTCGCAAGGCTTTGGCAGCGCACACCTGACATGCGGAAAATAAGAAAAAGCCGGCGATGAAACCGGCTTCTCCGTTCGACGGTTAATGTCAGTCGATAGCTTTCACCGCACGCTGCTATCGGAACGTCCATTGGTCGAGGCCGCTGTAAACTGCCTCGGCCAATTGTCAGAGTGTATAGGCAGGCTCGAAACGGCCTTTGACGGTGACGCCGAGTTCGAACGTCTTGCCTGCATTCGGATCGGCCTTGCGGGCAGCGTCATCCATGTCCTGCCAGGCGGAGGTTACCAGTAGGCGGTCTGCCTTGGCGCCGATGAAGGCAGGGCAGCTCGACTGGGTGGCGGGCACTGCATGGCGGGCAACCCAGGAGCCATCCGGCTTGTAGACATCGACGGCACCCTGGCCCCAGCGCGCATTCCAGATCAGCCCGTCGGCGTCGCAGACCGAGCCGTCGACATCGCCGGGATTGCCGCTCTGGTCGCTGAATACCGTTGCCTCACCGGTCGGCAGGCCTGTGGCCGGGTCGAGATCGACCCGCATGATGTGATTGATGGCGGAATCGACGAAATAGCCGATGCCGCCATCCGGTGAAAAGCAGATGCCGTTCGGAATGCTGACGCCACCGTACAGCCGTGTCACCACACCCTTGGCGACATGATAGATGGCGCCGGCTTCCTTTTCGGCCTTGCGGCCCATGGTGCTGACCCACAGGCTGCCGGACGGATGCACGCGGCCATCGTTGGAGCGGTTGTTTGGATTGCTTTCCAAAGCGGCGTAGGCGGTCAGTTCCCCGGTCTTGGTATCGCGGATGAACAGGCCGCGGTCCGACGCGATCAGCTGCCGCAACGGATCGATGACGGCGAGCACGCTGCCCATGAAAGGCAGGACATGCAGGGTTTTCCGGCCGCTTTCCAGATGCAGCTCATGCAGCTCGCGGCCCTTGATGTTGAACCACCAGGCGGTGCCGGTGGCCGGATCGAAGGTCGGGCCTTCGCCGAGTTCGAGTGTCAGGTCGCTGAGGATCCTGCCGGAAAACGCAATTGTCTCGCTCATGCTCATGCCCCGTACACTGCGTCGTAAGCCTTGAGGGTTACCTGCGCCCGCTCAGCGACCTCGGCAGCAGTCATACCGGCCCTGTACAGGCTGGAGCCGAGGCCGAAGCTCTTGATGCCGATCTTGGCATAGTCGCCGAAATTGATGTCGGAAACGCCGCCGACGGCTGCGATTTCCAGGTCCGGCGGCAAGATGGTCCGGATGGCCGCGATGCCGGCCGGGCCAAGCACGCTGGCGGGAAAGAATTTGAGACCGGTTGCGCCGGCATGGGCGGCGGCCAGCGCTTCGGTCGGGGTGAGAACACCCGGCATGGTCACCATGCCCCGGGCGGCCGCAAGCGCGATCACGTCGGTTTCGACATTCGGGCTCACCATCAGCTTGCCGCCGACGCCATCGAGTTTTTCCACCTGTTCTGTGGTCAAGACAGTACCGGCGCCGATCAGGCAATTGGCCGGCGCCATCTTCACGGCAATCTCGATCGAGCGGAACGGATCGGGCGAGTTGAGCGGGATCTCAATGGCGGTAAACCCGGCTTCGATCAGCGCGCCGACTACGCCTTGGGTTTCCTCGGGCTTCAGCCCACGCAGGATGGCGATCAACGGATATTTCATCGGCGGGAAGGGGATGCGGTTCATGACTGTTCTTTCTTCGAATAGGCCGGATGGCTTCAGGCAGGCCAGATGGCGTTGGCAGCGGCGGCAAGGCCAAGGCGAACGGCTTCATCGGCATCGATAGTGACGGGGGTCAGGTCGAGCGCCGAGAGCGCGGATTGATAGAGTGCTGCAAGTCCACCGGAGGCCACCAGGCAGACGCCGCTGCCCGGTTTGGCAGTGGCGAGCGCGCCAGCGATTTCCAGGCCGATCAGCGTGCCGGACAAGCGGGCCTTGGCATCATCAGCAGACAGCCCATGTAGCAGCTGGCCGCTGCGCACCGTAAAGATCAGATTGGTGGCGAGTGCGGGGTTTTTGACAGCCTTGGCAACCGCGCTCAGAAAGGCCGGGTCATCATTGGCAAAGGCGCCGGCATCGGCAACAGCATGGCTGAGGATCGAATGTTTGGCGATGACATCGAACAGTTCGCCGGTCATGAAGGTGGAAAACCCGTCGACGATGCCGCCAGTGACGCGCACCCATTTGCTGTGTGTTCCGGGCATGCAGATTAGATGGCTGCCGTTGCCGAGCTGCGATATGGCGCCCAGCAGCTGGGTTTCTTCGCCGCGGATCACATCGGGCGCGTCTTGGCTGCGCTGGGCGAGACCGGGCAGGATGCGGATATCCCGGTTGGTGTCGGGCACGGTGACGGCCGCCTTGACGATGGCGCCGAGTGGCGCCGGCGTATCGAGATAACCGGCCTCGACCCAGCCTTGGCGGNNTCCGATTGTTCGGCGCGGAGACTGCCTGGAGATGGGCTTCGAGGATTAAGGAGAACCCGGTCTTCCCTGCAGTCGTCATGCCTTCGCCGCTGCGGCGTTCGGCAAGGACCTCTCCGCTTTCGCTGATGATCCAGAGCCGGAAACTCGAGGTTCCCCAGTCCACTGCTGCATAGGATGCTGCTGTCATTAACATACTCCTCCGTCGATGATCATGGCCTGTGCTGTCATCCGCGCCGAACAATCGGAGGCGAGATAGAGGCAGGGGCCTACCATGTCGTCCGCGACGAGCATGTGCTTCAGGCATTGCTTTTCGATCATGCCGGCAAGCGCGGCATCGCTGACCCAGAGTTTCTTCTGCCGCTCGGTCACCACCATGCCCGGCAGCACCGCGTTGACGCGGATATTGTCCGGGCCAAGTTTGCCGGCAAGTGATTTCGTCAGGCCGACAATACCGGCCTTGGCGGTCGCGTATGCTGGAATCTCACCCATGTTGAGCATGAAGGCGATCGACGAGAAATTGATGATCGAACCGCCTCCCGCCCGTTGTATATGCGGGGCAGCGGCCTGGCAGACGAAGAAGACGTGGCGCAGATTGACAGCCTGACTTTCGTCCCAGCTCGCTTCGGTCACCTCTTCAAGCTGCTGCCGGTCGTCGCGTGCGGCATTGTTGATAAGAACGCTGAGAGAGCCAATCGCATCGGCGGCCTGATCAACGGCAGATTTTATAGCGGCAATGTCGCGCAGATCGGCCTGGATGAAAACCGGGGCATGATCCACCGCGGGGACAAGTCGCTGCACCAGCGCCCGGCTGTCCGTTTCGGCAATGTCGATAAAGGCGACACGGGCGCCCTGCCGGGCAAAGCCCTCGACAAGAGCGGCCCCGATACCCGATCCGCCACCGGTGATCAGGACGCCACGCCCTTTGAGGTCGTGAAATTGCGCGGCTGGCAAGGCCATGATGGTGTGCTCTCCCGGATGCAAGCGATGTGAAACCAGCTTGCTTTTATATCATTGTTGTTCCATTATGTGGAACTGACTCTTACTATTTGGAATTATCGCGCTGGAGGTGCTGGATTGTCAAGGTCGAAGCCCCGGCGTTTGGCAAATGGGCGTGCGGCAAATGGACAGGCATGATGGAACGGGACCAACCGGATATTTCTTTGTCCGCTTCTGCGCACAATAGCGGGACGGGCACGCTAGGCAAGGTTCTTTCCGTGCTGGAGACAGTCGTGACAGCCGACCGGCCGCTGCGGTTCAGCGATATTCTGGCTTTGTCCGGCCAGCCGCGCGGCACCCTGCACCGGCAGCTCTCCCACCTCGTCGAGGAGGGGCTGCTGACGCAGGGGCGCGATCTCTGCTACGAGCCCGGCCTGCGCCTGTTGAAATTTGCCTACCGGTCCTGGTCGAAGAACCAGTTCCGCGCCGTTGCTGCGCCGCATCTGCGCAGGCTGCATGAAGAAACCGGCGAGACGGTTCATCTCGGCGTGCTGCGCGGCACCGAGATCATCTATGTCGACAAGGTGGAAAGCCGCCAGACGGTGCGGATGCAATCGCAGATCGGCAACGCATCGCCCGTATATTGTACGGGGCTTGGTAAGGCGGCGCTCTCCGTTTTGCCTGTGCCCAGGCTCGACGATGTGCTGGGAAAGCTGGAATTCCACCGCTTCACGGCCAATACACATCTTTCAGTGGCCTCTTTGGTGCGCGATCTGGACGAGGCGCGGCTTCGGGGATATGCCTTTGATCGTGAGGAACATGAAGCAGAAATCCGTTGTGTTGCAGCCCCGATCCATGATGCTGCCTTCGATCTCGTCGCCGGTATCTCGGTAACAGGACCGGCCTACCGGGTGACGATGGAGCAGTTGGAGATCTGGGCCAGTCCGGTGCGTCAAGCTGCGATGGCCATCAGTGAGGACGTGGACGTTCGGCTGGGGCCGGGGCGATAGACTTTGGTAAGTCCGTTTCGGTTATTTAGGCAAATCGACTGGACGCGGGGAGAACGGGTCTATAGCTTCAGCAGATCAGATTCTGTGCCTGCCGATGTTCGATTTCACCTTTCGAAATGGGCCACGACAGGGTCCAATCGGTAACGGAATGCCTTTTGGGAGGCAGCGAAAGAGGCTCTCGCAAACGTCGAACCAAAATAGTTGTGAGCCTGGAAGAAGTAGAGAATGGTCGATTTCAGCGGTCATCTATCGCCCATCGCACTTTCCGCCAATCCGCGGATTGTCGAGGCTATGACGCGGGTATCGGACGTTCGCCAGGCATTGGAGCAGGTTTCGCGCGCTTATGAGTTCCAGGGGTTCCTGGTGATGGTCGTGCCGGGCAAAACATGCGGCAGCCTGTCTGAATCGGTTGTCATGACAAACTGGCCGCAGGATTTTATCGCGGCCTATGATGCCGCCAGCATGATGGCCGGCAGTCCGGTTATCGAGCGCCTGCGGCGCAGCACGGTGCCGTTTACCTATGATACCGTGCAGGATTCCCGCCGTCGTTCGGATGGCAAGGGCAACGCGGTGCTTGGTCTGTTCGAACGCGTCAACCTGAAGCGCGGCGTCTATATTCCGGTCCACGATGTGCAAGGAACCCGTGGCGCTGTCGCCTTCGGCGGCAATCGCGAGGCCGTGAGTTCAGGCGAGTTGAAGGAATTGACGTTCATGGCTGGATATCTGTTCAGCCGGTTGAGCGAGATGAAGGAAATGCGCAGCCGCGGTCCTGCCGTGCTATCGCGCCGCGAAATCGAATGTCTGCATTGGGCCGCTGCCGGCAAGACCACCATCGAAATGGCGAAAATTCTGGATCTTTCAGAATACACCGTCAATCACTACCTTAGCCGCGCGACGCGCAAGCTCGATTCCGTCAATCGTGTGCAGACCGTGGCAAAGGCGATACGTGCCGGGCTGATCAGTTGAGAAATGTTTATGAATGCGAGCAGGAAGCCGGCATGATGCCCAGGATGCAATACCGCGAAAACGGGGGCCCGCTTGCCCGGCAACGCAGGTGCCAGTGCGGTGGAGTTTGTGAATGCGCGATACTTTAATGGCAGAGACTGTTGAAAAAGAGCTGCCGCGGGGTGGCGATTTCGCTTCGGAAATCGCCGGGCTGGAAACGCAGTTCGACGCAATCCGCTACATGAAGAAGACGACGCAGGCATTCGGTTTCAAGACGTTTCTGATCTGCATGGTTCCTTCCTTCGATACAGAAAAACTCGCAAACGCTTCGATCCTGTCCAATATCCCGGCAGATCTCGTCAACAAATACGATAGTATCTCCCTGCTCAAGCAGTCGACCGGTATCCGCCGGTTGCGGGAAACCACAACGCCCTTCCAGTTGACGGTAGAGGATTGGGAAAAGGAAAGCGGCCGGTCTCCCCAGACGAACGACTATATCGCCATGCTGCGTGAACACGGTATTTTCCAGGCCAACTATTTCCCTGTTCATGATGCCGATGGCAGCCGGGCCACCGTCGTCTGGATGGGAAAACGCGCCGATCTGGCGATGTCTGCGATGATGGAACTGCAGATGATCGCAATTCACATCTACAATCGCCTGACGGAAATCGGCTCGTTTTGGAAGGGCGCCCCCGTCGCCCTGTCGGAGCGTGAAATCCAATGTCTCAATTGGACCGCCGCGGGCAAGACAAGTTCGGAGATCGCCGGGATACTTGGCCTGTCCGAGCACACGGTCAATCATTACCTCAATCATGTCAGCAAGAAGCTGGATGCGGTCAACCGCACGCAAGCTGTCGTCAAGGCTATGAAGAAAGGCTACATTAGCTGAGGGCAGTTCTTCTGCCTGCCGGCGAAGAATTAAGCAGCCATTGCGATTATTGCTGGCATTTTAGATGAACATTAAGATTTGCAGCGCACCTTTACTACCGGTGAAATGATTTCACTGGGAGGGTGCGTAAACACTCCTGTCTCCGATCATTATCGGGGAGGGATCGTGAGACGCTTTTTACATTGCCGGCATCGTTCGTCTGGAAAGGCGCATTGTACTGCCGCATGAATGCTATCCTCCGCACCTTTTTTCCAAAATGATATTCATGTGACGCAGCAACACGTGAGGCATTCGCCCGTTGCCGTCGCGCTTGCGAGGATACGAGATGCTGTTCAAGACTGCGACCTCCCGTAATATATTCTCCGTTGTGGCTACCGGGCTCTTTGCCACGGTGGTGACTGCGGGCACACTGTTCTGGATCTCCTATTCCGAAGTCAAACGCCGCAGCGTCGATGAGATGAATGCCGCCGCTGCCCTGACGGCCGCCGATCTGAAGGCGCAGATGTCGCAGGGATTGCAACTCGTCGCGACCTTCCAGAGCGTTTTTTCAGCGCTTGAGACATCCGGGGCCGCAAACCGGACCTCCGCCGATGCGATGATGAAGAAGGCGCTGGAGGATAGCCCCTTTGCGCTGGGCGTCTGGAGCGGCTGGGAACCAAACGCCTTCGACGGCAAGGATGCCGATTACGTCAACAAGCCGGGACATGATGCGACAGGCCGCTTCGTACCATATTGGGTACGCTCCGGCGGCAAGATCGACGTGACGCCGCTGGTCGATTACGACAAGCCAGGCCCTGGCGACTATTACCAGCAGCCCTTCAAGGCGCAAAAAATGGTTGTTATCGAGCCCTACAAATATGTGGTCGATGGCAAGGATGTGATGATGACCTCCTTGGTTGGACCGGTCACCGTCGATGGCAAACCGCTCGGTGTTACCGGTATCGACATCGCGCTCGACAGCCTGACATCGAAACTGGCCGAAATGAAACCCCTCGGCGACGGCAATGTCGCGCTCGTGTCCCAGGGCGGAAATTTCCTTAGCCATATCGACGCCGCCAATCTCGGCAAGAGCTTCAAGGATAGCAGTGTCGAAGCCGCCGCCTGGCAGCAGATGATCGACAATCCCGGCAAGCCCGTCGAGACGGCTGGTGCGGATGGAAAGGACTTCCTGTCGGTCGCCGTTCCGGTGCAGCTTCTTCCCGATACGTCATGGTACGCCATCGTCTCCGTCCCGAAGGCAACCGTCTTTGCTTATCTGACGCACATGGCCTGGATTTCCGTCCTTATCATCGGCGTAGCCTCCGTTCTGCTCGTGCTGCTTGGTGTCCTGATCTCCAACCGCTTCCGCCGCCGCCTCGAAGCCATCGTCAATGCAACCGGCGAAATTGCCAGGGGCAATACCGGCATCGCCATTGCCGATGCCGAGCGCAACGACGAGATCGGCGACATGGCCCGGTCCCTTGCCATTCTGCGCGATGCGACAATCGCCAAGCAGCGTCTTGAGACCGAAGCCGCAGAAACCCGCACGCTTGGCGAAGAAGAACGCCAGCGCCGCGCCGCAGAGACCCAGGAAAACGAGCGCCAGATGCGCTTTGCCGTTACCGAACTCGGCACGGGCCTGCAGCGGCTGGCCGATGGCGACGTGACGTTCCGCCTGATGACACCGTTCATCGGCTCGCTCGATGCGCTGCGTGAAGACTTCAACAGCTCGATGAGCACCCTGCAGCAGACCCTGCAATCGGTCGGCAACAATGCACTCGGCATTCAGGCAGGCTCGGCCGAAATCCGCTCCTCGGCCGATGATCTCGCCAAGCGCACGGAACAGCAGGCTGCCTCCGTCGAGGAAACGGCTGCAGCGCTCGACCAGATCACCGCCTCGGTGCGCGACTCCACCGTGCGCGCCGAAGAGGCAGGCCAGCTGGTCGCCAAGGCAAAATCCGGCGCGCAGACATCGAGCGCCGTCGTCAAGAGCGCCATCGATGCCGTCGGCCAGATCGAAACATCATCGCAGGAAATCTCGAGCATCATCGGCGTCATCGATGAAATCGCCTTCCAGACCAACCTGTTGGCCCTCAATGCTGGCGTCGAAGCCGCGCGTGCCGGCGATGCGGGCAAGGGCTTTGCGGTCGTTGCCCAGGAAGTGCGTGAGTTGGCCCAGCGCTCGGCCAATGCGGCAAAGGAAATCAAGGCTCTGATTTCGAAATCCGGCCAGCAGGTGAAGACCGGCGTCGAACTGGTCGGCCAGGCGGGCAGGGCGTTGGAAGTGATTGTCCACGAGGTCGATGAAATCAACCTGCGCGTTTCCTCGATCGTCGAGGCGGCCCGCGAACAGTCGATCGGCCTCAACGACATCAACCGCGCCGTCAATGTCATGGATCAGGGCACACAGCAGAATGCAGCAATGGTTGAAGAATCGACCGCTGCCAGCCACACACTCGCCGCCGAAGCTTCGGCGCTGACGACGCTGCTGTCGAACTTCCAGCTTGGCGAAACGTCGCAGGCAAGCATGCACCGTGCGCCGGCCGATACCGGCCTGCACCGGGCACCTGCAGCGCCCGTCCGCAGTTCTTCCCTGTCAAAGCCGGGCATCCGGTCGGCCTCGGTCACAACACCTGCTGTGCAATCGCCCGCTCGGTCGCTCGGCCAGAAACTCGCCGGTGCGTTTCAGGGACATGGCGGCGCTGCTGCTGCCCCGGCCAATGACGGCTGGGACGAATTCTGAGTAAGAACAAGGGCGCCGCCTGCCGGCGCCCTTCTGCCAGCCTCTTGTCACAAAATCCGGCAATGCCAAAAGCCGGACAACGCAACTGCACAATAAGTAATCGGATTTGATATTGCGTCGCACTGGCGCTGATCGCCAAACGCCGCTTTTCACCGGCTTTCCCAAACTGGCACGGTTCCTGCTTTGTAAAAGGCATGTCCAGAGGGGACTATAATAAAGACTGCGCCCAAGAAGGTCGCGACAGACAAGGCCGCTTTCAGCCAGAGGTGATCCCGGATGTACGGACACCATCAGGCAGAAAGCGGCCTTTGCTTTTGTGGCGGTTTTTCTGACCCGCCGCATTGGCGAAACACTCCGGCTCGATTATCTAATACCAAGTCCCAACCATGGAGCTCCACTTGAAGGACTCCAATCTTCGGGACTTGGTATGAATGTCGGTGCATAACGCATGGACGAGACAGCAGGGCAAACCAGCCGCGCTGGCGGCAGGAGTGAATGACATGACCGACGTGACCAAGGAACAGGTTCTCGACAAGCTCAGGGGCGTTCGCGGACCGGATATGGACGGCAATATCGTCGATATGGGTCTGGTCTCGGATGTCTTTATTTCCGATTCCAAAGTCTATTTCTCAATCACAGTGCCGGCTGAACGCGCCCGCGAACTCGATCCCCTGCGTGCCGCAGCGGAGCGCGTGGTCAAGGATATCCCGGGCGTCAAGGGCGCCATGGTGGCGCTGACCGCCGACAAGAAGGGTACCTCGTCGTCCGCGCCGGTCCAACGTCCTGCCGCCGCACCTTCCCAGCCGGGCCATTCCCACGCCGGCCACAGTCACGCACCAGCTTCCGCCGCGCCGCGGACACCGACGGCTGCGGCGAAAGCCGGTATTCCGGGTGTCGGCGCGATCATTGCGGTTGCTTCGGGCAAGGGCGGCGTCGGCAAGTCGACCACCTCGGTCAACCTTGCCCTGGCGCTGAAGGCCAATGGCCTGCGCGTCGGCATTCTCGATGCCGATATCTACGGCCCCTCGATGCCGCGCCTGCTGAAGATTTCCGGCCGCCCACAGCAGATCGAAGGCCGGATGATCCGTCCGATGGAAAATTATGGCCTGAAGGTCATGTCGATGGGTTTCCTCGTCGATGAGGAAGTGGCGATGATCTGGCGCGGCCCGATGATACAGTCGGCGCTGTTGCAGATGCTGCGCGAAGTCGCGTGGGGCGATC
The DNA here is from genome assembly GCA_900468065.1 of Hyphomicrobiales bacterium. Taxonomy (GTDB): domain Bacteria; phylum Pseudomonadota; class Alphaproteobacteria; order Rhizobiales; family Rhizobiaceae; genus Pararhizobium. Next base: position 25,949 of record UBTA01000083.1, on the reverse strand, counting down.
TCGACGTATTGGTGGTCGATATGCCGCCGGGCACGGGCGACGCGCAGTTGACCATGGCCCAGCAGGTGCCGCTGGCCGGCGCGGTCATCGTCTCGACGCCGCAGGATCTGGCGCTGATCGATGCCCGCAAGGGGCTTGCCATGTTCCGCAAGGTCGAGGTGCCGGTGCTCGGCATCGTCGAGAACATGAGCTATTTCATCGCGCCCGATACCGGCAATCGCTACGATATCTTTGGCCATGGCGGTGCCCGCAAGGAAGCCGAGCGTATCGGCGTGCCGTTCCTCGGCGAAGTTCCCTTGACCATGGGCATTCGCGAAACCTCCGATGCGGGAACGCCTGTTGTCGCCTCCGAGCCCGACAGCGAGATCACCCGCGTCTATCGCGAGATCGCCAGGAAGGTCTGGGAACAGGTCGGTGCGCATCAGGGCGACAACGCCCGGACCATGCCGAACATCGTGTTCGAGTAGGGCACCGAAGAAACCAGCCGGTCGCTGATGTCCGCAGCGCCGGCAGCGGAAAACCGGACCCGCAAAGGCTGGCTGTTGACATTCGGGCGGCGAGCGTCGTTAAGTCTTTAGGCGACATTGTGGCGCTTTGCCACTTTCTGCATTGATTTTAAGTGTGCCTTGTTCCATATGCCTCCCCGCATCCGCAAGGCTGCACCAGCGGTGCTGCCCTCCGTCGGGCTCCGCATGACCGTGATGACCGTTTGAGGGTTTGTCGTTAACGACGAGAGTTTCCATATGGATCTGCCGCGCGCAGCTTTGATGTCATACGGCCGGTTGGTTCCGGTTCGCCATAGTCCGGCTCCTGTTATCGTCCGTCGTTGCAGCGATATGGTGATAACTCGCGCCTGCGCCGCTGGTTGGCGCGCAAGGTCCGCAGCATGATTACTGCCTATCGCGACAATGGCGAAGCCGTGATTATCAACGCGGCGCAGCCGCCCGCGTCCCTGCCGTCCGATGTGGTCTGGATCGACATGCTGCGCCCCGACAAGGCCGAAGACCTTCTGGTCGAAGGTTTTCTCGGCATCGACGTGCCGACCCGCGACGACCTGAAGGACATCGAACCGTCCAGCCGTCTCTATACCGCCAAGGACGCCGTGTTCATGACCGCCTCGCTGGTCTGCAAGGCCGAAAGCGGACACCCGGAATTGGCCGATGTCGCCTTCGTACTGAGCAAGGGCCTGCTGATCACCATCCGTTACGACGAGCCCAAGGCCTTCGATCTGTTCACGGCCGCGATGCACCGCATTCCCGGCGGATGCGCGACGGGAACGGTCCTGGTGACGCGGCTGTTCGAAACCATCGTCGACCGGACCGCCGAGATTCTCGAAATTGCCGTTGCCCGGATCGATGGCTTGTCGTTGCAAGTCTTCGGGGATCGCCCAGTCGGCAAGCGCCGGCCGCCACATTATCTTGAAGCCAAGCTGATGGATGTGGCGTCGCATCACCGGCTGGTGGCCAAGACTCGTGACAGTCTGGCTTCGCTCTCCCGCGTCCTGACATTTCTCTATACCGTCCCGTCGGTGCAGGAGAACAAGGAGACCAAGGAGCTCTGTCGGACAATTTCGCGCGATATCCAGTCGCTGTCGGAACATGCCTCGTTCATCTCGGGAAATATCACTTTCCTCTTGGATGCGTCCCTCGGGCTGATCAACGTCGAACAGAACGCCATCATCAAGATTTTCTCGATTGCAGCGGTCGTCTTTCTCCCGCCGACCCTCGTTGCTTCGCTTTACGGCATGAACTTCGATTTCATGCCTGAACTGAAATGGGCGTTCGGTTATCCCATGGCCGTGATCGGCATGGTGATTTCAGCCATCGTCCCCTACTACTTCTTTCGCTGGAAAGGCTGGCTCTGAGAGCCCGAAATATTCAGATGTCTCATTCTGCAGCTCAACCGGGGACGCGCGACAAGGAAATACGGAAGCTTCTGGCTCTGTCCCTTGGTTCAATCGGCGTTGTCTATGGCGATATCGGCACCAGCCCGCTTTATGCGTTCCGCGAAGCGCTGCGTCCGGTTTCCGCTGATGGCGTGACCCGTCTTGAGATCATCGGTCTGATTTCGCTGATGATCTGGACGCTGACCATCATCGTTACTCTGAAATACGTGCTGTTCCTGCTGCGGGCCGACAACAACGGCGAAGGCGGCACGCTGTCGCTGCTGGCGCTGTTGATGAAATATTCCAGCAAGCGGGCCAACCGGCTGTTTTTCCTCGGTATCGCCGGCGCAGCTTTGTTCATCGGCGACGCGATCATCGCGCCGGCACTCTCGGTTCTGTCCGCCGTCGAAGGTCTCAAGCTCGTCACCCCGACGCTATCGCCCTATGTGGTGCCGATCTCGGTGGTCATCCTGCTCTTGCTGTTTGCCGTGCAATCGCGCGGCACGGCGGCGGTGTCAAAATTCTTCGGCCCGATCATGGCTCTGTGGTTCATTGTTCTGGCCGTCGCCGGTGTGAGCCACATCACCGATGACTACGGTATCCTGGCAGCGTTCAACCCCTATTATGCGGTTCATTTCCTGATACACGCCGGCTACGTCGGCATTGTCGTCCTTGGAGCAGTGTTCCTGACGGTCACTGGTGCCGAGGCGCTTTACGCCGACCTTGGCCATTTTGGCCGCAAGCCCATCCAGTGGGCGTGGATCGGCCTCGTCTTTCCAGCCCTGGCGCTGAACTATCTGGGACAGGGCGCTCTGGTTCTGAAACATCCGGAAGCGATGTCCGATCCGTTCTACCTGATGTTCCCGGAATGGGCCTTGTTGCCGGTGGTTATATTGGCCACCTGCGCCACGATCATCGCCGCCCAGGCTGTCATTACCGGTGCCTTCTCGCTGACCCGCCAGGCGATCCATCTCGGTTTCCTGCCGCGCATGGCGATCTTCCACACATCCGAAACTCAGACTGGCCAGATTTATCTTCCCAACGTCAACATGCTCCTGATGTTCGGCGTCATGCTGCTGGTCTTCGTCTTCGGCTCGTCCGAATCGCTGGCGACCGCCTATGGCATCTCCGTCACCGGCGCGATGGTCGTCGATACGTTCCTGGCCTATGAGTTCGTCCGGGTGCGCTGGCGGTGGCCGCTCTATCTGGCGATCGGCACGCTCCTGCCGCTGCTCATGCTCGAAATGATCTTCTTCGGCGCCAACATGCTGAAAATCCACGACGGCGGTTACGTGCCGGTGCTGATTGCCGCGGCGATCATCGTTATCATGTGGACATGGCGGCGCGGCACCAAGATCCTGCATGACAAGACGCGGCATACCGACATTCCGCTCGCCTCCTTCGTCAAATCGATCGAGCGCAAGAGCGAACATGCGCCGGTCTCGGTGCCGGGAACAGCAATCTTCCTGACCAGCGATCCGGAATCGACGCCGGCGGCGCTTCTGCACAACATCAAGCACAATCACGTGCTGCATGCGCAGAACTTCATCCTGACGATCCGCACGTTGAATACGCCGGTGGTGCCCAAGGACCAACGCGTGACGGCAAGCAGCCTGTCGGAGCGCTTCAGCCTCTTGGAAATGCGCTTCGGCTATATGGAAACCCAGAATGTCTCGCAGGCCCTTGGCCTGTTTCGCAAGACCGGTTTGAAGTTCGACATCATGTCGACCTCCTTCTATCTGGGCCGGCGCAAGCTGGTGCCGGATGCACAGTCGGGCATGCCGCACTGGCAGGACAGGCTGTTCATCGGCCTTGCCAATGCGGCCATTGACCCCTCCGACTATTTCCGCCTGCCGACCAACCGCGTGGTGGAACTGGGTTCGCACGTCATCATCTGATCGCCGTTGAAGTAGTTTGGGATTGTAACAGACTGCTGCCGAAGCTATTTCTCAGCAGCTGGCGGGTCACTTGGGAAATCCAGCGACACCCAAATCTCCGTCATCTCTGTGCTTGTCACAGAGATCCAGCCAGCCCAAGTCCTTGGGCTGAAAGAGGCTCTTGACCCGACAGACGTCGGGTCACTGGGTCTCCGCCACAAGGGCGAGGAAGACGGAGAGTGGCGTGCCGCTCTCGCCAAAGAACCGTTTTCAAGGATTTGCCGACTCCAGACGCCGCATTCCGGGCCGACGTTATTAACCAACCATCAAGGTTAATGCTTCATTGTCAGGGCAGTTGAAGCGGTAAACGCGCGATTGAACGCGACGTCATCGCTTGTCCGATTCACTTCCGCGGGGAAAGACGGTCCGGGTATTTTTTGCCGGATGGAGACCCGCGTCTGTCAGTGCGTGGAGTACGGTTGGTGCGTAAGAGTAAAGTGTTGCGTTTCCCGTCCGGTTTGCCGTCTGCGCGCTGGACTGCCCCCTTGATGCTTGGCATCGGTCTCTTCGTCGGCTTTCCCTCTGTGTCCGCCCATTCCGATCTCGCAACCTTCCTCTCCGGTATCAACCGAGGCGGCGAACGCTGGCGCATGCACATGACCCGCTCGCCGGCAGGCTCGCTGCACGAGGTCGAGATGGTCTTCAACGATCCGGTCATCACCGGTGCGATTGGCGACGGGGCAGGGATCGACATGCCGGGCGGTGGCAAGGTCTCTCTGACCGCCGAGCAGAAACAGGCCGATCCCCGCACGGATGAAGACCGGGTCAACCGCAAGGACAAGAAGGGCCGCATCATCGCCGTTGCGCCGGTGACGCCGCCGAAGGATTTTACCGCAGGCTCCATCCTGCAGCGCACCAGCTCGTTGACCGACCCTTTGTTCGACACCGAGGAGCGGATGGTCTTTTCCAAGTCCGCGATCAAGGGCAAGGAAATCAAGATCGCCACGGCTTTCTACAAGAAGAAGGCACCGAAGATCGATCCCGGCATGTCGCCGATGCTGGCCAGCCTGGTGACCAACCAGTCGGCCGATATTCTGGCCACGGCCTACGCACCGGCCGAGCCTGACTACTCTCGCCAGTCGCCGTTCGATTCGATCCTGCGGGAAAACAAGACCGCTGGCCGTTTCATTCCCGATATCGCGCCTGAAGATCATGCCTGGGCCGCCAATCCGCTGCCTGCTGGCGTTTTTTCCGAGGCGGAACAGAAATGCCTGACATCGGGCATCTATTTCGAATCGCGTGGCGAAACGATGAAGGGCCAGGCGGCCGTCGCCCAGGTCATTCTCAACCGCGTCCGCAACCCCGCCTATCCGTCGACGATCTGCGGCGTCGTCTATCAGAACAAGGGCTGGTACAACCGTTGCCAGTTCTCGTTTGCCTGCGACCGCATTCCCGATATCGTCTGGTCGCGCTCCGCTTGGGCGACGGCCAAGGAGATCGCCCTTGCGGTCACTGCCGGCAAGATCTGGTTCCCGGAAGTCGGCTCCGCGACGCATTACCACGCGACGTATGTGAAGCCTGACTGGGGTCCGACGATGAAGCGGGTCTCCCAGATCGGCAAGCATATCTTCTACCGCACCTATGGCGGCGGCTGGAGCTGATAGCCTGCATATTGGCAGCGGCCGGGCGGACTCATTCCTGTGATGGTCCGGCAAAGCCCCAGGTGATTCCCGGCGAATCCGGCCCAGTCTTCGCTTTCATCGTCTAAATCAATGTTTTTATTCAATAATATTGTGCCCTAACAAGGGCTGTAGGTGCCTTGACTATGCAGGCCCCTAAAACTATGTTGCGGCCGACTTCAGAACGGGCCGAGCGGTGGCTTCAAATCCGGCCTTTGTGTGACCAAGCTCATGGTTTATCACCGTGACGGGCAGCAAAAGGGAGGACGCCACATGACGGATAACCGGAAAGAGGGTCTGGAAGATCGGCTGAAACGCCTCGGGTCCGAGCTGTCTGAAAAGCGCAAGGAAGATCCGAAATACGCTGCGGATGAAGCGCGCGCTGCGCAGAACCGCAAGGGCTATCAGGTCGCTATAAAGCTTTCGAGCGAATTTGTGGCGGCGATCATTGTCGGTACACTTCTGGGCTATCTTTTGGACCATTTTGCGGGTACAGGGCCGTGGGGGATGATCATACTTCTCCTGCTTGGTTTTTGTGCCGGTGTGCTGAACGTCCTGCGTTCGGCGGGCATGGTGGCAGCGCCTCATCCCGCGGATCAGTTGGGCAAGGGCATCAAGAACAAGAGTGATGACGCGTAAACACGCTGTTGTCGCAGGTTGAAATATCCGCCCCTTGGCGGTTAGTAACGAGAGAGAGCGGCTGTGGCAGGCGATAAGGTAGATCCGGTACACCAGTTTGTGGTCAACAAGATCATTCCGATCGAAATTGGCGGTATTGATTTCTCTTTCACCAATGCATCGCTGTTCATGGTGGCAACGCTGGCCGTGGCCACTGCATTCCTCTACTTCACGACGTCGACACGCAGCTTGGTTCCCGGCCGCATGCAGTCCGTCTCCGAGATTTCCTATCAATTCATCGCCTCGATGCTGCGCGAAGGCGCCGGCTCCCACGGCATGAAATTCTTCCCGATGGTGTTCTCGCTGTTCATGTTCATCCTGACAGCAAACATGCTCGGCATGATTCCCTACTTTTTCACTGTTACCAGCCAGATCGTCGTGACCTTTGCGCTTGCGCTCTTCGTCATCGGCACTGTTCTGGTCTACGGTTTCTATAAGCACGGCCTTGGCTTCCTCAATGTGTTCGTGCCCTCTGGCGTACCCGGTATCCTTCTGCCTTTGGTTATTGCAATCGAAGTGATCTCCTTCCTGTCCCGTCCGATCAGCCTTTCGGTTCGTCTCTTTGCGAACATGCTGGCCGGCCATATCACGCTGAAAGTGTTCGCAGGCTTCGTCGCCTCGCTCGGAACCCTCGGCGCGCTGGGCATCGGTGGTGCGATCCTTCCGCTCATCATGACCGTGGCCCTCACGGGTCTCGAATTCCTCGTTTCCTTCCTCCAGGCCTATGTCTTTGCGGTGCTGACTTGCATGTACCTCAATGACGCAGTGCATCCGGGCGGACACTAAGGAATAAAGTCGTGGGCCTAGCCTGTTTCGACAGGCCAAGGCACCAAAGTTAGCCGCAACAACCATTTCGAAGGAGAAAATCATGGACGCGGAAGCAGCAAAGTACATCGGCGCAGGTCTCGCTTGCCTCGGTATGGCCGGCACGGCTCTCGGCCTCGGCAACATTTTCGGTAGCTACCTGTCGGGCGCCCTGCGCAACCCGTCGGCAGCAGACAGCCAGTTCGGCCGTCTCGTATTCGGCTTCGCCGTTACGGAAGCTCTGGGCATCTTCTCGCTGCTCGTAGCACTGCTTCTCCTTTTCGCCGTCTAAGTTCGGCTTGAAGGCAGGGCCGCGATTTCGGTTGCGGCCCGCATCTTTTCTGAGTGCACCTGGAGGTGAGCATGTTTGTGACCGCGGCATATGCCCAGTCAACCACCACCGAAGGCGCAGTGACCCACGACGCCGCTGCCGGCGAGGTCCACACCGAAACCGGTGTAGCCCAAGAAGGCGGACATGGCTCGGGAGTGTTCCCGCCCTTCGATACTTCGACATTCGCATCGCAGCTTCTTTGGCTGGCGATTACCTTCGGTCTTTTCTACCTTCTGATGTCGAAGGTCGTCATGCCGCGCATCGGCAGCATTCTTGAGACGCGTAACGACACGATCGCACGCGACCTTGACGATGCCGCACGCTCGAAGGCAGAGGCGGATGCAGCCATTGCTGCCTATGAACAGGAACTGGCCGCTGCCAAGGCCAAGGGCAACGCGATTGCGTCTACCGCGCGCGAAGCTGCAAAGGCAAAGGCAACTGCCGATCGCACTGCGGTCGAAGTCAGCCTGAACAACAAGATTTCCGCTGCCGAAGCCCGAATCGCCGATATCAAGACGAAGGCTTTGGCCGACGTTGGTGCGATCGCTGAGGAAACTGCAACCGCCGTTGTCGAGCAGTTGATCGGTGGCAAGGTATCGAAGGCCGAGATCGCATCCGCGGTCAAAGCATCGGCGAAGTAAGGAGAGCATCATGGATTTGACCTCACTGGCCACATTCTGGGCCACAGTCGGCTTGGTGCTTTTCCTCGCTCTCATCGTGTACCTGAAGGTTCCGGGCATGCTGGCAAAGTCGCTCGACGAGCGCGCTGGCCGCATCACCAACGAACTGGCCGAAGCCAAGCGTCTGCGCGCTGAAGCTCAGGCCCTGCTGGTCGAATACCAGCGCAAGCGCAAGGAAGCCGAAGCAGAAGCCGCCAACATTGTTGCCGCTGCTGAACGCGAAGCTGAAATGCTGACGGCCGAAGCCAAGCAGAAGACCGACGAATTCGTCGCTCGCCGCACGGCTCTGTCTGAACAGAAGATCAAGCAGGCCGAAACCGACGCTATCAACTCGGTTCGTGCCACCGCCGTCGATATCGCCATTGCTGCCGCCGAAAGCGTCATCACGGCAAAGTCGGATGCGGCAACCCAGGCAACCCTGTTCGCCAAGGCGATCAGCGACGTGAAGACCCGCCTGAACTGATCGACTGCATTATAAAGATTTGAAAAGGCTGGCTCGCGCCGGCCTTTTTTGTGTCTTTCGTTAGAACTATTCACGTATTGCAGTAGCGTGAGGCGAGCCGCCAGCCCACGCCCAGCCGACGGTTTCTTCGGCAGAATGGCTCCAGTTTACGTAACCCGCTTAGTTGTTGGTGCTCGCAGTCGGTGCCATGGTCAGGCAGGCTTGCTCGAATTCCTGCATTGTCTCAGGGGTGTTATCCTCGGGCAGGACTGCGTCTGTTGCCATATTCGCCGTATCATCCGCTGTTTCGTCGTCGTAGACGAAGGACTGGATATAATAGGCAAGTCCACCCTTCCACACCTTGCGGCCGTCAATGTCCTTGCAGCTATAGGCCGTCTGCAGATCCGATTGCATTGCGTCTGCGGTCGGCTCTGGCGCGGCGGGGATGCTGGTCGCGGCTGTGGCAGCGATGAAAATCAGACCAAAAAGCACGGTTTAAAACCTCTCACGGGAATCGCGGGTGCATGTTGTTTTTGATTCTATAACCCGTCCGCTTGGTTGTTTGTTACCAGGGGCACGCCGCACACAAGAAAAACCGCGGCTGTGTCTTTGACGTCGATGTCTGGTATGTTCAACGCCGGGCAGACGCCGTTGTTCCAAAAGAGTGCGCGCTGGTTTTCAGTCCGGCAACTCTTCATCCTGCGTCTCCGGCCCATCCTGCCGCAGCGGCCGAAAGGTCATGCGGTGCAGCGGGCAGGGGCCGTGGTCGTCGATGGCGTTGCGGTGGCGCTTCGTGGCGTAGCCGGCATGGGTGGCAAAGCCGTAGGCCGGGAAGACGAGGTCGGCACGGGTCATCATCCGGTCGCGCGCCACCTTGGCAATGATCGAGGCGGCTGCGATCGACAGCGACCGGGCGTCGCCCTTGACGACCGCCTTGCCAATGCAGGCCAGGCCCGGCGGTATGTCGCGGCCATCGGCAAGCACCAGTGCCGGACGAAGGGAAAGGCCGTGGACCGCCCGCCGCATCGCATCGAGGCTTGCCTTGCGGATATCCGTACCGTCGATCCTGCCAGCGCCTGACGAGGCGATGGAGACGATGGATGATGACAGGATGAGATCGAACAGTTCCTCGCGGCGGGCGATCGATAGCTGCTTGCTGTCGTTCAGTCCCTCCGGAATATTGTCGGGATCGAGGATGACGGCGGCGGCAACGACAGGGCCAGCCAACGGGCCCCGTCCGGCCTCATCGGTGCCTGCGACCGGCCAGAGCCCATCGCGGCGCCCGGCCAGCTCGAAGCTGAAGTCGGGACCTTCAATGGTGTCGAAAAGAAAGGGGGAATCGGGCTGTGTGCGTCGTGACATGCGGCGAAACTCGCACACAAGCCCGATTCCCTGCAAGTCCTTCGGCAATGAGGCGGTTGCCGGAGGATGACCGCTGCTGCCTCGGGGCAAGAAACAGCATCGGTATTCCAATCTCCGGGAGCTTTTCCGGAAAAACCTTTGAGCGCTCCGTTAGAGCAGCGACAGCTGAACGCCGGTACCAAGCGGCGGGACGAAAAGATCGCAGTTCAGCGGACGTCTCACAACATTCAGTTCCAGCCGCTTGGCGGCCAGCTCGAAACGGCGGCCGATCTGCCAGGCATAGGGGCCAGCTCCCTTCATGCGCTTGCCGAACTCAGCGTCGTAATCCTTGCCGCCGCGCATCGAGCGGACTAGCGACATGACGTGGCGGTAGCGATCCGGATAGTTCCGCAGCAGCCAGTCGCGAAACAGCGGGCTGACTTCGATCGGCAGGCGCAGCAGCACGTAACTCGCATGCGAAGCACCGGCGGTCTTGCCGGCATCCAGCACCCGTTCGATCTCGTGGTCGTTGAGGGCCGGAATGACCGGCGCCATCATCACCGTTGCCGGAATCCCGGCCGCCGTCAGTGCCCTGATCGCCTCAAGCCGCTTGGATGGCGTCGAGGCCCGTGGTTCCATCAGACGGGCAAGCTTGCGGTCGAGTGTTGTCACCGACAGGCCGACCTTTGCCAGACCCTTTTCCGCCATCGGCGCCAGGATATCGATATCGCGGATCACCATCGCCGATTTGGTGACGACCATCACCGGATGATCGGCGGCTTTCAGGACTTCGAGGATCTGGCGCATGATCCGCCATTCCTTCTCGATCGGCTGGTAAGGATCGGTATTGGTGCCGATGGCGATTGGACGGACCTTGTAGCCGGGCTTGGCCAGTTCCCGCTCCAGAAGCTTTGCCGCGTCCGGCTTTGCAAACAGCTTTGCCTCGAAATCAAGCCCCGGCGACAGGCCCATATAGGCGTGGGTCGGGCGGGCGAAGCAATAGATGCAGCCATGCTCGCATCCCCGGTAAGGATTGACGGAGCGGTCGAAGGGAATGTCGGGCGAATCGTTGCGGCTGATAATCGAGCGGGGCTTTTCCACCTGGACCTCGGTCTTGAAGACCGGCAGGTCCTCCAGTGAATCCCAGCCGTCATCCTCGAGTTGCCGCGACACCGGCTCGAACCGTCCGGACGAATTGATCGCAGCACCCCGGCCACGCCGCCGGTCGATCTCGATGCGCAGCCCGGAGCTGGCAATCATCGCTTCGGCCATATCTGCCGTATTGGCAGGCGCCAAAGCACCCTGCCTGATCTGAGACAGCTCGTTCATGGGTTTCTCCGGGGGACTATCCTTACAGACGTTCCGATATCCTCTGATTATTTTCCTATCGTGAAAACGAGAACAATGCAAGAACAAAAAATCCCAAACCGACTTTTGGTCGTGGTCTTGCCCCGTCCGGCTGACGGCCAATTCAAGGCTCGATGTCCGGGCATTCATCATGAATGAAAAGTTAATCGGCCGGAAACGAAGGGCTTGTGGAAATTCTGTGTGCAATGCGGTATGGACGGCGATGCTGACGATCATCACCGAAACCCGCGACAATGAGGCTGAACTGGCGCAGACGCTTTCGGCGCTGGTGGCGGGTGCCGTGGAAGGTCTGGTGAGCGACGTGATCATTCTGGACCACGCATCGCAGGATGGCTCCAGCCGCGTGGCAGATGCGGCCGGCGCGCGTTTCTACACGAGCTGGGACATGACGGACATCGTCCGGTCCGCGCGCGGCGATTGGCTGCTTTTGCTCGAAGCGGGTGCAAGGCCAGCGGGACGCTGGATCGATGACGTGGCGGAGTACATGTCGCTGAACAAGATGCCGGCGCGCTTTTCACCCTCCCGGCAGTATCGCCGGCCGTTCCTGCAGCGCATCGTTACACGGCCGGCGCCGCTGGAGCTGGGCTTGCTCCTGTCGAAACAACAGGCAGCGGTGATCGCCAAAACGTCCATGCAGCTCGGTGATTTTGCCAATGGCAGGGCGGTGCGCAAGCTTGGAAGCGAACTCGTGCCGGCCTGGGTGGCCATCGCCAACCGTCCGGGCGCCGAAAGCCTGTAGCTGCAGATCGCCGAAAAAAGCAGGCCCTTTCGGACCTGCCCTGTCTTCATTGAAAACCTGCGCCGTTGAAAAACTGACCGTTGAAATGGCTTGCCGCGTGAACCCCAGCCACCGCGTCGTATCGCTTTGCGTGGCGATTTTCAGTGCGTGAAATCCGCCTCGTTCATGCTGTCTGGATTGATCTGGAAACCGGACGCCGTCGATAGATAAGCCCGCATCCTGTCCGCTTCATTCTGTTTTGCGACGAGAACAGTTTTACGACATCGCTGCGGGGCGCGCTGTTACCAATGGAACAGGGAAGATTGGGTTTCTCTCAAACGCAGAGGTCAGCCGCGCTTCAGGTGCTCGTCCAGCCTTGGCATGATCTCGACGAAGTTGCAGGGCATATGCCGGTAGTCGAGCTGCTGCTTCAGGATACCGTCCCAGGCGTCGCGGCAGGCACCGGGTGAGCCGGGGAGCACGAAGATGAAGGTGGCATTGGCGACGCCGCCGGTGGCGCGCGATTGGATCGTCGAGGTGCCGATCTTGTCATAGGAGATCCGGTGGAAGACCTCGGAAAAGCCGTCCATGCGCTTCTCGAACAGCGGCTCCAGTGCTTCCGGCGTGACGTCACGCCCGGTAAATCCTGTGCCTCCGGTGGTGATCACCACGTCGATCGTGTCGGTCAGCGTCCAGGCTTTGACCTGTGCCGCAATTCTCTGCTTGTCGTCCGGCACGATGGCGCGGGCCTCAAGCCGGTGTCCGGCATCGGTGATGCGGGCAACCAGCGTATCGCCGGAACGGTCGTCCGCCAGCGTGCGGGTATCGGAAACCGTCAGAACAGCGATGCCGACCGGAACGAAGGGTCTCGGTTCCTTAGCCTCGGTCATTGCGGTCTTCCTCCCCATGGACACTGTTGCAGGCTAAAACGTACCAGTTGGCGTGTTGCCTGGAAAGGATGGCGGCCGCTTCGCCGCGGGCTTTGGTGCTTGCATAGAGGCCAAAGCAGGAGGCACCCGATCCGGACATCCGAACGAGGCAAGCGCCCGTCAGGCCAAGCGCCGCAGAGACCACTCCGATCTCCGGCTCCAGATCGCGGGCGGGCGGCTCCAGATCGTTGCGTAGGCCTTTCAGCACATCAATCCAGCCGTCGGGTGATGGCTTGCCTTGGGGCATCATAAGCGGCGGCTTGGTCTTGTCCTTCAAGAGCCTGAAAATCACCGGTGTCGAGACCGCTTTCAGCGGATTGACGATCAGCATGGGGAAGGATGGAAAATCCGTCACCGCCTGGATGTCGTCCCCGATGCCGCGAGCGATTAGCGGGCGGCCATCAAGGCACATAGGCACATCCGCACCCAGTTTCAGCGCGATGTCCTGCAGGCTGCTGGGATCGATGGAAGCCTGCCACAGGTCCAGCAATCCGAGAAGTGTCGCCGCCGCATCGGCCGAGCCGCCACCGATGCCGGAAGCGACCGGCAGGTTCTTTTCGAGATGGAGATGAACCGGGCTTGCCTTGATACTCTTTTCGCTGAGATGGCTCCGCAACAAGTCACGCGCCTTCAGCACCAGGTTGCCTGCTGCAGCTTCGCCCGTAAGCGGCAGATCGGCGGAAAAGCGGCCTGAGATTGTGAACCGGTCTGCATCAGATATGGAAAAGCCGATGCGGTCTCCCGCATCGGCAAATGTCACGAGGCTTTCCAGCAGATGATAGCCGTCGGTCCGCTGGCCGACCACATGCAGAGCCAGATTGATTTTCGCCGGCGCGATACGCGTCAGCGAAAATCCAGAAATTCCATCCTCAGTTGCCATTGAAAGGCGGGATCAGGATTTCTTGCCGGCAGCAACGTCCGGAGCCACCTTCTTTGGCTGGGTGTCGCCGGCTTCTGCGGCAGCCGGAACCTTGGCTTCGACCGGCGGCAGGCCGCTTTCGATCTTTGCCTTGATCTTCGGGATTTCCGCTTCCTCGGGCTTCAGCGCCAGCGTCTGGTTCCACTGGAAGACTGCTTCCAGCTTGCGGCCGACACGCCAATAGGCATCGCCCAGATGGTCATTGATGGTGGCATCGCCAGCCATCAGTTCGACCGCACGCTCCAGTTCGCCAACGGCGTCATCGAAGCGGCCCATCCGGAAATAGGCCCAGCCGAGCGAATCGACGATGTAACCGTCATCCGGCTTCAGATCGACGGCCTTGCGGATCATGCCCAGGCCTTCTTCGAGGTTTATGTTCATATCGACCCAGGAATAGCCGAGATAGTTCAACACTTGCGGCTGGTCGGGGTTGAGGTCGAGCGCCTTCTTGAAACTCGGCTCGGCCTTGTCCCACATTTTCTGGCGCTCATAGGCAATGCCGCGCTGGAAGAAGATCGTCCAGTCGCTGCGCTGCGGAACCGGGCCGATCGCCTCGACGGCGCGGTCATAGACGAGACCCATTTCCTTGTAGTCCTTGGCATCCGACAGCACGCTGCCATAGGCGAGGTAGCTGCGCACGTCCTTCGGATCGAGCTCGATCAGTTCCTTCAGATGCTGCTTGGCTTCATCGACCTTGCCGATCGAGGCAAGGCTGAGACCCAGCTGCATTTCCGACAGCCGCCGCATCGGCGAATTTTCCGGCACGCTCTTGTAGAGCGCGATGGCGCGCTCCGGCTTCTTCAGGTTTTCCGCGATACCGCCGAGCATCACCAGAATATCGGCGCTTTCCGGGTCCAGCGCGCGCGCCGTCTGCAGGTAGAGCGAAACGATGTCTTCCGCACCGTCGCGGTTGAGCGCAGCACCGATCGAAAACAGCACGGCGGCGGCACCTTGCGTGGCGCTGCGGACCTGCTGTTCCTGCGGCTTGCCGTCTTCGATGCTGGTGCGCAACGCCTTCAACGGTGCATAATTGTTGATGAAGCCTTCGCCGACGGAAACTGCGTCAAGCGCCTTCTGCTTGTTGCCGTCACGGGCCTCAAGCTTTGCCAGCGCAACGACGGCGCGCATGAACGTGTCGGGGGCAGCGGCGCCGCCTTCGCGATCAAGAACGGCATCGTTCAGCTTCGAGCGGGCCGTGGACTTGTCGCCCGCGGCCAACGCGATGGCGCCCTGATGGTAGGACTTGAAGATGCGGAACCATTCCGGCCCTTCCATCGCCTCGATCTCGGCGATCGCGTCCTTTGGCTTGCCTTCGCCAGCCTTTGCCCAGCCGAGCAGAAGGCCGTTCATCAGACGGTCGAGATCGTTCGGGCCTTCGTAATTGAGGATTTTCTGCGCGTGACGGTATTCGCGCTTACGGATGGCTTCGACGGCGCGGGTGATGGTGGTGATGCGCTCGACGGAACTGTCGGACTTCAACTCTTCGGCAATCTTGGCGCCGCCGTCGAAATCGCCGTTCATCAGCGAGGTGATCATCAGGCGCTGCTTGACGTCGACATTGTCCGGCTCGAATTCGAGTGCCGTACGGTAGAGCTTGGTCGCCGTATCGAGATCATGATCGACATCGGCAGTGCGGGCAGCGAGAAACGCACCGGAGAAGCTGTTGACCGAGTTCAGATCGAATGGCTTGCTGACTTCGACCGCAGGCTTTTCCTCGGCAAAGCTCGGGGCTGCGCCGGAAAGAGACGCCAAGGCCAGGAAGGCAGCACCGCTGAGCAGGCGAAGAAGGTGTTTTTGCCGCATGACAAGCCTTTCGTTACGGGCGACGCCCCTTGGCGCCGACGCCGGATTCGCGCGGAATCAGTCCCAAATCAATAACGCATAACCCGGCAAACCGGAATCGGTTTGAACATAAGGCAAAACGCAATTCGACATACCGCCGTCAACTTCCGCTCACTCGATCGTGAGTGCAGTTGGACGGCAGCCGCAGCATGAGCGGATAGAATGGCTTTTTTGGCGCAGTGCGGCAAGAAATTCCTCAAGTCTACACCTGATCCTTGCAATGGCGGGTCAGCTGACCCGCTCGATGCAGAAATCGATAACCTCGAGAAGCGCATCCTTCCAGGGAGATTCGGGCAGCGGCGCAAGCGCATCCCGAGCAATCGTGCCGTAATGCTGGGCCCGGGCGATGGTATCCGTCAGGCCGCCGTAACGGGTGATCAAGCCCAGCGCCTTTTCCAGGTTCTGGTCGTTACTCTCGCCGCCTTCGATTGCCTCGCGCCAGAAGCTGCGCTCCTCGGCCGTGCCGCGGCGATAGGATAGAATGACGGGCAGGGTGATCTTGCCTTCGCGGAAATCGTCGCCGGTGTTCTTGCCGAGATCGGCCGCCTTGCCACCATAGTCGAGCACGTCATCGACCAGCTGGAAGGCGAGGCCGAGGTTCATGCCGTAGGATTTCAGCGCATTGCGGCTGGCCTTGTCCGTCTTGGCGACGATCGGCCCGACTTCGGCGGCGGCAGCAAACAAAGCTGCCGTCTTGGCGCGGATGACGGAGAGATAGTCGTCCTCCGTCGTCTCCATGTTCTTGGCGACGGAGAGCTGCAGCACTTCGCCTTCGGCAATCACCGATGCAGCCGTGGAAAGCACGTCGAGCGCATCCAGCGAGCCGACATCGACCATCATGCGGAATGCCTGGCCGAGCAGGAAATCACCGACCAGAACACTGGCCTGGTTGCCCCAGATCATCCGTGCCGTCGATTTGCCGCGCCGCAGATCGCTCTCGTCGACCACGTCGTCGTGCAGAAGGGTGGCCGTGTGCATGAACTCGACCGCAGTCGCAAGCTTGATATGCGCGTCGCCGGTAAAGCCGAACATCGCGGCGGACGCCAGCGTCAGCATCGGGCGCAGGCGCTTGCCTCCGGAAGAGATCAGGTGGTTGGCCACTTCCGGGATCATCTGAACGTCGGACCCCGCCTTGGACAGGATCAGCTGGTTGACGCGCTCCATGTCCGCCTTCGTCAGATCGACGAGCGGCTTGACGGATGCCTGTTTGTTTTTGCTGTCTTCCAGCGGTATCACTACGCCCAACACAAGGGACTCCTGTTCAAATTCCAGTTCGGACAATAGAAAGGGGGGCTTGTGGCGGCAAGAGGCGAATTGTCCCGCTTGCTCAAATAAGGCAGGAAAACGACCCGGAATGAAGGAATTGATCCGTACCAACGACGCCGTCGTGCTCTCGTTTGCCGAAAGTCTGATGAAGGATGCCGGCATCGGCTGCTTCATCGCCGATCAGGGCATGAGCATCCTTGAAGGTTCGCTCGGCCTGTTGCCGCGCCGTTTTCTGGTCGATGAGGATGATGCGGACGAAGCAAGGCAGGTCTTGATCGATGCCGGGCTCGAGGCGGAATTGCGAGACGCATGACGACAACGGCCACCGAAACCATCGACAGCTTCCACCGCGGTCAATTTCAAGTGATCCAGCCGCTGGGGCAGGGACACCGGTCCGGCATGGACGCGATGCTGCTTGCCTCGCTGGTCGCCTCGGAAAAGCCCTGTCGCGTCGCCGATCTCGGCGCCGGTGCGGGTGCTGCCGGCATGGCCGTTGCCTCGCGGCTGGAACTTGCCGAAGTGCTTTTGGTCGAGCGGTCTGCGTTGATGGTGCAGTTTGCCACACGAAGCCTGGCACTGGCGGCTAATGACCGTTTTGGCAACCGGATATCGGTTCTTGAAGCCGACGTCGCGCTGACGGGCCGGGCAAGGGTTGCCGCCGGTCTTGCCGATGACAGTTTTGATCACGTCATCATGAATCCGCCCTTCAACGATGCCTCGGATCGCAAGACGCCGGATGCCCTGAAGGCCGAAGCTCACGCCATGACTGATGGCCTGTTCGACATCTGGATCAAGATGGCCTGCGCCATCGCAAGACCGGGCGGACAACTGTCGCTGATCGCCCGGCCGGAATCGATTGCCGAGATCATTTCCGCCTGCGGCCGCCGTTTCGGCGGCATCGAGATCACCCCCTTGCACCCGCGCACCGGTGAAAATGCCGTCCGCATTCTGGTCACGGCGATCAAGCAGAACCGCGCGCGGCTGACGCTGCGGGCACCACTGATCGTGCATGAGGAGAAGACGCACAAGTTCGCCGGTGTCGTCGATGATATGAACAACGGCCGCGCCGCCTATCACCGCAATCGATGATTTTCATGGCGCTGCCATTGCGTTTGCCGCGCCAATGCATACATGCCAACACGTAATGATTGAACGAATGCAGGGAGTTCAGATGGCCGGACTGTTCAGAAAACTGTTGCCGAAGCGTTTTCGCAAGGAAGGCGTGACGATCCCGGTCGTCAGGCTTCAGGGCGCGATCATGGCGGGTGGCAGCCAGTTTCGCCCGGCACTCAATCTGGCGACGATTGCGCCGGTGCTTGAAAAAGCCTTTTCGATGAAGGACGCCCCGGCCGTTGCCATCTCGATCAATTCTCCCGGCGGCTCGCCTGTCCAATCGCGACTGATCTATCAGCGTATCCGCGATCTGGCGGAAGAAAAGAAGAAGCGCGTCATCATCTTCGTCGAGGATGTGGCGGCGTCCGGCGGTTATATGATTGCGCTGGCCGGCGACGAGATCATTGCCGACCCGACCTCGATCGTCGGATCCATCGGCGTCGTTTCCGGCGGTTTCGGTTTTCCGGAGTTGTTGAAGAAGATTGGCGTCGAGCGGCGGGTCTATACGGCCGGCTCCAACAAAGTGATGCTCGATCCTTTCCAGCCGGAAAAAGAAAGGGACATCGAGTTCCTCAAAGGCCTGCAGCTTGAAATCCATGAGATTTTCATCGGCATGGTCAAGGCGCGGCGTGGGCATCTGCTGGCCGATACGCCCGACATATTCTCCGGCCTGTTCTGGACCGGCAAGCGTGGTCAGGAGCTTGGACTGGTCGATAGTCTCGGCGACATGCGCGGTGAGCTGAAAAAACGGTTTGGTGCAAAGACGCAGCTGCAACTGGTCTCCGCCTCGCGCGGCCTATTCGGCCGCCGCCAGCCCGGTGCGGCGCTGGCAAGCGGAATGGCCGAGCGTTTTGCGGTTTCAGCCGTTTCCGGCCTTGCCGAGGTGGCGGAGGAAAAGGCATTATGGGGCCGCTTCGGGCTTTGATAGTCTAACTGAAACGGGGGAGGGCGCATGCCGCAATTGATTCTACTGCTGCTGTTTGCAGCCATCGCCTGGGTCGGCTACCGCAAATTCGTGGCCGACGCCGAAAAACTGAGCCGCCGCCAACAGGAAACCCGCCGCCAGCAGGAAACCGGCACGCAGGGCACGCTGGTCAAGGACCCGGTGACGGGGGAATACCGACTGAAGAAGCCGGAGTGACGTTATCCCTGGCGCTCTTTGAATTTTCAAACAGCATATGATATACGTTTTTCAGTGTATATCTTGGGGTGTCTCCGATGCAGGTTTCGAAGTGGGGAAACAGTCTCGCGATCCGCATTCCTTCCTCGGTGGTTGAGACTTTGCAGTTGAAAGAGGGCGATGAGGTGGCTGTCCGGATTGTGGGCGAGCGCGATTTTGAAATCGAACACGATCAGACCCGAGAAAAAGCGCTGGCGCGTATCAAGGCTTTTGCCAGGCGCTTGCCTGACGATTGGAAATTTGATCGTGACGAGGCGACCGCGCGGTGACAGCGCCGCTTCTCGACACAAATATCCTGGTTTACGCGTTCACCGATGATCCTCGCTCTGCTACGGCGCAGGCCCTCCTGTCCGAGCCGTTTATTCTGAGCGTTCAGGCACTGAACGAGTTTGCCAATGTCGCTCGGCGTAAACTTGGCATGAGTTGGGCTGAAATCCGAGTTGCGATCGGTGATTTAAGCGCGCTTGCCGCGGCTGTCGTGCCAATCGATAAAAACTGCAATTCGTTCGCGCTCGATCTTGCAGCGCGCTACAATTTTTCGGTTTTCGACGCGTTGATGATTGCGACAGCCCTCCAAGCGGGCTCTGAACAGTGTTTTTCAGAAGATATGCAACATGGCCTTATGGTTGACGGCCGCCTTGTTATTCTCAATCCGTTCGTGGAGCTGAGAAGCTGAGCCTTCTCAATCCCGCTGCTCGGTATATTCGCCGCCCCTTGACCCTCTTCGCCCATCATGGCACCAGACAGCCAGATACCTTCAACCTGGACTGATGCCATGACCGCCGCCGCTCTCCCGGACCACATGAACCCCAAGCGTTCCTTTCAGGCGCTGATCCTGACGCTGCACAATTACTGGGCGGACAAGGGATGCGCGGTTCTGCAGCCCTATGACATGGAAGTCGGCGCCGGCACCTTTCATCCGGCAACGACATTGCGCGCGCTTGGCCCCAAACCCTGGCGGGCAGCCTATGTGCAGCCGTCACGCCGCCCGTCCGATGGGCGTTACGGCGAAAACCCCAACCGGCTGCAGCACTATTACCAGTACCAGGTCATCCTGAAGCCCAATCCGCCGAACCTGCAGGAGCTGTATCTCGGTTCGCTGGCGGCCATCGGTCTCGATCCGCTGCTGCACGATATCCGCTTCGTCGAGGATGACTGGGCAAGCCCGACGCTTGGCGCCTGGGGTCTCGGCTGGGAATGCTGGTGCGATGGCATGGAAGTCTCGCAGTTTACCTATTTCCAGCAGGTCTGCGGCATCGAATGCTCGCCGGTCTCCGGCGAACTGACCTACGGCCTCGAACGACTGGCCATGTACGTCCAGGGCGTCGATAATGTCTATGACCTGAATTTCAACGGCCGCGAGGGCGACGAGAAGATCAGCTATGGCGATGTCTTCCTGCAGGCAGAGCAGGAGTATTCGCGGCATAATTTCGAATATGCCAACACCGCGATGCTGCAGCAGCATTTCGTTGATGCCGAAAAGGAATGCATGGCGCTTCTGGCCGCCGGTGCGCCCGATACCGGCGCCCATGCGATCCTGCACAAATGCGTCTTCCCGGCCTACGACCAGTGCATCAAGGCCAGTCACGTGTTCAACTTGCTTGACGCGCGCGGCGTGATTTCCGTGACGGAGCGCCAGAGCTACATCTTGCGTGTCCGCACGCTGGCGACCGCCTGCGGCGAGGCCTTCCTGCTGACGGACGCCGGTGGCATCAATCTGGCGAAAGACGCTGCCTAACCGTTGACCGAACACGAAGCCCGCCCGAGCCTCCGCATAAAGCCGGCGGGCGCTGTCTGTCAGAGCGCACCAGCCTCGTTGACGCCGGCAATCGTCCATGTGTAGTAAAAATACAAGCAGTGGATGATTCCTGCTGACCCTCTCCTTATGGGGGTATAATCAATTGCTTGAGCGCATCCGGTTGTTCAGTAAGCGTTTAAGGAGTTTGTTCTAAGCTTTGTCCAAGCGATTGAGTTCAGGACGCGTAATGGACGACGAGGATACTCTCCCACCGGAAGTTTTGGCTTCTATGTTGATGCGAATGTTCGAGTTCGCACCGATAGCGATGGCGATTACCACCAGTGATACGAAGACCTCGAGCTATGCCAAGGTCAACGACGCCTATCTGAAGCTGACCGGCCTGAAATGGGAAAATATCCGCGGCAAGAAGCTGACGTCGGATGGCGCCGCGATCGATAACCCGGCCCGCGATCGCCGCCACCGCCTGCTTGCGGAAGTGGGATCCTACGAGCTCGAAGAAGTCGATCTCGTCTATGCCGACGGCACGATCATTCCGACGCTGATCTCGGCGCAAAGAACCCTTGTCGATGGCGTCTCCTTCGATGTCGAAGTCATTGTCGACGTATCGGCGCGTGTCAGGCAGCAGCGTGAAATCGAGAATGCCTTGCGGGCATCGGCACGCACCGACGCTCTGTCGGGGCTTCCGAACCGGGCCTGTTTCGATGAGGTCGTTGTCGACGCCGTTGCGCGCAGCATGTTGAATGGCCGCAAGCTCGCACTGGCCTTCATCGACCTCAACGGTTTCAAGATGGTCAACGATACGCTGGGGCATGCCGCCGGCGACGAGGTCTTGAGAACCATCGCCAGCCGCCTGCGCGAAAGCTTTCGCGCCACCGATTTCATTGCCAGAATTGGCGGCGATGAATTTGTCGTCATGCTTGATATCGATCTGAAATTGGCTGCGGACGTGCAGCAGAATGTCCAGGATGCGATGGAGCGCGTTTTCAAACCGATCGCGATAGAGGGAAAGGTGACCTATACTGGCGCGGCCGTCGGCGTGACGTTCCTGCAGCCGGACGATACCGTCGCATCCTTTGTCCGCAGGGCCGACGAGTACATGTATATCGCCAAGACCAGCGAACAACGGGTGGCCGTCGTCTGTTTCGGGCAGATTCTCGAAACAGTTCCCTCGCCGGAAGACTCGATGGAATGGGGCAGGCTGGGCCGCTCCTAAGAAGATCAACCCTAAATCACGTCGCTCGCCGTGACGCCGATCTGCCAGACCGGCTTCTGGATCACAAAGGCGCCGGTCGGCAGCTGGCCGGCATAGGTCTGCATTGCACGGCGAACACCGGCAGGCTTCTCAACTGTGCCGACGCTTGCATAGGCAAAAAACAAGGCCGAAAAAGCGATGACGTTGATGAGGGCTGCGAGCGTTTTCATGGGTCCGGTACTTTGCGGGTTCGGCGTTGATCTGATGCCCCACTATCGATCAAACGCCGTCATTGCGCGGTTCCTGGAGGAACAGGCTGGTGCGGCTGAAATGGGAAAAGCGGCGGGGTGAAGCGAGCGGTCGAAATTTGTCTTTCAACAGCGGCGTTCGATCCATAAGCTGCGCAAAACATATGTTTCGGGAAGGAACCCCTGATGATTGGTCTCGCTATTGCCGCAGCCGTGATCCTCTACCTGATTTTCATCTATAATGGTCTGGTCAAGGCGCGGCAGGTGAAGGAGGAAGCATGGTCCGGCATCGACGTGCAGCTGAAGCGCCGCGCCGATCTCATCCCCAATCTGATCGAAACCGTCAAAGGCTACGCCGCCCATGAAAAGGGCACGCTGGAAGAGGTCATCGCCCTTCGAAACAAGGCGCAGGCGCTGCCGGCAGGCGACGTCGCCGGGCGGGCCGCCACCGAAGGCATGCTCAGCCAGGCGCTCGGCAAGCTGTTTGCGCTGGCGGAAGCCTATCCGGACCTCAAGGCCAACCAGAATTTCTCCGAGCTGCAGCAATCGCTGGAAAGCATTGAAAGCGAAGTGCAGATGGCCCGCCGCTATTACAACGGCGCTGCCCGCGACCTCAACGTCAAGGTCGAAAGCTTCCCCTCGAATTTCATTGCCGGCCCCTTTGGATTTACCAAGGCAGCCTTCTTCGAGATCACCAACGAGGCCGACCGCACTGTTCCGGTGGTGAAGTTTTGATCTAGCCGCAAAAGCCATTCCGTCGTAGACGGCTGTCCACATCGATAGAGCACGCACAGCCACGGACAGGCGGTGCTGAAGGCATGAAGAGACAAGAGCATGAACGCCGCAGACCAGAAACTGACCATCCTTCCGCCCGGCCATCCGCTTGAAGGCCGCGTCAGTCCGCCCGGCTCGAAATCGATCACCAACCGGGCGCTGCTTCTGGCTGGTCTTGCCAAGGGCACCAGCCGGCTGACCGGCGCTTTGAAGAGCGACGACACCCGTTATATGGCCGATGCCTTGCGCGCCATGGGCGTGGAGATTTCCGAGCCTGACGATACCACCTTCATCGTCACCGGTTCCGGCAAGCTCCTTGCGCCCGGAAAACCGCTTTTCCTTGGCAATGCAGGTACCGCGACGCGCTTTCTGACGGCCGCTGCGGCGCTTGTCGATGGCACGGTGGTGGTGGATGGCGACCAGCACATGCGCAAGCGGCCGATCGCGCCGCTGGTCACGGCGCTGCGTGCCCTGGGCGTCGAGGTGACGGCCGAAACCGGATGCCCGCCGGTCACGGTTTCCGGCACCGGTGATTTTGCCAAGGATCACGTCACCATTGATGCCGGGCTTTCGAGCCAGTATGTGTCGGCACTGCTGATGGCCGCCGCCGGTGCCTCCCGACCGGTCAATATCGAACTTGCAGGCGACGAGATCGGCGCGCGCGGTTATATCGATCTGACGGTTGCCGCGATGCGTGCCTTCGGTGCCGAGGTGACCCAGGCTAGCCCGTCGATCTGGCAGGCGGCGCCGACGGGATACCACGCGACGGACTATCTGATCGAGCCTGACGCCTCGGCAGCAACCTATCTCTGGGCGGCGGAAGTCTTGACCGGCGGCCGGATCGATCTCGGCGTCGCGGCGGCGTCGTTCTCGCAGCCGGATGCGAAGGCCTATGAGGTGATCGCCACGTTCCCGCACATGCCCGCCATCATCGATGGCTCGCAGATGCAGGATGCCATCCCGACGCTTGCCGTGCTTGCCGCCTTCAACGAAACGCCGGTGCGCTTCGTCGGGATCGAGAATCTGCGCGTCAAGGAGTGCGATCGCGTGCGCGCTCTGTCTACCGGCCTGTCGAACATCCGCCCCGGTCTCGGCATCGAGGAGGGTGACGACCTGCTGGTGGCCTCCGATCCAGCCCTTGCCGGCCAGACGCTGCCGGCCGACATCGATACCTTCGCCGATCACCGCATTGCCATGAGCTTTGCGCTGGCGGGGCTGAAGATCAACGGCATCACCATTCTCGATCCCGGTTGCGTGGCAAAAACCTATCCGCGCTATTGGGACGAGCTGGGTTCGCTCGGCGTCGGGCTTGAGGGTGACCGGCCTTAACCGAGCGGACAAATACGGCGGATAGCCGGGGAGGGATCGATCGCATGAAACGTGTTTTCGCGGCGCTGGGATGGATCTCCCTTTTCCTCGCGGTGTTGTTGTCCACGGCAGGACTTGCGCGGGCCGCCGAGGTCTTTACCGCCTATCGCTCGGTCATCGACGTCGCCAGGAGCGGCGTGCTCAGTGTCACCGAAACCATCACTGCCAATGTCGAGGGAAACCGCATCAAGCGCGGCATCTACCGCGATTTTCCGTTGACCGTGACCGATGCCGGCGGCCGCGTCGTCAAGGTCGATTTCAAGCTCATTTCCGTCGAGCGTGACGGCGTTGAGGAGCCGTATCGCACCGAAAACATCAGCGGCGGCATCCGCATCTATACCGGCGACAAGGATGTATTCTTGGCCGACGGCGAACATACGTTCCAGTTTACCTATGAGACAGCCCGCCAGATCCGTTTCTTTCCCGATCACGATGAACTCTACTGGAATGTGACGGGCAACCAGTGGGCATTCCCGATCGAGGAGGCGTCTGCCACGGTCGCGTTGCCCGCGGGCGTGAAGGCGCAGGCACTCGATGTCTTTACCGGAGCCCAGGGGGCAGTCGAAAAGAATGCCCGCGCGCTCGAGGATAGCGACCGGCTGGTCTTCACCACGACGCGCCGCCTTGAGGCCAACGAAGGGCTGACCATCGCGATCAAGATGCCGACGGGCAGTATCGACCCGCCATCGGTGTCGCAGGAAAGGGCATGGTGGTTCTACGATCATCTCCCGGCGATCCTGGCTATCGCGGGTTTCGTGATCGCAGCGCTCTATTATTCGCGCATGTGGCTGAAGGTCGGCCGCGATCCCGCCCGTGGCGTCATCGTGCCGCGCTGGGATGCGCCTGACGGTATCTCCCCGGCGCTGGTCAACTATATCGACAACAAGGGGTTTTCCGGCCAGGGCTGGACGGCGCTTTCCGCCGCCGCCCTCAATCTTGCGGTCGGTGGGTATGTTGTCCTGAAGGACTTCAAGAATTCGCTGGTCATCACCCGCACGGACAAGCCGAAACCGCCGTCGCTGCCGACCGGCGAGGCGGCGGTGCTCGCGGCGGTGCAGCGCAATGGCGGCGAACTGACGATCGACAAGGACAATGGCCCGGCGGTGCAGAAGGCCGGCGCCGATTTCCGCACTGCCATGGAAAAGGAACACCGCAACAAATATTACCATGCCAATACCGCCTATGTGGTCGGCGGCATCGCGATCTCCGCACTGTTTCTGCTCGCCATTTTCATCTTCGGCCTTGTCGATGGCGAGACGGTCGCACTGGTGATCTTGCCGGTAGTGGCCTCGGTGATCATTTCTTTGTTTGCGCTTGCCATCGGCCGGCTGTTCAACAAGCGCGGTAGTCTGTTTGTGCGCATCGGCTCGCTGATCGTTGCCGCCTTCCTGACCTTTTTCGTTGTCGCCACCGCGCTCAGCGTTTCGGCCGTTGTCATCAGCATGGCGCTGAGCGCGCATCAGGTGCCGCTGCTGATCGGCGTCGGTGCACCCATCAGGGGGAAAAACAGCATATTGACGAGCACGATGCCGCCGACGCCGATCAGCAGCGGCACC
>UBTA01000187.1 GCA_900468065.1 Hyphomicrobiales bacterium | reverse complement strand
CTGCTATCTATTTTGCGAGAACGGGCGCATAACAATACCTGTCGCTCATAGGCGATCTTACCGCGTGCGTATGGTCGAAACCGTACAGAGCAGCGCGGAATATGGCGCTTGGCGCCGCTTTGTCCCATAAAACCTGTCATGAATCCTACATGGCGTTTGGTGTGAGGCCGAGCTCCAATTCGATTGGAGAATCGAATGCCGCATCCGTCGCAGTCCGAAGTCCGCAACAGGCTGCTCAAAGCCTTGCCGCCACAAGCGTTCGATGCCTTGCGGTTACATATGGAGTTGGTTGAACTCTCGCTCAGGCAGGACCTCGTCGAGGCCGGCAAGCCCAATGCCTTTGTGTACTTTATGGAAAGTGGCCTTGCCTCGGTCGTTGCCGAGTCTTCCGACGGTGAAAGTGTCGAAATCGGCCACGTTGGTCGTGAAGGTATGGCCGGCTATCACGTAATGCTGATGACGCCGACCAGCAGCCACCGCACGTTTATGCAATCGGCCGGGTCTGCGATAAGAGTTCCGGTCGCCGCATTTATGGGAACGCTGGAGGAGCACCTGTCGATCCGGAACTTGCTTCTTCGTTATATTCATTGTTGTGAGGTGCAACTGGGGCACTCGGCTCTGGCCAATGGGCGTTACAGTATGCATGAGCGGCTCGCTCGTTGGCTGCTGATGTGCCACGACCGACTGGACGGCGATGATCTTGCTCTCACTCACGAGTTCCTGTCCCTGATGCTGGGTGTGCGGCGATCCGGGGTGACAGAACAATTGCATATCCTGGAGGGCCTGCATGTCGTAAAGGCGACGCGCGGCAATATCCGGATCATCGACCGTGAGAAACTCGAAGAGGTGGCCGGCGGCTGTTACGGGGCTCCTGAGGCCGAATACAGGCGGCTGATCGAAACCCCGGCCTAGTCCGAAGATTTTACTGCTTCCGAAAATGGAAGCACCATAAGGACATCGCCCGTCTCGTCGCAGATTGCGATGCTTCTGCCAAAGATAGTACGTCCATCCAGCATCGCCGTGCTCATCAAGGCGCGGGCATCCTTGATGGCTTCAAGGCGTGCATGGTCGAGATCGCGCAGGTCGCTGCCTTCATCATCCACAATCGCGCCATTGGCCGTTATGATGTTAAAGAAATAGCGCGGCACATCACCTCTCCAAACTGCGTCCGGCGCAGAGTGCGTGCGGCAAGCGCCATTGTACCCGCAACCCTGCATGTGCTGCAAGCAAATCAG
>UBTA01000092.1 GCA_900468065.1 Hyphomicrobiales bacterium | reverse complement strand
GCGCCCAGGATCATGGGCAATTTAGCTGCGCCACCTACCGATAACAGCGGCGCCACCCGCGTCCGCCTGTGTGGCGACAGCAGGCTAACGCGCTTCCTCCCCCCGGAAAGCCGACGGACGGCTCACGGCCCCTAATCAGTTCATTCGAGCCACGCCAAGTTCCTGACCCGTGTGATGAATTTGGATACGGGCAATGTTGTAATAACAGGGTCGTTGGTTCTGATTTCTTCAAGGTGGTGGAGCTTGTCAGGTTTTCATGGCATAACCTTCAAGCAGGCGAACGAGCGCTCCATGCGAGGAGCCGTGCCGTCTTCACCGTAATCCGAGGAGGTTCCTCGTGAATTCCACGAGTCATTCCTTGCCTGGAGCGCGCCTTCTTGCACGCAGCCACGAGCTCGCTACCGCGGCCATGGTTGCTGTCATGGCGAGACCGCAAAGCACGACCTTCGACGTCGTGTTCATCGTGCCCTCGATCAACATTGCGTGGACGGCGCCGCCAAGAACGACGATGCTGACGAGGCTCGTGTGGCCGACGCTCCAGGAACGCGGCGAGAGACGACGCCGCAGCAGAGAGACTAGCGCGGCCGCAAAGAGTGCCCACATTGCGGCGACCCCCCAGACAGAAAATGGTGTCGGCGAGCGCAACAATAGCGCGTCGATTATGTCGGGAGGGCTGGTGATCCACAGGCCAGCGACGTGAACGACAACGGCAGCGATCAAAAACACGCCTACCGCACGGTGGACACGACGGCCCAGCACCAGATGTAGTCCGGGCAGCCAGCCAAGCGCGAGGAGGGGTTGCACGAGCAGGAGGCAGAGAGCAACAACGCCCGCCAAGCCGGATGCTATATAGACAGGGTCGCGCCAAGCTAGATATTCGCTCGTCGCGGCAAAGGTCAGCGGCAAGACGAGCGCGAGCACCAAGCCGGTCCAGATCAGCAACGCGCGGGCTATGCGCATGATCTCGGGTCAGACCCGCTGAAGGATGAAATGCGCCTCGAGACTGGCGACCTCCGGACTTGGCAGCAAGGGGCGGAGGAACACGGTGTTGTATTCACCACTGTCATAGGCGAGGTGCGCATGTGCTTGACCGAGTGCTGGCACGATCTGCGGCATTTCGAGCCGAAACGCGCCATTGGCGTCGGTCAGCGTAGCGCCGTGGCTGCGCAAGTCGCGTTCGCTACCTTCGGTCGTATGGGCCCAGATCTGAATGCGCTGGCCCGGCAGAGGGGCGCCGTCTCCGGCGCGGCGCACTGTTCCCGACATCCAAAAGCCGCCGCCGCCGATACGCTCGACAATCGGCGCGCCGGGCATATAGTTGTTTGCGCCCCCGCGCATCGACGGCGTCGCGGCGAGACCTGCGGCGCGGGTAGGCATTGCGAGGCCAGCGTAACCAACCAACGCAAATGCGCCGCCAGCGGCAAGCAATGCTCGTCGCTCGATATCGATGTCAGACATGCTGATCTCCTTCCCGAGTTCGGTGATGAACAATGTCCAAACTTACCGCTTTTTCGGCCGGCAACCAATCACGGCGACGAACACAACAGGGCACGGTTTCGTGATGGGAGGCAGCCACAGCAAGGTTGCGACCACAGGGCGATTGGTTCGAATTTCGTCAAGACCTGGGACGGCCGATATCGTCGGGAAACGGCTGCTCGCTGCGACATCGATGAATGACCGCAATGGGGCAGGGGGAGCGGGTCGTCCACTGTGGGCTTCTCAATAGAGACCGTGGCCAATGGCGCTCGGTCACGTATCAGATATGCGGTGATTTCAAAATGTAGCGACTGCAAGCTTCTTCGTGCATTTCAAGTCGATGCACCGAACCCGAAGCCGGTAACTCAAGGCGAAAGGGCGACCTAAACCGCCGCCCTTTACTCCTAGCAAAAGAACGCCGACTACGCGCTCCGAAGGTCACGTACTTGCATTACATCGGCGGCAACATCACTCTATCAATGACGTGTATCACGCCGTTATCAGCCGCAACGTCGGCGGTCACCACCTTTGCGTCGTTGACCTTGGCTCCTCCATCAAGATCGAACGTGACCTCAGATCCCTGGACTGTCTTCGACTTCAAACCATCCGTTAAGTCAGCGGACATGACTCTTCCGGGCACAACGTGATAGGTCAGGATTGCGGTCAGCTTATCTTTGTTCTCAGGCTTCAACAGGTCGTCCACTGTCCCCGCTGGGAGCGCTGCAAATGCCTCGTCAGTTGGAGCGAAGACAGTGAATGGTCCAGGTCCCTTGAGCGTTTCTACTAGGCCGGCAGCCTGTACCGCCGCGACCAAAGTCTTGAAACTGCCATTGGCGACAGCTGTATCAACAATATCGGCCGCACTGGCGCTCGACACTGCAAAAAGCGAAACTGCACCGAGAAGTGCTGCTCTAATCATTGTCATGGGTCTCTCCTCAGATTGCAACAGGAACCACCTTGTTGGTAGTTCAGTCTCCGATACGGGGTAAAACAGGAGCCAGTTCGAACACGATTATGTTACCGTGGCGGCTCGGGTTTGCTTAGTAGGTCTCGTATGGGTTCTCGTTCTCGGTCGCGTTTAAACCAATGTTGGCAGACGGAAATACGTGGTAACGTTGGCTTCCAAGGCAAGCAATTCATTGGAACAGCAGCGGCAAGGCACGATCACACGGCAACATTCCAAAAGTCATCGCAGGGATCTACGGCATGAACCTCCAATACATGCCCGAGCTAAACACCACCAACGGATTGATGGCGGGAGACCTTGGCTGTGAGCGAGACTGCGGCTAATTCATTTTTTTTGAGCATTCCGGTGCTCGGCGAGTTTGCCGAGCTGACCGATTTTGATCAATACCTCCCCCTCCCTGATGACTGGGTTCTTGGTGTGGCTGATGTCGTCAATTCGACGGGCGCGATAGCACTTGGGCGGTACAAAGCTGTCAACACTGCTGGCGCAAGCGTGATTACTGCGCTTCTGAATGGACTGGGAAGCCATGATTACCCGTTCGTTTTTGGAGGCGACGGTGCATTGCTGGCCTTCCCAGGTGCTTATGCAGCCAAAGCACATGAAACGCTTTCGAGTCTCAGGGTCTGGGTTTCGGATGCTCTCCAGCTTGACATGCGGGCAGCAATTGTCCCGATGACGGATGTCAAGGCTGCCGCCTGCGATGTACGTGTCGCACGCTACAAAGCAAGTTCCAATGCCATCTATGCGATGTTTGCAGGCGGCGGGTCTAGCTGGGCCGAGTCCCAAATGAAGGCCGGCAGATACCGTGTCGACGCGGCGGAGGCTGGCTCGAGGCCCGACTTAACGGGACTTTCCTGTCGCTGGGATCCGATTCCATCGAGCAACGGTGAGATCATGTCTTTGATAATTACGCCGGCGACAGAGGGTGCTGGACCGCGCTTCCGCGCGTTGTTGAGCGAGGTAATCGCGATCATCGCAGAGCAGGGGAGGAATGGACATCCGTTGCCTGCGGATGGGCCACCTCTCACGTTGACCACCAAAGGCATCGACGCCGAAGCTAGAGCCACTGCGACAGAAGGTAGACTGCTTGTCCGGAAGCTTGGCATCTTTGCCGAGACAATGCTTGCTATCGGTATTGACTACCTCGGAGTACCTGTCGGTGCGTTTGACCCGAAGCAATATAAGATCGAAGTTTCGGAAAATTCCGACTTTAGAAAATTCGACGATGGCCTGAAGATGACCGTTGATATCGACCCGGATCGATCCGCGCGGGTGGAGAAGATGCTCTCGGACGCAGCACTGTCGGGATTGTGCCGCTATGGAATTCACAAACAAGCCGACGCGCTGATGACATGTTTTGTTCCCTCGTTGCACGCCCGCGATCACATCCATTTCATAGACGGGGCAGGAGGTGGATACGCGCTTGCTGCAACAAAGATGAAGGCGAATTTTCCGTAGAGGGACATTTCTGGATGTTCGAGATCATCCCTTTTGGTGGTGTACCCAAGGATTGCGTTCGCGCCGGGGGGCATCGGAACCGAAAATCCGCGCCGTTCGGCCTGTTGGCAGGGATCACCACGACGGGCCTGAAGCATGCGACGTACTTCAAGCGCAACTTGGAAGCCGGCATGGTGATGGTCAACCTGCAGACCGCGGGGTTGAATTTCCACGTGCCGTTCGGCGGCCGCAAGGCTTCCTCCTTTGGCTCGCGCGAGCAGGGCAAGTATGCGGCCGAGTTCTTTACCGTGGTCAAGACGGCATACACGCTGGCGTAGCAGCGCTGCCGACTGCTCGGGAACTCCGGCCAGCGCTCTCCCGCGCTAAGTCTGATCAACGCCAATCGTTCACTCAAAGAACGGGAGGAGGGGGCTTTTACAGAAGCACCTGTGGCCAAAAGCTCGGACGTGTCTAACTTTGAAAGGTTTTCTCTCGTGAATGTATCGAAAGGCAAAATTCGCGTATGACTAGCATTCTCCGCGGGTGACATAACCGCCCTAACCATTCTATTGATTGTTTCGCTGGCGAGGCGCGCAAGCGGATGAGCAATTGAAAGCGTTAGCGTGCCGTCTAGCAGTGCGGTTTTGACATTGTCCATTAGTTCGTACCCTACGACTATCAAACTTTCTGATCTGCCGTTTGTCCGAAGGGCAGTAAGCACCCCGCTGATACCACCTCCTGCAACATAAAGCCCAACGATATCGGGATGATCTTCAAGGACTTTCTCTGTCATCTCCAGAGGAGGCTCGGCTTGTCTTGACAGCTCGGGGCGTTTTGCGAATTGGATTACCGTCTCGATTATGCTGCACACCGGCGTTCAGCGCTAGCCCAATCCGGCGCCTGCCGGTCAAGGAATGAAAGTAGCGTTGGATTGAGTGTCCCGTTAGACGCCTTATTATTCCTCGCGGAAAGCCCTCATCATCTGATCAGTAAACGGCTTGACTAGGTATGACAGAGCAGTTCTCTCGTCAGTCTGGACGTAGACCTCAACGGGCATTCCCGGCATCAACTTGTTTTCCTTCAGTTTTTCACCATCAGTCAGTGACACAGTCGCTAGGTAATACGGCGCGCCGGTTGCTTTGTCGGTCGTGGTTGCGGCGGCTATGACGCCAACTTTTCCATGAAGCTCGGGCGTCGTTCGTTGATTGAAGGCTATGAAGCGTAGCCGGGCCGGCTGTCCTGCCACGATACGATCAATATCGACGGGCGGAATACGAATTTCGATGGTGAGATCTGCGCTCGTGGGTACGATCGACATCACCGTAGCGCCCGAGGCAACGATACCGTCAAGGGTGTGGATCTGAAGGTCGTAGATCAGACCGTCAACGGGGGCGCGCACGTCCATTCTCGTCAGCCTGTCTCGGGCGGCAATCTCCCGCTCCCGCAACTCCGCAAGCTTCGACACAATGCTCACAATCTCGGTCTGGGCCTCCTTGCGTGTTGCCTGATCAAGAGAAAGCAGTTTCATATTGAGTTCGCTCTTCTGGCCAACATTCTCGGCCAGTCGCGCGGCCAATTCGCCCCGCGCTCCCTCGATGCGGGCACGCTGGCGCAAGAGGTCGCGTTTCTGGGCGATTGGCACAAGCCCGCTCTTGAGCAGGCCCTCCGTCTTGGCGATTTCCAGCTCGACGATTTCGCCTTCGCTCGTGTTCGACTCCAGTTGTGCGTTAAAGCCAAGCACCTGCTTGTCCAACTGATCGATCTGCAGCCGCAGTTGGTCCTTTTGATTGTCAACCATTCTGCGGTTTTCCTCGAATAGTTTGATCTCGCCCGCGAAGAGTTTGGAGGACGGGTCCAGTTCGGGGAAACGGATCGCACTGTCCCCATCACGTTCCGCAATTAGCCGTGCATGCATGGCCTGAAGTTGCTGCAACTGACTCTGTACGATGGCGAGCTCGACGCGCGTCTGCGTTTCGTCGAGGCGCAACAGTATATCCCCCTTCTTCACCTGGTCGCCGTTCTCGACTGCGATCTCGGAGACAATACCGCCATCTCGGTGCTGGATGATTTTTACCTGATCGGAAACGACCACTTGTCCGTTGGCGATGACAGCCCCTGACAACTTTGCATGCGCGGCCCAGCCACCGATCCCCAAGACCAGAATTGAGGCGAGTAAAGAAGCGGTGATAATCCGCGACGAAACGTCAAACCGCCGTAGTGTCTTGGTTGTTGTTTGTTTCGATACCGATGATGTTTCGTTAGCCACAATGTACCTCCCCGAAAATTTACGAAATATAGCGTCTGTTGTCGGATAGGGCTAAGCCCGATCCATCTGGTAGGCGGCTAATTCGAGAGCTGCCGCGACAAAGTCCTGTTCCGTCAGATCGTGATGCCCCCGCAGCAGGATTTGAATGTCGTCGTCATGTTCGAAGTCTATGATCGCTCGCACTACTGTCTGTTCTCCGTCTTCGAAGGTCTGGTGGTAGAAAGTGATGTGACCGGTTTGAGGGGCAGTCTCTTCCCCGCCGAATCCAGCGAACACAAGCCCCCCCTTTGCGGTTGAGATACTCGAAAAATCGATACGGTCTCCAACTTGGAAACCCACGATCTCGTCCTGTCCATCGCCCGATATGGATGCCGTGCCAAAGACAAAAATATCGTTTCCGGCGCCGCCGGTCATAATGTTGACGGCAGCACCGTCTACAATGATGTCATTGCCCGCGCCCCCTGTGGCGGCCTCGATTTGAATGAGTATGTCATTTCCTATCTCCTGGCCGGACGCGATGCCCTGATCGAGATCGATAACAACGCCAAGTATCGTGGCAGAGGCATCGTAAGTATCAAGGCCTTCGCCCCCTTCGCAGACGTCGTCGCCATCCGACGATTCGTTGGGCGCAACGGCCACGAGGACGACAAAGCTGTCGTTACCGCCGGCGCCATCAAGGCGATCGGCACCATCTCCACCGGCGAGGATATCATCGCCGGCGCGTCCAGAGAGCTGATCGTCGCCATCTCCACCATACAGAATGTCGGAACCACTATGACCTGAAAGGCGGTCGTTGCCGCCGCCGCCAACAACCCCTTCGAATCCTTCGATCGTGTCGCGCCCAATCTCCGAGCCTTCCGCAAAGCCCTGTTCGAGGTCGGCCAACACTGCGTCGAAAAGAGCGGTGAGGTCGAGGCTGTCGATCCCGGCGCCGCCGGAGTAGACATCGTCGCCGTCGCCATTGCCGTCGTCTGCGGAACCCGGTGTCGTCGCGGCCGACATAACCACAGTATCGTTGCCGTCGCCGCAGGACACGATGTCGTCGCCGTAGCCGCCGGTCAACTGATCATCGCCCCCGCCACCCTCGATCACGTTCGTGTTACTGTCGCCAGTGATGGTGTCGCTATAAGCCGTGCCGTTGACGTTCTCGAAGCCTTCCGTCTTATCGGATCCGGTATCGGCGCCGGTGGCCGTGCCGGCGGCAAGATCGATGATAACGGCCTTAAGCGCCAGCGCCGCGTCAAGGGTATCGATCCCGGCGCCGCCGGAGTAGATATCGTCGCCGTCGCCATTGCCGTCATTCGCGGATCCCGGTGTCGTTCCGTCAGCCATGACTACGGTATCGTCGCCGTCACCGCCGGACAGAGTGTCGTCGCCGTCACCGCCGGTCAGCCGATCCTTGCCCGCGCCGCCCTCGATCACATTGGCGTTGCCATCACCGGTGACGGTGTCGTTGTAAACCGTTCCAGTGACGTTCTCGAATCCTTCGATCTGGTCGGATCCGGTCCCGGCGCCGGTGGCCCTGCCGGATGCGAGATCGATGGTAACGGCAGCACTCGCCCGCGCCGCGTCCAGGGTATCAATCCCGGCCCCACCGGAATAGACATCGTTGCCGTCAGATGATGGCTTGTTTGACGCCCGTTCCTCTTCGCCAACCAGACCCATTTGCACGATGTCGTCGCCCGCACCGCCAAACAGGCTGTCGTCGCCTCCGCCGCCGGCGAGCGTGTCATTTCCCGCTCCGCCCTCGATCCGGTCAGAGCCGCCTTCGCCGAGAAGAATATCGTCACCTTCTTCGCCGGACAGGCTATCGTTACCACTGCCCCCGAACAACTGGTCACTGCCCATTCCACCCATGAGTTTGTCATTACCCTCCTCACCATTGAGGATGTCATTGCCGCTGCCCCCGTAGATGGTATCGTTGCCGCGCCCCGCAAAGATCTGGTCATTACCCCCTTCACCCGAGATGATGTCGTCGCCGTCGCCGCCGAACAACCTATCGTCCCCCAAACCGCCGAAGATGATGTCATTCGCCTCGCCACCGTAGATCAAGTCGTCGCCGTCAAGGCCCTGGATCCGGTCCTGCCCTGGCGTACCGAGCAGCTGATCGTCGCCGTTGCTGCCGTTGATTTCGCGCGGCAGTGGCTTGAGGAGATCGAGAACGGTCTGCGTATAAATGCTGCCCTTTCCATCGGTAACCTGATAAGTGAAGGTCACCTGGCCGACCGCGCCGCGCTCGGGTGTGTAGAGCCAGACGCCGGCGCCATAGCTCTGGATTGATCCACTCGAAGAAACGAGGTTGCTGATTGAGAGCTTGTCGCCATCTGGATCGCGGACATTTGCCAGAAGGTCATCAAGCACGATGAGCGTCGAGATATTCATCGTACCGTGGGCAAGGACATTCCGGCCCAAAACGATCGGTAGGTTATTCGCGCGTGGCTTGTCCTCGTTGATCTGCTCGCGGCCTCCATCGGTCTTGGCCGGACTGCTACGCCGCGGTGGCGGTTTCGGAGGCTGGAATGTGAATTCATCCCCGCGGACCACGATGCGCCCTTCATTGTCGTTGCTGTTGAAGGTGGGAGCTGTCCCTTCTCTGCTAGGCGCCGAAAATGGCAACTGATCCCCGAAATCAAAGCTGACACGCACGGAAGTGAGACGCGGAGCGCTTCCTATGCTGAATGGGCTCGACGAATCCCGTGACATCTCTCGCAGGAATGCCACGACATCTTCAACCCCATCGAGGCAGGTTGGTGTCGGATCGGTCGGCAGGGGGTCTTGTTCAGGTGTCGGGCGATCGGAAGCATCCGCCTCCGACTTGGCGAACAAGACACCGAGCGCTCCGAATAGGAGAGCCGGCAGAAACATGAATTTTCTGCTCTTCCCCTCCTCCTCCGTCGTGCGAAACCTATTCGCTGGAGCAACGCTAGCCTGGCCATCGTCAGGCAGCCCCAATGTCAGTTTCTCCTCCATAGCGAATTCCTTTCCCGATCGTAGCCTATTCGGCGGACATCGACTTCAAGCCTGCTGTGGACGGTTTCCTGTCCACAACGATTGGAAGTACCTTGGTCGGTTGGACGATTTCATCCTTTGGTCCGAAAGCAACCAGTCGGCCGTTCTGCACGAGGCCGACCATATCGACGGCCTGCAACGCGCTCGGCCGGTGAGCGACGATCACGACAATTCCACCCCGCTCACGCACCTTGGTAATAACCCGCGTCAACGCTTCTTCTCCCTCGGCGTCGAGGTTGGAGTTCGGCTCGTCGAGTACGATCAAGAAGGGATCACCGTATAGCGCACGGGCGAGGGCGATGCGTTGCCGCTGGCCCGCCGAAAGTGCTGTGCCGTGCGGTCCAAGTTCCGTCTGGTAACCATCGCGTAGATGCACGATCATCTCGTGGATGCCGGCATTCTGTGCCGCGCGGACGATCTCGCGCGCGTCGGGTGTCTCCGCGAAACGTGAAATATTGTCGGCAATTGTACCGTCCATCAGGGCTACGTCCTGCGGCAGATAACCGACATGCGAATGGAAAAAATTCTCCGTCCACTGGCTGAGGTCAGCGCCATCGATTCTGACCGAACCCCGCAGCACTGGCCAGATGCCAAGTATGGAGCGGGCAAGCGTCGTCTTGCCGCCGCCTGAGGGTCCGATGAGGCCGAGAGCCTGGCCTGCCTTGAGCTGAAGGGTGACTTCGCTGAGGAGAACAGCACCGGTGCTCGGCGCGACGGTGGTAATATTTTCGATTGACAGGCTTTTGTGCGGGGCCGGCAGTTCGACATGGTCAGACGTGTCATTGATGACGGCAAGCGTTTCGTCAAGCCGATTACGGCTGCGCCGGGCGGCGACGACACTCTTCCATTGGGCGATCACCTGATCGACTGGAGCAAGCGCTCGCGCGGTCACGATCGAGGATGCAATGATCGAGCCGGCGGACATGTCGCCGCGGATTGCAAGATAGGCGCCAAGCCCCAGTATCGCCGATTGCAAGACCATGCGCATGACCTTGGACAGGCCCGACAGCGTGCCGCCGATATCCGAAGTCGCGGTCTGACATTCAAGATGGCGCCCATTGGCCGCCTCGAAGCGCTTTACGGCGCGGCCAGTGATACCCATGGCGTGCATAATTTCACTGTTGCGTGCGTTTGAATCGGCGACTGAATTGCGCGCCACGGTCGCCTTCACCATGGACTGCGAATGACGGCGGGTCAGGACCTCAGCGAGGATGGTCAGAATCGCTAGGATGAGGGCGCCCCCGACAGTCAACATCCCCAGCATCGGATGAAGCAGCCATACAAAGATGAGGTAGATGGGCATCCATGGCAGGTCGAAGAGCGCGATCGGCCCCTGACCGGAGAGGAAGCCTCGCAGAGTGTCGACGTCTCGGCCACGTTCCATCGCCTCGGACGTCGAATAGCCGTAGCGCGGCATTTCGATGACGACCTTGTGCGCAAGGGGAGCAAGTTCCGTATCCAGCCGTGCACCCAATCGGATGAGGATCTGGGAACGGACGATGTCGAAGAAGCCCTGAAAGAGATAGAGCCCGACGGCAAGAACCGACAGCGCTACAAGGGTCGAAATACTGCCGCTTGTCAGCGCTCTATCGTAGATCTGCATCATGTAGAGGGCACCGGTGAGTGCCAGAATGTTGATGATGCCGGAAAGGCCGAACAGAAAAATGAAGATTCCCCGGAAACCTTCAATTTTGTATTTCGGCGCATTCTTTTTCTTGGTCATGCCCATGTTGATGTCCCCCTTAATTTTTTTTAACCCCGATCCCCGCCCGGCGTGGCCGGACGGGGATTCAGCATTGGAATTGTCAGGAGACGCCGTGGAAGTCGCTGGCCGCCAAGTTATGCTTTCCGTCGAGCGTCAGTTCGAAGTCGACACCGGTGCCATCAACATTGCCGTGGATGACCGTAACCTCGTTTCCGTCCTGCACCTCATGGAAGACGACGATCTTGCCCGCTGCGTTCAATGACGTTGCGAGCACGAAGCCCTGTTTGCCGGCAACGTTGGCATTGGCATCGATTGACGAGAAGTCGATTTTATCGCCCGGCTGGAAGCCGTAGATCACGTCGTCGTTGATGGCACCCGCCGAGGTGAAGCGGAATGTGTCGTTGCCGGCGCCACCATCCATGATGTTGACTGCGGTTGTCGCCGTGACTGTGTCATGCCCTGCGCCGCCGACGAAGTTCTCGAAGCTATAGATCGTATCGCTTCCTATATTACTACCAGTGACCGATCCACGCTGCATGAAGCCGTTGCCCAGATCGACCTTCAGACTGCCGAGAGCGGCAGAGTAATCCAGCGTATCTGCGCCATCGCCACCCCAGTAACGGTCCGAGCCATCATTGGATTTGGCAATGACGGTGTCGTTGCCGGCACCACTCCAAACCTGGTCGTCACCGTTCCCGCCTTCGATGTAGTCATCGCCGGCATCGCCGTGAATGAGGTCATCGCCGGCGTCACCAAAGAGCATGTCAACACCGGCTCCGCCATGGAGTTCATCAGTGCCTGCCCCACCGCTCGCGCTGTCGTTGCCGTCACCAGCTGTTATCACATCATCTCCATCCTCGCCCCGAAGGATATCGTTGCCGGCGTTGCCAGCCAGGATATCTCCACCGCCCCCGCCGAGGATAACGTCATCACCCGCCGCGCCGGTCAACGTATTGGCAGTGGATGTGCCGATGAGCGAGAGCGCTGCAACTGGCTGCGGCGTGCCGTGATCGTCGTCTATCGTCGCCCTGCTGTAGGTAATGGTATGGCCATTCCTTGACATGGTGGTCATGCCATTCGCGTTGGTTGTTGTTTGGTAATCGGACGCCTTTGCACCGTTTGGCAGTTCAATCACGTCCTGGGGCCGCAACGTGCCGACAATGGTGTCGTGGCCGCCGTTCGAGCGGAAGACAATGCGGTGGGCCGAACTCAGCGCTCTAATATCGACGGTGTCGTCGCCGGTATTGCCATTAATGGTGATAGTGCTGAAGTTGAGGCTGGTGTTAGGAAGGTTGAAATCTCCGAGCACCGTAATCGTGTCGCCACCCGACAAACCACCATTCAGGCCACCGCCGTCATTTGCAGTCACGTTGGTCGTGTTGACTTGGATTTCCTCGATGTTGTCGAGTTCGGCAATAATCGAGGCATTGTTGGTGCCATTCCGGGTAATGACGATTTCAGTGCCGGCAGCCAGCGAGGCAACGTTGTTGCCGGCGACCAGGCCCCAGGCTGCCCTGGTATAAATGCGGAACTGCTCTGCCGCCGCTACGCCGTTCAGCACGTAAGTGTCCGAACTCGTATCGCGACCGGCGACAAGCGCGGTGGTTCCGCCATCGATGATGTCGCGGCCATCAGTGCTGAGCTGCGTGATCGTGTCGGCACCCGCGCCGCCACGGATCGTATCGTTGGCTGCGCCACCGTTGATGGCATCTGCGCCGCCGCCGCCGTCGATGGTATCGGTACCACCAAGACCCTGCAGCGCATTGGCATTGCCGTCACCGATAATGGTGTCGTTGCCGGCACCGCCGGTGACATTCTCGATGCCCGTGATGAAGGAAAAGCCCGAGGCGGTGCCGTTGTTGAGATCGACCGAGACCGGACCCGTCGCCGTATAGACCAGGGTATCGGTGCCGCCGTTCAGGTCAGCGGTAACCGCTTCGACAGCGGTCAGAGTGCCGCCTTCGAAGACCGTCAGCGCCGCGCCGGTCAGAGTGACATCGAGCGTATCCCCACCGCCGGTGCCGACAATTTCGAGCGTATCGACATCGGCGCCGCCGTTGACGATATCGGCGTCATCGCCGAACGCGTAGCGGATAGTGTCGTTACCTGCATCGCCATTGATGGTGTCGTTGCCGTCGCCACCAACCAGGATGTCGTTGCCAATGCCGCCATTCAGCGTATCGGTGCCATCCTGGCCGATAAGAGTGTCGTTACCGCCATTGCCGTTCAGCGTGTCATTGCCTGTTTGGCCAAACAGGGTGTCATTGCCGGCATTGCCGTTGAGGGTATCGTTGCCCGCGACGCCGCCATAGATGATGTGATCGGTGGTGTTCGCGGCCGTGATCGTGTCATTGCCGTTCGATCCTGTGCGGATGGTGAAGGTCTCGATCCGGGTCAGCCCAGTGTCGTCCGTCACCCGGATATTGAGCGTATAGGTGGCGTTTGTGCCCATGGTACCGCCCGTGCGTGCCACCGTTCCGCCATTGCTGACGGTAAAGCCGGCGCTGCTGCCCGCAACCAAGGCATAGGTGAAGGTGCCCGCGCCATTGGGATCGACCGCACTCAAGGTCGCAATCGTCCCGTTGCCAGGCAGGGCCGTATTGCTGGGGGTGACGCCATTCCACTGGATATCGGTGGGTGCCCTGGGCACATCAATATCCACATCCAGAAAACGCAGGCGCTCCATGTTGCGCAGGATATCGATGCCGTCGATGCCGCCGGGTGTGAAGCCACCTAACCCGTCGGGAACCAGATGCTCGACCCTGACGCTGCCATCCGCATTGCCCGTGATGGTATAGTTCGCACGGATATCGGAAAAGACCGCAGTATCGGTATCGCCAATTCCAGTGGCGGTGGCGATGTCGCGGACGATCTTGAGCTGGCCCGGGTTGATAGCGCCAGAGAACACCGACGAGACGAGCGTCTTCATCGAGTCATGGTAGCTCAGTACCGTATTGCCGGTCGGACCATTGGCGTCAAAGGTGGACATTACCGCGATGCGCACCCTCAGCCACTGGTCGCCGTCAAGGATGTCATCGCCGCCACGCCCTTCAATAAGATCGCTGCCGGCACCGCCAAGCAGGATGTTACCTCCCACGAAGCTACCTTGAGCATCGAATGAGGCGGGGCCAGCGCCTGCTAACAACGCCTGCAGTCCTTGGATGAGTGCGATGCCCTGGGCGTCTAGAGCACTACCGCGGAAGCCTTCGGTCGGCATGTCAGCGGCGGTAACATCGGTACCGCGGATCACGTCGTCCTTTGTCGATCCCGAAGCACCTTCGACCTGGGTAAAGGTGTCCAGAGCCACATTGGCCGGAAGCACTGGAACGCCGGGAAGAATCTGGCGGGCAAGATCGACATCGACCGCGAAGTTCATGTCTGAATAGGTCGTCCAGTCGTAGCCGGACATGCCGTCGAACTTGCCGCGTCCCAAACTACCGAACCAGACGTCGTCGCCGCCTTCGCCGATAAACTCGTCGAAGCCGCCGTCACCATGGAACACGTCGTGCCCCTTGACAGCATCCGCCTGGAACTGGTCGTCAAAGTTATCACCGACTGCACCGGTCCAGGCCCCGACTTCGATCCAGTCGTCGCCTTCGCCACCCAGCGTTTGTTCAGTCGTCTTGCTGCCCAGCACGAAGTCGTTACCAACACCGCCAAAGGCCTCGTCAAGCAGATCGGCACCCAGGACGATGAAGTCCTGGCCTTCGTCGGCGACGATCAGATCGACGCCTTGACCGGCGTTGATCGCGTCATGGCCGGCGCCGGATCGGATGATGTCGTCGCCGAACAGGTCGGTAATAATGTCATGACCA
Source organism: Hyphomicrobiales bacterium (assembly GCA_900468065.1). Classification (GTDB taxonomy): domain Bacteria; phylum Pseudomonadota; class Alphaproteobacteria; order Rhizobiales; family Rhizobiaceae; genus Pararhizobium. The sequence continues at coordinate 8,329 of UBTA01000092.1, read as the reverse complement.
GCGCCGCCGAAGTACTGGTCATTGCCAGAGCCGCCTTCGAGGCGATCATTGCCGTCGTCGCCATAGAAGGTGTCGTCGCCTTCGCTGCCGATCAGTATGTCGTTGAAACTGGACCCACCGAGCAGCACGTGGTCCGTACCGGTATACCGCAGATAGTTCGTATCCAATCCGACAGTGTTCGGATTATTGCGGATGACCAGCGGGGTCAAAATACTTCCACCGGTAGGATCGGCAGTGCCCAGCCCGGGGTTCCACTGGTTGGCGGTATCGACCTCGAGAATGAGACCGGGCGTGGAGAATACGTCTGAGGGAAGGTGGCCCGCATCCGCGTTCAGGCTGATGATCTTGGCGAAAGTGTTATTTTCCATTTCGGATAGGAAATGCATGCCGTCCAGGCGCTGCAAGTAATAGAACCGGTCGCCATCCTGGAGCTTTTCGAGCTGGACCTCGAACACGAAGTTGAAGGTGGAACCGAGCATGCCGCCGAACGGCATGGTTTTCTCCGCCAGGCCGCCGATCCACAGGTCGATCGTGTCGAGACCCGTGGTGGTTATGCCACTGGCAAGGTTTGCCCAGGCGCCAGTGCCGTTCAGGAAATCGATGCGGTCGGTGGGAGCGGTCTCAATCGTGCCGTTGCCATCGATATCCATGTCGCCGAAGATAAGCAGCATGGCTGCGTCGCGCTTGCCCTCCACTGTCGTCTGTGAGGTAATGCTCGAATGCAGGCCATAGGCGGCCATGAAGTTTATAACCGATGCCTCATTCTTGAGGTTGCCGGCAAACTCAACCCAGCTGTCGTAGGGCTTGAGTTCCGGGGCGTGCGAGCTGGCTTCGAAGAACTCACGCCGTGCGGCGTTGAGGGACGGCACGCCCACGTCACGGCCGCGGGCCAGATTGATAGTCGCCAGATCGAGCGGCAGGCCCAGCAGATTGTTGCGCAACGCGCTGGTAACGAACTCGTCGATCTCGTTGCCGACCTGCCGCGTCATGCCCCGGATGATGTCGCCGGCCGCAATATTGTCGGCAACCGTATGGCCGGCGTCGAATTCGATCGGATTGAGGAAGCCCTCGATGAGGCTGATCTGATCGTTGGTGAAGGAGGCGTCGAGCCGGTCGATCTGCTCTGTCAGCATCGAGTGGCCGAAGCGATAAACCACGTGGGCGAACTCGGCCACGATGCTGGGGTTGATATCGGCATGGTAGCCGTCCGGCACCACGAAGAAGTCGATATTGGGCTGGATCTTGCGGGCGAAATCCTCGAACACCGTATGCTGATATTGCATTTCCGTGCCGAACTTGGCGGCCTGGAACAGGCGTTCGCCATCCCACACCAGATTGGCGATCGCGGCCGGGGTCGTCGGCATGACCGCCACATCCACTGCCAGCCATTCATTGAGGAACGCCAGGTCGTTGGACTGCAAAACTATGTCCTTGGTGTGCTCAACCAATCGGTTATGTTCGGAATGGAAGATGTGATGTACGGCGGTCAGGCCGATGTTTTCGTTGGCGCGTCCGTCGCCGGCGATAAAGTGGGCATCGAGCAGTTCGTTATCGTAAACGGCCGGATTGTTGCCGGGATTGAGCAGGCCGATTTCGATATCGCCATCCGCGATCCCGTTTGGAACGGCATCGTGGGCGATATCGGCGAGAAATGCCGCATTGATGCGGATTGCGGAAGCCACCCCGACCGGCGCTGCGGAGGTGCCAGAGATGACGCTGTCGTCCGCCGTGTTCGGAATGCCGTCTGCTCCGACGCCAGTGATGATCTGGGCAAACCCGGCGGCGTTCGGAATGAAGTTGCCATAAGCGTCGGTCCGGAGCAACGGAACCGCGCCGACGTCCTGGTCGGTAAGCAGGATTCCAAGCATTCTGGCCTGTGCCTTGACTTCGCCCCAGGTCGCCATGCCACCAGGTTCGGCGCCACCGCCTTCGATGAGTTTGCCGGTCGCATGCGGCACACCACTGGCATCAAGTACATATTGGCGCAAGAAGACCTGGTGCGAAGCGTGCGACGTATAGGTCTGATTTTGATCCACAAACGGCGTAGTCGTGTTGACCGGGCGCACGTCATCGGCGGTACCGAAAACGCCGTCTTGGCCAGGCGATACGGTGGCGCGCGTCAGCACCATGAAATTGGTGTGGCTACCCTCGACGTAGAGTGGATCATCGGGCTGCAGTGGTACGAACACCGTACCGCTCCCGCCCTTATTGACCAGGTCAAGGCCGTGATCGAAAAACTGGCCAAACAGCGTGAACCAGGAATTGAACGGCGCCGACAGCCCTACGTCCGTTGCGACATTGAGCACCTGAACATTGTCACCGTCCATGACGATGCCCAGCGGCGAGAGGGCTAAATCGCGAACACCGCGCGCGGTCTCCAGGTTCGTAACCGTAAGATCGTGTGCGGTCGTCGCTGCAACCAGCGCATCGAGCGCGGCCTGCTCGGCTGTCGTGGGTGGGGTCGCCGAGTTGCCGTCGCTCAAGGCATTAGCCGCACTCCGTGCGTTATCCATCACCACCCGGGCTTGGTATTCCGCGTCGGATGCGGGTTTGAATGTGGCATAGATTGCCTGGACCACGGCGACATTAGCCAAATCTGCCGCCACAACACCGCCGATCTGCAGACCCTTAATGATCGCAGCAGGATTGCCCAGCGTCTGGTCCACGATCAGGTTGGAGATGGTGCGCAGGCTGGAGTCGAAGACCAACGAATTGGGATTGTTCGACGGGTTGTAGTTGGGGGAAGTCGCCATAGTCGGAGCTGGTCCGGGGCCATCGGGATCGAAAGGAGTGCCGTCGGCGTTGCGGTATGCCGGGACCAGAAGCTCGGGAAACTGAAGATCGGCCGCACCCCAGTGTTCTTGGCCGGGCAGCAGGTTATTATAAGAGCCATCGACGGTCCGCAGACCGAGGCTCAGCGTATATGCCGGAACCGAACCGGTCTGGCCGGCTGCGCCTTCGCCGTAGAGAGGCGCGGCGTTCGGATCATTTGGATCGGCGATATAAGCAGCGTGCTTTTCAGCAATCTTGATCTGCTCCAGAATGAAGTCAAGATCTGAACGAATATAATTAGCCACTTTGAAGTCCCCCTTTGTTTTCGGTTGCTGCGGTGCAGCAATTCCGCGCCTATATAGTGAGTCCTCCAAAAGCATACCGGGTGGACCTCGGTGAAGAGGATTTACTCAGAAACTTTTGGTCACTTAAGTTTCAATTAATCTATTGGTGTTTGGTCGGTTTAATAGTTGCCTTGGTCCGGGGACTATTGGGACCTTATACTAGGTGCGGACGGGACCTTCGGCCTGGAGGATCATGTGACCAACGTCCTTCCCCAGAGAGTGGTGGGACGCTAACCGTGGCCAATCTCAAAAAGATTGCATCAGCACCACATCTTTGTCTGGACTGATTCTGTAGTTCGAATTCGCGCTATTGCAGGGGCAGCGGAATCCGTCGGATCCTCAACAAGGCCGAAGAGGCGCGGACGGGACGACAACTACGATGGCGGTGTCGTCAATCCAGTGCTTCCGGCAGTCGACTATCCCGCTGTCGTGCGGAGCAAGTCGTTCTGGAGGGTTCAGGTCATGGCCGATCGTCCGCCAGGATATGGACACTTTTGTCGAGTGCGCGATCTGGGCTCGGTATGAGTGGGGACGCCAGTCGCTCGCAGCGCTTGCGCGCCTCGCCGCAAACTGATCTCACTTACGATTTGGACCATTCGGCAGCTTCCTCTGGCGAGCCTTTTCCGGTGGGGGATGCATAGTCTGCACTTGACCTGTTGGCTGTCGTGCATGACCATATAGAATAACGCGTCAATGGGCTGGAAAGCTGGGCGCTCTTTTGGAGAGGAAAATGATCCCCGCCGTCAACGACATTTTATAAAGTCCCCATCAGCGACGGGATCATCGCAGAGTGACTTTGTAGCCCTCTTGGAATTTCTGCACGGCTCGTAGTCGGGAGCGGCCGTCGGTCTTTGTAACGGAATAAACGCGACGGAGTGCTTCAATCTGCTGCGTGTTTTCGGGGAGCTTCAATTCCTTATCGATTGTCGCGCGGGCCGGATCTCCAACCGGGCGGTATGACAAGACAGGCTGCTTCGTCAGTCCCTGTAGTTCGCAATCCGGCGATGCAACATGGAAAGCAGACTCTCGACTTAAGCCAGGTTCCCATGCAGCAAGGGACCGACGATGCAGCGTTAGTTGGGGGGCCTTTGAGAGAAAAAATGGCCGGATGGCGTAATGGTTTTGTTATTGTTGTTTCGGTATTACTGACCGCTATGGGTTTATCTGCGCTTGTCGCATTGGTCGATATTCCCCCCGGGGTCGTTAGGCTCTCTCCCTTGCCAGGGGCCGTCGATGTTGATCTCAGAGCCGCGATCACCGTGACCTTCACAGAGGATATCGATCCCGCTACGATCGGGTCCAATTCACTCCGGCTTTCGGCATCAGGCGTGCAGGTCGAGGCGAACGTCTCGTACGACATATCGACCCACTCCGCATTACTAGAGTTTACAGCTGATTTGGAGAGCGGCACAAAGTACACCGCAACAATCGATCGTGGCGCCGGGGACAAGGCGGGCAATACTATGGAAGTCGGCCAAAGCTGGTCTTTTACGACGCGGCGCGATCTGGAGGACGGTTTCGGCGGGCCTATCTTAATCGTTCGATCAAATGCGTTGCCTTTCAGCAAGTATTACAGTGAAATTTTGCGAGCGGAAGGCATCGGCTCGTTCGAAGGTAAGGACCTTTCGGAAGTTACCGCTGATCTACTTGACCGGTTTAGCCTGGTCCTGCTGGGGGAAATGCCGCTCAGCGAGCGACAAGTTGCGATGTTTTCGAAGTGGGTCGGCTCGGGTGGCGATCTTATATCTATGCGTCCGGATAAGAAACTGGGGCGGCTCCTCGGGTTGCACGATCAAGCTGACTATCTCAGCGAGGGTCGCCTTTCAATCGATACAGGAAAGGCCCCTGGAAAGGGGATCGTGGGCGAGACGATCCAATATCATGGCGCGGCCGATCTTTACACATTGACAGACGGAACAACCGAAATCGCCCGCCTGTACAGCGATGTGTCGGGCTTCACGACAAACCCGGCGATCACCATCCGAAGAGTTGGAACCGCCGGAGGACAGGCCGCCGCGTTCACCTTTGATCTAGCCCGGTCCATCATCTACACACGACAGGGCAACCCCGCCTGGGCAGGTGACGAACGCGACGGCAATTCTATTGTCCGTCCAAATGATCTTTTCTTCGGCGCCAAGGATGGAGATGAACAACCGGACTGGATCGATCTCGGCCGCGTAGCCATTCCAATAGCTGACGAGCAGCAACGTCTGCTGGTCAACATTATGAACTTCATGTTGGATGGCAAGTCCCCGTTACCGCGATTATGGTATTTTCCCAAAGGACAGAAGGCTGTCCTCATCATGGCCGGCGACGATCACGGCACCCGAAGTGGAACAGAGGACGCCTTCGAACGGCTCATGGGAAACGAACCCAAAGCGTGCTCAGTTGCGAAGTGGGAATGCTATAGGTCTACTTCGTGGATCTACCCAAGTGGCGGGTTATCTGCCGATGAGGCCAACGCATATGTATCAAAAGGCTTCGACATTGGCGATCACGTCAATAAGAGCTGCGACAATCTGCAAGCAAGTAACTACGCCGCGGCATTCAGCCGTGACCTATACGCGTTTCGCGTCAAGTATCCTGATCTCCCTCCCCAGACGGGAAGCCGGACGCACTGCTTAGCCTGGAGTGACTGGGCTGAGACACCGAAAACAGAGGCGCGGTTTGGCGTGCGCATGGACTTAAGCTACTACTACTGGCCCGGTACCTGGGTAAGGGACCGTCCCGGCTTCATGACTGGTTCCGGCCTGCCGATGCGGTTTGCCGACCTCGATGGGAGCATGATTGACGTGTACCAAGTGGCATCGCACCTGGTGAACGAAAGCGGTATGCAATTTCCGTCCGCCATAGAGACGCAGCTTGACCGAGCTTTGGGGCCACCGGGTTACTATGGCGCGTTCGGAACGCACTATGATTTTACCGATGAGTTCGATAAACAATTGGCTGCAGCGGCAAAAGTTCGCCGCATTCCCCTGGTCTCCGTGAGGCAATTTCTCGATTGGACTGATGGCCGAAACAATTCCTATTTTGCTCATATCGCCTGGAACAGTGACGAACTAACATTCGACGCCCGTGTTGATACGCGAACTGGATCAATGCTTCGCGGCATGTTGCCTTCCCTGAGCGATGGAAGAGAGGTATTGGCGATCAGCCGGGAGGGATTGCCAGTCGACTACGAAAATCAGACCATCAAAGGTGTTACCTACGCGATGTTTTCCGTCGAAACCGGCGCCTACAGAGTGAGATATGGAAGCCGCGAACTCTACGAAGGGACTGCCGGTGGGCTATCCCTACCGATTGAAGAGCAACAAATCGAAAATCCTCCGCGGTCCCGAGTTCCATAATTCCCGCATCTGATCGGGATCGGTGCATTCACCAACGCCGCCATTAACGGACACATGCTAAGTCTGGTAATAAGCGAAGCGGTCGACCTGCGGGAACTTGAGGGCGCAACTACCCTCTCGATCTTGTTTCCTTTCTCAGCGCGATGAGTCCCGAGTCGATTTTGCGTCCCTTGATTTTCTCGACCATATTGTTCTCCTGTTCTGCGAAACGTGACGAGAAGCACCGGCAGTAAAGTTGCGAGATGGTCAGGGCGCGCCGTGAGCCTTAAGAGAAAAGCCGAGCGTCGCCCGACCTGTCCAAGCGCCACACAGCATGTGCCAATACCGTGGTCAAATGCTGTCGGCGATTTCTGAAGGTCGAAATGGAGCGCCGAGAAGCGATTTCAAGTCAGTCGATCTCTGCCTCGGGGAGTTGATGAAAGCCTTTCGCGGATCCGATCGGCCTCGGACCTTTCGGACCTTCCAGCAGGGGTTGCAGCGTTTCGTTTGATGCTGGCCTCGATGCTCTGCTGCAACGGTTGAGGAGGTCGGCAACCGTCATATTGCCCTTAGGGGAGTTTACCTAGGCGGCCTCCGCCGCTTCCTCTTATATCAATGCTGACCAAATGAGCCTGACGGCACGGGATCACTCGAACGGTCGCTCCCTAACCACGTGAGTGTGACACTTTTTTTGCATTATAACCTTTAGAATATTAGACGGTGCAGTTTGCAGCTGCGTAACAATTTGGATGCACATCAAGACAAAAATCCTGCAAGCGCGATGAAAACAGCATTGCGAGATACATGCACTCCGGATGCGCGGAATGGCAATCATCATTAGCTGAAACCGATCAAATTGGAAAATCCGTTAGCCGAGCGCACGACCGGTGCTTGCGCCGGCTCGTTTGTGACAGCGGGATGAGCCACCGCGATCCCGTTGCGTTTCCGCCCCATAAGCAGCTTCCCAACTCGCATTTCCAAAGGCATATTGTTTCATTTTCGACGCCCGTTTTATCAGGAATATCTAATGATTGAGCGATCCAAGGGATTGACGCCACCGATTGCTGATTTATTGCTTGAACTCGAAGAAACTCGTTCGATTTTGAGAGAAGGGATGTTTCCGGCTAACGGATGGATCACCCCTGCCAGCGACGGCGGTGGTGGATGTGACGTTCGCACGTGGGATAGGAATGCGGGTTTGATTACCATCCACTGTATGACGCCATTGAAGGTCTTGGCATGCCTGAACAGATTGGAAAAAGCAGCTGTTTCAAGTCCAGTTGTGGCAAGACAAATCTCTCACGAATTTTATAAGAAGTATTACGAGACGATGGAAGCACGGCGACCGCGTTCTTGGACATCCGGAGAAGCACGGCTTTGTGGTGTCGCAAGAAGAATTGACGACGCCATGTTGGCATACAACATTCTTGTGCGTGATCGGGCAGACGTCTCGGTCCCGAGACTTCGAGCAGCGTCATACCGTGTGGATCGGCTCATTCGCATGGCAAATGCTATTTATAAGGGAACCAAGAACAGCGAGAACTTGGTGGTCTCCGATCATCTCGACATAACCGGAAGTTCACCAGATCTCGCACCAAAATTTTAGGGCACGACTTCCGGATCATTGTTTGGGATGAATGAGTAACCGATGTCGCGACACGTTTTTCCAATCGCCGATTTGTCAGGAAGCGATTGAGGAATTCCGACTTCCGGAAATTCAGGTCTACCCGTTTTCCTTGCGCTGCTCCAGCGGCGATTTCTGCCATTGCGGCGAGGAAATTTTTTTAAAATCCTCGATGGCTTGAGGGTCTTGCGCGTGATGTTTGGGCCTTGCAGCAAGCTTGCGATAACCCATGGCTCGGACCTCGCGGCTCAGTGTTTGCTCGC
>UBTA01000150.1 GCA_900468065.1 Hyphomicrobiales bacterium | reverse complement strand
ACAACCGAATTACGCGTCGCCTCCCTCTAAGGCATTGTTCCCTGGACACGACAGGGGACGAGACAATGCAGGCTTCGGCATCCATAGCTACATCACACCTTCAGGCACATGCGATGCTCGCCAAGCAGTGCAATCGCCCTCGACCAATCACGATGCATAGTGCCGAGGCGGAAATCTATGCCCAGAGCGAGTTGGCCAAAACCCTGTACCATATCGAATTCGGTGCGGTGCGAATTTACAGGTTGCTCGCGGACGGGCGCAGGCAGGTTGTCGCGTTTCACATCGCTGGTGAAACATTCGGCTTCGAAGCTGGAAATGTTCGTAGCTTCTTTGCCGAGAGCATCGTGCCGACGGGTCTTACCGTCGTAGATCTCGATCAGGACGGCCGCTACTCATCGCAACTCATGGACCTCGCGCTAAGGGAGATGATCCGTGCACAACAACATCTCCTGGTCGTGGGAAGGCAGAGTGCCCTGGAAAAAGTGGCCGTGTTCTTGGTCGATCTTGCGGAGCGTCAAGGGGACCTGGACGTGATCGATATACCCATGACGCGTACCGACATCGGCGATTACCTCGGGATGACCATCGAAACCGTATCACGGAACCTGTCGAAACTACGCGATGACGGCATCCTCCGCCTGCACTCCAGCCGCTCGATCGAAATCCTGAAGCCGGTCCATCTAAGACGGCTCAGCAACTGAGGATCGCCAGTCACGATCTCAATGCATCCGTTGGCGATTACCGAAAAACTGCGCTTGTCGGTAATCGTCTTTGAAGTTTGGCACCTCGACCCCACAAGTGCCGCCTCTCCACCTTCTTCGATGGGACCGCAGGCTCTTCGCCCGTAATGACAAGGTTGCGGGCTACCCGAGGTTCCAGAATCTCAAGCCACGCGTTGCAGCGGACTCTCCTTCTCGGTGACAGCGACAACGAGATGATTGGTGAACCCGACACATCCTTTGACGATCGTTGCAAACTGGCCGGCTTGCTCGCTATCCTCGTGACATCCCACGTGCCCTGTCAGGGTCACCCATCGGTCCTCGACCCGAACACGAACGTCCCTCTCCAGCTTCGAGATGTTCCATTCAATCATCCTGATCAGACGACCGGCAATCTCTTCGTCGGTTTCCAGGAACTCTACGTCTGCGAACACATGGATTTTCTGGGCAAGCGCCTTTACGTCAGGAAGGTTCAGAACCGCAAACTCGATGATGGCCTTGTGACTGGCATCCGTCACGTGACCCGTGAGTATGACCACACCCTGGTGGACGGCGACGCCGATATCGGCGGGAATGATGAGCGGCAGGCACTCGAGTTTTGTCAAAATCAGTTTTCGCAGGCTAAGATCGTCCACCACATGTTCCCCTTGAGCGAAGATTCGCCCGCGTTCAAATGACCAGAAAATACGATAGGGGTCTTTGACTGGGATCAAACAAAGGGTCGGGTGACCTCGGGAACGAACATACAGGCGTCGTAGTGTGGCGGCGTGATGGAAACCCGGTCGGGGGGAAGAAGGCGCGCCGGTCCTCTTGTTCATGGTCGGCAGATCCGGAGATTTCAGCTAATGACTCGATCGAAGCCGCGGCACGAACGTGTTGGCTGGCGCTTTCGATTTACGGTTCTGGCGCCCTATCGTCATCGCGCGCCGCCACTCAGCAAGTTGCTTCCGCTCATCGAGCATATCTAGGATACCTTGGAGCTGGTTCTCGCAGAGACGAACGTCGATACGCGCGTCTGGATCAGTCCTGGAAGATTTACCGACCGCGTGTGGTCTCGGCTTCGATCTCACCGCGCAACGCGCCATTACATGCCTTGAGCACGACCGAGCGCGGGGTGTCTCTCAGCGAGGCCGGCCATTCGACGAGATGCCGGTGGCCGAGGCCGACAAGAATGGCAACGGACCGTCTGAACATATCGGGTTTCATCGCTCTCTCCTTTCCAACTCGGAATGTTGATGGGCGCCGTCGCGACTGCGCCCGTGTGAGCGGACAATGTAGATTAAGCCGCCTTCTGCGCTTCGATCTGCGCCGGAGCAGCAGACGTCAAAGCCGGGGCGTTTTCGATGGTAATTTTTCGCGACTTCACGGCCTCTTGGATCTCTCGAACGCGATCGATCGACAGGAGACCGTTGCTCTGATCCGCTCCGTTCACCTGGACATGATCGGCAAGCTCGAACCGATGTTCGAACGGACGGGCCCGCATTGCCGCGATGAAGGTAGCCCTCGGCGGACGTCTCCTGCTTCTTGCCGCTGACAGACAGAAGGTTGGAGTGGAAGGTGATCTCGAGATCATCCTGGGCAAAGCCAGCCAAAGCCAGCCATTGCAATCGAAATCCGGTAGCTGTTGTCGCCGGTCCGGAATTGCCTTCACTTTTGCAGCCGCCATTCGCAAACGCAATCGGCCTTGGCTTTCCGACACCCAACATTGGCGTGACGACACGTCGCAGCGATAAAGTGGCTGTCGTTGAGGCCCAGAAACACGTTGAGTTAACCGCAAAGATCTATGCGCCTCCCAAAACGAAGTCGAAGACTCGTTCAGGCTGTCCCTGGGTCGTCACGCGCGATTCCGGCATGGCCTCAGCTGTCGTTTCGGCGAGATCAGCAAGTAATTCAGGCGACATGCCGAGGGCGCTCCAGAAATTGTCATGTGGTGCCGTGGCCAGATCTCGCAACAAGGCGCCAGCCCGTCCAGCGTGAC
>UBTA01000064.1 GCA_900468065.1 Hyphomicrobiales bacterium | reverse complement strand
TTCGCGCGTGCCGTCGTCGATCGAACCGGCCGACTGGGTGACAGCAGTCAGCGTGTTGCCCAATTGCTTGACGGCCGCGTTCAGATCATGACGCAGCGCCTCGAAATCCGGGGCGAAGGCATCGTTGAGCTGGAAGGACAGATCGCGGGCGGCAAGGCGGCGCAGACCAGCTGCCAGGCCCGATGTCGCCTGCTGCAGACGCGCTTGAGCTGCAGCTTCCGCTTCCTGTGTCAGGCGGACACGGTCAGCGTCGGAGCGAGCCCGTGCTTCCTCCGCCTCTTCTTCAAGGCGGTGATTGGAAATGGCGGCCTGGCGGAAAATCTCGACCGCACCGGCCATTTCGCCGATCTCGTCCTTGCGGCCGGTGAAGGGAATGGCCGTTGCGGTATCACCACGGGCAAGGGCGGTCATCGCACGCGTGGTGGCGACGATCGGCCGGGAGATGCCGCGCCCGACCAGATAGACGGTGAGTGCAAGCAGAAGGATCGCGGCGATCACCGCTGCAATTCCGAAATTCTGCGCCCGTGCGATCATCTGCGCATTTTCGGCCTCGGCAGACTGGCGCAGGCTGGCCAGGTCCTGTGGCAGACTCGCCAGGACCGGTTCTATATCCGAAAATGCCTTTGAAACGCTCTCTCGCACTTCGCTCTCGGTCGCTGCAATCGTCGCGTAGGCCTTGAACGTCGCCTGATAGACCTGCAGCGCCTTCATGATAGATTCGTACGCTTCTTCCGATCCGAAGCGCTCCGGTTTGAATGCTGCAAAGGTCTTGGCTTCTGCCTCATGACTTGCCACATACTTGGCGTCGCGGCGCATGATGAAATCCTTCTCGTGGCGCCGCATCGTCAGCATGCTAGCCTTCAATTCGCTGTCCTGGATGTCATTCAACAGCTTCTCGATGGAATGCACGGCCCCACGCATTTCGCCTTCGCGGCCCTTCGAGGAATCGAGCCCGAGCTCGGTGTTGGCCGCAACCAGCGCTTTGAATTGGCCAAGATAAATGTCGAGCCCGGCCGCAATCGCCTGCAGCTTCTGCTGGACCGCGGTATCTGGAACCGTCTGCTTCAATACCTCCAGCTGTCCGCGCGTTTCAACGGAAAACTCCTCGTGCTGCCGGACGGCTGCCTCGCTCTTTTGCAGCAGGAAATCCTTTTCCGCGCCGCGCTCCTCAAGCATCTTGTTTTCTAGCACCAGAAGCGCTTTGTCCGACGCCTCGATCACACGCTCCTTTTCCCTGAAAGACTGCTCGATCGCCTTTTCGACGATGAAAATGGCAACGATCGACAGAATGCCGGCAACGGCGATCGGGACGAGCAGACCAATCTTATGGGACAGTCTAAGGTGCATGGAGACTCCATATTGCCCGGCCAAGGGGGCCGATGCGCAAACAGTGTGAAGAAATCTGGGGTATATGCCGGGTCCCGCCACGCGGGATGGCCCTTGGAACCTGCCGCCGAAGCGAACTCTTCGAGCAAATTCACCGGCGCTGCATGCCCGGTATCGCATATCCGAGAACGTGCGATGTAAGTCATATCAAATTAGAGCTTTCGAATTAAATATCGGTAAAAAGCCCATAAAATTTTACTGGTAAATACCGCGTGGCAGGCTTGGCGCGCTGACCGGCAGCCCCTATGGCCCCGCGAAGCAGCCTGTTTCGGCACTATTTGAACGCGCCCGGCCGCATGGCCCTTGCCATCACGGGCCTGACGCGCCATGAGAACCCATGTCAAACGAACCAAAAACCTCCGTCCGCCTCGACCAGCTGCTTTTGAACCTGGGGCTTGTCGCCAGCCGTTCGCGGGCCCGCGATGCGATCCAGCGCGGTACCGTTACCGTCAACGGCAAAGTCGTCATCAAGGCGAGCTCGACCTTTCCCGAGGATGTGACGATTGCCATCGACGATCCGGTCCAGCCCTATGTTTCGCGCGCAGCGCTGAAACTGAAGGCGGGCCTTGAACATTTCAAGCTGTCGCCAGAAGGATTGGACTGTCTGGATATCGGCGCCTCGACCGGCGGTTTCACCGAAATCCTGCTGCATGCGGGTGCTGCCCATGTCATTTCCGTCGATGTCGGCCACGGCCAGTTCCATCCGCGCCTCGAGGCCGATCCGCGCGTTACCAATATCGAGGGCCTGAACGCCCGCGTGCTGGACGAGGACAACCTGGACGGCCGGGAGATTTCCTTCATCGTGTCCGACGTGTCGTTCATTTCGCTGAAACTGGCGCTGCCGCCGGCGCTGGATCTCGCCGAGCCCGGCGCCCATTGCATCCTGCTCGTCAAGCCGCAGTTCGAAGCCGGCCGCGAGGCGATCAGCAAGGCGGGCCTGCTCAAGGACCCTTCGACCGCACCTGCGGTTGCTGCCGAACTGGAACGCTGGCTCGTCGAAGACATGGGCTGGACGAGCCTTGGCCTCATCCCCTCGCCGATTTCAGGCGGTGACGGCAACGAAGAATATCTGCTGGCCGGCCACAAGCCGCTGGATGATGACGCCGCGCAGGACGAAGCCGCATGAGCACCGAGACGCTGACCATCGAGAAGATCGGCCAATCCGGCGACGGCATTACCCGCGGTCCGTACGGGCCGGTCTATGTGCCCTTCACCCTGCCCGGCGAAACCGTGGCACTGGCCGTCAACAAGGACAAGGGCACGGTCATGTCGATGTCCGACGTGTCGCCCGAGCGTGTCGAGCCCAAATGCCGGCATTTCGGACCGGACGGCGAGAACGGCACCTGTGGCGGTTGCAGCCTGCAGCATGCCAGCGACAGCCTCTATCAGAGCTTCAAGCGGCAACTGGTTGTCGATGCCTTGAAATCGAAGGCCCTGGAGGCCGACGTCGCGCCGTTGGTCCTTGCCCATCCCGGCGAACGCCGGCGCACAGTGTTTACCGCCCGACGGACAGAAAAAGAGCTGCTGCTCGGCTATAACCAGCCCGAGACCCATCACATCGTCGCCATATCGGAATGTCCCATCGCAAGCCCCGGCATCGTGTCGCGGCTTGCAACCATCCGCACAGTCGCCAATGCGATGGCGGTCAATGCCGAGACGTTCCGTATCACCGTGCTTGAAACGCTGTCAGGCCTCGATCTCTCGTTCGAGGGCATCAAGGCGATGGACGACCGGCAGCGGCGGATGGCGGTCGAAACCGGTCTCGGCCAGAAAAGCGTTGCCCGCCTCAGTCTCAACGGCGAAATCCTCGTCGAGCCGATCAAACCGGTGATCGATTTCGGCGGCGTTTCCGTTTCGCCGCCGCCCGGCACCTTCACGCAGGCGACCAAGCCTGCGGAAGAGGCGATGGCGGAACTGGTGATGGCGCATCTCGGCAAGGCCAAGCGTGTCATCGATCTTTTTGCAGGGTCAGGCACCTTCTCGCTGCGCATGGCCCGCAAGGCGCGTGTGCATGCCGTCGAGAGCGAAGACAAGCCGCTGAAGGCCCTGGATTTTGCTGCCCGCAACACGCAAGGGCTAAAACCCGTCACTGTGGAAAAGCGCGATCTCTTCCGCCGGCCGATGATGGCCTCGGAACTGAAGGTCTATGACGCCATCGTCTTTGATCCGCCGCGCGCCGGTGCCGAAGCCCAGGTGAAGGAAATGGCCCGCTCCGGCGTCAAGAAGATCGTCGCGGTCTCCTGCAATCCGGCGACCTTGGTGCGCGACCTGCGCATCCTCGTCGATGTGGGCTACCGGATCACCTCCGTGACGCCGATCGATCAGTTTCTGTGGTCGTCGCATGTTGAGGTTGTCGCCACGCTGGAGAAGTGAAGTAGCAACTGGCCGATCCGACGTTCAGCTCTTCGGATCGCGCCGGATGTCCAGCACCTTGCGCAGGCTTTCGACGGCCGGCAGCGCTTTGATGATCCCCGGCATTGCGATTTCGCCGGCGATACCGCGCAACTCCGGGCCGAGAGCCTCGATTGCCGCATCGCGGGCTGCCTTGCCCATCGCCGTCAGCGAAACCCGCTTCGAGCGGCCATCATGCGCATCCGGCACGATGGCGATGAAACCTTTTCCTTCGAGATGGCCAAGCGTATTGGTCATGGCGCCCTTGGTGACCTGCATCGCCTGTGCGATCGACACGGGCGTGCGGCTATCCCCCAGCCGGACCAGATGGTTGAGCACGACGAACTGCGGCAAGGTCATACCTTCAGGCATCACTTTCCCGAACGCATTGGCTGACAATTGCGCGACGATGCCGATTTCGTTGAGGAACCGGAACAGCGTTTGCAGATCGTTTTCGTTCGCCGTCATGCGCTCCTGATCCGGGTGTCCACGGGCCAGCGGGGTGCGCCCTCAATGGCCGGACCGTAGCCGAGACGAACGAACATTTGAAGCGTTTCATTCTCTCCCACCGCAAGCGCGTCACGCATGGCGAGAAAGTGCGGACGCATTTCGGTAAACTCCTGCAGCGCCTGGCTGAACGGGTGCATTGAGACGCCCGCCGCCGTCGCTGCCAGATTGAGGCGGATATAGTCGCGCCCGGCGGTAATTTGGTCGGCGCGGCTGTTTCCGGCGGTTTTCAGCCAGAGGAAAGCCATTGCCGTATCGACCGGCTCTTTCAGGATCGGAATCTGCTGCTGGAATGTCGATGACGTTTGGTCGAGCATGGCATCGCGCGACAGCAGACCGGCCATCGACAATCCCTCGATGAACGGGCCGGACAGATCGATGCCGTCCGGATTGGCCTCAATCTCGGCGCGGCCGATGCGGATGAGGTCGATGCTCTCCTTCAATGTATGCGGCGTGGTGATCTCTGTATAATACGCATCCCAGGCGAGCCCGCGCAGCGCTTCGACGCGGGCGGGATCACTCGTATGGCCAATGGCCGACATGCGCGCGGCGGCGGCGATTTTGCCGAGCTTGTCCGCCTCCACCGGCCGCGCGAGATCATAGGCCTCCTTGTTCGAGCGGCGCGACAGGACATGCGCGAACAGAGGATCGCGGTGGATCATGGCGGCTTGACTGAGCCGGATATGCGCCACGGGGCGGTCATCCAGCCGTGGTTGCGGCTCCCCGTCCGGAAACAGCACGATGTCCGCCCGATATCCCTCCTCAGCAGCCGCTTGCGCCAACAGTTCGAGGAAGCAGCCAAGGCCGATGGTGATCTGCCGGTCGTGCGGATCGGTCTGCGGCAGGCGGCGATCGCCTTGGCAATAGAGCGTGATTTCGTTTTGCTCGGACAGATCGGCAAGCCAGGGCTGCCGGTTGTGCGGGTTGGGCGCCAGGATCGCGAAAGACAATATTCGGCGCCGGAGATCGGCTTCACCGTGGCCGGCATCCTGCCATGGCTTTCTTGCCGAAACAGGATCACGGGTGGAAGCCCAAAGACCGCCAGCGGTTGTTGCCAGTACCACACCGCCTAAAACGATGCCCATGCACATCCGTCGTGTCGCTGCCATGCCATCCTCCATTTGGTTTAATGTAGAACTATATAGTTTAATATTAAACCATATGCAACGGCGAACGGAACTGTGGATGGAAAAACGAAAACACCCGCGCCGGAGGTCCGGCGCGGGTGTTTGGAATGCAAGCGCTCAGTTTATCAGGCGGCGCGGCGGGCGTAATTGCTCTGCCTTGCAGCCGGCGCCGACGACTGGGTGTCGCCGATATTGAACTGGGCGAGCAGGTCGTTGAGGGCTGCCGCTTCCGAGGCGAGGCCATGGCTGGCCGCTGTCTGTTCCTCGACCATGGCGGCGTTCTGCTGGGTGCCCTGGTCCATGGTGTTGACGGCCGTGTTGATCTCTTGCAGTCCAATGGACTGTTCGCGGGTGGCTGTGACGATCGCACCGATATGCCCATTGATCTCCTGGACCTCGGAGACGATCGCCTGCAGCGACTGGCCGGTTTCACCGACCAGCATCACGCCGGCGCGGACCTGATCGCCCGAGGTGGTGATCAGCGCCTTGATTTCCTTGGCAGCATTGGCCGAGCGCTGGGCAAGTTCGCGCACTTCCTGGGCAACGACGGCAAAGCCCTTGCCGGCGTCGCCTGCGCGAGCCGCCTCGACGCCTGCGTTCAGCGCCAAGAGGTTGGTCTGGAAGGCGATGTCGTCGATGACGCCGATGATATTGGAAATCTCGCCGGAAGACTTTTCGATGCCGTGCATGGCGTTGACGGCATTGCGGACCACTTCGCCGGACTTTTCGGCACCGGCGCGGGTACGGGCAACCAGCTGGCCGACTTCTTCGGCACGGCGGGCGCTGTCCTTGACCGTCGTCGTGATCTGCTCGAGCGCTGCGGCCGTTTCTTCCACGGAGGCTGCCTGCTGCTCGGTGCGGCGGGCAAGATCGTCGGCGGCGGTGCGGATTTCGGTGGCGCCGGCATCGATGGCGCGGGCATTGGCGCCAACGGCCTGCAGCGTCTGATGCAGCTTGGTCACCGAATTGTTGAAGTCGGCACGCAGGCGGTCCAGATGCATGACGAACGGAACCGAGATGCGGTAGCCGAGATCGCCGTCGGCAAGACGGCCAAGCCCGGTCGCCAGCGCTTCAACAGCCTGCTGGATATCGGCGGTTTCCTTGGCCTTCAACGTTTCGCGCTCACGGCGCTCCTGCTCTGACAGCGAACGGCCGGTCTCGGCTTCGCCTTCGAGACGCGCCCGTTCGATAGCATTGGTGCGGAAGACGGCGACGGCGGCAGCCATCGAGCCGATCTGGTCGCGACGCTCCTGGCCGGGGATTTCGGCTTTCAGATCGCCGGCAGCCAGGCGTTCCATTGCGCCGGTCATATCGGTGACCGGGCGGATGACGAGGCGGCCGAGCAGGGTCGCAAGGAAGGCAATCATCACACCGACCGCCAGAAGCGTGGCAATGGTGGCGGCAATCCGGAACTGGCCGATGGCGGAATAGGCAAGATCGGCATCGACGGCGAAGCCGACATACCATTCGACCGTTGGCAGGCCTGCGACCGGCACGAAGCTGACGAGCATCGGCTTGCCGTCAAGCTCCGTCTGCATGATCGTTGAGCCGATCGACGGCGTCTCCGTCGGGAAGGCATCGGCGAGCGTCTTGGTGACCAGCTTGGCATCCGGATGAACGAGGATCTGGCCCGACTTGTTGACGAGGAAGGCAAAGCCTTCGCCGCCGACATCGATATCCTTGACCATCGATACCAGCGTCTTCAGCGAGAAGTCGCTGCCGGTAACGCCGATCAGCTTGCCGTCCTTCTTGACCGGCGCCGCAGCGCTGATGATCAGGTCGCCGCTCGACGCATCAATATAGGGATCGGTCAGCACACTGCCGTCGGCCTTGACGGCATCCTGATACCATGGGCGCTTGCGCGGATCGTAGCCTTCCGGCATCGGGTTGATCGGCCAGGTGGTGAATTTTCCGGTTTCATCGCCGACATAGGTGCTGATGAATTCCTTGGTCAGAACGTCATTGTTCAGCGTGCGTTCGAGACCGGCCTGATCGGCCGCACGGCCGGCCGCATTGGCAACCATCGCCGTCAGGGTGACCCGGCCATTCAGCCAGTTGGCGACGCTCTGGGCGGCCTGCTTGCCGGACGAGGAAATGTTCTCCTCGACCGCGCGGGTCGTTACGTCATGCTGGAGGCTGTCGATATAGACGGAGAAGCCGACAAAGGCGGCGACGACGACGAAGGACGCGGCGACAAGAATGCGCGTCATCAGGTTCGATCTTTTGGACACGGCAGGTTTCCCCTATTGCGGCCCGGCTCTTGCGCCGGGCGGAGGCTCGATCTGGTCCGCATGCCGGTTGGGTGACCGGCGCCAAGAGCACGGGACTGTTCCAGAATGCGAAAATGGGATGACATGCCACAGCGGGCGGAGACGGCGCGCGTCATGCGGCCCGTCAGGAACCGGACAATCCGGCCTGCGATGCCCCGAACCATATCGGCACGTACTTAAGGCAGTGTTAAAATTTCATTGCTGGAAAACTGAGGATTTTAAGGGTTTTCCGCCTATTCGGCCGCCTGTTTCTGCGCGGAAAGCAGCGGCGACTTCTTCAGGCCCCAAGCCGTCGCCAGATGCATCGACGAGGAAATGCCGGCATCGAGCATGTAGGGGCCGGGCGTATCGGCCTTGACACGCGACGCCGGCCTTGGCTTCAGCGGCGTCCCGTGGCCCATGCCATCGATCAGGTAGAGTTCGACCGCAACCTTGCCCGACGCATCCTTCCAGACACGGCGGATATGGCCATCGACGTCGCTCTGGGTATAGGCCGCGGCTTCAAGACCGTGCACATCCAGCCATTGTTGTAACAGCGCGTCTGCGTTGGATAACGACACCGTATGATCCTTCGTGCCGTGCCAGATCGAAACCGCGGGGAAATCGCGCGTTACCGGCGATGCGGCCCGCACGAGATCGCCCCATTCCCGCCCAGCCCGTTCCGGCGCGGACTTCATCGCAGCCAGCGCCCGGTGAACGTCACGCGCTGCGCCATAGGGCAGTCCGGCGATCACACCGCCGCCGCGAAACACATCAGGATAGGTTGCCAGCATCGCTGCCGCCATCGCGCCACCGGCAGACAGGCCGGTAACGAAGACGCGCTTGCGGTCAATGCCATGGGCTGACGCCATCTTGGCGACCATCTGGCGGATCGACATGACCTCGCCGCGATCGCGGGTGACGTTGCTTGGGCGAAACCAGTTGAAACAGAGATTGCCGTTGTTGGAGCGCTTCTGCTCGGCATAGACGACGGCAAAGCCGCGTTCACGTGCCAAGGTGGACCAGCCACTGCCGAGATCATAGGCTTCGGCGGTTTGCTGGCAGCCGTGCAGGACGACAACCAGCGGCGATTTTTTCGGCAGGCCGGCCGGCACATAGCGCAGCATGCGCAGGCGGCCGGGATTGCTGCCGAACGCCTTGATCTCCTGCAACCCTGCGGCCGGTTTTGCCACGGACCGGGGTTTTGCCGCTGGTTTTGATGCCGATGGTTTTGCGGACACGGTGGAAACAAGTGCCTTGCGCGTCACCTTGACGGCCTTGGCAATGGTCTTTTCCCAACGCCGGTGCTGCCTGAGCATATCGGACAGGGAAAACTTGAAATGAGACCGCATGGACGAACCCTTGGTTGGCGGCATGCCTCCGATGCCAAAATTCCTCCACGCAACGGTTTTCAATATGGGGCACACCCTACCGTCCGGCAAGGTCGGGTTGGTATATGAATCTCAAGGCCGGGCGACGGGTTCCCTCTTCTCCCCTTGGGGAGAAGTGCCGAGTAAAGCGAGGCGATGAAGGGGCGTTTCGGCGCACTCGAAGCGTGCGGCTCCCCCTCATCCGGCCCTGCGGGCCACCTTCTCCCCGATGGGGAGAAGAGTAAGTTAGCGGCGCATGAAAGCCTCGAAGGCGGCGCGCGCTTCTGCGCTCTTCAACTGTGCGGCGAAGTGTTTTGCCTCCTCGTCGATGCGGGCGAGGACGTCGGACCGGTCGCCGCGAATGAGGTCGCGGGCGATGCGCAGGGCTTCCGGCGGCTTTTTCGCCAGGCTTGCGGCAAGCGACAGCACCTCTTCCTCGATGGCATCGGCACCGGAGATCTTCCAGATCAGTCCGGCTTCCTGCGCCTCTGCCGCCGTGAAGGGCTCGCCAGCGGCCAGAAGTGCAAATGCGCGCTGATGACCGGCGATGCGCGGCACGATCAGGCTGGAGGCCGCTTCCGGCACCAGCGCCAGATCGACGAAGGGCGTCTTGAAGATCGAACGGTCCGAGGCGATCGTCAGGTCGCAATGGAGATGGATGGTCGTGCCGATGCCGATCGCCAGGCCGTCGACGCCGGAGACGACCGGCTTTGCCGCACTCGCCAGAGCCTTCAGAAACTCGATGACCTCCTGCCCCATCGATCCGCCCATGGCGAAAGCCATGAAATCAGCCATGTCGTTACCCGCCGAGAAGCAGCCTTCGGTGCCGAGAAAGGCCGTGACGCGGATGGCATCGTCTGTGCCTGCGACCGTCAGCGCATTGGCCATCTTGGCGTACATCGCCCGGGTGATGGCATTCTTCTTGGCCGGCCGGTTGAAGCGGATCACCTGAACGCCCGGATAGGCTTCGGGCCGTTCGATCAGAACATCATCGGTCATGGTCGTCTCCTTCAGGTCTTGGCAATCAGGCGAGTGCGATACGGGCGGCAGCTAGGCTTGCAGCACCGGTGACGATGCTGTTTTTCAGCGCCGCGGTTTCGGACAACAGGTTTTCGGCGGCAAAACGGCAAAGCGCGATGCGGGCATCGCGGCCATCATCGCCCGCTTCCGCCAACCCACCCTTGGCGAGATAGACGCCCGTCAGGGTCAGGCCGAACAGCCGCTGATAGGCGGTGGCGCCGGCAAGGGCATCGGCGGATTTGCCTTCGGCGAGCCGCGCCAAAAGCCACTCAGTCGTTTCTTCCAGATCGGCAATCGCATCGTCGAGACGGCTGCCGGTTTCGCCGAAATCGGCGAGGTTGGAGGAACCGACCTCTTCGGCCACCGCCTTCAATTCGGCGATGAAACCGCGCACATGGCCGCCATCGGACAAAGGCAGCTTGCGGGTGACGAGATCGATCGCCTGAATGCCGTTGGTGCCTTCGTAGATCGGCGCGATCCGGGCATCGCGCAGATAACGCGCGGCACCGGTCTCCTCGATGAAGCCCATGCCGCCATGCACCTGGATGCCCATCGAGGCGGCATCGACACCGACATCGGTGCCGAAGGACTTGGCGATCGGGGTGAGCAAGCTGGAGCGCTCCTGCCAGTGGTGGGCCTCGTCCCCTTCCGACACATGCGCCCGATCGACTGCGCGGGCGCAGGTCAGCGCGATGGCGCGGGCGCCCTGGGTCAGGGCCTTCATGGTCAAGAGCGTGCGG
Organism: Hyphomicrobiales bacterium; assembly: GCA_900468065.1. Taxonomy (GTDB): domain Bacteria; phylum Pseudomonadota; class Alphaproteobacteria; order Rhizobiales; family Rhizobiaceae; genus Pararhizobium. The sequence continues at coordinate 31,618 of UBTA01000064.1, read as the reverse complement.
GCGATATCCGGATGCTCGATGATCGGGCTCATGCCGGTGCCCTTCCAGCCGGGCGCCTTGCCCTGCGTGCGCTCGCGGGCATAGTTGAGCGCATGCTGGGTGGCCGCATCGGCCATCGCCACGCCCTGTATGCCAACGGCAAGACGGGCATTGTTCATCATCGTGAACATGCAGTTGAGGCCTTTATTCTCCTCGCCGACGAGATAGCCGACGGCGCCCTTCTCATCGCCGAACCGGCCGTCGCCATAGACCATGGTGCAGGTCGGCGAGGCATGGATGCCGAGCTTGTGTTCCAGAGAATGGCAGAACAGATCGTTGCGGGAGCCAAGCGATCCGTCCGCGTTGACGAGGAATTTCGGCACCAGGAACAGCGAGATGCCGCGCGTTCCCTCCGGCGCACCGGCGATCCGCGCCAGCACCAGATGGACGATATTATCGGTGACCTCATGGTCGCCCCAGGTGATGAAGATCTTTTGGCCGAAAATCCGGTATGTGCCGTCGTCACGGCGCTCGGCGCGGGTTTTCAACACGCCGAGGTCGGAACCGGCATGCGGTTCCGTCAGGTTCATTGTCCCGGTCCATTCGCCTGAAATCATCTTGGCGAGGAAGGTTGATTTTAAAGTTGCGGACCCATGCTTTTCCAGCGCATCGACAGCGCCCATGGTCAGCATCGGCGCCAGCGCAAAGGCCATCGAGCCGGCGTTCCAGAACTCCATGGCCGCAATATGCAGCATATGCGGCAGCGCCTGGCCGCCGAATTCTTCCGGCGCCGTCAGACTGTTCCAGCCGCCGGCTGCCCAGTTGCGATAGAGATCGGCCCAGCCTTCCGGAATCTGCACCTTGCCATCGACGAGTTTGGAGCCCTGCCGGTCGCCGATATCGGCGAGCGGTGCGACCTCTTCGGTGGCAAAGCGGCCGGCTTCACCGACGATCGCATCGACCAGATCCTCATCGAGATCGCCGAAAATGCCTGCGGCAAGATCCTCACTCAGTCCAGCCACATGTTTCAGCGTGAACAGAATATCCTCAACCGGTGCCTTGTACATCGTCGTCTCCTCCTGCGGTCACCTGACAACATTGCCGTACGTCCGTCCAGCAATGGCTTGTTTGTTGATCCCGAAATTATTGATTTTTACGTAAACGTCAATATTTGATCTGACGCCATTATCCCGGCTCGTGGGCAAGCCTGTAACAAAACTGTCATGAAAACTGCATACAGCGAAGTCTGGCCTCTCCCGGGACAATGCCGCATGAATCTGATCTCGTCCGAAATACCGGGGCTCGTCTGGGCCTATCGCTTCCTGCCGGGCGAAAGCCGTTGCGTGCGGATCGCCGCCGATTCGTCGATCGGTGCGCTGATGGAGGGCGACGGCTGGGTCTGGCTGCATCTGGCGCTCAGCGACGCACGCACCCCTGCCCTGATCGAACGCATCACCACCCTGCCGACAAGCACCCTTTCGACGCTGACCAGCCATGACACGCAGGCTGCGGTGACCATTTCCGACGATATCGTCTATGGCACGCTGGTCGATTTCGAGCGCACCTTCGATGCCGAGACGAAAACCATCGGCTGGCTGCATTTTGCCGTCACCGAAAAGATCATCATCACCACGCGGCTGCATCCGCTGCGCAGCATCGACCGGGTCAAGGCGGCCGTCGAAAAGAACGCCCGCTGCGCCCGCCCGATCGATCTGTTCGAGATGATGGTGGTCGAATTCCAGCGCACGCTGATCAGCCTGGTGCTCGAACTGACGGAAGAGCTCAACATCATCGAGGACGATGTCTATGGCGAGGCAGGTCACAATCATCAGCCGCGGCTGGCGCCGCTTCGGCGAACCGCCGTTCGCCTGCACCGGCACTTGCGCACGCTGCTCGCCCTGCTGCGTCGCGCCGGGACATCGGAAGAAGACGAAGTGCCTGATGGCTTTATCGACGTTGCCGAACGCTTGTCGGACAGGCTGGAAGCGGTCGACCGGGATGTTTTCGCACTGCAGGAACGCGCCCGCCTTTTGCATGAAGAGATCGACAGCAAGCTCTCCTCGGAGACCAACCGCCATCTCTATATCCTGTCGTTGATGACGGCTTTCCTCCTGCCGCCGACGCTCGTCACCGGTTTTTTCGGCATGAACACCAGCGGCTTGCCCTTTGCCGAAGGCATTCACGGCACGCTGCTTGCCGGTTTCCTGATCATGATGTCGATGGGCGTGGCATGGACGATCCTGAAGCGGATCGGCATTCTCTGACGAAAAAATGGCCGGAGACAAAGTCCCCGGCCGAAAGTCTGTGCTGATCAAATCATCGTGTCAGTAAGGCGAATTGCACTGCCTGCGCGGGCCGTTGTTCGGCTGATACGTATTGTCGTAGGCACGATAGCTGCGATAGCGGTTGGCGCACCATTCGACATGGCTGCCGCCATAGCGCACGGGAGGCTGGGCAACTGCTCCACCGATGATCGCACCGGCAGCAAATGCGCCGAGCGGGAACCACATGCCATTATATTCGCGGTAACCAGGACGGTAGTAATTATAACCGCGGTGGCCGTTGTAGTAGTTATAACCACCCCGCCGATAGTATCCACGGCGGTTATCGTAACGGGGCCTGTAACGTCGGTCGCTCTGACGGTTATATTGGACGGTTTCCACATTGGTACGGTCAGCCTGGACAGGCACCGGGATTTGCGTGAAGGCGTGCGATGGCGCAAATGACGTCGCCAGCAACACGGCAGACAACGCCAGCGATGCCATCCTCATCTTGAAAACACCCATATGGGCTCCTCCATTTCATGTGCTATCGGACAATATTGTCTTGGCGATAGAACGATTTGCAGCAGCGTTTGTTCCACGGCCAACTACAACTAATCACGTCCGAAGAATTCGCGCCAGACGTGTTAAGGCTCGGTTAACCATCTTTCCGCACCCTCATGTGATGGAAAAGCGCCGAAGCACAGGATTGGGCAAGTTTTTCCGCCTCGCCGCTTTCCTCGGTGTCGCGCTGCTTTCCGATGGCACCCTGACCCCGAACGTAACATCGGCCCGCGATCTGATGCCGTGGAAATCATCTGACCATGCGCTGGTCATCGATGCCTATGAACTCAACATCATCGACTGGGATGCGATGCTGAAGGACAAGCGCATCGCCGGCTTCATCTCCAAGGCATCCGATGGCCTGCCGGAGAGCTTTGACTGCACCGGCGATCACGCCGGCGACACCGTGGCGCACTGCAAGACGATGTGGCGCAAATACGCCGTCAGCCGCGAACTCTACCAGACCCGCCGTCTCGTCGCCCGGGCGAGCGGACTTTCCTGGGGCGCCTACCATCTCGCCCGTCCCGGTAACCCGGTCGACCAGGCCAATCATTTCCTCGACTATGCCCAGCCGCGCGACGATGAACTGATGGCGCTCGATATCGAGGGCATCGATCCAGAAAAATACATGTCGCTGGAAGACGCCGCCATTTTTGCCGGCCATATCAAGACCCGCACCGGCCGTTACCCGATACTCTATACCAATCACACCACCGCCAGATACATCGCTGCCAACCGCGACCGCTTCCCGATCCTGTCGCGCCTGCCGCTGTGGTATGCCCGCTACAAGCCCGGCATCCGCAATGTCTTCCCGATGGGCAACTGGGATGCTTACGCGCTCTGGCAATTCTCCGCCGGCGCCAACTGCGGCAAGCGGCGCTGCCCCTACCGCGTCGCCGGCACGCTCACCGATATCGACGTCAACGTCGCTCCCATGGATGCAAAGGCACTCAAGGCGGTCTGGGCCAAGGGCGAACTGCTCCCGGAAAAACCGTTCGACCAGCCCCTGCTGATCGCATCCGGCACCACCAACATTTCGGCTGGCGCAGGGGTGGGTATCGATATGACCATCACGGGAGCAATCGCCAGGACATCAATCCCTTTGGGTCTTCGCTAGAAATCGCCATTGCGGTTCACAGGGATTACCATAAGGCTGGAAGTGCCGTGTCCGGTGGGCCTGCTTACCCTTTTTGCCGGCCCGGGCGCTGAACAGCGCGCGGCTCCAACTCACTGCGTGCCCAAAGCTATCCGCCCTGGCTGTCATCTTCGCGTTTATAAGCGTTTTCAACGAAAACCGCCACGCCGCAGACGTTCAGCCTCCTGTCAGCAGACAAGAGCAAGAGAATGGGATTGTCGCCATCCCTGCCTTGATTGCCGGAGCCCATTTTGAATTTTCACTCACTCAAGCGGCCCCGCATGGGCAGCATACCGCTCAGCCTGCTCGTCGCCCTCTTCATTCTGTGTCTCCAGAACCTGACGTTCTGGAACGAAGCCTTCTATGTGTTCGGCGGTCTCCACCTGGGCTTCTACGCATTTGCTGCGGCGATCACCTTGCTTGTCTTTGCAGGCGTGGTGCTGTTCTCGGTCAAGTACCTGATCAAGCCGTTTCTGGTCTTCCTCCTGATCGCCGGGGCCATATCCTCCTACTACACGGATTTCTTCGGTGTGATGATCGACAAGGACATGATCCGCAACGCCGTGGTGACGACGCCGCAGGAAGCCGGACCGCTGATCACCGGCACGTTTGTCCTGCATATCCTCTTCTATGGCATCCTGCCATCGGTGCTGGTCTGCCTGATCCGCATCCGGCACCGTCCCTTCATCAGCAAATTCTTCGTGAACGTCGCGGTGATTGCGATCTGCCTCTCGCTGTGTATCGGGCTGATCCTCTCGAACTATTCAGGAATATCCTCCAACATCCGCGAGCATCGCGACATGATGGCCAAGCTGACACCGTTTGCGGCCATCACCTCGGCAATCGGCCTCGGGGTCAGCACGTATCGCGATATCGGCATTGTCCGGGCTCCGCTCGGCACGGATGCAAAACTCGGCCCAATGTATGCGCGGGCGAAAAAACCCGTCGTCACCATTATCGTCGCCGGTGAAACCGCCCGCGCCATGAATTTTTCCCTGAATGGCTATGACAGGGAAACCAATCCGGAACTGAAAACGCTTGGAGTCACCAACTTCACCAAAACCACGAGCTGCGGAACAGCGACGGCCGTGTCATTGCCCTGCATGTTTTCGGTTTATGGCAGAAAAGACTATTCCGACCGCAAGGCGCGGTCCACGGATACACTGATGGACGTTTTGCGCCGCGCCGGCGTTGACGGTTATTGGTGGGACAACAATACCGGCAGCAAGGGCATCGCCGATCTCATCAGTTTTGCCAGCCTGACCAAACAGAAGAACAGCCCGCTCTGCATGGATGACGGCTGCCTGGACGACATTTTCCTCGGCAAACTCGATGAAAAGCTTGGCGGCATCACCAAGAATACGGTGATCGTGCTGCACCAACTGGGCAGCCACGGCCCGGCCTATTATCAGCGGTATCCGGAAGAATTCCGCCGGTTCACGCCCGATTGCCGCACCCCGCAACTGTCGGATTGCTCGCGCCAAGAGATCGTCAACGCCTATGACAACTCGATCCTCTACACCGACCATAACCTGGCCGAGGTGATCAAGCTTCTGAAAAAACATCAGGACAGCGTCGATGGAGCGATGATCTACATGTCGGACCATGGCGAGTCGCTTGGCGAGAACGGATTGTTCCTGCACGGCGCGCCTTACATGTTTGCCCCCACGGAGCAGACGCATGTGCCCTTCATCGCCTGGTTCTCCGACCAGTATGCCCAGCTGACGGGCCTGGACCGGAGCTGCCTTCAGACCTATGCCGATACAACAACCTCGCACGACAACCTGTTCCACACCGTGCTTGGGATGATGAACGTCATCACAAAGGTCTACAATCCAGCGCTTGACGTGTTTGCCGCCTGCCGCTCGTCAGCGGCGGCAAACCCGATCGTACCGCAATCCTGACGCGGGATTGCGTCAGTCCGCAGATGTGCTCCGCTGATCGGCGCTCGCCCTTCCCAATCGGGGTATCTGGGGAATATGCGCGGGATGAACGCGCTTGATATCCTGCACCGGCGGCATGGACAGCTCGGCTTCCAAAAGAGCCATCTCGATGAGGAACACAAGCATCGTCCTGTCGCTGCGTTCGGCGCTCATCTTCGAGGCCTGGAGAAGCTCATAGGTCAGATCTTTGGTTCGCATAAATTACGTCCCGTATCGATTGCCCTTCGAAACTAGGCCGCGCAACTTACGCGAAGCTTGCTACGCGTAAACATCCTATAATGGTTATTCATCTTTGAAAGGCTGCTGTCTGATCCGCCAGCTGGCGGGCAGGTTACCTTCGTAAACGACATGTTCTCGGGCTAGGTTGCCCCTCACCCTAGCCCTCTCCCCGCACGCGGGGAGAGGGGATGACAGAGTTTGCCGCTTGTCCCTTCTCCCCGTTGACGGGGAGAAGGTGGCCGACAGGCCGGATGAGGGGCCAGCGCCGGACATAATGGCAACGACACCGCCATCATGCCTCGATCTGCACGTCGCCGATCGGCCGCGAACAGCAGGCCAAAATGTAGCCTTCGTCGATTTCATCGTCGAGGATACCGCCGTTGTGGTTCATCTCGACTTCTCCGGAAATCTTCATCACCCGGCAGGTGCCGCACAGTCCCCCCTCGCAGGCGGCACCGATGCGCACGCCGGCTGCGCGTGCCGTCTGCAGGATGGTCTGGCCGGGCTGACACTTGGCATCCTTGCCCGCCATGGTGAAGGTAATGGTGGAAACTGCGGCTGCATCCGCTTCCCCCGCGCCAGCGCGAATGGCAAGCTCTGCAGGGTCCGGCGCATTGGCCGGCTGGAAGCTTTCCTCATGGTAGCGGTTCATGTCGAAACCGACGCTTTCCAGCATGGATTTGACACCACGCATGAATGGCTCCGGGCCGCAGCAGAACACGGTGCGTTCGCGGAAATCCGGGGCCAGCAGGGCAAGTTTGGACGTCTCGATGCGGCCGCGCAGGCCGTGCCAGCTATGGCGCGGCGCATGGGTCTCGACGATGAAACCGAGATTGAGATTGGGCATGTTGCGGGAGATGTTTTCCAGCTCGTCGCGAAACAGCAGATCGTCGGGCTGGCGGGCGCAGGACAGGAAGGAGACGTCCGTCTGCGGGGCGCAATCGGCCATCCAGCGGGTCATCGACATCATCGGCGTGATGCCGGAACCGGCGGAGATGAACAGGTATTTTTCACCCGGATGACGCACGAACGAGAAGTCGCCGAGCGGGCCAAAGGCTTTCAGCTTCATGCCCGGTTTGAGATTGTCGAACATCCAGCGCGTGCCGATGCTTGATGCCTGCGCCTTGACAGTGACGGCCACCGAAAACGGCCGCGACGGCGTCGAGGAGAGCGTATAGGTGCGCATCACCGGATCGTCTGCCTTAACCGGCAGTTCGAGCGTGACGAACTGGCCGGGCAGATAGCGGAACCAGCTATCCTTGTCGGCCTTGAAGCCGAACGTCATCACATCCGGTCCTTCGGCGGTGACGGAAATGCATTCCAGCAGTTGCTGCCGGTCATTGAACGGCTGCAACTCGTCGAAGTGCCGGAAGGATGAAACAATCGTCATATCAGGCAACCCGAACCAGAGGGGTGGAGATGGAACTGCCCTGCAGGCGATCAGCCATGAAGTTGGTGTACCATTCGACGAACTGCATCACGCCACCTTCGTGTTCCGGCGAATAGGGACCGGGCTGATACGCGGGCGAACGGATGCCGAAGGCATTTTCCTCGACGATCTGGCGGTCCTGGTCGTTGGTCTCGGTCCAGACATGCGTCAGCTCTTCGAGATTGTAGTCGACGCCCTCGACGGCATCCTTGTGCACCAGCCATTTGGTGGTGACCTGGGTGAGTTCGGGGCCAAGCGGCAGGACGCGGAAGGTGATGGCGTGATCGGCCAGCACATGGTTCCAGGTGCTTGGATAGTGAAACAAGAGCAGCGTGCCGATATGGCTCTGGCTGACATCGTCGGACAGCTGGCGCTTGACGGCGCGCTTGCCGGACATGGTGTAGCTTTCAGCGCCTTCGATCAGCGGCATGCGGGCGACGCGGAACTGGCCCTTGCGATCCATCTTGAATTCGCTCGGCAGACCGGACGATTCGCAATGCGCCCAATGGGCGGCGATGACCGGATCATCCTTGGCGCCCTGCACGCCGGTGGCCGTCGGGGCTTCCGGATAGGTGCGGCAGAGCTCGGGGTGATTTGCCGCGCAGTGATAGCATTCGCGGTTGTTTTCCCATACGAGCTTCCAGTTGCCCTTCTCGATGATCGTGCTTTCAAACGCAACCTTGGTATCTTTCAGATTGTGCGGCGTCACATAGGACGACACCATGTCGCGCACGGGCTGGAAATCCATGGCCTCTTCAGCAAGGCAGATGAAGATGTAGCCGCCAATGGTTTCGCAATGGATCGGTTTCAGGCCATGCTGGTTCTTGTCGAAGTCCTCGCCCATCTGGCGGGCAAACAAAAGCTTGCCATCCAGCTCATAGGTCCACTGGTGATAGGGACAGACAAGCTTGGCAGACGAGCCTTTGGCACCAGCGCAGACGCGCGAGCCGCGATGGCGGCAGGAATTGTGCAGCGCCCGCACAGTGCCCGAGCGGTCGCGGACGATGACGACCGGATATTCGCCGACCTGTACGGTGAAATAGTTGCCGGATTTCGGGATTTCGCAGTCATGGCCGATGAACAGCCAGTCCTTGTACCAGATCTCCTCCATATCGAGCCTGTAGAGATCGGGATCGGTATAGAAGGCCTGTTCGAGACTGTGCGTATCGCGCCGGTTCTTCAATGTGCGGAGGACTTCACTGCGGAGATCCATGGTCATTTCCTTGTGCTCGCCAACTTTTTTGAAAGTTGCAGCAGACAGGAAAGGAACCGCCGGCGCGCCGGGAGAGCGCGTGGTTACAGTGGTTCTCCTTCCGGCTGCCCGCCGCAACCCAGATATCAATTTCATCACAAGGCTGGTTTCCGGGCTCTGGAGCTGTCCTTGCGGACGATCCCGGCGCCTTCCCGGATTTCTCCAGTGGCCTTTTGCCGAGGTTTCGCTCCACCACCGTTGCGGGGGCAGCGCCGGATTTCGACCGGCTTCCCAATTCTCCGCCCTTCCCTACAAAGGCGGCACCTTGAGTGTCTTCATCTAATCCTCATGCCCGGAAAAACAGCCGCCAATTAACGACATCCGATTCCAGAAAGACGACACGGAACATAATGCATGAAGCCCCAGTTCATCTGGCTATTTTATAAGCATAAACAATGTGATCTGCTGAATTTTGAGCAAAAGGCCGGTTTTCCGCACAACGCTTCGGCAATCGGCTGACACGCGGCCTCTTTGCGACATTCAGCGGCACAAATGCCGCCGCCGTCATGCACAAGCTTCGCAGCAAAAGGTTTGTTGCTGGCAAGACTGCATTAACCATAACACGATAGCTTCATCCCTTAAGCGATTACGCGCCGGAGTGCTTTGTCCGCATTCCGCCACATTCTGGTACAGGCCAATGTCAAACTTGAGATATTTCGATGCCGCTGCGGTCAAGGAGCCGGCTCCATCGCCGAAGGCTGCGATCTATACAGAATTCCTGCGCACCGGCCGGATCAACCGCCACCAGCAGGAATGGAGCCCGACTGAAAAGCGCTATCTGTCCCACCAGGAAGTGGCCACCCGCACGGGCAGGAAACTTGAGGCCGCCGGCACAGTCACCCATGACCGGATCAACGGCTTCCATCGTTCGATCCGCTTTCCGAAGATGCTTTTTCACCGCACGCTCGCCGGTAGCCCGCATCTCGGCTATTGCCACGTCACCGCAGCCCGGACGAAATTCGCCAAGTTCGAAGATGTCCGGTGGTCGTTCTATATCGCCAATTTCTTCTCCGACATCGGCGACGACGAGCATTTCTTCGAGAAGATCAAGCTTGGCTATTCGCGGATGTATTTTGCGGTAGCAACGGAAATGGACGCCGAAGCAGGCAAGCTGAGCGTTAACCGTGCCATCCATGAAAACGGCCTGTTGTTTCGCACCCGCGACCCGAAGGAGGCTCTGAAAAACGTGCTGCTGCTCGGTGCGCGCAACGAACAGCTTCGCAAGATCATCGCCAGCCTCTGATCACTGCTTGTAGATCAGCCAGTCGCGGCCGGGCGGTTGCTCGCTTTCGGCCCCATGAACGATCGTCTGGTCTCCGCCCTTGCCCTGTGCCCTGGCGAGCGCCTTTTCGGCCGTACCGACAAGATCGAAGGCATTACTGGCATCATTCGACATGCAGATGCCGACGGAAAGCGTCACACAGCCGAGATCACGCCCAGTTTTCGGATGTGTGAAATGCGTGCCGCGCAAGGCCGAGCGCAAAAGCGCCACCAGCCGCACCACTTCCCGCTCCTCGCCCGCGTTGACCAGAAAACCGAAACGGGTGCCGTCGAAACGGGCGACCAGTTCGCTTGAGGGAAAGGCCTGCTGGATAATGCCGCCGATATGCCGGGCCAGCGGCTCCGCCAATGCGGCCGCCTGTTCTCCCGACAGTCGCCGGCTGGTGTCCGGTTCGGCAATGGCGATGCCGCAGGCAAGCGGCAAGTCGGGATCGGCATAGACCTTGGCGAGCGCCTTGTTGAAGGCGCGGCGATTGGCAAGACCGGTGACCGTATCCGAAAACTTCCGTGCTTCGAAGTCGGCAAGGTCTTTCTGGACACCGGCGATGACGGTGGATTGCGCGGTGACGCTCTGCTCCAGTTCGGCATTGTGCGACACCTGCCGCTCGGTGGCCCGCTTCAGCGCCTGGATGGAATTGGCAAGCGCCGTCTGGCTCGCGTCGTCGGACACAACCAGCGCCTTTGTCGCCTCGCTGATCAGTTTGCCATAATCATCGAGCTGGTCTTTTTCACGCGACAAGAGATTCATGAAATTGCTCATCTCGTCGCGCACGATCGTCGTCGATCGCGCCAGCACGCTTGCCTCATGGTGATGCGGCAGATATTTGCGGCCAAGTTCATCAAGCGCCGATTGCGACTTATATTTGCCAAGCGCGATGAACTCACGCACCAGATCCGGATTGGCGCCGCCATAGGCTTCATAGACGAGTTCGTAATTCCTCGGGATGGCGTCGATGCCCATCTGGTGCATTGCAGTGGCGATGCGCAGCGCAAGGTCGGTCGGCATGGATTTCTTGTTGGCCATAAGGGCTCCGGCTGAGTGCAGGATGGAACAGCTAACATGAGCAACTTTCATCGCCGCTAACTGGAACTGTCGCATTTTAAGAAACCTTAACGCCGGATGTAGCGAACAGGCACAATTGTCGGCGACCCTCGAATGCGCTTGGCAACGCCCGGCCTTGCCCTGTAAAGGAAACCCGGAGCGCCTGCCTGGCTTTTCAAGAGGGGGCGCATTGACGTTTGGAAGCTTGATGGCGCTGATCATAGACACACGCACCGAGCCGGACCGAGCCTTGGCGATCGCCTGCGAAACGCTCGGCGAAGGACTGCCGGTGGCGATCCCCACAGAGACGGTCTATGGGCTGGCGGCAGATGCTACCAATCCGGACGCGATCAGCCGCATCTATGAAATGAAGGGCCGTCCGCGCTTCAATCCGCTGATTTGCCATGTCGCCGATTTTGCCATGGCCGAGGCGTACGTCACCTTCGATCCCCTGTCGCGAAAGCTGGCTGAAGCCTTCTGGCCGGGTCCGTTGACGCTGATCCTGCCGATCAAGCCGGAAAGCAGCGTGCATCCGCTCGCATCCGCCGGGCTCGACACGCTCGGCATCCGCATGCCGGAAGGGTTTTCGCGAGAGGTCATCCAGCGCTTTGGCAGACCCTTGGCAGCCCCGAGCGCCAACACCTCGGGCAAGATCAGCCCGACCAGCGCTGCACATGTCGAGGCTGATCTTGGCGAGAAACTGGCGCTGATCCTTGACGCGGGTTCAGCGGAAATCGGCCTGGAATCGACCATCATCAAGGTCGAGGGCGATGAAATCCGGCTGCTGCGTCCGGGCGGTCTGGATGTCGCCGATATCGAGGCGCTGACCGGCAAGGCGGTAGCAAGACTGGAAACGGCGGGAGCTGTGATCGAAGCGCCGGGCATGCTGGCGTCGCATTATGCGCCGGGTGCGGCGGTGCGCTTGAACGCCACGGATGTCAAAGCCGGTGAAGCGCTGATCCGCTTCGGCGGCAAGCCTTTGCCCGGCGAGGAGAACGCCGCCGAAGTCCTCGACCTCAGCCCATCGGCAAATCTGCGCGAGGCTGCCGCCAATCTGTTTGCCTTCATGAAACGGGCCGATGCTTCCGGCGCCAGGACCATTGCCTTCGGCGTCATCCCCAACGAGGGGCTTGGCGAGGCAATCCTCGACCGGATCGAACGGGCTGCCGCCCCACGGGAATGACCTTATGACCAACGCCCTGCCCTCCACCGATCTGATCGCCCGCTTCGCCGCCATCGTCGGCGCTGCACATGCGCTGACGGATCAGGCCGACATTGCGCCTTATCTCGTTGAATCCCGCGGCCTCTACAAGGGCAACGCGCCGCTGGTGCTGAGACCCGGCAGCGTCGCGGAAGTGTCGCAGATCCTCAAGCTTGCCAGCGAAACCGGCGTCGCGATCGTGCCGCAAGGCGGCAATACCGGCCATGTGGCGGGGCAAATACCGCGCACCGGGGCGGCCGATATCGTCCTGTCGCTGCAGCGGCTGAACCGCATTCGCGATATCGACCCGGTCGGCAATGTCATTGTTGCCGATGCCGGCTGCATTCTTGCTGATATCCAGAAGGCAGCGGAAGCGCATGACCGGCTGTTCCCCCTTTCTCTCGGTTCGGAAGGTTCCTGCCGGATCGGCGGCAATCTCTCCACCAATGCCGGCGGCACCGCGGTGCTGGCCTATGGCAATATGCGGCAACTCTGCCTCGGCCTGGAAGTGGTTCTGCCGACCGGCGAGATCTGGGACGGGCTGCGGCGGCTGAAGAAGGACAATACCGGCTACGACCTGCGCGACCTGTTCATCGGCGCCGAAGGCACACTCGGCATCATCACTGGCGCGGTGCTCAAACTGTTTCCACAGCCGCGCGGTCATCAGGTCGCCTTTGCCGGCCTGAAAAGCGTTGCCGATGCGCTTGCCCTGTTCGACAAGGCCTCGAGCCTCTGCGGCCCGGCGTTGACGGGTTTCGAGCTGATGCCACGCCTCGGCGTCGAATTCACCGCAAAGCACATTCCCGGTGTGCGCGATCCGATGGAGACGGTTCACGCGTGGTACGCGTTGATCGACATCTCGACTTCGGATTCGGCCGAAAGCGCCGAGCGGATGATGTCAGCGCTGCTTGAAACCGAAATCTCCAGCGGCCTCATCGAGAATGCCGTCGTTGCCTCGAGCGAAGCGCAGCGCAAGAGCCTCTGGCATATGCGCGAAAGCATGTCGCCGGCCCAGAAACCGGAGGGTGGGTCAATCAAGCATGATGTGTCCGTGCCGGTCTCCAGCATTCCGGCCTTCATGGCGGAGGCCGACACTGCGGTGATGGAGGCCATTCCGGGTGCCCGCATCTGCTCATTCGGCCATATGGGCGATGGCAACATTCACTATAATATCTCGCAGCCGATCGGCGCCGACAAGGATCAGTTCATCGGCCGTTGGCGCGAGATGAACGCGATCGTTCACGGCATCGTCTTGAAATACAATGGATCGATCTCGGCGGAACACGGCATCGGCCAGTTGAAGCGCGACGAACTGGCCGAAGTCCGATCGCCGATCGAGATCGATCTGATGCAACGCATCAAGCACGCATTCGACCCCGCCGGGATCATGAACCCCGGCAAGGTGCTGAAAGCCTGATAAACGACGGGCGGTCAGCGGCCGCCAAGACGCAGCTGCGAGAGCGTGAACAGTGCATCGGCACTGATACCGCCCCCGCCGCCGCCCGACAGGATTAGCTGGGCGCCGGAAACATCGACATTGTTCTCGACGTCATAAAGTGCAGTGAAACGGACCAGCAGTTTGTCCAGTTTTTCGGGATCGTGCAGATCTTCGATCTTCATCACGCGGTTGATATAGGCGTATTGAACATCGACATCGGCACTTGCCATGGCTTCCGGGATACTGAACGCTGTCCGGACGACCTGCAGCAATGCGCTGTCGGCCAAAAGGTCATAGGCTGAACCGATGCCGGATGCCTGGCGCCGGAAGTAGAGCGCGAGACGGACGCCAGCATTGTCCTCGCCCTTCTGCTCTTCAAGGCTCTGATTGAGATAGAGATCCTCGGTTTCCAGCAGGCCGCGCTTGGTCTGAATGCCGATTTCCGGGCGCGCGAGATTACCGTCCTTGTCGAAATTGTAGGAGGAAACGAGCTCCTTGTAGATCGTGGTGTTCGGATCCGTGTTGATGAGACTGCTGGGATCGCTGAAATCGGACTGGAACATCTGGCGGAGAAAGTCCGTCGTGACCTTTTCAGGATCGAGGCCTGAGGCAACGAGGACGAAATCGACGAGACGCCGGTTAGACAACAGGCTATCGAGCGTTTTGATCTTCTCGACTTCGCCGCTGTAATATTTCGATTCCTCGGTGGCCTTTTTCTTGTCTTCATCGGTGCCGAAACGGCTTTTCTCGATGACATAGGACTTGGCGGTATTGAGGATTTCGGATTCAGCCTGCGCCAGCATCGGCACGCCGAGTGTCCCATCAGCCTTGAAATTGAAGGCCTTTGCCAGCTCGACGTAGCGTTTATCCTTCAAGGTATAGACGTAGCTGTTCGGATCGGTGAGATCGCTGGTCAGCACCTTTTTCAGCTTACGCGCCGTGTCGCCTTCCCGTTCAAGACCGACGGCCGTCAGGGCCAGCGTCATGATCTTTCTATCGGATAGAAGATCGTCGACATCTGCAACGACGCCAATCAAGGTCTGATAGGATTTGATCAGAGCTGCGTCGGCTGCTTCGTCGGCATCATCATAGCGATCCATCCAATAGGCATCAGTGAGTCTTGTCTGCTCCGTTGTCTGTGCCTTCACGCCGGCGGCCAGCGTTCCGTCCGTCTTGAAATTGAAAGCGGCGGCAAGCTCCTTGTAGATTGCACCAAATTCCTTGCCACCCTGCGTATTGGCATAGCTGTTCGGATTGCTGAGATCGCTGGTGAGGATGTTTTCCATCGTCGTGGTCAGCATGCTCGCCGGCAAGCCATAAGCAATGCGGATATAGGCGAACAACCGGCTGTTGCCGGTGATATCGCTGACCTTCGTGACGTTCTGGATCGCCGAATCGTAGAATGCCTTGTTGACCTGCGCGGCCGCCGGCGAAAGCCGCGGCTGCATGAAGACATAGGCTTCGTTGGCTAAAGCCTTCTGGATATCCGACATCGCCTTGTCACCCGGCGCCAGCGTCCCGTCATTTTGAAAATTGAAGGCTGCAGCGAGCGGCTTGTAGTCCGGCGCGTTGGCGATCACGGCATTGTACTGCGCAATCAGCTTGCTGGGTGCGCTTTTGGGATCGGCGAGTTGCGCCGGCGTCGAGGCGCCTTTAACGGCCTCGATCTTGTCCAGGAGGCTTTGCTTGTAGCTTGCGGCCGCCGTGTTCACGTAGCTGTTCGGATCACTGACGTCACTGGTGACGACACCCTTGAAATGCTCGTAGGAAACATACCGGGGATCGAAACCGAAGGCGGTGAGGACGTAATCCTTAAGCTTGCTGTTTCCCCACAGCTGATCGACATTGGTGACCGTGTCCATCACTGCGTTAAAATAACGCGAGTCCTCTTTAACGGCATCACCCCTGTTGGTGAGGCTCTGGGTATAGAGCCCGATCAGCGCGTCTTCCTGTGCATCGCTTTGGACCACCTCGGTGGACTGCGAGAAATTAAACGCCGTTGCGAAGTTGCGGTAGCGTTCATCAGTCAGCAAATTGGCGTAGCTGTTATCGTCGCTAAGATCACTCTCCATGACCTTACGCATGAAGGCCTTGGCATAAGTCATATCTTCCAGG
Source organism: Hyphomicrobiales bacterium (assembly GCA_900468065.1). Classification (GTDB taxonomy): domain Bacteria; phylum Pseudomonadota; class Alphaproteobacteria; order Rhizobiales; family Rhizobiaceae; genus Pararhizobium. The sequence continues at coordinate 15,759 of UBTA01000064.1, read as the reverse complement.
CCGTGGGCCTTCATGGCATAGGAATAGAGCCGGTAGTCGTCCAGGAAGTCATCGATCGAGGTAACGTTGCCGATGTTTTCCTTATAATATTCAGTTTCGCGGGCAATCAGCGTTTGCTGTGCCGTGCGCTGAAGGCTCGTCTTCATATCCCGGGTGATGAGATTGTAATCGATGAATGTGGAAACCATTGCCGCTCTGCCGATCGTCTGAAATTGCCGGACGTTATGGCGCCCAACTGGACGCAATGCCGCGCAATGCGGCGATGATCCCGAACACAATCGCCGGTCATCCTTGCGCGTGGCTTTTCGTCAGCGCGCGGTTGTGGGGTCGAAGGCTTTTAAAAATGCTGCCTATTTTCTTCAGATTTGAGAAACCCTGCTGGGTTGGCCTTTGCTAACCATCAGGAAATGCAAAGTTTTTTAACTGCGATTTTTAAGCGGTCTCAAAGGGGAGCCGCCTATCCTTGGGTCATAGAGGACGAAAAGTCCCGACGAGAAGACCGGTAACCGGCTCTCAAGGAAAACAAGGGCGATTGAAATGCTGAAGACACTTTCACAACCGGCTTGGGTTGAAACCACACTGCGACTGGATCCGAAACGCTTTCCCCAGCAGGCAAGCTACAGCTTGCACGGACAGGCAAGCAATGTCACCATCAGTCTGGATGAGCGCGGAGCAGTGTTGCGTAAGGTTCTGCCATCGAGCGGACTGCCGCTTTCGATCGCGCTGCCGGCTCGCGCTTTCAAAGGTGTCGCGGCTCGGGCCATCGACCATGGAGACGGAGAAGTGACCGTGACGCTCGAACTTCATCACGATGACCCGGAGCTCTGCATTCCGCTGCTGGTCGCCCATGACCTTGCCGACATCGCCGCCGACTGGCGCACCTGGTCTGAAGCCTACCGGATCCCAATGCTGATGGTCGAAGCCGATGGTGTTGCCCGGCCGCTCGAGGATCATCTCGGCGAAGTCCGCACCCGCGATATCAAACCGCGCCGCCGCCATTCGCTCTTCAATGATCGCCGTCCGCGCTTCCTGATGCGCCGTTCGACCGGCAGCCTCGGCGTCAATCTGAAGATCGACGGCCGCGAAATCATCGCCCGGAACTGATTTTCGACATAATCTGCAAGCGTTCCTCCGGTGCAAAAGACCGGCCGTCCCTGCGGCCGGTTTTTTGTTTTTGTTTTCAGTGCGTTATCAAGTCATTGGAAAACCTTGAGAATGCCTTCTTGGCGCCACAGGCAGCCTGCACATTGCCGGCACGAGAAGGAGACAGACCATGCGCAAATTCATCCTCGCGGCCATTGCCGCCTTTTCCGCCCGCGTCAGCAAGACGAAGAAGAATCGCGATCAGGAACTGAGCTGGGCCTGACGCAGAACTGCGACGGCGGACCACTGCCCTCCGGCCATCCGGAGGGCTTTTTTATGCCCGCTGCTTCACACCAGCCGTACAAGAAGAGCCGCGCAGAGCCCGGCAAAGAGGATCAGTCCAACAATGTTGTTGAACTTGAACAAGGTCAGGCATTGCCTGGCATCGTGGATATCCAGCACGAGGATCTGATAAAACAGCGTGACAGCCGCCACCAGCAGGCCAACATATGCGAGCAGGCCTGCACCGGCGATGGCAAACGAGGCGAATAGCAGGAAGACTGTGAGCCCGTAGAGGCCGAACAGCCACGGGCGCGGGCGCTCGCCGAACCGGCGTGCGGTCGAGCGTACACCGATCAGTTCATCGTCTTCCCGGTCCTGATAGGCATAGATCGTGTCGTAGCCGACCGTCCAGGCGATGGCTGCAAGATAAAGCACGACCGAAGCCAGTCCAACCGTCCCGAATTCCGCCGACCAGCCCATGATCGCGCCCCAGGAAAAGGCTAGTCCAAGAAAGAACTGCGGCCAGTCGGTAAAGCGCTTGGCAAAGGGATAGACGGCAACGAAAACCAGCGAGAAGACGCCAAGGAAGATCGACAAGCCGTTGAACTGCAGGAGGACGATCAGGCCGGACAGTGCCTGCAATACCATGAAGATCTTGGCCTGCAGCCGCGTAACACGGCCAGACGGCAGCGGCCGCGAGCGTGTGCGCTCCACTTCCATGTCGATATCGTGATCGACGATATCATTATAGGTGCAGCCCGCGCCGCGCATGGCGACGGCGCCGATGAAGAACAGCAGAAGATGAAAGGCGAATCGACCAGGCGAAAACGTGCCAAGCGAAACCGCGGCATTGGCTGCCAGCGCCGCCGACCAGAAGCATGGCCACATCAGCAACTGCCAGCCGATCGGCCGGTCCCACCGGGCAAGCTGCGCGTAAGGCCACAGCGCCCTTGGCAGGACGCGGTAGACCCAGTTGTTGGAGGGCGCATCGTGGACGCGCCCGGAATCGAGGGAATTCGTACTCATTCGACCTGTTTGCTACCACCAGGAAGCGCGGTCAAGCGATCAAGCCGGCCCCGAACTTAATCCAGCGTGAAATCGAAGCGATAGGTGGCGGAAAGGCCGACCAGAAACTGGTTGCGGCTGCCGCCCTCCTTGACGAGGCTTGAGTCCGCCGCTGGGCCCATCAGCCGCTTGTATTCGGCAAAGGCGGCCGTTTCGAGCTTTTCGGTGGCCTGCCAGGTGATAGCAGCGCCGGCGCCGACTGAACTCAGTCCGCCTGACGGATTGTACTGCGAATAGCCTGATTTTGCTGATTCAGAAGCGTTGACGCCATAATAGGCGTCGAAATAATCGCTTGTTGCGGCCGAAAGACGCGGACCCGCGGATACGCGCACATTGTCGCTGACATCGACGAAACCGTCGGCCGCAACATCAGCCACAAGACCGTGGTGGCTGCGGATACCCTGGCGCAGTTCGGCGCGGATACGCAGCCAATCGGTGGGATAGACTTCAGCGAAACCGCCGAGTTCACCGCCGAAGCGTACGGGATCAAGGCCCTTGAGGTCGGAGGATGTATCGTCATCGCGCTCGAAGATCAGCTTGCCGACGACACCGGCGCGAAAGGCGCCCTTGTCAACGAAGGCAAAGGCCGGATTGTCGTTGCGCGAGGAAAACCGCACCGTACTGCCCGCCCGGCCAAGCGAAATCAGCGGCGCTGCCTGGAACAGGCGATCGGACGAGCCATCATATTTCGGCCCGATAAAACCCGTGGCGCCGACTTTCAGGTACCAGTCTCCGGACCAGAAATGCTGGCGCTCCTGCGCCTGGGCAGCGGTGTAGACGGCGAGAAAAAGACCAACGGATAGGGAAAGGGCAGATCGGCGGAACAATTCGGAACTCCGGATACAAAGCCCACGATGGTCAGACACTGGCATCATATGCCGGTATCTTGGAAAGGGGCAAACTGAAACGGTTCGTTTCGGCGCGGTTATAAGCCTTAGCTCACTACCATCCCGTTAACCAGAAGCCTTCAGCCCTTCTTTTCCATATGTCCGGATCCGCATCAAAGAGCTCCTGTCTTTACAAGCACATCGCCAGACAGAAAATCGTGGATTGACAGACAGCCTGTCAAAAATGCGCGTCAGGCGGCCCGCGCTTTGAGATAGGTACTGGGCGAACTCCCCAGCATCCGCCGGAACATCGTGGTAAAGGCGGCGATGTTTTCATAACCGGCGTCGAGCGCAACATTGGTCACCGGTTCGCCTTCAGCCAGACGTGGCAGCGAGGCGAAAATGCAGGCCTGCTGGCGCCATGTGACAAAGCTGACACCGGTTTCGGCGCGAAACAGCCGGGTGAAGGAGCGGCGGCTCATCCCCAGACCACTCGCCCATTCGTCAATACCGGCATTGGCGTCTGGTGACTTCAGAAAATGCCGGCACAGGCGGCCAAGCCGCGCGTCACTGGGAAACGGCAGGCCGAGCGGTCGCTCCGGCAGTTGGCCGATTTCATCCAGCAAAAGCTCGATGATCAGCCGTTTGCGGCGCGGGGTCAGCGGTTTCTCCTCCGACAGGACCAGCTCCTCCATCAGGCTGGAGGCCAGTGGCGTCACTTCCAGCACGCGCGGTTGATCGGCCGAAATGACCGATGTTTCGGCGTAGATGGAGTGCATTTCGACATCGCTGATCATCTCGCTGAAATGATCGAGACCGGCAGGAATAAGCAAGCCGTGACCAGGCGGGATCATCCATCGTCCGCCTGCGGTATTGACCAGAACCACACCCCGGCGGGCACACCAAAGCTGCGTCTTGATATGGCTGTGCGGCAGTCCGCGGGAGCCGGCCTGATAATGCCGGCCCAGCGCCGTGATGGGATCATCGTTCAGATCAATCCACCGCAGGTTCTCCAGATGGGTATCATCGCCTGCAGGATCGCCCGATTTCATGTCGTATTGCTGCATTTGGCCCACTCGCGAAAGAATGCGACCAGACCACAAAAGCAGGCCAGACTCAAGCGATGTAGAGACAACGCATATTCGTATTTACAATATCCGTCCGGCGAGGAAGACAGCATGGCGAGCATCACATCACCCACAGGCATCAGCCCGGAAAAGACGGCGGTCTCCGTCATCGTGGCCGTCAGCTTCTGCCATATGCTGAACGATATCATGCAGTCGCTGCTGACCTCGCTCTATCCGCTGTTGAAGGAGAACTATGCGCTCGACTTCGTGCAGATCGGCCTTCTGACCTTTGCATTCCAAGTGACTGCGTCATTGCTGCAACCTGCCGTGGGCGTCGTGACCGACCGCTGGCCGATGCCATTTTCGCTGCCGGCCGCGATGCTGTCGACCTGCGCTGGCCTGATCACGCTTGCCAATGCCCACCATTTCTATGTGCTGGTCATTGGTGCGTGCCTGATCGGCATCGGCTCGGCGATCTTCCACCCGGAAGCATCGCGCGTCGCGCGGCTTGCCTCGGGCGGACGCCATGGCCTTGCCCAGTCGCTGTTCCAGGTCGGCGGCAATACCGGCACGGCGATCGGGCCGTTGCTGGCCGCATTTATCGTCATCCCACAGGGACAGGGCAGCCTCAGCTGGTTCTCGGTCATCGCGCTGGCCGGTTTCATGGTTCTGTCCTGGGTCAGCGTCTGGTACACCCGTCATCGCCGCAGCTCGGCCGGCCGCAAGCCGGTTAGCCGCACCTTGCCGCTGCCGCGCAATCAGGTCATCTGGACACTGATCGTTCTCGTCATCCTGACGGCGACGAAGAATGCTTATCTCTCCAGCCTGTCCAGCTATTTCACCTTCTTCACCATCGAGAAGTTCGGCGTCGGCGTCCAGGAAGCGCAGATGCTGCTGTTCCTGTTCCTTGGCGCCTCGGCTGCGGGCGTGATCTTCGGCGGCCCGATCGGCGACCGCTTTGGCGCGCGCTTCGTCATCTGGTTCTCGATCCTCGGCGTCATCCCCTTCGCGCTGCTGTTGCCCTATGCCAACCTGTTCTGGACGGCGGCGCTGGTGATCATCATCGGCTTCATCTTCTCTTCCGCGTTCTCGGCCATCGTGGTCTTCGCCCAGGAGCTGGTGCCTGGCCGCGTCGGCCTGATCGCCGGCATGTTCTTCGGCTTTGCCTTCGGTTTCGGCGGCATCGGCGCTGCGGTTCTCGGCATCTTTGCCGATCGCAACGGGATCGAGTTCGTCTATACGCTCTGCTCCTATATGCCTTTGCTGGGTCTCTTGACGATCTTCCTGCCGAAGCTTCCCAACCACCGGTAAGACGCGACGGCTTCTGGAGGGGCGGGTACGCCCCTCATTCCCGCAGCGGCGAAAAGCCCCGGCGGCCTCAAGGGATTTGAGCCATTGGCATTTCAACCCAATTGCAACCAGCTCATTCTACTGTAAGTATTCATCAAGCATTGAACGCTAAGGTTTGCCCCGGGGACTATCGGGGTGAATTTGATGCGCAACACGTTAATTGCCGCCTCCGCTGTGCTTGGCGTGTCGATCGTGTCGGCGCCCGCATATGCGGAAACGCTCAACCTGTTGATCTGGGAATCCTATATCGACCAGAAGATTCTCGATCGCTGGACCGAAAAGACCGGCGTTGGCGTACACCAGGTCTATTACGACAGCGGCGATGCCCGCGACGAGGTGCTTTCGGATCCCGGCAGCAATATCGACATTGCCGTCATCGGCGAAAACGGAGCCGACCTGTTTGGCAAACGCGGCGTGCTGGAGCCGCTGTCGGACAAGAACGTCGCATCGATGAAAGACTACAAGCCCGAGTGGACGTCCCGTTGCGCCGGCTACGCCATGCCCTATCTCTGGGGCACGATGGGCATCGTCTACCGGTCCGACATGGTGAAGACGACGCCCACATCCTGGAGCGACCTGATGTCGCCGGATCCAACCCTTTCAAAACATATCGCCATGTATGACGATCACAACGAGGCCTTCGTTGCGCCGCTGGCCCTGCTGGGCAAATCGATCAACGCCAATGACAACGAGACGCTGAAAGCCGCCTTCGAAGTCATGAAGAAGCAGGCCCCCTTCGTTCTCACCTACGATTATGTGATCACCTCGATCCAGAACCCCGAACACGGTAAGAATATCTACATGGCGCTGGCCTATAGCGGCGACCAGCACGTACTCAACGACAAGGCCGGCACGCCGGGTGTCTGGCGCTACGCGGTACCGAAGGAAGGCACCCTCTCCTGGCTCGACTGCATGGCGGTCACCGCCGCCTCGCCGCGCAAGGCGCTTGCGCTGCAATTGGTTGACTTCATCGGTTCGCCGCAAAGTGCGGCTGATAACGCCGAGGCCTTGACCATGCCTACCGCCAGCGAAACGGCGCTCGAACTGATCCCGGCGGAGATGCGGTCCAACCAGGAAATATATCCGCCAGCCGACATCCTGGCCAAGAGCCAATACCAGAAGGAATTGTCGATCCAATCGATCCAGACGCGCCGGCGCATCATCAGCTCGATGGCAAACTTCCAGTGACACTTGGCAAACGCGCGTTCTTCCTGATCTTTCCGGTCGTCCTGGCAGGCTACCTGCTGGCCGCCCTTTCGGTCTATGTCATACAGGGGCATTCCGTTCTGGCTCTGGAGCGGGCACGGCTTTCGCAACAGCTCGACCATATGGCCGCGTTGTTTCGCAACGAGGTCAGCCAGAGCAGAAGCTTTCTCTACTCGATCCTGGAAGGCAACGCTGTTCGCCTGTTCGTGTCGGAACCGGATGAGGCCTACCGCAACAACGCGCTTGGCCTGCGGCTGCAGCAGAGTGTGCGCTCGCTGTCTGACGACCCGAAGAAATTCATCTCCTTCGCCATTCTCAATCCCGACCTGACACCGGGATACTATTTCGAAAACAGCGATGATCCGTTCGCTGAGATCGGTGCGCCGCAATTTGCGCTGGCAAGCCGGCTTGCCGGTGGCAGCCAGTTGCGGGACTGGAGCTTTCTGCACGACGACGACGCACGTCCGCTGATCGTCTACTCGGAATTCATCGATCCCGTCACCTTCAGCCGCCCGCTGCCGAGCGCCAAAGCCGATGCGCTTCTGGTGCAGGTCGCGATCGAGCCGACGCAGTTCCTGAACATGCAGCGCACCCTGCAGCATGAATATGAAACCGAGATCACTTTCGAGACCGCGCCGCAACCGCTGCCGCCAAGCAATCTTTCCGCATCCGTTCGAATGGCGCCCTCGTTGTTTGTAACGCTGACAGTCCCGCCGTCCCACGGGTCCGGCAATATGGGGCAGTTGAAACTGCTCCTGATTTTTGGTGCGCTGGTGATGAGCTTTGTCTCCGTCGGCCTGATGATCGCGCTGATCCGCCGGTTCATCACCAACCCGATTTCGGCTCTCGACCGCCAAGTGACGGCGGTGATGAGCGGTGAGAACGAAGACATCAAGCAAACCGGTGCCGAGGGAGAAATCGGCCGGCTGACCGGCAATATCAAGCAATTGCACGATCAATCGCAGCGCGCGTTGAAGCTGGTGCAGCAGACGTCCTGGACCGATACGCTGACCGGCATCAGCAACCGAGCCCATTTCAACATGCTCGCCGCCGATATTATCGACACGGTCACAGCGCAGGGTGGCCATTGCAGCCTTCTGTTCATCGACATCGACCACTTCAAGTTCGTCAACGACAAATATGGCCACGAGGTCGGCGACGACCTGTTGAAGACGCTGGCGCTGCGGATCGAGGCTGCAATCAGCGTCATCGTTGCCCGACGGCAGATGGAGCCGGTGGTCTTTGCCCGTCTGTCCGGCGACGAGTTTGCGGTTCTGGTGCAATCGACGCCGCATGACGGCACAATCCGGGAAATGTGCGCCGCGATCCTTGCGCTGTTTTCCAACGGTTTCGAAGTGCGCGGCAAATACTACCCGGTCACCGCCAGCATCGGCGTGGCCATCTGCCCGACGGATGCCACCAACCTTGCCGAACTGATCTCCAATGCCGATGCGGCAATGTACCAGGCAAAGACCAACGGCAAGAGCCGCTCCTCGCGCTTTTCGCGGGCGCTGCAGGACAAGCGCGACCGCATCCGCCATATTCAAGAGGAACTGCGGCTGGTCGATCCCGACGAGCAATTTCACCTCGTCTACATGCCGATCGTCGATACTGGTGGCAAGGTGATCGGTTGCGAGGCCCTGTTGCGCTGGTTGTCGCCAACGCTTGGCAATGTCACACCCGACGAATTCGTACCGATCGCCGAAAGCACCGGCCTGTTTACCAAAATCGACTGGTGGGTGATCAACCGGGCGATGTCGGAACACCACCGGCTGAAGCAGCTGTTCGGGCCGGAAACCATCCTTGCGATCAACATCTCGTCGGCGGAGCTACACTCCAAATCGATCAGCGATTATTTCTCCGACTGCGTGGCACGGCACGGGCTCGATCCACGCACCATCGAGATCGAACTGACGGAAACCTATGCCGTCAAGCTTGGCGACCAGTTGCGCCGGAACATCGAGACCCTGCGTGAACGCGGTTTCCGCATCTCCATCGACGATTTCGGCGCGGGTTATACCTCCGTGCAGCAGATCATCGAATATACAGCCGACACCATCAAGCTCGACCGGGCCATGGTGCAAAACCTCGCCAACGAGGCATCGCTGTCGGCGTTGAAGGCGATGATCGCGCTTTGCCATGCGCAAAACATGTCGGTGGTCGGCGAAGGCGTCGATACCCACGAGAAGCTTGCGATGCTGAGTGCGGCCGGCTGCAACCATTTTCAGGGTTACCTCATCAGCAAGCCACTGATGCTTCCCGAGTTGGGCATCTGGGCGTTGAAACAGACGGCAAAAATTGCCAATCTCGCAGACGATCGTATGTCCTTCAACAATCTTGCCCGCCATTCCGGAGTGTCAAATCTATCCTGAAACGCCGGTATCGTCGGCCCTGTGCCGATTCTGCCTTGACCTTGAACCGCCCTCGCCTTAACCGCACCTCAACACTGCGGATTGCGGGAGTAGGCGATGAAAGTTCTGTTGATCGGGTCGGGCGGGCGCGAACATGCGCTGGCATGGAAGCTGGCGCAATCGCCACGCCTGACGGCGCTTTATGCCGCCCCCGGCAATCCCGGCATCGCCGAAGAGGCAATCATCGCCGATATCGATACGGCTGATAATGATGCCGTTCTTGCCTTCTGCCGCGGGCAAGCGATCGATTTCGTCGTAGTCGGGCCGGAAGCACCGCTGGTCGCAGGTCTGGCCGACACATTGCGCAACGCCGGCATCGCGGTTTTCGGACCGTCTGCGGCCGCCGCCCAGCTTGAAGGCTCCAAGGGTTTCACCAAGGATATCTGCGCCAAATACAACATCCCGACCGGGGCCTACCAGCGCTTCACATCTGCCGAGCCGGCCAAGGCCTATATCCGGGCGCAGGGTGCGCCGATCGTCATCAAGGCCGACGGACTTGCCGCCGGCAAGGGCGTCACGGTTGCCATGTCGCTCGATGAAGCGCTCGGCGCGGTTGATAGCTGCTTTTCCGGGGTCTTCGGCGCCGCCGGTGCCGAGGTCGTAGTCGAAGCCTATCTCGATGGCGAGGAGGCGAGCTTCTTCTGCCTCTGCGATGGCAAAACCGCTCTGGCTCTGGCCTCGGCGCAGGATCACAAGCGCGTCGGCGATGGCGACACGGGACCTAACACCGGCGGCATGGGCGCCTATTCGCCTGCCCCGGTGATGACGCCTGAGATGGTCGCGCGCACCATGCGCGAGATCATCGAGCCGACAATATCAGGCATGGCCGATAGCGGCCACCCTTTCACCGGTGTGCTGTTTGCCGGCCTGATGATCACCGCCAAGGGCCCGGAACTGATCGAATACAATGTCCGCTTCGGTGATCCGGAATGCCAGGTGCTGATGATGCGGCTGAAAAGCGATCTCCTGCCGCTGCTCTATGCCGCGGCCACCGGCACGCTCGCCTCCGTTACCGCCGAATGGCGCGACGATGCCGCGCTCACAGTAGTGATGGCGTCCAAGGGCTATCCGGGTACTTACGAAAAGAACACGCCTATCGCCAGCCTTCCAGAGTCAACCACCGAGGCCAAGGTGTTTCATGCCGGAACAGCGCTGAAGAATGGGCAGCTGGTTGCCACCGGCGGCCGCGTGCTCAACGTCACCGCGATGGGCAGCACCGTCAGCGCGGCCAAGGACACCGCCTATGCGGCGCTTGACAGGGTGGAATGGGACAATGGCTTTTGCCGCCGCGATATCGGCTGGCAGGCGGTCGAGCGCGAAAAGGCCTGACCGGCAACGGCAGGCCAATTGGAAAACTCATTCAATTTTTACCAATTCTCCTGACGGGAACGTAACGGAGAACGGCTATTTTCATCTGACGATTTCAGAGGAGAATGCCGATGCGCGCCCTTTTGTTTACACTTGCAAGCCTGGCCGCGGCTGGCTCCGCCGGCGCCACATCGATCGAAAACGTAATCGCGGGCCAGAATGTCAACAGCAGCATCTCGCAGCTTTCCTGTGGCCAGTGCCCGCCATTGGTCGTCAAGAAGAAAACCGGCTATATCGTGCCGGACGTCGCACCGGGGACGGAACGGGTTGAGCTGAAGACAATCAACGGCGAGATGAAACTGGTTCGCACCGAAGCCTGGCTTGGCGGCTCGCCGGTCGTCTTCGTCAGCAAGGCGTCGGAGGCCGACATCAAGCAGGCCCAAGCCAAGATGCCGGCCGCACAGCATCTGGCAACGGCGACAACAGGCGATGCGTTGCCGGTCGAAGCACAGGCGACAGCGACCCTGAACATCATCGATAACGCTGTAAAAACAGCCGCGGTGAACACTGCATCAATGGCCGATACCGCCGCATTCACGCCGAAAGACAGCCAGTCACAAGAAGTTGATCTTCAAAATTTCCAACTTCGGCTAAATTGACACTGAACTTCCTGTCCCTGCCCTAACCAGCCGCAGATAGAAGGCTGATCGGGTATTCGCCCTCCAGGCGAAAGATTGCGCCCCTGAGAGAAGCAGGGGCGCAATTTTTTGTGCGGTGTCCTGTGGCTGCCCGGCGGCGGCCCTTGACAGCTGCGCCAGCAACATCATCAAATTTGGCCGCACAACCAGCAAGAGACACCCGGCAGCCCGGCGAGCGACGATCAGGGATATCATGGACGTCTTCAATATCGCCAAATCCATCGAGAAGTTCATCTTCGAGCTGTTGATGTGGCTGATCTTCTATCCCTACACGCTGTTTCGGGTGATCTTCCAGCCCAACGCGATGATGGAATATGCCCGGCATGAGACGGTACGGGATGAGGCGGTCTCCTTCGAAAGCGGAATGAAACCGGCCATCTTCCTGTTCCTGTCGATCGTGATCGCCGCCTATATCGCACCGGTCCATAAGGAAGAGCTCGCTGCGATGAACAGCACCCAGGCCGGGCAATACATTTCCGCATCCTGGGTCAACCTGCTGTTCTTCCGGATGCTGATCTACTCGATCTTCCCGATCGTCGCTGCGCTGATCTACGATCTTGCCACCCCCGGCCAAGTGACCCGGAAATCGCTGCAGATCCCCTTCAACCAGCAATGCTACATCTGCGCGCCGTTCACGCTCGCGACATCCTCGACCTTCGTTCTGTTCCAGCACACCGAAAATCCCGTCTATCTCGGGATATTCATCCTGGCCCAGCTGTGGCTGCTCGGTTCGAATTTCTTTTTCTTCAGGAGACAGCTCGGCAGAGCGATTATCCCGTCCGCCGCCATCTCGCTTATGGCTTTCGTGATCGCCTGGGCCGGCTTTCTCGTCATCACCGTTCTGGCCGTGGACTACGACGGTACGGCCTGAGACGCTGCAACTCGGTCATCAGTGCGCGTCGATCAGCGCTACCAGCGCGTCGATCTCCTTGTCGGAAAAGACGCGGATGCCGTTTGTCCGCAGCAGAGCTGCGGTGACGCCTTCACCGGGCAGACGGAGGCCGGTGAAACTGCCGTCATAAATGAAGCCGGAGCCGCAGGACGGGCTCCCATCGATCAGCAACGCGTACGAGCAGCCGGTTTCGCGTGCCAGCGCAAGCGCATTCTCGGCCGCCTGGAGGAACCCATCCGTCACATCGCCGCCCTGGCTCTCCAGCACGCGGGCAATGCCGGACAGAACGTCGGCACCTACTTTTCCCTCGGCAATCTCCGCCGGCGGACGCGGAACCGGCATGCCGGCCGACATTTCCGGACAGATCATCACCAGCCGCCCCTCTCCGCGCCAGCGATCGAGTGCCGGATGCACAAGCGGCTTGGCCTGCCCGTCATAACGGACGGCATGACCCATGAGACAGGCGCTGACGAGGATTTTTGCCCCCACCGGCACCCTCTTCTCAGCCCGAAATCTTCGAGAAATCCGCAACCGTTCCGGTTGCTGCACGGATGAGACCGAGCAAAGCCAGGCGATTGGCGCGGATGGCCGGGTCTTCGTCGTTGACGAGGACATCGGCGAAGAACTGGTCGACCGGGCCGCGCAGCTTCGACAGGGCTTCCATGGCCGAGCGGAAGTCTTCGCCGGCGATGGCGGCGCTTGCCTCGGTCGAGGCCTGCGTCACGGCGGCAAAGAGCGCCTTTTCCGCATCGAGCGTCAGGAGTGCCGGATCGACGGTTGCTGCGACCTGCGTGCCCTTCTTTTCCTCGGCGGCCAGAAGCTGCGTGGCGCGTTTGGTGCCGGCCAGCAGGTTGAGGCCCTCTTCCGAGGTAACGAAGGCCGTCAGCGCCTCGACGCGACGGGCGACCATCAGTAGATCGTCGGCATCCGGTGTCAGAACGGCGTCGATCAAGTCGTGGCGGGCGCCGAGATCGCGGAGATAGACCTTCAGGCGGTCGTGGAAGAAGGACAGGAGGTCGCTATCCTTCACAACAGTGGAAAGCGGCAAACGCACCTTCCGCTCCAGCAAGATCCGCACGACACCCAGCGCCGCACGCCTCAAAGCATAGGGATCCTTCGAGCCTGTCGGCTTTTCATCAATGGCCCAGAAGCCGATCAGCGTATCGAGCTTGTCGGCGAGCGCGACCGTGAGGCCAACGGCATCGGCGGGCAAACGGTCGGACGGGCCTTGCGGCTTCCAGTGATCTTCGATCGCGGCGGCAACGGAGGCGTCTTCACCCTGCAAACTCGCATATTTGCGGCCCATGATACCCTGAAGCTCGGGGAACTCGCCGACGGCTTCGGTGCGCAGATCGGCTTTCGCAAGCACCACGGCGCGATCGACGAGTGTCGGGTCGGCGCCGGTCACTTTGGCCAACTCAGTGGCCAGCGTGCGGATGCGCTGGACGCGTTCGCCCTGCGAGCCGAGCTTGGCATGGAAGGTGACGTTCAGCGCGTCGAGCTTGGCCATGCGCTGGTCAAGCGGCTTTTTCAGGTCGAGATCGAATTTTGCAGCAGAGGCTTCGAGCATTTCGAGGTCCGGCAGGTTGCCCTGGTCGCGGGTCCAGAAATGCTTGGCATCGGAGAGACGGGCGCGCACGACCTTGCCGTTGCCGTGGACGATTTCCTTGCCGCCGTCCTTCGCCTCGATATTGGCAACGAGGATGAACTTGTTCGACAAGGTTTCCTCGCCCGGCCGGCGGGTGACGAAACACTTCTGGTTGGTCTTGATGGTCAGCCGGATGATTTCCGACGGGATGGCCAGATAGTCCTCCTCGAACGAGCCCATCAGCACCTGCGGCCATTCGACGAGGCCGCAGACTTCCTCGAGCAGGCCTTCGTCCTCGACCAGTTCAAGGCCATTGGCAAAGGCGATATTGGCGGCGTCGGCAGCGATGATCTGCTTGCGGCGCTCGGCATCGAGGATGACCTTGGCCTTTTCCAGCTTCTCGATGTAATCGGCAAAGCGGCGCACGGTGATGGCTTCCGGTGCATGGAACCGGTGGCCGTAGGTGATGTTCGACGCTGTGATGTCACCGACCGTAAACGGAATGACGTGAGTTTCCTCGTGTTCCGGGCCGAACAGGCAGACGATCGACTGCAGCGGCCGCACCCAGCGCAGCGCGCCCGGCTTGGCCGACGCGGCACCCGAGCGCATCGGATTGCCCCACGGGAAATTGCGGATGATGCCGGGCATCACCTCGGCGATGATCTCTTCTGCCGGACGGCCGGGCTTGACGATATGGGCGACGTAGAAATCACCCTTCTTCGGATCGCTATGGACATGCGCCTGATCGATCGAGGTGAGACCGGCACCCCGCAAAAAGCCTTCGATCGCCTTTTCGTTGGCATCGGTGCGCGGGCCCTTGCGGTCTTCGCGCACATCGGCGGAACGGGTGTTGAGGCCGCGAAGATCGAGCGTCAGCCGGCGCGGCGTCCAGTATTCCCGCGCGCCCTCATAGGTCAGCCCCGCCTCGACCAGCGCATCGGTCAACAGCTTCTTCAGATCACCGGCAGCCTTGCGCTGCATACGGGCCGGGATTTCCTCGGAGCGGAGTTCAAGCAGAAGATCGGGCATGGAATGGATGCTTTTCTAAGGGATCGATTGACTGCGGGGGATTTAGCAAGCCCGGCAGCAAAAGTCATCCATTCAATGGCGGAAAAGTCAGTGCTCAGGCGGCATCACGAACCGGGATGCGTTCAATCTCGGCACGTTTGCGTTCCGCCTCGATCTTCAGATCGTAGCCCACCTGCAGATTCATCCAGAGTTCCGGCGTGGTGTCGAAGAATTTGGCAAGACGAAGCGCTGTATCGGAGGTCATACCGGTCTTGCCAGTGACGATGCGTTCGATGCGGGTCCTTGGAACATTCAACTGCTTGGCAAGCGTCCCGGCACTCATCGCCAGCGGGTCAAGATAGAGATCTTTCAGAATTTCACCCGGATGGATGGCCGGCAGGCCGATATCACTCATCTGCTCAGTCCTTGTTCTCAATGATAATCGACGATTTCCACGTCATCGGCACCGCCGTTCGCCCATCGGAAACAGATGCGCCATTGCTGGTTGATGCGGATCGAGTACTGGCCTTCCCGGTCTCCCGACAACTTCTCCAGCCGATTGCCCGGCGGCGAGCGCAAATCCTTCACATCGGACGCCGCGTTCAACAGAGCCAGCAATTGCTGCGCCCGGCGAACGAGATCGACCGGAAAACCCTTTTTCACGCTGCCGTCTGCCACGGACGGAGACAGTTTGCCTTTGAAAGAACGGATCACACTCATCTCCAGATCCGTATCATACAATGATACATTGCACTCACGCCGTCAAGTATCATTACATGATACAGTCATTACAATTTGAGGAGATAAAAGAGCTACCACCCGCCTCCGCCGCCGCCACCTCCGCCGCCGCCCGAAAAGCCGCCGCCGGTGGAGAAGCCGGAGGATGAGGAGCTGGGTGGCGGGGGCAGTGAGGAGGTCATGGTGCTGGCCATCGAGCCCGCGAAACCGCCCATGCGATCACCGAAGGAGCCCGC
>UBTA01000095.1 GCA_900468065.1 Hyphomicrobiales bacterium | reverse complement strand
AGGTTTACTTTGAATACAACAAAAACCCGGCTGGATTGCTCCAGCCGGGTTTCTTTTTGTGCTTGTACGGGAATTACTGACCGGCCGGATCAGGCTTTGCAGCCAGGCTCCAGGCCTGCATCGCCTTAGTGAAGGCCTCTGTTCCAGCGGGGCCCTTCTCCAGCGTCAACAGCGCGCGGCGGCCGTTGCGATAGGTCAAAGGAATATCCATCCAGCCGCGCGCGCGCAGTAGTTCGGTATTCGTCGCCACAGCTTCGGGGAAGTCGTTGAGCGCGATCATGTGGAAATCTTCGGTGATCTTGGCTGGAACCGCGATCAGCGCATCACCCCGATCCTGCTCGTTACGCTTCATCGAAACGCGCTGGACGCTGTCGATGCTGCCGCCTTCGAAATTCTCGGGCAGCGAGAAGACGAACTCGATCACATGGCTTGCCGGCAGTGAGGAGTCCGCATTGCGCTTGATCGTCATGAGGGCCGTCAGGCCACGTTCGGGAACGTTGATCTGCGCCTGAATGACCGGCTCAGGCTTGGCATCGCCGCCGGGCGACTCCTCCTTGACGGACCAAGCAACGTTTCCTTCGATCGCAGTGGGTGCGGACTGGCCCAGCCGTTCCTCATAGAGGAACATCTTCTGCGCTCCCGCGGGTACCTGCTGCGTCGCCGGGTTGGTGGCGGTCTGCTGTCCAGGGACCGGCTGAGCGGGCTGTGCATCCGTCGCCGCCTGACCTGCAGGCGTGGTAGCCGTCGCCTGGGCGGTATCGACCGGTTTGCCGGCCTCCGTCTGCGCAGCCACCGACTTACCTTCCTCGGCAGCATTTGCGCCTGCGGGTACCGCCGCCGGACCGGGATCGCTCTCGGTTCCATCCTGCTGCAGGCGCTGCGTGAACTTGCTGCTGCCTTCGACCGAAGCGACGTCGGTATTCGCCGGGGTCTGCGTCTGATTATTCGTTTCTGGCGCCGTCTGGTCCTTGCTGCCTTCCGCAGGCGTTGATGCCTCCGGGGTTGTCTGACCCGGTGTCTTTGCGGTCACCGACGAAAGCATACCGGAAATCCACGCGTTCACCGCAGTTTGATTTTGCCAATAGGCATAACCGCCGCCGCCCAGGATGAGCAGAAGAACCGCGCTCAGTCCGATGGCCTTTGCGTTGAACCGCGAGCGCTTCGGCTCGACCCGATAGGAAACCGGCCGTGACGGCACGTCCATCTCGTCGTCCAGCGGCGATGCGGCAGAGCTTCTGCCCGCCTGCGCCGTCGAGGCGGCGATAGCACCGGCTGCGACACTGCCATGGGCCAGAAGCTCGTCTATTTCGTTCCAGCCATCATTGACGGTCTTCTGCTGCGCCGGTTCTGTAGCCGATGTCTTCTCGACTGGCCAGGACCAATCGGAAATCGCCGGCTCGGAAGTTTCCGCAGCAGCCATCGCTGTCGTCTCGGCGAAGGGATCGCTGTCGTCCCAGGCCCATGGCTGCGCCGGGACTGCAGCAGGCTTATCCTTGGCCTCGGCGGTATCGTGCAGCGGCCTGACTGTTTCGACCGGCTCGTAGTCCGTCAGATCGGGAATTTCGTCGGTAACTGCCGCGCTGCTGACAGGCTCGTTCCATACCTGCTGGCTGTGTGCGGAGGCTGGGACCGGATCGTTCCACTCCGGCAATTCCCACTCGGAAGGTGCTGGCGGCAACGGTTTTTCGTCGGCCGGCTCCTCACCAGCTTCGGGCACCGGATGAATAGTTTCGGCAATCTCCGGATCGGAAACGGCGGGCGGTTCGTAGACAACCGCATCCACAGGTTCTGGCTCGTACTGTGGTGCCGGTTCCCGGTAAATCTCGGATTCCGGATGAGGTTCAGGCTGGTATTCTACCGGCTCGGCCGAATAGATCGGCGCTGTCTGCGGGTGGTCTTCGAAAGGATGAGCGACGTCAACGGGCTCAGCAACGGCGGGTTGCTCGGCCGGCACAGGCTCATGATAGGTGTGTTCTTCGACGACAGCCGGTTCGAAGACCTCTGTGGGCACGGCCGCGGCTGGCTCTTCATACTGCTCGACCGGCTCCACCACAGCCGGCTGCGTGTCTTCGACGGCAGGTTCATGCTCCGCCTGGACGGCAGCGGCAGTTTCCGCTGGCTGGGGGGCTTCGTCTTCATATACCGGAGCGGCAGGTATTTCGTCACCGGCGTCAACGGCATCCGGCGGCGAATCAACCTGTTCGTCCTCGAGCGGCGGCAAGGCCTCGACGTGATCGTCCTCGACTTCGCTGATCGCCGCCTCAAGCTTGACCATCTGGCGTTCGATCATCTCGTCCGAAGGACGAGGCTTCATGCTTTCAAGCTGACGGCGGACGGCGCCGCGGGCCTTGTCATAGACCTTGGCCCGCATTTCGGGAACATTGTCCGACAGACCATCGACGGTCCTTCGAATAACTGCAACAAAATCCGCCATCAGAACTTTCTCATACCATCGGCGTGTTTACGCCAAATTCTTCCCTAGTCGTCAACGTCAGACTAGTCCTCAAACGGGTCCGTCACAAGTATGGTGTCGTCGCGCTCAGGGCTGGTGGAAAGCAACGCCACCGGCGCGCCGATCAGCTCTTCGACCTGACGCACATATTTGATCGCCTGGGCCGGAAGCTGCGCCCAGCTGCGGGCACCGACGGTCGATTCTTTCCAGCCTTCGAGCGTGATGTAGACGGGCTTGGCCTGCGCCTGCTGTGCCTGGCTTGCCGGCAGATGATCGATCTCGACACCGTCCAGCGTATAGCCGACGCAGATCTTCAATTCGTCGAGGCCATCAAGCACATCGAGCTTGGTCAGCGCGATGCCGGTGATGCCGTTGGTGGCGACCGACTGGCGAACAAGCGCCGCATCGAACCATCCGCAACGGCGCTTGCGGCCCGTCACGGTGCCGAACTCATGGCCCTTTTCCCCGAGGAACTGGCCGATTTCGTCATGCAATTCGGTCGGGAACGGACCTTCGCCGACGCGGGTCGTGTAGGCCTTTGTGATGCCGAGGATGTAGCCGAGCGCCCCAGGGCCCATGCCGGAGCCTGCAGCGGCCTGGCCAGCCACCGTGTTGGACGAGGTGACGAAGGGATAGGTGCCATGGTCGATGTCGAGCAGCGTGCCCTGGGCGCCTTCGAACAGGATACGCGCGCCCTTGCGGCGCTGGCGGTCAAGCAGAAGCCAGACAGTTTCCATGAACGGCAGCACGCGGGCGGCGATCGAGGAAAGCTCGGTCATGATCGCCTCATGGCTCACTTCGGCTTCGCCAAGACCACGGCGCAGCGCGTTGTGATGCGTGAGCAGACGATCGATCTTGGCCGGCAGCGTGTCGAGATCGGCGAGATCCATGACGCGGATGGCACGGCGGCCGACCTTGTCCTCGTAGGCCGGGCCGATGCCGCGGCGGGTCGTGCCGATCTTGGTGCCGCTGTTGGACGCAGCATCTTCGCGGATACCGTCCAGCTCGCGGTGCAGCGACAGGATCAGTGTGGCATTGTCGGCGATGCGCAGGTTTTCCGGCGTAATGGTGACACCCTGCTTGTCGAGCTTCTCGATCTCGGCAAGCAGCGCATGCGGGTCGATGACCACGCCATTGCCGATGACCGCGAGCTTGCCCGGGCGCACGACGCCGGATGGCAAGAGCGACAGCTTGTAGCTGGTGCCATCGATCACAAGGGTATGGCCGGCATTGTGCCCGCCCTGAAAGCGTACAACGATGTCGGCACGCTCGGAGAGCCAATCGACAATCTTGCCCTTGCCTTCGTCACCCCATTGCGATCCGACCACCACGACATTCGTCATTTCAGATTTCCTGTTTCCTTGGCGCCAGTCATGCGCTGTCTTCAAACCCGCGCATCTATACTGTTTTGTTTTTTGGAAAGCGACCCTGCTTAGGCCGGGATTCGAGGTTTTTGCATGGTAAAGACCGCATTTAACCCCCGAACTTTGCATTGGCGCGCTGTTTCGCAAGACGAAATTAGCCGAGGATACTGATAGAACCGCCCGGATCGGCCCATTATCCATGCCTGTTCCGCACGCTCGCTCCTTCTCTGCATCGTCGTCGAGAGTGGCGTGAGCCCCGCCCTATCCCTGCTGCAACACCGTCAACGGCCACTAATGCGGGCTTGCCTTCTTCGGTCCGGGTTGATTCAATGCACGGACAAAGCTGCGCCGGCAAACGCCGATACGGCAGCATCTGTCTTTTACCGCCAACGCACGTCATGCTTCGCCTTAAGGAATACCGTGCCCGTCAATCTGCAAGCCTATATCATCCTGTGCATCACCACCCTGATCTGGGGCGGGAATTCCGTTGCCGGAAAGATGGCGGTCGGCCATGTCAGCCCGATGATGCTGACCGGCATGCGCTGGGTGATCGCCTGCATCGTCCTTTTGATTTTTGCCGCCCCACAGGTGCGCCGCGATTTTCCGGCGATCCGTAAGAACTGGCTGCTTCTGCTTGGCTACGGCACCGTCGGCTTCACCGCCTTCAACGCCTTTCTCTATTCGGCGCTGCAGTTCACCAGCGCCATCAATGCCGTCATCGAACAGGCCGGCATCCCGATGGTGATCTTCGCGATGAACTACGTGCTGTTCCGCACCGCTTTTTCCATGGCGCAGATCGCCGGCTTCACGCTGACACTGTTCGGCGTGGCGCTGACCGCGTCGCATGGCGATCTGACCACCCTGCTCTCGCTCGATCTCAACCAGGGTGACGCGTTGATGATGGCAGCAGTGCTGGTCTATGCCGGCTACACGGTGGCGCTACGCTGGAAACCGGCAATCCACTGGAAAAGCCTGATCGCGATCTCTGCCTTCGGGGCGCTGGTCAGCAGTATTCCGCTGGTTATCTGGGAATTCTCCACCGGCCGGATGATCTGGCCCGATGCGCAAGGCTGGGTCATTGTCGCCTATGCCGGCCTCCTGCCCTCCCTCGTCTCGCAGATCCTCTACGTGCGTGGCGTCGAGTTGATCGGTCCCAACCGGGCCGGCCTGTTCATCAACACCATCCCTATTTTCGGTACGCTGTTGTCGATCGCGCTGATCGGCGAGGCGCTACAGACATTCCATATCGTCGCTATGGCGCTTGTGCTGGGCGGGATCGGGGTGGCGGAACGCGGCCGCCCGCGCCTGGCGACAGACCCAGGGAAAACATCCTAGCGCTGAGCCTCGCCACCCAGATCGCGCTCCATGTAGATGGCCTCGCTGCCATAGCTCGAAAGCTTGTCGGTAAGCGTCTTATCCCGGTGCACGGAAAAACCCTGCCGCTCCCAGAAACCTTGCGATCCGTTAACCGAGACCAGCGCCAACGTTTCATAGCCAGCCATTCGGGCTTGTTCAGCAAGCAGCTTTGCTACTTTCGCGCCCGCGCCGGAGCCACGCGTTTCCGGCAACAGAGCCAGATCGTGAAGGTACCAGACATCTGCTTCCGCCGGGATCGTCCCAAGCTTGGTGTCGATCGGCGGCGGCGAAAACCGGCGCCAGGGGTGGCTGAGAACGTATCCCGAAACCACGCCGCCCCTTTCGATAACGAAACACCCCATGAGGCATAACTCAAGCCGCTCGAGCAGAACCTCCCGCGCCTCGGGGTAGTCGGCATGCACGATGCATTGGATGTCGTAGATGCGGTCGATATCCGCTGAAGCGGCCGGTCGCCAATGAGAGCTGCGGTCTGTCGCGTTCATTCCATTCACTTTCATCAACGGCAAACGCGCCGGAGGTCATCCGGCGCGTTTGTCTATCAATTCTTCGAAGCCATCAACGCTCAAGCGGATCAGTCGACGTTGAAGACCAACGGCTTGGCTGCCCGGATGGCTGGGTTGGCGCGCAGCTTGTCGAGCACATCTTCGGACACGGCACCATCGACATAAAGCAGCGCAATCGCGTCGGCGCCGGCATTATGACGGCCGAGCTGGAAGTTGGCGATGTTGACGCCGGCATCACCCAGCGTCATGCCGATGAAGCCGATCATGCCGGGAACGTCGGTGTTGGTGATGTAGACCATGTGATTGCCGACATCGGCGTCGAGATTGATGTCCTTGATCTGGATGAAGCGCGGCTTGCCATCCGAAAACACGGTACCGGCAACCGAGCGTGTCTGGTTCTCGGTCGTCACCGTCAGCTTGATATAGCCATCAAACACGCCCGTCTTGTCGCGCTTGACCTCGGACAGGATGATGCCCTTTTCCTTGATCATCACCGGGGCGGAAACCATGTTGACGTCGGAAACCTGGCTGCGGATGAGACCGGCAAGGGCCGCACTCGTCAGCGCCTTGGTGTTCATTCCGGCAGTCGATCCGTCAAACAGAATCTCGATTTCCTTGATGGCGCTTTCCGTCACCTGACCAACAAAGGCGCCGAGAACATCGGCTAGCCGGATGAACGGCTTCAGGATCGGTGCTTCTTCAGCGGTGATCGACGGCATGTTGATGGCGTTGGAAACGGCACCCTTGACGAGGTAATCCGACATCTGCTCGGCGACCTGCAGCGCGACATTCTCCTGCGCTTCCGTGGTGGATGCGCCGAGATGCGGCGTGCAGACGACGTTGGGCAGGCCGAACAGCGGGCTTTCCGTTGCAGGCTCGACCTCGAACACGTCGAAACCGGCACCGGCGACATGACCGGACTTGATGGCATCGGCCAGTGCCTGCTCATCGACCAGACCACCACGGGCGCAGTTGATGATGCGCACGCCGGGCTTGGTCTTGGCCAGCGCTTCGCGATTGAGGATACCGCGCGTCTTGTCGGTCATCGGCACATGCAGGGTGATAAAATCAGCCTGGGCAAGCAGCTCGTCCAGCTCGACCTTGGTGACGCCCATTTCCTCGGCCCGTTCCTTCGACAGGAAGGGGTCATAGGCCAGCACATGCATCTTCAGGCCGATGGCGCGCGAGCAAACGATGCCGCCGATATTGCCAGCACCGATGACGCCAAGCGTCTTGCCGGTAATTTCGACACCCATGAATTTCGACTTTTCCCACTTGCCGGCCTGGGTCGATGTATCAGCCTGCGGCAGCTGGCGGGCAACGGCGAACATCAGCGCGATGGCATGTTCTGCCGTGGTGATCGAGTTGCCGAACGGCGTGTTCATGACGATGATACCGCGGCGCGAGGCAGCGGGGATATCGACATTGTCGACACCGATACCGGCGCGGCCGATGACCTTGAGGTTGGTCGCAGCCGCGATCAGCTTTTCCGTCGCCTTGGTGGCGGAGCGGATGGCCAGACCATCATAATTGCCGATGATCGCGGCAAGCTTTTCCTTGTCCTTGCCGAGTTGCGGCTGAAAGTCCACTTCAATGCCGCGATCGCGAAAAATCTGGACGGCAGTTTCCGACAGTTCATCGGATACGAGTACGCGAGGTGCCATGAGAGGCCTCCATTGGTTTCGTCAAAAATTCTGATTGGTGAGGAGGACCGCGCCCTGTTGGCGCGGTCTAAATCCGGTTAGGCCGCAGCCTGGGACCGCGTCGCCTTCTGGGCCGCAAACGCCCAGTCGAACCAGGGCATCAGCGCCTTGATATCCGAAGTCTCGATCGTCGCACCGGCCCAGATACGGAAACCGGACGGCGCATCACGGTAAGCGCCGATGTCATGGGCAACGCCCTGCTTTTCCAGCAGCGCGACCATGCCCTTGGCAAAGGCGTCCTGACCGGCAGCATCGAGCGCCGCAATGTCCTTGTCGACGATCTTCAGGCAGACCGAGGTGTTCGACTGCGTTGCAGGATCAACCGCCAGATTGGCGATCCAGTCCGTCTTTGCAACGAAATCATCGATGGCCTGCGCATTGGCGTCGGCCCGGGCGATCAGGGCCTTGAGGCCACCGAGCGACTTTGCCCAGTTGAGCGCATCGATATAGTCCTCGACACAAAGCATCGACGGCGTGTTGATCGTTTCGCCCTGGAAAATGCCTTCGATGATCTTGCCGCCCTTGGTCATGCGGAAGATTTTTGGCAGCGGCCAGGAAGGCTCATAGCTTTCCAGCCGTTCGACAGCGCGCGGGCTAAGGATGAGGATGCCATGCGCACCCTCCCCGCCCAGAACCTTCTGCCAGGAGAAGGTGATGACATCGAGCTTGGCGAAATCGAGGTCCTGCGCAAACGCAGCCGATGTCGCATCGCAGATCGTCAGGCCCTTGCGGTTGGCCGGGATGAAGTCGGCATTGGCAACGCGAACGCCCGAGGTGGTGCCGTTCCAGGTGAAGACGACATCGCGGTCAAAATCGACCTGGGCAAAATCGACCAGCTTGCCGTAATCGGCAACGAACTTGCGGGTGTCGGGAAGCTTCAGTTCCTTGACGACATCGGAAACCCAGCCGGAGCCGAAGCTTTCCCAGGCGACCATGTCGACGCCACGGGGCCCAAGCAACGACCAGAGCGCCATCTCGACGGCGCCGGTGTCGGAGGCAGGCACGATACCAATGCGGTAATCCGCCGGTACCTGCAGAATTTCACGGGTGAGATCGATCGCCTGCTTCAGCTTGCTCTTGCCTACCTTGGCACGGTGCGAGCGCCCAAGGGCCGCATCAGAGAGCGCATCAAGCGACCAACCGGGACGCTTGGAGCAGGGACCAGAAGAAAAATGGGTGTTGACCGGACGCAATTCCGGTGTCGCAGGGGTCGTCATCAAAGCTATCCTTCCAGATAGAAAGCCTCTCGTTAGGGAGAGGTGGCCTGCCGCCGTGAATATTGCGGACGGGCCAGGAAGTCAAGAATGATGTGTCGTTTCTGAAAAGATTTTTGGCGCTGGGAGCGTCAGTTGGCGAGAAAACCCACAGCGGCGCAATCCATTCTGCCCAGCCGTTAGCGATTGAAATTGACAAAAGTAAGTAGTCTGTAAATTAGGCGTACGGAATCTTCCGCCAGGGTCTAAGTACAGTGCTATCCTCTTCTCTTCACGACACCACTGGCCACGATCACAAAATTCGTGCCGACATTCAGGCCCTGCGTGGCTTCGCGGTTCTGGTTGTCCTCTTCTATCATGCCAATATCGGCTTCACCCATGGCGGCTTTCTGGGCGTCGATGTGTTCTTCGTCATTTCCGGCTTTCTCATCACCGGCCTGATCCGCGACGCGATTGAAGGCGGTACGTTCAACCTTTGGACATTCTACGTCCGGCGCGCCAAACGGCTCTTGCCTGCGGCATATGCGACGTTCCTGGGCGCAGCACTGCTCGCCCCATTCTTTCTGGCGTCAAGTGAAATGCGCGATTTCCAGCGGCAGCTCGTCGGCGCCCTGACGTTTACCGCAAATTTCAGCCTGCTCAGGCAGTCTGGATATTTCGAGGGCGCCTCGGTGCTTAAGCCGCTGCTGCACATCTGGTCGCTCGCCATCGAAGAGCAATACTATTTCCTGCTTCCGATCACTCTCTACCTGTTGCCGCGCCGGTTCTGGAAAATGGCAACGATGGCGGTCATCATCGCCAGTCTGGCATTCTGCTGGCTGCTCGCGCAGAAAAACGCGGCCGCCGCCTTCTATCTGTTGCCAACCCGGGCCTGGGAACTTGGCATAGGCTCCTATGGAGCCCTCATCTTCTTGCGGAACGGCTGCCCTCCGAAATGGCTGAAATCGGCTTTCTGGCCAGCCCTTGCCGTTCTGCTGGCCCTTCCGTTCGTGCCTGAATACGGGCGTCACCCCGGTTTGAATGCGCTCGCGATTTGCGTCGCAACTCTTGTGATCATCCTGAGAAGACACCCCGGGCTGCAAACATCGCGCCTTGTTGGCGCAATGGGAAAGTTCGGAGATATTTCCTACTCTCTCTATCTGGTTCATTGGCCGCTTTTCGCGTTCTTGAACAACGCGTGGCTGGGCGAAGCGGGCAACGAACACCCTCCTTTGGCCTGGCGTGCAGGCGTTCTGCTGTTGTCCATTGCATTAGCAGTGATCCTCAACCGCACGATAGAAAAGCCGTTGCGCTTTATGCCGCTTACCAATCCGGTGAAGATTTTTGCCGCAAGCCTTGCCGCCTCCCTCGCCGTCCTCTTGCTCTCAAGAGGGGCTGCCTTAGCGACTGCACCAACCACAAACTATGCGGAGCTTCGCCGCTCCAACCATGGCCTCAGTGAAAAATGTGCGTTCACAGCAAATTTTGAGCCGATCGCGGAATGCCGCACATCCGACGAGCCTGAGATAATGGTCTGGGGTGATTCCTACGCAATGCATCTGCTCGGCGGCATTGCGAGCCCGGCAATGAACGCGGGCGGCGTCGTGCAGGCAACCCGCAATACATGCGGCCCCATGCTGGGCGTCGCGCCGGTTTCTGAGGATCCCAACAGCGCCTACGACATTAACTGGGCGCGTAGCTGCGTTGCTTTCAACGACTCAGTCCTTGCATACCTGCAAAAAAATAGCTCGATCAAAATCGTCGTACTGTCCAGCCTGCTCTCTCAATATCTTGACGCCACGCAGCACCAACTTTTAGTGCGTAAGGATGCCGGTCAACCCTATTTGCTTGAAGACGCCCAACAGAGGGCCGCAATTGAAGGCCTGAAGGCCACAATCGACGCGGTGCGCTCTGCCGGAAAGAAAATCGTCATCATCGCTCCGCCTCCGCAAAGCGGACTTGATATTGGAAGATGTACGGAAAGGCTGGAGCGGGGGCTTCCCATCCTCGGGGCAATGAATGGCTGTCAAATCAACCGGGCGTCATACGAACAATCCAGAAAACCCGTTCTGGATATGCTCGACGCAGTCAGCGCCGCCGCGAATGTCGGCATCATCCGGTTTGATCCTTTTCTCTGCCACTCCGGCGGATGCGACACCTCGATCGACGGTATAGCGATCTATCGCGATACCGGGCATCTCTCCATTCAGGGTTCAGCCGCAATCGCGGGAAAAATGCAACTCGTGGAACTGATTAGGTCGCAGGCCCGATGAGTACGGCACCTGCTGGCCCCTCACCTACCAGAGCGACAGACGCAGACCTGCGCGAAACTCGTGACGGCCAAGTCCATCGTCGCGGCCTAATATATCGCTGCTGCCGAACATGTTGCCATCGGCGATCTGCGAATACCGGTAACCGACATCGAGCTTCAACTTATCGTTGATATTATAGGAAGCGCCGGCCATCAGGGCATAGGTGAAGCGCCAGCTGCTATCGCCATCAAAAGTCTGGTCGAGAGGTGCTGCGCCTGAGCAGGCGGCTGCACCAGCTACGCATGTGGTTCGCAGCGAAACATCGTTCCAGCGCAGCTGTGTCATACCCATGCCAGCACCGAGATAGGGTGTTATCCCGGCCACGGTAGCGATATCGACATAACCGTTTGCCATGACGCCGATCGCCTTGAAACCGGCTCCGGCACGCCCAGCGCAAGAGGTCCCCGCCGCTTCGCCATCACAAGCAATGGCGGCTTCGCCATCTCCGTCAAACCGCCCGTCGAAATAGTCGCCGGTTAGGTCGGCACGCAACACGTCGTTGAATTGATAACCAACGCCCAGGGAGCCCGAGAACGGTTTGTCGAAACGGGCATTGTCGAAGGGAGCGGAACTGCTCGTGCCGCTACCGGCATCGAACACGCGAAGCGACGGATCGCCTTCCTGTGTCCAGCCCGAATAGCCGAGATCGCCGCGCAAATAGAAACCCTGTGTACCGGATTCCACCGCCGAAATGCTGACTTCCGGCGCATCGAGAAGATCATCCGCCGCCATTGCCGGGCCACTGGCAAGCAGAAGCGTGAGCGCAGATGCGTTGAGAAGAGTGTGCCGCCAGTTCATTGTACCGCCCTTGGAAAACCATGCGCGGCATCTGGGAATGTCTCCCCGCGCTCGCGTCTGCAGGCGTTAATCATCGCACCGTGCGGTTAACCCAAGGTTAAGCATGTCTCTTAACCAATTTTACCGAGTAAAAACGAAAAAAGCCGCCCGGAAACCGGACGGCCTTTGAAACAGTGGGCGTAGAACGCTTATTTATAGACGATCGGCTCAGCCGGTGGGATGTAAGCTTCCTGGCAACCGCCAAAGGAGTAACGCAGACCAGCGCGGGCTTCGTGGACGTAGATACCCTTATCCGAACCAGGACCACCGTTTTGGGCGTAGCCAAACATGTCGCCGCCCAAAATATGGCGGAAACGATAGCCGACATCGGCCTTCAGGTTACACGTAAGGTCGATCGCTGTACCAGCCATCAGGCCGTAGGTGAAGCGCCACCGGCTGCGGCCGTCGTGTTCGACGGTAGGATCGCAGTTGCTTGGATCGGCTGTTTCGCAGCTTGTATTACGCAGCTTGTCCCAACGGACCTGCGTGCTACCAATGCCAGCGCCGACATAAGGCGTAAATGAACCATAGGTGCCGATATCGACATAAGCATTGGCCATCAGGCTCCACGCGGCGATGGCCGAAACATCGCGGGAAGTGCATGGGATTCCGGGACCGAGGCCGCATTCGCCCGACGTTGATCCTTTGAAGTCGGCGTTTCCAAGATAATCGAGCGTTACGTCTGTACGCAGGTAGTTGTTGATCTGGTAGCCGACACCGACGCCGGCGGTCCAGCTATCATCGAGATCGGCATCGTCGAAATCGCGAACGTAGCCGTCAGGCCCCTGATAGTAATGGGCACCGCGCAAATTGGTAAAGGCATAGCCGACGTCGCCACGCAGATACCAGCCGCTGGCTTCGGTGATCTGGACAGGCTCGGCAATCGGCTGCTCGATGGGCGGCTCATAAAGGTCCGCAGCGAAGGTCGCAGTGCTGCTCAGCATAGCCGCAACAACGCCAATCAATATAGTCTTCATGGCCTCACTCCAATACGTCTTGTTGATGGTCTGCCGGTAACCCGGCCCCCAATACATGGTTGTTGAGGTTGATCATGAATAGGAAAGGTTAAGGTCCGATTAACTACAAAAATTTACCGTAACTGTTAAGTATTTGCTTCATCCGCAAGCAACGTATGACGTTTAATGAAACAATGAACAAAAAAACCGGGCAAAACCCGGTCTCTTTAAGTCTGTCTAAAAAGGAAAATATCAGGCGACGTTGCGGGCGCTGCCGATCACACCAATCAACTCATCGACGATCCGCTCCACCTGTGCCCGGTCGTCACCTTCCGCCATCACGCGGATCAGCGGCTCGGTGCCGGATGGACGGATCAGCAACCGGCCGTTCTTGGCCAATTCAGCTTCAGCATCGGCAATCGCCTGACGGACGCTGACATTTTCGAGCGGCATGCCCGCCGAAACCCGGACGTTCTTCAGCACTTGCGGTACCGGTTCGAAACGATGGCAAACCTCGCTGACCGGTTTTCCCTGCCGTTTGACGCAGGCAAGGATCTGAAGCGCAGCCACAAGGCCATCGCCGGTCGTGCCGAAATCGGACAGAACCAGATGACCGGATTGTTCGCCGCCGACATTGAAGCCGTGCTGACGCATGTGCTCGACGACGTAACGGTCTCCGACCTTGGTGCGATGCAGGTCGAGGCCGCGTCCATTCAGGTAGCGCTCCAGACCCAAATTGGACATCACGGTCGCAACGATACCGCCACCCTTCAGCATACCGTCCGTTGCCCAGCTATCGGCAATCACCGCCATCAACTGGTCGCCATCGATGACCGTGCCATTCTCATCAACGATCAAAACGCGATCGGCGTCGCCATCAAGCGCGATACCGATATCCGCGCGCACCTCGTGTACTTTCTTCGACAGCGCAGCAGGATGGGTCGATCCACAGTCGAGATTGATGTTGGTACCGTTCGGCTCGTTTCCGATCGTCACGACATCCGCCCCGAGCTCCCACAGGGCCAGCGGCGCGACTTTGTAGGCAGCACCGTTGGCGCAGTCGATGGCGATCCTCAGGCCCTGCAATGTCACATCACGCGGCAATGTGCGCTTGGCATGTTCGATATAGCGGTAGATGTCGCCTTCGACGCGCTTGGCGCGGCCGATTTCCTGCGACTTGGCGAGTTGCGCCGTCATATCCTTGTCGAGCAGGTCCTCGATCTGGCCTTCGAGGTCGTCGGACAGCTTGTATCCGTCCGGACCAAACAGCTTGATGCCATTATCCTCGAAGGGATTGTGTGAGGCCGAGATCATCACGCCGACATCGGCGCGAAGCGACCGGGTGAGCATGGCAACGCCGGGGGTCGGGATCGGGCCAAGAAGGAAGACGTCCAGCCCTGCTGCGGTAAAGCCCGCCACCATCGCGTTCTCGAGCATGTAACCGGATAGCCGCGTGTCCTTGCCGATCACCACCCGGTGACGGTGTGCGCCGTTGCGGAAGATCGTGCCGACGGCAATGCCGACGCGCATGGCAAGATCCGGTGTCATCGGAAACAGGTTTGACTGCCCGCGAATGCCATCAGTGCCGAAATATTTGCGCTTCATAAAAACTCCATCATCTCAAAGGTGCCGCAGCACCGTCGCCCGCAGGGTCGCCAGGACATCACGTCCGGCAACACCTCCCCGTCATTCTCAGCGATCGCAGCAGGGCCGCACATTGCCAGAGCAAGAACACATAGCCGGTCCCGTCATATTCTGGCGGCTCCCCACAGTATTCCCAGCGTCCTTTATGCCTGCCATTTGCTCAAAAGCCGATGCATACTTTCGGGCGATCATCGCTACGTCTTGCCATAAAATATCTGCAACAGCATCCTGTTGTATCATCAGAAATCATTACAGCGCGTTACCAATCAGGAATGGCCGGAACCGTCTTCACCCGGCCCTGCACACAAAAAAGCCGCCGCACCCAAAGGCACAGCGGCTTTAAGACCATTTTCCAACGGCAGGCGCCTATTGCGGCTGCGGCTCAAATCCGCCTTCGGCTTCATCGCCCTTGCCGACGGAACCGTCTTTCTTGGTTCCAGCCGACGGGACGGCCGAACCGCGATGCGGGGTCGAATCGTCGCCAAGGTCACGGGCAGGCTTTTCGCCGCGGATCAAAGCCTTGATCTCATCACCGGTCAGCGTCTCGTATTCGAGCAAGCCTTCGGCAATCGCAACGAACTCGCTGTGCATCTCGGTGATGATCCGCCTGGCTTCCAGATAAGCCTCATCGATCAGGCGGCGAACTTCGTTATCGATCTTCTGAGCCGTCGCTTCAGACACGTTTTTCGTCTGTGAAACCGAATGCCCGAGGAAAACCTCCTGCTGGTTTTCGCCATAGGAAACCTGTCCGAGCACGTCGGAAAAGCCCCACTGCGTCACCATTGCCCGGGCAAGCTTGGTTGCCTGCTCGATATCGGAAGACGCGCCGGAGGTGATGTTTTCCTTGCCGAAGGTGATTTCCTCGGCAACACGGCCACCCATCATGATGGCGAGACGCGACACCATCCACTTGTAGCTCATCGAATAGCGGTCGCCTTCGGGAAGCTGCATGACCATGCCAAGTGCACGGCCGCGCGGAATGATCGTCGCCTTGTGCAGCGGATCGGCGACCGGAACCTTCAACGCCATGATGGCATGGCCGGCTTCGTGATAGGCCGTCAGCTTCTTTTCGGCTTCGGTCATGGCGGACGAACGGCGTTCCGCGCCCATCATGATCTTGTCCTTGGCGTCTTCGAATTCCTGCATGGTGACGACGCGTTTGTTGCGGCGTGCGGCCATCAGGGCGCTTTCGTTGACGAGGTTCATCAGATCGGCACCGGAGAAACCGGGCGTACCACGGGCCAGAACCTTGAGATCGACATTCGGGGCCAACGGAACGTTGCGGACGTGCACCTTGAGGATGCGCTCACGGCCGTTGATATCCGGGTTCGGAACGACGACCTGACGGTCGAAACGGCCTGGACGCAGCAGTGCCGGGTCAAGAACGTCAGGACGGTTGGTCGCAGCGATCAGGATAATGCCTTCATTGGCCTCAAACCCGTCCATCTCCACCAGCAACTGGTTAAGCGTCTGTTCGCGCTCATCGTTACCCCCGCCAAGACCGGCACCACGATGGCGGCCGACAGCGTCGATTTCGTCGATGAAGATGATGCAGGGCGCATTCTTCTTGGCCTGTTCGAACATGTCACGCACACGCGATGCGCCGACACCGACGAACATTTCAACGAAGTCCGAACCGGAAATCGTGAAGAACGGCACATTGGCTTCGCCGGCCACGGAGCGGGCAAGCAGCGTCTTACCGGTACCGGGAGGGCCGACGAGCAGCACGCCGCGCGGAATACGCCCACCGAGGCGCTGGAATTTCTGCGGATCGCGCAGAAACTCAACGATTTCCTCGAGATCCTGCTTGGCCTCGTCCACGCCTGCGACGTCGTCAAACGTCACACGGCCGTGGGCTTCGGTCAAAAGCTTGGCCTTGGACTTGCCAAAGCCCATCGCACCGCGCGAACCGCCCTGCATCTGCCGCATGAAGAACAGCCAGACACCAAGGATGAGCAGCATCGGCAGCAGCGTGCCGACATAGCTGAGGAAGCCGGACGAACCATCGGTTTCGGGGCGAACCGTCACGGTCACGTTCTTGGCTTCCATACGCTCGGTCAAAGCCGTATCGATCGCAGGCGCATAGGTCTGGAAGGTCGCGCCGCTCTCGGCATACGAACCGATCACCTTGTTGCCGGTGATGACAACTTCCTTGACGCGACTTCCATCAACGTCCTTCAGGAACTGGGAAAAAGGAACTTCCTTCGATCCGGTACGCTCCGCCGGTTGCTGGAACATGCTGAAAAGCGCGATCAACAGCAGGGCAATGATTGCCCAAAGTGCAAAATTTCTGAAATTAGGGTTCATCGAACTCCCCGGAACCTCTGTCGCAAACCGCAATGATTTGTGGCTGCTTTCTTGCACCTAACATAGGGTTGCGTGACCGGCTTGCCAAGGCAAACTCAAGACTAACCTGACTTTTCCGTCAAAACATCGTGAACCGGAGGAGAAAGATAGTTATCACGTCCAAAGAGCGTGGCGATGCTATTGGCCATCATCAGGTCAAAACACGGCAAAAAGGTGTCGTAGAGGCCGATACTGGTTTGCACGCAAAGCTTCGGTGGCAGGGCGTTCGCGGCGTCGTGACGATATGAGCCCTCCGTTGCCGGGGAAAAAGTGATCGCCGCCTTGACGGCGCGCTTGGCCACCGGCTCCGGCAGGCCTGCGGCAATCAGTCTCGCGCGCAATTCGGCCGTTTCGCCCCCTGCGCGAACGGCAATGCGGTCCGGACCGGTATTGCTGACGAGAAAGCGTCCATCCCAGAGGAAGCGCTCACCGGGTTGAAGCTCGATTTGCGGCAACCCCCGCGCTTCACGATAGAGATAGAGCCCGGATTTGCGGCGATCGAATACCGCGCGTCCGGCCGTCATCCGGCCACCCTCTGCGTCTATTAGAAACGCAGCAAGCCTTGCGGCCGTCTCGCGGCCGGCAAGATGATGGCGTCCGCCAACCACAGCTGCGATGGACAGCACCGCGCGCGCGCAGTCGGGATCGGCGATGCTGGCTGAGAGCGCAGGATCCAGTCGTGCCACAAGACCGTGGAAACCCTGCGCATGCCGGGAGATCAGCAGCGCGGCGCGCGCGCTCGAGCCAACCCTGTCCCTACCGGCAGCAAATATATCAACCGAAGAAGGCCTATCCTCATTCAGCGCCTGCCGCACGCGCACGCGCTCGAAACGCCGGTTGCTGTTGCTCGGATCATCGAACCAGCCCTCGCCGCGCGCCGTGAGAAAGGCGCGGATGTCAGCCCGCCACAGATGGAGAAAGGGACGCAAGACCCACGCGCGACGGTCAACAAGCACGCCGGCTGCCATACCGGCCAGACCGGGCGCATCGGGCTCCGACCGGCTTTGCCGCATGGCAATCGTTTCGGTCTGGTCATCGGCGGTATGGGCGGTGACGATGCAGAGGGCGGCCATGCTCTGCGCTGCATCGGCCAGCAGCCCATAGCGCGCTGCCCGCGCAGCCGCCTGAAGTCCGGTCGCCGGCTTATCGCCCAACCATTGGCGGATGGTATGCGGAATGCCTTTTTCAGCACAGAAAGCCGCGACCGCGCGTGCTTCCTCTGCGGATTCGGGCCGCAGCGCATGATCAACGGTGCACGCTGACAACGAAAAAGCTGAAAAGCCGCCGAGCGTGATCGCTTCATGCAGCGCCAGAAGCAGGCCTTTTGAATCGCTGCCGCCGGAAACAGCGGCCAGGATCAGGCCCGGGGTCTTGAACGTGGAGAGAAATCGTTTTGCCGCTTCAATGGTGGCGTGCGGAGCGGCGCGGTCCGCCTCAGCAGGCAAGGCGGCCCTGTTCGCTGGCTACTTTGGTCTTCACCGCCTGCGAAGCCTTCGGATAGCGTTTGTTGACCTCGCGTAGCGTGGCGCAGGCGGTGTCCTTGTTGTCGAGAGCCGCCAGCGACATACCGAGCTTCAACAGCATTTCCGGCGCCTTCGGCGACTTGCTGTAGGCCTGATGCGCATTCAGGAACGTCTTGGCGGAATCGTTGAACTTGCCCTGGGAATATTGCGCCTCACCCATCCAGAAGCTGGCATCCGCGGCTTTTTCGCCCTTCGGGAACGCTTCGAGATAGCTGCGGAATTCGTTTTCGGCCTGGCTGTAATCGCCCGTCAGAACATGACCATAGGCTGATTGGTAGAGATCACCGGGATTGTCCAGCGCTGCCGTCTGCTGCTGGCTGTCCGGGGTCTGGTTGATGCCTTGATCAGCACCGGGAAGCGTTGATTCAAGGCTGGACGTATCCTGGTTCGCAGCGACGGGATTGCCGTTTTCGTCAAAGACGATCTGGCCAAGCGTCGATGACGGCGCGCCCGTGTTGGCACCAGCAGTATCCGATCCCAAACCTGCGTTGGGATCGGTTGCCGTTGCCTGATCAGTCGTTGCCGGCGCGGTGCCGGAAGCCTGATCGTTGGTGCGTGGTGTTTCCAGCTGGCTCTTCTTGGTCGAGGTCGACTTGCCGCCTTCCAGTTCCTGGAAACGAAACTCGTTGTCCTCCTGGAATTTGCGGATCTGCTCCTGCATCTGCAGAAGCTGGAAACTCATTTCCTCGATACGCCCGTTGAGGGAGCGGATCTGTTCCTCGAGCTGCCCGATGCGTCCAACCTCACTCGACTGGATCTTGAGCAGCGGCGCCTTGCCCGGCGATTGGGCTTCGCCGTGAATTGCGCGGTTAAACAGCGCAGAAAGCGGCATGGCGGTCACTGTCTGTCCAAACCCCGCAAAGGCAGTCAGGCCGATCAATCCCGCCACGACAAAATGTTTCATGTCATGTGTCCTGTTTGTGTATCCACTCTCACCCGAACCGATTCAAATCGGTCGCTGGATGATTGCCGCACAGTTTTCCAATTGGCCTCAAAAAGCAACGGAGTTCGGTCAAAGTGTGACAAAAAAGAAAGGAACAGCCCGAATGCCACTCTTTCGGCCGTGCGTCGATTGAAACCACGGCCGCGGGGAAAACCCTCTTGTAAAATCCCAAAACTGAATTCATTATGCAACCGGTTTTATTTCGCAATCTGAAGGACGAGATATGGCGGAGATGACAATCAAACGCGGCGGAGTGGAGATCGCCACAGAGACATTCGGCCATCCTTCCGACCCGGCGGTGCTGCTGATTATGGGTGCAATGGCCTCAATGCTGTGGTGGCCGGAAGAATTCTGCGAGCAACTTGCCGAGCAAGGGCATTTTGTCATCCGCTATGACAATCGCGATACCGGCTTGTCTACCAGCTACCCGCTCGGAAAACCCGGTTATACCCTTTCCGACATGGCGGAAGATGCGGTAGCGATCCTTGATGGTTACGGGATCAAAGCCGCCGATATCGTTGGCATATCGATGGGCGGCTTCATCGCCCAGCGCGTCGCGCTCGTCCATCCGGGTTGCGTCCGGACGCTCACAGTCGTGAGTTCAAGCCCTCTGGGGATCGACGATTTGCCGGCGTTCACGGATGATTATAGCGCCCATGCGGTGACGGCAGAGACCCTTGACTGGAACGACCGCGCAAGTGTCGTCGATTTCATGGTGCGAGACGTGCGTATGATTGCCGGCACGGCCCATCCGCATGATGCTGACGCCGCGCTTCAGTTGATCGAGCGGGACATGGATCGTGCCCACTCGTTTGCGAACGCGACCAACCACTTCCTGGTTGAAGGCGGCGACGGTGAAAAGCGTCTGGCTGCAGCCGATCTGCGTGTTCCCCTCCTCGTCATTCACGGAACCGCGGACCCCATCTTTCCGGCCGTCCATGGGGAGGCTCTGGCAGACGCCGTCAGGGGCGCGAAACTGGAGCGGATCGACGGCGGCGGCCATGAACTGCACCGGAACGATTGGCCGCAGATCATCGGTGCAATCGCGGCGCACGCCGGAGCCCGGTGATGTGAAAAAGGGCCGCGTGAAAAACACGCGACCCTTTGCATTTGAAGAATGGTCCGGCTGTCACACAGCCCGGCAATTACATGCCTGCGCCACCAAGAACCGTGACGGCGCGGCGATTCTGCGACCAGCAGGAAATGTCGTCGCAGACGGCGACTGGCTTTTCCTTGCCGTAGGAGATCGTCTTGATCTTGGAGGCCGAAATACCGCGCGAGGAGAGATATTCCTTGGTCGATGCCGCACGGCGTGCGCCGAGCGCCAAGTTGTATTCGCGGGTGCCGCGTTCGTCGGCGTGACCTTCGACGGTGATGGCGTAGTTCGGATACTTGGCCAGCCACTGAGCCTGACGGTCGAGCGTTGCCTGTGCGTCAGCGCGGATCGACGTGGAGTCCGTATCGAAGAAGATGCGGTCGCCGACATTGACAGTGAAGTCCTGGGTCGAACCCGGGGTCGCCGCAGAATTGGCACCGAGGCCGAGATCACCGGCGCTGTTCATCGGCTTCTTGGCGCAGGCGGCAAGCGCCAGGCTGGCAAAGAGAGCGATCATGATCGGGTTGCGGGCGATGGATTGCATGCGGCCTGCGGCCTGGGCGTGAATGCGGCTCATGGGCCGGTCTCCTTGGATGGTCTGATTCAGGGTTGCCAGACTGTAACCGGAAGCGGTTAATCCAATTTCAAGGGATATGGTTAACAGTTTGTCAAAATAGGCTTGAAGGGTTGCTAGATCAGTCCTTTGCGGCGAGAAAGCGGCAAATTTGCCATATTCCCCGCCGCATCGTCGCAATGCTATTCGAGCAGTGGCGACCAGGCCGGGTCGGACGCGAAGCCCTTGGTCTGGACCAGTTGCTCATTATAGCCGGTCAGATCGATCGAATAGAGCTGCGGGCCACCGGCACCGGCGTTCTGGCGGAAGAACATCAGGACGCGGCCGTTCGGGGCCCAGGTCGGGCCTTCGTTGTGGAAGCCCGTCGTCAGGATGCGTTCGCCCGACCCGTCCGGCTTCATCACGCCGATCGAGAACTTGCCGCCCGACTGCTTGGTGAACGCGATCAGGTCTCCGCGCGGCGACCAGACTGGAGTGGAATAGGAACCATCGCCGAACGAGATGCGGTTCTGTCCGCCACCACCGGAGCTCATGACATAGAGCTGCTGGCGTCCGCCGCGGTCGCTTTCGAAGACGATCTGGCCGCCGTCAGGCGAATAGGACGGAGACGTATCGATTGCCGCAGTCGAGGTCAGGCGTGTCGTGGTGCGCGAACGCAGGTCCATCGTATAGATGTTGGCGTTGCCATCCTGCTGCAGGCTCATGATCACCCGCTGGCCGTCCGGCGAGAAGCGTGGCGCAAAGGTCATGCCGGGGAAATTGCCGACCACTTCGCGTTGTCCGGTTTCGAGCTGCAGCAGATAGACGCGCGGCTCGTTGCCCTCGAACGACATGTAGGTGATTTCCTGCTTGTTCGGCGAGAAACGCGGCGTCAGCACGATATCGTTGGAATTGGTGATGCCGCGGGCATTGGCGCCATCCTGGTCCATGATGGCCAGCTGCCGCTTGCGCGCCGTCTTCGGGCCGCTTTCGGCGACATAGACGATACGGGTATCGAAATAGCCCTTTTCACCGGTGATCTGCTCGTAGATCGCGTCGGCGATGATATGGGCGACACGACGCCAGTTTTCCGGCTGGGTAAAGAACTGCTGGCCTGCCATCTGCTGGCCGGCAAAACTATCCCACAGGCGGAACTCGGCCTTCAGACGGCCATCGCCTTCCTGGGTGACACGCCCGGTGACCAGCGCCTGGGCATTGATGACCTTCCAGTCCTCAAAACGCGGAGCAGCATCCGGATTGGTGATCTTCTCGATGAAGGCCGTCTTGGCGATCGGCGCAAATAGCCCGGAGCGCTTCAGGTCGGCTGCGACGACGTCGGAAATCTTCTGGCCCAGTTCACCCTGCAGGAAGTCGGTGATGGCGATCGGGAGGGGCTCGACATTGCCCTTGTTGATATTGATTTCCACACGCGCATGTGCGGGCGCGATCATCAGAGTGACCATCGTCGCGAGCGCGATCAGAAAACGGAAGGGATTGCGTTTCAACATTGTAACGGAGCCTTTCAGCCATTCATTCATGTGGTGTTCTAAAGCATGGAGCTTGGATCGAAATTGACGACCACTTCGCTCCAGGAATCATATTTGTCCGCCGGCAGATTATCGAACGGTGCCGACTTCATGATGGCCCGCCGCACGCTTCCCTCGAAGGTCCGCCGCGCAGCATCCGTTCCGCCGGACGCGACCACTTCAGGGCGCCCGATGATCTCGCCATCCTTGCCGAGCTGCATCGTGACAGTGATCGTCAGCCCTTCGGCACCGGAAATTCCGGCAACCACAGACCAATTGTTCTGGATCCGGCCACGCAACGCATCCATTTCGCTCACGGAAAGCGTGTTGCCGGTGGTTTTCTTTGCTCCGAGCGAAGCCGTTTCGGTGGACCGCTTCGTGCCGCCGCCGGACGAATCCTGCTTGTTGAGGAGGGCCGCCACTTCGTCGGCATCGAAATCCGACTTCATCGCTGTCGATGTCTTCTTCTTTTCCGGCTTGTTCTCTTCGTTCTTGCGGTCGGGCGTCTTGGCCGTCTGCGCCGGCTGTTCCACCTTGGGCTTGGGCTTTGCCATTGGCGTCGGAACCTTCTCCGGCAGGGCTTCGGCATCCGGATTTTCCGCAGGCTTCTCCTCGGCCGGGGTCTCCGCAGGCTTAGGGTCGGGCTGGACCTCCTGCTTCGGCTCCGGCAGCGAAGCGACCTCCGTCGCAGGCTCGGATGCCGGCTTTTCCTCGGTTACCTCGGGCGTGTCTTGCTTCACCGGTTCAGGCGTCGGCAGCGGCTTCTCTTCAGACTTTATCGCACCGGTCGATTCCTTCTCGATCGGCTTGGATTCCGGTTTTGGTGGTGTTTTCAGATCGACACTGTTGTCGCCGGTATTTTCACCATTGTTGATTTCGGCCGGCTTTTTTGTCGGAATAGGCGAAGGCTTTTCGGACTTCGGAGCCTTTGCGTCTCCCTGCTGCAACTGGGTCAGCTCTTCGACAGACACCATATCGACCGGAATGGACTCCATGCTGGAGACCTCGAACGATTTCGGACTGCCAAGCGACACCAGCGCCCAGGTCAGAACCAGGCCATGCAGCACAGCGGATGTGATGAGACTGCTCTTCATCGTACGCGCTCTACTGGCCCTTCTGCGGCTGGGTGACGAGACCGATATTCTTGAAGCCAGCTTCCTGAATGCGCGCCATGACATCGGCAATCACGCCGTAAGGCGCCGTCGCATCACCACGCACGAAGATCCGCTCGCTGTAGCCCGTCGTGGCAATAGCCTCGAGCTTGGCTGCAACCTCTTCGACCGGGATCGGCGTTTCCTGCAGGAAGACCTGGCCGTCGCTCTTCACCGAAATCGTAATCGGCTGGGTTTCGGCATTGAGCGCCTTGGCTTGCGTTTCCGGCAGGTCGATCGGCACGCCGACGGTCATCATCGGTGCTGCAACCATGAAGATGATCAGAAGCACCAGCATGACATCGACGAACGGCGTCACGTTGATTTCGCTCATGACGCCCTTGCCACCGCGGCCACTGCGGCCACCGCGACGACGACCGCCACCCTTCGATCCACCTGCTGCTGACATACCCATGGTCTATCTCCGTCTTCGTGCCGCTCAGGCTTTTACTGCGCTGCCATCACTGTGCAGCTTGGCGCGGCTGCAGCTTCTCATCGATCTGGCGCGAAAGAATGGCCGAGAATTCGTCGGCAAAACCTTCCATGCGCGCGGTCAGCTTGCCGGCATCGGCGGAGAATTTGTTATAGGCGATAACCGCCGGAATAGCGGCGAGAAGGCCGATCGCGGTGGCGAGAAGCGCCTCGGCGATACCGGGAGCAACAACCGCAAGATTGGTCGACTTCGATCCGGCGATGGCCTGGAACGAGGTCATGATACCAACGACCGTACCGAACAGACCGACGAACGGACCGGCGGAACCGATGGTCGCCAGCGATCCGAGCCGCGCTTCCAGCGCTTCGGCTTCACGCGACAGCGTGACATCCATCGCCCGGTCGATACGCATCTGCAGACCGATCGGCGAACGGGCGCCGCGCTCGAACGACTTTTTCCATTCGCGCATGGCCGAAACGAAGATCGCGCCCATGCCGGACGTCGTCCGGTCGGACAGTGTCTGGTAGAGTTCTTCCAGCGACTGGCCGGACCAGAACACCTGTTCAAAGGCGTCCAGCTGGCGGCGGGCCTTGCCGAATTTCAGCGTCTTGTCGACGACGATCGCCCAGGTCCAGATCGAAGCGCCGATCAGTCCCAGCATGACCAGCTTCACCACGAAGCCCGCTTGCATGAATAGCGACCACAGCGTTACGTCTGTCGTCGCCGCAGCCAATCCAACCTGTTCCATCGTTCTCAAATCCCCGAATCCAAACGCCCGGCAAGAGCAGTCACATGCTCACAGCCAGGGTGCTCAAACGTCATTGTTGCAAGATTGACCCGGCAGCTGCCGATAACCGGCGTCATGCCGATCTTTAAGCTTCCTGTCTGCCTTCTTGCGTTCAATCTTGGTGAAAGGATGACGTGCACTGCACAAAACCCTAATATGCGCATTAAGACATCATTATGGTTAAGAGAGTATTACTTTGCCGCACTGCAATGTCATCTTTGCCAAGACTTGGCACCGGAACAATCCGCCCCTCGCCGCGTTAAAGGGCCATGAGCACCATCACGCCGAAGAAATCGTCCAAACGCCCCTCCCGGCCGCATTTCGATCATCGCGACCGCCTCATCCTTGCGCTTTACGCGCAACTGAGGGCAGAGCGCGAGACGCGTGAAGCGCTGGAATGGGCGATCGAGAACGGCGCCCTTTCACCAGACGTGTTGCAGGCCATGGTCTCCGATCCGGTGCCGGTGATTACCAGCGAGGACGTGGCGGCGCTGGAACGTCTGCTAGCACGCGACACGAACACGACGAATATTCCGCACTAACACCGACACATGGAAAAGGTGGAAACATGGTATCGCGTGCATTGTGGAAGGGGCAGCTGCGCCTTTCCCTCGTTTCCATTCCCGTTGAAGTGTTCAGCGCCACCAAGACCGGC
Source organism: Hyphomicrobiales bacterium (assembly GCA_900468065.1). Lineage (GTDB taxonomy): Bacteria > Pseudomonadota > Alphaproteobacteria > Rhizobiales > Rhizobiaceae > Pararhizobium. The sequence continues at coordinate 68,068 of UBTA01000095.1, read as the reverse complement.
GCACGTTTTGCGTTCCGCCAAATCCACGAACCCTCTGGCAAGCCTGTCCACTACGATAAGGTTGTCGATGGCATCGGGCCAGTCGATACCGACGAGATCGTCAAGGGCTACGAGTATGAGAGCGGCAAGTATGTCCTGCTTGAGCCGGAGGAGATCGACGCCGTCAAGCTCGAGACCAAGAAGACGCTTGAACTCGTGCAATTCGTCGACGCGTCGGAAATTTCACCGATCTACTATGACAAACCCTATTACGTCGTTCCCTCCGACGATCTGGCCGAGGACGCCTATCGGGTGGTTCGGGATGCCCTGCGCAAATCGGGCAAAGTTGGGCTTGGCCAGCTGACGCTGCGCGGCCGCGAATATATCGCCGCCATCAAACCGTGCGGGGACGGGCTGCTTTTGGAGACACTGCATTACGCCGACGAGCTGCGCAAAGCCGACCCGATGTTCCACGGCCTTTCCGGCAAAACCTCAGACGACGACCTGCTGGAGGTCGCAACCGCATTGATTAACAAGAAGACCGCACCTTTCGATGCCACCACTTTCAAGGACAATTATTCGACCGCACTGAAAGAGCTGGTGCAGAGAAAGCTCAAGGGCAAGACGGCAAAGATTGAGGTCGAAGACGAGGGCGACGCCGGCAAGCGCGGCGACAATGTCGTCGACCTGATGTCGGCTCTGAAAAAGAGCCTCGAAGGTGGCGGCGAAAAAGCTGCGCCTAAGAAAGCCGCCCCGAAGAAAAAGTCCGCCTGAGGCAACGTCATGGCCGAGCATCAAGATTCCCTCTCCGAATACAACCGCAAGCGCGATTTCACCAAGACCGCCGAGCCGAAGGGCGCGCCAAAACGCGCCAAGGATGGAAAACTCTTCCTGGTGCAGAAACATGATGCAACCCGGCTGCACTACGACTTCCGGCTGGAATGGAAGGGCGTGCTGAAGAGCTGGGCAGTGACGCGCGGTCCAAGCATCAACCCGGAGGACAAGCGGCTTGCCGTGCGCACCGAAGACCATCCGCTGGCCTATGGCGATTTCGAAGGCACGATCCCGAAAAAGCAATATGGCGGCGGTACGGTGATGCTGTGGGACACCGGCTGGTGGGAGCCGGACAACGATCCCGATGAGGGCCTGAAGGAAGGCAAGCTGAAATTTCACATCCATGGACAGCGCATGCACGGCGGCTGGACACTGGTACGGATGAAGCCGCGCAACGGCGAGAAGCGTGAAAACTGGCTGCTGATCAAGGAACATGATGATGAGACAGGCAAAGACGGCGAAAGCCTGCTGACGGACAACCTGACCAGCGTCAAAACCGGCCGTTCGATGGAGGAGATCGCATCCGGCCAGGGGGAAAAGAAAGCCCATGTCTGGGAATCGGCAAAAAGTGCTGCCGCCAACGTCAAGGCGGGCGCCGTTGCCGAGGAAAAAACCGCCCCCCGGAACGAGCGGAAACGCTCCGGTAAGGCCCCCGCCTTCGTCAAGCCGCAACTTGCGACCCTGACCGCCGAAGCACCGGCCGGCGACGACTGGCTGAACGAAGCCAAGTTCGACGGCTACCGTCTGCTGATTTCCATCGGCAAGGAGGGTGTCACCTGCTTCACGCGCACGGGGCTCGACTGGACGGAAAAATTTCCCGACATCGCCCATGGGTTTGCCGATCTGGATTGCGACACAGCCTTAATTGATGGCGAAGCGGTCGCTGCTTCAGACGAAGGCTCGAAATTCTCTGCGCTGCAGAAGGCGATCAAGACCGGCGGTGAAACGCGCTTCTATGCTTTCGATCTGCTGCAGATGAACGACAAGGATTTACGAAAAACGCCACTGGTCGAGCGAAAGGACGCACTGAAAACGCTGTTGGATACCTTGGGGCCAAACCGCGCTATCCAGTATAGCGAGCACGTGCGCGGCAATGGCGAAAAGGTGTTTCAAGCCATGTGCAAGGCGGGCCAGGAAGGCATCATCGCCAAGAAGGCCGATGCCCCCCATCGCGAAGGACGCGTCGGCAGCTGGTTGAAGATCAAATGCACGAAACGGCAGGAATTCGTCATCGGCGGCTATTCGCCCTCCGACAAACGCGGCCGCGCTTTCGCCTCCTTGCTGGTTGGCGCATATGAAGGCGGCAAATTCGTCTATCAGGGCCGTGTGGGCACCGGGTTCGACGAGGAGACGATGGCCGACATGGCCGCCCGGTTTTCAAAACTCACGTGCAAGTCTGCGCCGTTCGATACAGTCCCGAACGAGATCGCCCGCGATGCCGTTTGGCTGAAACCGGAGCTTGTGGCCGAGGTCGATTTCGCCGAGTTTACCGACGATGGTCATATCCGCCACGGGGCCTTCCAAGGCCTGCGCGAAGACAAGGAGGCTTCCGCCGTGACACCCGAGAGGAAGAAAGCACCCGCACCCGAAAAAGCGGCAGCGAAAAAAGCGGAATCCCCGGTCGAACCAGCTGCGGACAAGAAGCTCCCGGTGCGCAGGCAGAAGGATGCGGACGGCGACGTGCTCGGCATCCGCATCACCCATGCCGACCGGCTGCTGTTTTCCGATCCGGATATCACCAAGATCGACCTTGCCCGTTACTACGGCGTCATCGCCGATCGGATGCTGCCCTACGCCGCCAATCATCCCGCCTCGATCCTGCGCTGCCCGCAGGGCCCGGATCATCAGTGTTTCTATCAGAAACATGCCAGCGACGGCTTTCCCGATGAAATCCATCAGATGCCCATCGAGGAATCTGACGGCGATATGGCCAATTACCTCTACGTCAACGATGCTAAAGGGCTGGTTGCCGCCGTGCAGATGGGCACGATCGAACTGCATATCTGGGGCTCGACTATCGACAGGCTCGACGCCGCCGACCGGCTTGTCTTCGACCTCGACCCAGATCCGAGCGTCACGTTCGAAACCGTGAAGCAGGCTGCCGTCTCGCTTCGTCACGCGTTGGAAGAACTTGGCCTGAAATCAGTCGCCATGGTCTCCGGCGGCAAGGGCATCCACGTGATCGTACCGCTCTCCCGCCGCACGCCATGGGAAGACGCCAAGGCCTTCGCCAAGGGGCTTTCGGCAAAAATCGCCGACAATGATCCGGACAACTACATCGCCACGATGTCCAAGGCCAAGCGCAAGGGCCGCATCTTCATCGACTGGCTGCGCAACGAGCGCGGCTCCACCGCCGTCGCTCCCTATTCGGTGCGCGCCCGCGCTGGCGGACCAGTCGCCACGCCCGTCGGCTGGGACGAACTGGGCGATCTCGACGCCGCCAACCGGTTTCATATTCCCGATATTCTTGAGCGGCTGGAGAGCGGCACCGATCCATGGGCCGCGGCGAAAGACTGGAAGCAGAGCCTGACGAAGGCAATGCTGAAAGCCGTCCAGGCAGGAGACTGAAACTCAACCCTGCCCGAGGAACTTCTTGCCCAGCGTCTCCGGCAGCCGTCGCGGCCGCCCCTGCCCGTTGATAACGGCGATGATCACTTTGGCTGCGATCAGCAGCATACCCTCGCGGCGGATTTCCTGTTCCAATACCATCTTCGCACCACCAGCCTTTTCCGTCGCCGTGGTGATCGTCAGGATATCGTCCATGCGGGCCGGCTGCTTGAAATCAATCTCCATGCGATGGACGACGAAAACCAGGCCTTCCGTATCGCCCTCGATTGCCAGCGTTGCCTGCTCGACGCCGAGCAGGCGCAGATAATCGGTGCGCGCCCGCTCCATGAAATGCAGGTATCGAGCGTGATAGACGACGCCGGAAAAATCGGTGTCCTCGTAATAGACACGCTGCACCAGCCGGTGTCCGGCATCCGTCAGCTCGCCGGAAAGCGCAATCAAAGTCATACCCAGCCTCGCAAAATTATTCTTTTCCTGTGCAGGAACCAAACGCGTTTTGCAAGCATTGCAGGCTTGTCACAATGTTCTCCTATCACCGAGCAAGGACTTCCCTTCCCACTGGAGATTGGCGCATGAAAATTGCAGTCCTTGGCGGTGACGGCTTTGTCGGTTGGCCGACGGCGCTGCACCTGTCCGATGCCGGACACGACGTCCACATCCTCGACAATCTTTCCCGCCGCTGGATCGATACCGAACTCGGCGTCCAATCGCTGACCCCGATGGACAGCATTCAGGAACGCACCCGCATCTGGCATGCTGAGACCGGCCGACGCATCCATTTCCACCTGATCGATCTTGCCCGCGACTATGAACTCCTGAAAAACTGGCTCGCAGAAAACCGCCCGGATGCCGTCATCCATTTTGCCGAGCAGCGCGCCGCGCCCTATTCGATGAAGAGCGACCGCCACAAGAACTACACGGTCAACAACAACGTCAACGCCACCCATAACCTGCTGAACGCCCTGGTGGAGATCGGCCTGGATGCCCATCTCGTCCATCTCGGGACCATGGGCGTCTATGGCTATTCGACGGTGGGGGCCGCCATTCCGGAGGGTTATCTGCCTGTTGGCATCGAAACACAAAGCGGCGAGACGGTGAAGCAGGATATCCTCTATCCGGCCAATCCCGGCTCGATCTACCACATGACCAAATGCCTCGATCAACTGCTGTTCCAATTCTACGCCAAGAACGACAGCCTGCGGATCACCGACCTGCATCAGGGCATCGTCTGGGGTACGCATACCGAACAGACCCGCCGCCATGAACAGCTGATCAACCGCTTCGATTATGACGGCGATTACGGCACCGTGCTCAACCGCTTCCTCATTCAGGCGGCGATCGGCTATCCGCTGACGGTGCATGGCACCGGCGGCCAGACCCGCGCCTTCATCCACATCCAGGATTCGGTCCGCTGTATCGAATTGGCGCTGAAAAACCCGCCTCAGCACGATGCCCGCGTCGAGATTTTCAACCAGATGACGGAAACGCACCGGATCCGTGACCTCGCCGAGATGATCGCCGGCCTCACCGGCTCCGATATCGCCTGGCTGCCCAATCCGCGTAAAGAAGCGGCCGAAAACGATCTGGTCGTGCGCAACGAAAAGTTCCGCCAGCTTGGCCTGAACCCCATTACGCTGCAGGACGGCCTGCTTGCGGAAATCGTCGATGTCGGCAAGAAATATGCCTACCGCGTCGATCGCAGCCGCGTACCAGCTGTTTCGGCATGGACCAAGGACATCGCCGCCAAGATCAATCACGATCCGGAAGGAAGAAGGCTGAAATCGGTTTCATGACGCAGCCAGTTGCCGCTTCAGAAGGTGTCGCGCCCTCCGGACCTACCGGGTCGCGGCATGCATTCGTGACATTGGTGACGAATGCCAATTACACGATGGGTGCAACGGCGCTGGCCCGCTCGATCAGGCTGACGGGGACAAAAGCCGATATCGTCGTTCTTCATACCCGCGGCGTTGATGGACAGGCTCTGACACCACTCGCCGAATTTGGCTGCCGACTGATTGCCACGGACCTCCTGCCCCTGTCGGACGCCTTCAACGAGCGACATGCCCGCAAAAATATACACAGCGCGGCCCCCTTCACAAAGGGGCGGAAACCGGATTTTCATTCGCCGCTCGACAATTTCTGCAAGCTGCGGCTTTGGCAATTGGTTGAATACGAGCGCTGCATCTTCATCGATGCCGATGCGCTGGTCTTGAAAAACATCGACCGCTACTTCGGCTATCCGGAATTTTCGGCCGCACCCAACGTCTATGAAAGCCTTGCCGATTTTCATCGGCTGAACTCCGGGGTCTTTGTTGCCACACCCTCACAGCAGACGTTCGATGCTATGCTGGCGCGGCTGGATATGCCGGATGCCTTCTGGCCGCGCACCGACCAGACTTTTCTGCAGGATTTTTTCCCGGAATGGCACGGGCTGCCTGTCACGATGAACATGCTGCAATATGTATGGTTGACCATGCCAGCGCTGTGGGATTGGTCATCGATCAGTGTACTGCATTATCAATATGAAAAACCGTGGGAAAAGGACCATCCGAAAGCGGAAAGACTGCGACCGCTGATCAATCTCTGGCATGCTTTCTTCAGCGGCAAGGCTATTCCGCATATTGCCGATCTGCCAAACCCGAGCCTGCCAAGCCCGGAGTGACATCAGGAAGCTTATGACACGCGTTCTCGTTTCCGGCGGCACCGGCTATGCTGGCCGCTTCATCGTCGAGCACCTGTTGGCCAACGGCTACAAAGTCACCGTCGGCGGCCGCACTGCGCCCGAGCCCGGCTTTTTCTCGAAGGACGTTGCTTTCGTGCCGCTGCGGCTCGATCCGGATGCGGACCAGATCGAGGCCTTCGATCACGTCTATTATTTCGTTCATGCCGCCTTCGACCATGTGCCCGGAAAATATCGCGGTGGGGAAGGTGACGACCCCGAAGGATTTCAACGCGCCAACCTGGACGGCACCGTGCGGCTTTTCGAGACCGCACGCGACGCCGGCGTGCGCCGTTGCGTCTTCCTCTCCAGCCGCGCCGCCTACGGCCCGCAAGCCTCCGGCACGGTGCTGAAAGAAAATATGCACGGGAAGCCCGACACGCTGTACGGCGAGGTCAAGCTGCAGGCCGAGCGCAACCTGCTTTCCCTCTGCGGCCACGGCTTCGTCACCGCAAGCCTGCGGGCAACCGGCATCTACGGCCCCGCAGGACCCGGCCGGCGACACAAATGGGCAGGACTTTTCGAGGACTATCTCGCAGGCAAGCCGATTGCACCCCGCGCGAGCACCGAAGTGCATGGCGACGATGTTGCCCGGGCCGTGCGGTTGATGCTGGAATCGGACACCGTGCGGATCAATGGCGAAACCTTCAACGTGTCGGATGTTCTGATCGACACGTATGACATCCTGTCGATCCTGCAGCGCGTCACGCGCTGTCGCCATTCCCTGCCTTCAGCCGGCAACATAGCTGCTTGCAATCCGATGAGCACTTGCAAGATCGAAGCGCTGGGCTGGAAGCCGGGCGGCTTGGAATTGCTCAAAGAGACGATAGGGCACCTGGCTTAGCAACGCCCCGACATGACTCACCATCTTCGATGGCATTGCCATCTACCTGTCAAGATCACCATCGTCCCAGATAATATGCATCGGTGTCACCGGCAGAGCCTCGATCTGTTCGGCGATGAAATAGGGTGGAATATCCAGCGCCGTCAGCGCCACCTTGGTGGCCTTCACCCATTTGAATTCGAGATCGTTCTTGCCGTCCCGCAAGCGATGAACGATATCGCTCGGATGAAACGGAAACTGCGCCGGGATGTCCATTTCGTAGTAGAAGCCGATCTCGTGATAGTCGCGCTCCTCGTAGCGGAAGAAGTTTTCCACGGTCCAGAGCATGCGCCCGACCCTGACCTCGACGCCGAGCTCCTCGATCATTTCGCGCTTCAGCGTCTCCACCGACGTCTCGCCGATCTCGGCCCGCCCACCCGGAAATGTCCAGAAATCCTCGTGCGTTGCCCTATGCACCAGAACATGACCATCGCGAAAGCCAAGGCCTGCAATGCGAAAATTGAACCGCTGTCTCTGCGGCCCATCCATCCGGATCATCTTTCGTTTGGCCATGGTCTACCCGAGTTCGACAACGACGATTTCCGGCGGTGAGCCGAAACGAATGGGGGCAATCGAGCAACCAAGCCCGCCCGAAACGATCAGGTTACGATCGTCTTCAACCACATGCCCATAAGCATACCGGTTGTGGTAGCGCGAAGGCACGATCGGTGAATAGCCAAACAGGCGGATCTGCCCGCCATGCGTATGCCCCGACAATGTCACTGACACCCTGTCCGGCACCGTTGGAAAAACATCCGGTTCATGCGCCATCAGGATAACCGGCGCTTCGTCGGTGACCTGCGCCAACGTTCCCGGCAAATCGTCGAGGCCTTCGCGCGGCCCGATCTGGTCGGCAAGACCTGCCAGCCAGAAGCCTTCGCCGCCCTTTTCAAAACGGGCCGCCTGGTTTTCGTAGACGGGGACGTTGATCGAGGCCAGTGCCTTGTGCACGATCGTTGGCCCCATGCCTGAGATCATTGCGTCGGGGTCGTCGATCCAGTCATGGTTTCCCATGACCGCATGAACGCCGAGAGGGGCTGCAAGGCGGGCAAGCTCGCCCGACCACTCATCGGATGTTACCCGATCGCCGCCCATCCGCATTCCGGAGAGAAAATCGCCCAGCAACAGGATCATGTCGCCATCCAGCGCATTGGCCTGCTTGCAGATATCGCCGATCCGGCGCGGGGACATCCAGGGTCTGCAGGCATGAAGATCGGCTAAGATCACCAGCCGCAATTTTAACCCGGCCGGCCACTTATTTGGCACCACGTTATAGCGAACCACACGCGGCCGTCCCACCGGTTCAATTCCAACGGCATAGGCGCCAGACGCCACGCCCGACAACATCAGTGCGCCAAGCGTTCTGACAAAACTCCGCCGCGTCAACAATCAATCATCCTCTTGAAACAGGCGGAACTGAGTGGCTTCCAGATCTTTCGGCACCTGCAATCCAAGGTGTTTCCATGCGTTTGCGGTTAAAATACGCCCACGCGGCGTGCGCTGGATGAAACCCTGCTGGATCATGTAGGGCTCGATGATATCCTCGATCGCATCGCGGGGTTCGGACAGTCCCGCCGCTATTGTCTCGATACCGACCGGCCCACCACCGAAATTAAGCGCGATCATGTTGAGATAACGTTTGTCGAGCTGATCGAGACCCATATTGTCGACCAGAAGTCGGGTCAGCGCCTCGTCGGCGATCTGCTTGGTGACGGCCTCGGCCTTTGCCACCTCAGCGAAGTCACGCACCCGGCGCAAAAGCCGTCCGGCGATCCGCGGCGTGCCGCGCGCCCGGCGAGCAATTTCGCGCGCACCATCTTCGGTGATACCCAGCCCCATCAGCCGCGCGCCACGGCGCACGATCGATTCCAGTTCCTCGACTGTATAGAAATTCAACCGCACCGGAATGCCGAAACGGTCGCGCAGCGGCGTCGTCAATAGCCCGAGCCGGGTGGTGGCGGCAACCAGCGTGAATTTCGACAGGTCGATCTTCACCGACCGCGCCGCCGGCCCCTCGCCGATGATCAGATCGAGCTGAAAATCCTCCATCGCCGGATAGAGGATTTCCTCGACGGCTGGATTGAGCCGGTGGATTTCGTCGATGAACAGCACATCCCGATCTTCGAGATTGGTGAGTAAGGCCGCAAGATCCCCCGCTTTGGCAATCACCGGTCCGGATGTCGAGCGGAAGTTGACACCGAGTTCCTTGGCCATGATCTGCGCCAATGTGGTCTTGCCGAGGCCGGGCGGGCCGACGAACAGCACATGATCCAGCGCCTCACCCCGGTTCTTCGCCGCTTCGATGAACACCTTCAGATTGGCACGCGCCTCCGCCTGACCGGTAAACTCGTCCAGCGATTGCGGACGCAGTGTCGTATCGAGGTCCTCGCCGCGCTTTTCCGGGGTGATCAAACGTGCGGCATCAGTCATGCGAGAAGTTCCATTCCGGGTACTGTTTTGGCAGCTTTCGCGTCGAAAGTAAGAGTGTGGGCGCAATCCGAAAGCCGGTTCAATTCACCGATCAGGGCATCAGATATGTCCGCGCCCAAAAGTCTCGATATATTGATCGCATTGCCGACGATTTCATATTGGTCAATCTCCAGGTCACTACGCTCCAGAAGCGCCTGGGCCAAAGCCAAAAGTTGAGACTTTTGGTAACCGTATTGTCTGCTCAGCGTCCACAATGTCTCGATCAGGACGACGATATTGATAAAAAATACATCGTCGTCCTTAAGAGTAGTAACCAATCGAGCAACAGATGCGAATTGCCTGACATCGTCCTTCACAAAGAGGCGAACCAGGATGTTAGTGTCCACACCGATGCGCGCCATCACTCCGCGTCTGCCTGCCGAATGGAACGCATCACATGCTTGGTTGCGCCATCGGCAGCCGCGTCGGACAAGTCACCGATCGTCGCACCGGCTCCATACGGCGGCTCACCGAGTATGCCAGCCAAATCGGCAAAACTCTTGTTGCGGGGAATAACGATCATTTCACCGTCGCGAACCCACACATAACATTTATCGCCGGGCTTTATGTTCAGTGCTTCCCGAACAGCCTTCGGTACGGTCATCTGACCTTTTGACGTAATCGTCGCATGATGTCCCATCATATACCCCAGCCAAAATCCTTACTTTTCTAAAATAGTAAGGCGACGTGTGAAAAGCAACAACCTATCGCGCCAGTTCCTTCAACCCCAGCCGGATCAACTTGGCGCTGTCCAGTCCCTCGCCGCCATTCTTCAACGCCGCTGCCACGGCATTGGCCGCCTGGTCGCGCGAATAGCCGAGATTGCTGAGCGCCGAAACGGCATCAGAGACCGGTGCGGAGGCGACACCTTCGCCGAGTTCCTGCTTCAGGCCGATATTTGCGCCCGCATCGCCGGCAAAGGCCGGTGCCTTGTTCTTGAGCTCGGTGACGATGCGGACCGCAACCTTTGGTCCGACGCCCGGGGCCCGCGATACGGCGGTCTTGTCCTGCAGCGCAATGGCATTGGCCAATTCACCCGGCGTCAACACGGAGAGAACCGCAAGCGCCACTTTGGAGCCGACGCCCTGCACGCTCTGCAGCAGCCGGAACCACTCCCGCTCCAGCGCCGATAGGAAACCGAACAGCCGCAACTGGTCCTCGCGCACATAGGTCTCGATGAAAAGCACCACAGCTTCGCCGGGCGAACCGATTCTCGACAATGTCCGCGACGAGCAATGAGCGACGTAGCCGACGCCATGCACGTCCACCACGACATGGTCGTCGCCGATCTCGTCGATCGTTCCCTTGAGCTTGCCGATCATGGCGCAAAATCCTTCATGGGTGAGTATCCGGGGTGATCAGTTCGACGGAGGGGAAGTAGGCGCGATAACCCTTTGGATCGCGGGTCAAAATGGTGTGCCCCCGAATGGCCGCATGGGCGCCGATGAGAAAATCGGGCAACAACCGATCGCGTCCGCCGCCTGCTTGCCTGTATTTCCGAAAAGCGGCACTTGCTGCAAAGGCAGCCGTCCAGGGAAGGTTTTCCCGGCTATAATCGGGCTCGGGCAGCAGCAAATCTACATCTTCCATGCGCTGATAACGCACGGAAAACTCGGAATATATGACTGGATTGATGACGATTGCGCCACGCTTCGCGGCAGACAGGAGCTGTGCCTTCGACCAACCAAGCCAAAGAGGATCGCAGACGGCGATATCGACCAGAACATTCGTATCTACCAAAGTCGCCATGATCAGCGATCCCGCGTCATGTTCATTAGCGCGTCTGCATCTATATCCTGATCACCCGTCCCCTCCAGCCGTTGCAGACTATCAAGGAACCGCTCGAGGCGCAGACGGTCTTCCTGCTCCTGACGGCCATCTTTGGGAACAATGGTCAGCTTGCCGCCTTCCATCGAAAACAGCACGTCGCTATTCGGGGCTATTCCCGCCAGCTCGCGCAAGTCCTTGGGTATGGTCACTTGACCTTTGGATGTGACACGCATCGACATGCTCCTTCAAAGTAAGAAATATCCTTACCATAAGAACAAGTCAAGAACAAATCAGCCGGCGAGGGCCGCCATACGCATCCGCGCGCCGCCGCGATTGTGGGCGTGACAGATGGCGATCGCCAAGGCATCGGCGGCATCGTCGCCTTTGAATTCGGCCTTCGGCATCAGTATTTTCAGCATCATGTGGATCTGCTTCTTCTCACCGTGGCCAACACCGATTACTGCCTTTTTCACCGCGTTCGGTGCATACTCAGCCACCTGAAGACCCGCCCGGGCCGGCACCAGCATCGCGATGCCGCGTGCCTGACCGAGCTTCAGCGTCGCCACGGCATCCTTGTTGACAAAGGTCTGTTCGACGGCGGCCTCGTCCGGTTTATGGGTGTGAATGACGTCAACCAGCCCGTCATGCAACTGGCAGAGCCGCGACGCCAGATCCATGTCGCCATCCGAGGTAACGGTGCCGGAAGCGACGAAGCGCAGGGAATTGCCGAGAGTATCGATAACACCCCAGCCGGTGCGGCGCAGGCCGGGATCGATGCCGATGATACGAATCGTGTTGTGCATGGTGGGAAGCTTAATACTCATGCCCGGACGCTGCCAGTAAAATGTGAACAAAACAAAAACATCCATCACAATTTGGCGATACGGCCTGATCACACGTCATCGGCAGGGTTGGATTTACGAAATTCGATCTTACATAGGTTTCTATCAGCTCCATTCATCGAAGGCTTTTCCCATGGTGCCCTTTTCGATCCTCGACCTTTCCCCGATCACGCAAGGGTCGAACACCTCCCAAGCACTGGAAAACTCCCGCCGGCTGGCGCAGGAAGCCGAAGCATCCGGCTACAAGCGCTTCTGGCTGGCCGAACACCATGGCATGAAGGGCATCGCCAGCGCGGCGACCTCGATCGTCATTTCGCATGTGGCGGCGGGCACCAAGACCATTCGTGTCGGCTCCGGCGGCATTATGCTACCGAACCATTCGCCGCTGGTGATTGCCGAGCAATTCGGAACGCTGGCAGCGCTGTATCCCGGCCGCATCGACCTCGGCCTTGGTCGCGCGCCGGGAACGGATATGCGCACCGCCTCCGCGCTCCGCCGCAACATGGAGGCAAGCGCCAATAATTTTCCGAATGATGTCGTCGAGTTGCAAGCTTTGCTGGGCCCGGCCGGTGAAGATCAGGCTCTGATCGCCGTGCCCGGCGCCGATAGCAATGTGCCGATCTGGCTGCTCGGCTCCAGCCATTTCAGCGCGCATCTGGCCGGCATGCTCGGCCTGCCCTTCGCCTTCGCCTCGCATTTCGCTCCAGACATGCTGCTATCGGCACTGGAAATCTATCGTGAGCGTTTCGAACCGTCGCAATATCTCGACCAGCCCTATGCCATGGTCGGCATCATGGGCGTCGCGGCCGACACCGACAACGAGGCCAACCACCTCTTCACCTCGATGCAGCAGTCTTTCGTGGCGCTGCGCCGCAATGCCCGCGGTCAGTTTCCGCCGCCGGTCGACTCAATGGACGGCTTGTGGAGCGACAATGAGAAAATCTTCGTCGATCACGCCATGACCTATGCGGTCGTCGGCGGACCGGAGACGATCAAGACCAAGCTCGACCGGTTCATCGACCAGACGGACGCCGACGAAGTCATCGTCTCCATGCCGATCTACGACATGGACGCCCGGCTGAAATCGGTTCGGCTGTTTGCGGATGCGCAGCAGAAGCTCGCGAAAGCAGCATAAAAAATACCCCGGAGAGATCCGGGGTATCCAGCACCTCAATCTTAGATCAGGCTGAAACCTTGAAATCGAAGTGCTTGCGCACCGTTTCAAGGATTTCCCACGTGCCTTTGAAATCGGCCTCGACGACGAACGCATCTCCGGCAGCGACCGTGACGGGCGTACTACCATCCGGGGTGATGATGATCTTGCCGGCGATCATGTGCACGAACTCGTAGGCTGTGTAGGTCGCGTGATAGGTGCCGGGCGTTGCTTCCCAATAGCCCGAAACCATCGAGCCGTCAGACGATGTGTGCAGCGCCCAGGTCGTCATCGAAGGATTGCCGGATACAACAACCCAGCCATCCAGTGTTGCCGGATCCCCATCAGCCGGCACGGGTGTCGCAAGTTTCGTCACAGTCTGCATATCAACATCCTCTCCAAAAAGGAGGAGCCTAATGCCCAGCTGTCGGAACTGGCTTGCCAATTCCGACAGGCGGTGACGTGAACCAGCGCAATTTAGGCCGAAAGCTTGGCCATGACTTCGTCGGAAACTTCGAAGTTGGTGTAGACATTCTGCACGTCGTCATCGTCTTCCAACGTATCGATCAGCTTCATCAGCGACTGGGCGCGTTCTTCATCGACCGGCACCGTGTTCTGGGCCTTCCAGATCGCCTTGACGGTATCGGCTTCGCCAAGCGTCGCTTCAAGCGCCTTGGAAACGTCGCCGATGTCCTCGAAGCCGCAGATGATGAAGTGGCCGTCCTCGTCGGTTGTCACGTCTTCGGCGCCGGCTTCGATTGCCGCTTCCATCACCTTGTCGGCATCGCCGGCCGAAAGCTTGTAGGAAATTTCACCGACACGATCGAACGAGAACGACACGGAGCCGGTTTCGCCCAGCGCGCCGCCGGCCTTGGTGAAGGTCGAGCGGACATTGGATGCGGTGCGGTTGCGGTTGTCGGTCAAGGCCTCGACGATGACGGCAACGCCGCCCGGGCCGTATCCTTCGTAGCGGACTTCTTCGTAGTTCTCGCTATCGGCGCCGGAGCCCTTCTTGATGGCGCGCTCGATATTGTCCTTCGGCATCGACTGTGCCTTGGCGTTCTGGATCGCCAGACGCAGGCGTGCATTCATCGTCGGGTCGGGCAGGCCGCCCTTGACCGCGACGGTGATTTCGCGTGCGAGCTTGGAGAACATTTTCGACCGCACGGCGTCCTGACGGCCCTTGCGGTGCATGATGTTTTTAAACTGTGAATGGCCGGCCATGGCGCCCTCTTCTCATGCTAATCATGTTTGGAATTGGGCGCCTTATAGTTTCATTGGCGCTTTTCGTCCAGAAGGGCCGGTCTTTTTTCAGTTGGCGGCAAGGCGCTTGCGGCTGAGAAAGAAAGAATGGCCGTCGTTGCGCTCGCATGCAAGGCCGGTGCGGGTCGAAAGACAGGAGAACGGGCCTGCAGTCCAGGTCTGGCCATAGTCGAGCACCGGACCAGCGGAACAGCAACTCGGGTCGCCGACGTCGTTGACGAGTGTGGCAGCCCCTTTGCGGGACAATGTCGCGCGGACATAACGCGGTTCGACGCGGTCGCAGGAAAGCTCCGGACCGCCGTCCGCTGGGTGATAGACCTCCGTCCCACCTTCAGGCGTATAGATGCAGCCGATATTGCCGGAAGGCAGAACGAACTCTTCCTGCCGGCCAACCGTTTTCGTCTCTGGCACGGTAACCGGCGTCTTGTCACCTTCCGCCGTCGGCAAACGCGGCGGCGGGGCGCCGTCGGCCAGAACCTGATGTGTCATGGAAAGAACGGCAAGAAGGCAGGCGGCGAAAAATTTCATTCCATGGTTCCCGGGATCAGACGCCCTGCAGGATATAAATCAGCGGCCTCTTTGGCAAGGAACGCATGGAGACCGTTACGCTCGCCTGCGCGGAAAAACTCTTGTCGAAACCATCGCCGAACATCTGCAGGAAGCTGGAGACCGGCGGGCCGCGCCGGTGCATCGGCAGGATCAGCGACGAGCGCAGCCGCGTTACCACCCGGCTCATGCTGTCCGCCCCCATCGTCAGGCCGCCATCGACCGGCACCATCAGCACATCGAGCCTGCCGATCTCGGCATAATCGGTATCGTCAAGCTCGTGATGCAGATGGCCGAGATGGCCGATGCAGAGACCCGCGACCTCGAAGATGAAGATCGAATTGCCGTCCGGCTCCATGGTCTCACCGCCCGCGCGGATATCCGTGGTGACATTGCGGATATAGGCATCGCCAACCACGACATCGTGATCGGCCGGCTGCCCGTTGTCGCCCCATCCATGCAGCACATGCCGGATCGCCGGGTCCGGCGTCAGTGTGTAGTGACTGGAATGCGCCTTGTTCATGGTGACGACATCTGGCACCCGCGGCGGCGCGTACCAGCCGCTATAGTCCGTGGCGATCGACACGCCACCCGGCGTTTCAATCAGAAACGTCGAATGGCCGACATAGGTGATATTAACCTCTTCATTGGCAGCCGCCCGAACGTCAGAGGCGGGCGGCGGCTTCAAACTTGCAAAAGTAACGTCTGGGAGAGCCCGGGCAATCGCCTGGCATTGGCTGACTAGCGGACGGGTACTCTGCGCATGGGCTGGCATTGACCAAAGAAAATGCACAAGAGCGATGGCGGCAAATGTGAGCAGGATCAATCGCGGCATCATGCACCTCTCGGAACCAAGGTTGGCATGGCCGCTGAGGATAGACAGACAGAACGCGAGGTCCAGCCCGGATTACCGGGCCGCCGCTCACGATTGCGTCATCGCGGGAATAGTTCGGATCAGAGTTTTGCCTGCTTCAATATCTCGTTGACCCGTGCCTGCCAGCCCTTGCCCGTCGCCTTGAACTTGGCAATGACATCCGGATCGAGTCGCAGTGAAACCTGCTGCTTGCGCACTTCAACGATCGGGCGACCGCGAGAACGACGGATGCTTTCCGCAAGTTCGGGAAAAACCTCCGCAAAGGGACGCGCCCGCTTGAAGTCTTCTTCCGTCCATTCTGGATTGTCAGGATCAGCCGCAATACCAGCTTGAATTCGGGCTTCTTCTTCATCCGTAAGCGGAGCATTATGGTGCTTAAAACTCTTGGCACTGCTCATAAAGCTTCCTTTCCATTCGGCTTGCAGCCCGCATTGAGATGATAGATATGCCTTCGCTGCCCAGCCTGAAAAATACGACAGATATCTTTCCGTCGTTGAAGAAGCCGATAGCCTTCAGCCGATTCAACCTGGTCTCGACAACGAGAGCCCTGTGGAAAAACTCCATGTCGAGCGCCAAAAAAATCAAGCCCGTGCTTCTCTAAATTGAGCTTCCTCTTGATTTCATCATAAACGATTTTCATAATTTTTGTATCACATTTATTAACCGTGACATTATGAAAGCGGCGGGAAAAATCCTACCCCCAGAACGCCGGGATCGTCTCGGCCAGCCGCGGCCCAATTCTCAGCGGGGCGATATTCTCGGCCAATCCCGTGCGATCGGAAATCTCGACGCCGACGCCGCAGAGGGTAGCCGGGCCGGAGGCGGCCTCAAAACGGCCCTTCGGCATCTTGGAGATGAAGCGGTTGAGCGGCTCTTCCTTTTCCATGCCAAGCGAGGAATCGTAATCACCGCACATGCCGGCATCCGACATATAGGCGGTGCCGCCATTGAGGATCTGCGCATCGGCGGTCGGCACATGGGTGTGGGTACCGACGACGAAGCTGGCGCGGCCATCGACGAAATGGCCAAAGCACTGCTTTTCGCTGGTCGCCTCCGCATGAAAATCGAATATGATCGCGTCGGCCTGTTCCTTCAGCGGGCAGGCAGCCAGAATGCCTTCTGCTGCCTTGAAGGGATCGTCGAGTTCCGGATGCATGAAGACGCGACCCATGACATTGGCGACGAGGACGCGGGCGCCGTTGCGGGCGAAATAGAGGTTCGAGCCGCGCCCGGGGGTTCCGGCCGGATAATTGGCAGGCCGCAGGAACTGGTCGTGCCGCTGGCAGAAGGAGACCGCTTCCTTCTGATCCCAGACATGGTTGCCGGTGGTCACCACATCGGCGCCGGCATTGATCGTCTCGAGAAAGATATCTTCGGTGATGCCGAAACCGCCGGCGGCGTTCTCGCCGTTGACGATGACGAAATCGAGTTTCAGGTCGCTGATCAGGCCGGGAAGCTTTTCCCAGACCGCCGTCCGGCCAGTCTTGCCAACCATGTCACCCAGAAACAAAAGTCTCATATTTGCTTATTCCTAGCCCGAATATCCGGAACCCGCTTTCCGTCAGCAGGGCATCCAGCGCCACATCATGCGGCTCCGCCGGCACTGATGCCACTTCCTGGCAGTCAAATGCAATCCCGATCAGCCTTGGCATATGGCCTTTCAGCCGCAAATACTCGATAGCGCGGTCATAATATCCGGCCCCATAGCCGATCCTGTGGCCCGTCCTGTCGAAGGCAGACAGGGGCACCAGCATGATGTCCGGATCGAGAACCCGCGCATCCTCCGCCGGACCTGTGGTACCGAACCCCGTCTCGATGATGGGGGCGCCCGGCACCAGTTCACGAAAAACGATCGTCTTTTTGTCGATGATAGCCGGCAGGCAAAGCCGGGCGCCGCGCTCGCGCAGGCGCGCCATCAGCGGCCGGATATCCACCTCCGAGCGGATCGGCCAGAAACCGGAAATCACCTGTCCGGAATCAAATTCAATCGTATCGCCGGCATGATCGAGCATTCTGAGGCTCGCTTCGCTACGCGCCTCCGGCGTCATCGAATCGCGCAGCGCCAGACGTTCCACACGCAGCGCAGCTTTCAGTTCCCTTGGTGTCATGGACATGCTCTCCCGTCTGCCTGTGTTCATGTCTAGTGCATCAAGCCGGGACAGGGGAACCGCGCAACCGGCGCGTCTGCAACTTTTTGCGACGGACCCGCGCGCTTTTCCCAATCTGGCACGATTTTAGAAGTCTGTTCATCATGCAAACCGGTTCCACTTTCGCGCCCTCTAGCCGCCGTGCAAGAGAGGGCTGCAATCAACATCAGGAAAACAGTTCGGTGCCCGCTTCCGGCGATGCGGGGAACTGTTCAGCTTTTATACGGAGCCGGATATGTCCATGAAGGACAAGATGCTGCAAGAACTCGACCCATTGGAACTGCGCTGCCTGTCACTGGCGGCGCGCGGGAGAACCCGGGAAGACATCACCCGCGAAACCGATATCTGCCACGAGAGGATAGAGCAGGCCTTTGCCTCCGCGATGGAGAAACTGCAGGCGGGCAACGTCGCCGAAGCGGTTTTTCGCGCGGCTCGGATGGACCTGATCTCATAATATCCAGAAACGATGCCGCTCGGCACCATCAGGCAGATCGCATCCGGCATCCATTCTGTTCAAACCGATGTCATCCAGCAGATGCGCGCTTTTACGACGCGCTATCTCCGTGAAGGCCAGACGCGCGCGGCGCTTCTGCTGCCATTGCGCAAGCGTGCGCCAAACCCATCTGCTCAGCCTGGCGGGCCACCGCCGTGTTCTGTGATCGTGCTTCATATCCGGACAACTCCGACGTGTTTACAAGGAGTATCGGACGTCCATTGACATCAATCCAACGAATTGCGAACATGCCTGTCATCAGAAAACATGATGGCTGGCACGATGTTTCCTCCCCTCGAAAGTGACCTTCTCCGTACCTTCGTGGCCGTTGCCGAAAGCGGCAATTTCACCAAGGCGGGAGAGACGGTCGGCCGGACGCAATCGGCCGTCAGCATGCAGATCAAGAAGCTCGAGGATATCCTGGGCGAGAGCCTGTTCGAGCGCGGATCGCGCGGCGTCAACATGACCGGCCACGGCATAAGGCTGCTGGACAACGCCCGCCGCATCGTCACGATGCTGGATGACACGGCCGCATCGATCCGGCTTCCGGCTCTGGATGGCTCGGTCAGGATCGGCATCTCGGAGGAATATATCAATTCGACATTGCCGAAGGCGCTGGGCGCGTTTGCCGCCGTTCATCCGGGCGTCGAGGTCACCGTGCAGCAGGGCGTCTCGATGTCGAACCTCGCGGCGCTCGATGCCGGCGAAATCGACATTGCCGTCGTTTTCGAGCCGGGCGGCCCGACGCGCAACGAAGTGCTGATGGTCGATCCGACGGTCTGGGTGACATCCGATCAGCACGGTGCCCACACGCGGCAGCCACTGCCGATCGCCACCTATACCTACTTGAAAAACGGATGGTGTGATGAACTGGCACTGCGCAGCCTGACAAAACGCGGCATCGACAGCCGCGTCGCCTATATCAGCCGCACCAGCAGCGGCCTGATCGCCGCAGTCACGTCAGGCCTTGCCATCGCCCCCCTCACCCGCTCAAGCATCCCCGCCGGCTGCCGCGAACTGACGGCCGCCGACGGCTACGACGTCATCGATTTTTCCAACGTCGTGATGAAAACCAGACCGCGCGGCAACAAACGGATCGTCGAAACCATGTCCAACGCCATCCGCGAGGCCTTTCGGCCAGCCGCGCAGGGGTAATTGCTTTCGAAAGGGGAAAAGTGCGATCCACACAACCGATGGACTTTTTACGATCCTGGGTGCCTACAAACGAAAACAAGCACTGCAGCTAAGTTAAAATGCCTATCTAGTCTGCTGGATGAGGCGTCACGAATGTAATTCAGCTATGGGGACTATGGAAGCGTTCCTGTTGCGAGCAACGCTGACGCATTGTACCAAGCTTAACGATGGCAAGAAAACCTATTCCACGCGAAACCGAAACTCTAGTTTTGATGCGTTGCCGACGCCGATGCTGCATTTGTTTTGGGTTACACCGTGACACGTCAATTAAAAATGGACAGATCGCCCATTTGGATCAGAACCGAGATAACAACAACGGCGAAAACCTTGCGTTTTTATGTTTTGATCATCACGATGAGTACGACAGCCGCACCTCGCAACGTAAAAATCTGACGCTTGCAGAGGTTAAGGCATATAGAGACGAATTAGAAAAATCACTGGAAGACGCATTCTCACAAAAAGTGCATTTTGGTTACCTCGCGATCCCTGAAGCGGACCCTTTTGCAGGCAACTACACTCGAATAGGATCCAGCTACAACAGCGCTGAGATCATAATTACTCCACTTCCCGACGATCCGGAAGGAACCCCTCAATACTATATCAGTGGGCAAGCTCTATGGGGTGCCGACCGCGAACTTGGTCCCAATATGGGCTGGATGGGTGAAGTGGTAGGAATCGAGGATGAGGGTTACATGCGTATTCACCATGAACCATTTCTCGACAGCGATAACGCTGGAACAACAGAAATATTCTGCCACTTAAACGAAGGGCTACTTGTAGTTAGAGAACATGACGTGCGCGGCCAATATGGTCTTAACGTAACATTCGAAGGGACGTACACAAAATCGCGCTGACAGAGGCAGCAGGGTGGCGCGCCGGACTGCGCGACACGTGAAATCGGAAGGAAAGAAGTGCGATCCACACAACCGATGGACTTTTTACGATCCTGGGTGCCTACAAACGTAGGTGGGCGCCATGTGACCTAGCCCACGGGCCAGGTCAGGGACAGCTCCCTTTGGATCGAGTATGGCCCCAGGGATTGTGGTGTCCTGTCGGGAAGCGCAGACCGCAACTGGAATATAGAGTGCATTGCCGGCTTGCGCCAGTGGCATGCGCAGAACTTGTTGAAATTCAGTGAGACGCAGGAGCAGCCTTGCCGGAGAGCTTGGCCGCAATCTCGTGAATCTGCGATGTCACCTCGGATAGAGCTGAAGCGAGCACGTCCTCGTTCCTCTGCTGGTCCGACAGGGTCGCGGCGCGGCCCTGTCTCAGGCCATCGGCCTCTTCGTTGAGATTTTTCAGTTTGCGGTTCACTTCGCTGAGTTCGTCCATCACCATGATGCCGGCCATCACGGTCAGGCGCAGGTCGCCGATCTCGCCGAACTGGCCTTTCAGGTGGCTGACATACTGGTCGAAGCGGGTGGCCAGCTCGGTCAGATGATCTTCCTGGCCCTCCTCGCATGCCATGCGATAGGCCTTGCCGTCGATCGTCACCGTTACTTGTGCCATACGTCACCTGACCCGCAGGCCGACCACGCCTTAGCGGTCCAGCACTGCCCTTATCGTTTCCATGGCCGTCACCAGACGGCGCGAGACTTCGCGGTTGACTTCTTCGAGGCGGTTTGCCCGGAATTGCGACTGGTCGAGTTCCTGGGCGAGCCGTGACCGGTCGGTGTTGACACGCCGCACTTCGCCTTCGATCTCGCCGCGATCCCGCTCCCGGTCGAACCGCCCATCAATGGCATTCTCGAGGCTGCTCAATGCGCTACGCAACTCGTCGATCGCCGCCTTGACTGTCTTTCCTGCCGCCATCACGCTTTCCTGATACGCGCCAGGCCGCGTCGAATCGCCGCCCGGAGCCTGTATTTCAAGCCAATCACACTAATAAACCCATTCGGCAAGTCTCCACAACGCCAACCGCTTGCACGGGCTGCGTAACCTGTGGATCACGGAATTTTAAATCGATTAGCATAGTTCATGCCTGCTTGCATGGATTAGGCAGGAAACACCCTCAAAAAGCACCTTCCGGCCCAGTCAAAAAGCCCGTATTTGTTGACTCCGTCGAAGCAGGTGCTATGTGTCAGCCGCTTCTCATACGGTCTTTGGAGGATAGAGACCGTCCCCTGTCCACCGAACTCAAGCGGAACAGACAATGATCTCTCGCGAAAATCACGACCGGATGGCAAATGCAATCCGATTCCTCTCCATGGATGCCGTCGAAAAGGCCAATTCCGGCCATCCCGGCCTGCCCATGGGTGCTGCCGACGTGGCAACGGTGCTATTCTCCCGTTACCTGAAATTCGATCCGAAGGCGCCGCTCTGGGCAGACCGCGATCGTTTCGTCCTGTCAGCCGGCCATGGCTCGATGCTGCTCTACTCGCTGCTCTATTTGACGGGCTACGAGGACATGACCATCGAGGACATCAAGCAGTTCCGCCAGCTCGGCTCCAAGACCGCCGGCCATCCGGAATACGGCCATGCCTCGGGCATCGAAACCACCACCGGTCCGCTCGGCCAGGGCATTGCCAATGCCGTCGGCATGGCGATCGCCGAGCGCAAGCTCGAAGAAGAGTTCGGCAGCGACCTGCAGAACCATCGCACCTATGTTCTCTGCGGCGACGGCTGCCTGATGGAGGGCATCAGCCACGAAGCCATCGCGCTTGCCGGCCACCTCAAGCTCAACAAGCTGGTGCTGTTCTGGGACGACAACAACATCACCATTGATGGCGCCGTCTCGCTGTCGGATTCGACCGACCAGATCGCTCGCTTCCAGGCCGTTCACTGGAACACGATCCGCGTCGACGGTCATGATCCGGACCAGATTGCTGCAGCCATCGAGGCTGCTCAGAAGTCGGACCGTCCAACCTTCATCGCCTGCAAGACCACAATCGGTTTCGGCGCACCCAACAAGCAGGGCACTCACAAGGTCCACGGCTCGCCGCTCGGCGCCGAGGAAATCGCAGCAACCCGCAAGGCGCTGAACTGGGAAGCCCCGGCCTTTGAAATCCCGGCAGACGTTCTCAACGCCTGGCGCACGGCCGGTGGCCGCTCGGCAGACGCGCACAAGGCCTGGGAAGGCCGCCTGGCATCGACCGAGGCCGGCAAGAAGTCCGAGTTCACCCGCCGCTTTGCCGGCGCGCTTCCGGGCAACCTTGATGCCGCCATCGACAGCTACAAGAAGAAGCTGGCCGACGCTCCACCGACTGTTGCCACCCGCAAGGCATCCGAAGATGCGCTCGAAGTCATCAACGGCATCGTGCCGGAAATGCTCGGCGGTTCTGCCGACCTGACGCCGTCCAACAACACCAAGACCAGCCAGATGAAGTCGATCACCCCGACCGATTTCTCCGGCCGCTACATGCACTGGGGCATCCGCGAGCACGGCATGGCCGCCGCCATGAACGGCATCACGCTGCACGGCGGCCTGATCCCCTATTCCGGCGGCTTCATGATCTTCTCGGACTACTGCCGTCCGTCGATCCGCCTTGCAGCGCTGATGGGTATCCGCGTCATCCACGTCCTGACGCATGATTCCATCGGCGTCGGCGAAGATGGCCCGACGCATGAGCCTGTCGAGCACATGGCAGCTTTGCGTGCGATCCCGAACCTCCTGATGTTCCGTCCGGCCGACGCGGTGGAAACCGCCGAATGCTGGCAGCAGGCCCTGAAGGAACAGCATCGTCCGTCCGGCCTGGCGCTGACCCGTCAGAATCTCGCACCGTCGCGCCTGACCTATTCGGCCGAGAACCTCTCGGCCAAGGGTGCCTACGAGCTGATCGCCGCAGACAATGCCAAGGTTTCGATCTTCGCATCCGGCTCCGAGGTCGAACTGGCCGTCAAGGCTGCAGCCGAACTGAACGGCAAGGGCATTGCGACCCGCGTCGTCTCGGTTCCCTGCGTCGAACTGTTCCAGGAACAGCCGGATGCCTATCGCAAGGCCGTCATCGGCACTGCACCGGTCAAGATCGCCGCAGAGGCCGCAGTCCGCCAGGGCTGGGATTACTTCATCGGCAACGATGGCGATTTCGTCGGCATGCACTCGTTCGGCGCGTCCGGCCCGGCCAAGGACCTGTTCAAGCATTTCGGCATCACCGCGGACGCCATCGTCGCGGCTGCCGAAAAGAAGCTGGCCTGATTTTCCCCTTCGGAGCGCGTCAGAACGCGCTCCGTTTTCCACATCGAGACCTTAGACAGGGAGAGACCTGAAATGACTGTAAAAGTTGCCATCAACGGCTTTGGCCGCATCGGCCGCAACGTCCTTCGCGCCATCGTCGAATCCGGCCGCACCGATATTGAAGTCGTTGCCATCAACGATCTCGGCCCTGTCGAGACCAATGCCCATCTGCTGCGTTACGATTCGATCCACGGCAAGTTCCCGGCCACGGTGCAGGTCGAAGGCGACACCATCATCGTTGCCGGCGGCAAGCCGATCAAGGTGACAGCGATCAAGGATCCGGCAACCCTGCCGCATGCCGCAATGGGCGTCGATATCGCTCTGGAATGCACCGGCATCTTCACGTCGCGCGATAAGGCTGCCTTGCACCTTCAGGCCGGCGCCAAGCGCGTCATCGTTTCGGCTCCTGCCGACGGTGCCGACCTCACCGTCGTCTTCGGTGTCAACCACAACGAACTGACCAAGGAACACTTGGTCATTTCCAATGCGTCCTGCACGACCAACTGCCTGGTTCCGGTCGTCAAGACGCTGGACGACGTCGTCG
Source organism: Hyphomicrobiales bacterium (assembly GCA_900468065.1). Lineage (GTDB taxonomy): Bacteria > Pseudomonadota > Alphaproteobacteria > Rhizobiales > Rhizobiaceae > Pararhizobium. Next base: position 43,616 of record UBTA01000095.1, on the reverse strand, counting down.
GCATCGATCATGGCTTCATGACCACGATCCATTCCTACACCGGCGACCAGCCGACACTCGACACTATGCACAAGGACCTGTACCGCGCCCGCGCTGCGGCGCTGTCGATGATCCCGACCTCGACCGGTGCCGCCAAGGCTGTCGGCCTCGTGCTGCCGCACCTCAAGGGCAAGCTCGACGGCACCTCGATCCGCGTGCCGACCCCGAACGTTTCGGTCGTCGACTTCAAGTTCGTCGCCAAGCGCGACACGACGGTTGCGGAAATCAACGGCGCGATCAAGGCAGCCGCCGACGGCGCCCTCAAGGGCATTCTCGGCTACACCGACGAGCCGCTGGTTTCGCGCGACTTCAACCATGACAGCCATTCGTCGATCTTCGCCAACGACCAGACCAAGGTTCTGGAAGGCAAGTTCGTGCGTATCCTGTCCTGGTACGACAATGAATGGGGCTTCTCCAACCGCATGGCCGACACGGCCGTTGCGATGGCAAAGCTGATCTAAAGCCATGTTTCGGCGCCCTTCCCTCAAGACGGTACGCTGGCGTCCGCTCGAAGGGGAAGGGCTCGAACACCTGACGATCGAACCGTCTGAAGCAGGTATTCGCGCTTCCAGTGTCTTGATCGGCGAACGCGGCGGCCGCCGTTACGGCGTGCGCTATACCATCGACTGCGATACAGCCTGGGCCGTGATGTCCTTCAGCATCGATACGACAGATGGTCGGCGGCTCGCTCTGACATCTGACGGCAAGGGGCACTGGCACGACGTCAACGGAACCCAACTCCTCGCCTTTGATGGCTGCATCGATATCGATCTGGCCGGAACGCCCTTCACCAATACCCTGCCGATCCGCCGCCTCGGCCTGAAGCCGATCGATGGCACCGCCAAACTCACCATGCTCTTTGTGCCCTTCGATACGTTCGAGCCTTTTCCCGACGGCCAGAACTATACCTGCCTCGAAGATGGCAGGCTCTATCGCTACGAGGCGGAAGACCGCTCCTTCACCACCGACCTGCCGGTGGACGAAGACGGGCTGGTGATGGACTATCCCACCCTTTTCAAAAGACTTTGACCGGAGACCATCCATGACTTTCAAGACCCTCGACGACCTCACCGATATCGCCGGCAAGCGTGTGCTTGTCCGCGTCGATCTCAATGTGCCGGTCAAGGACGGCCAGGTAACGGACGCGACCCGCATCGAGCGCGTCGTCCCGACCATCCGCGAACTGTCCGAAAAAGGCGCCAAGGTCATCCTGCTCGCCCATTTCGGCCGCCCGAAGGGCGAACCGGTCGCCGATATGTCGCTGTCGCTGATCGCGCCTGCGGTTGAAGACATCCTCGACCAGCGCGTCCATTTCGCTGCCGATAGCATCGGTGAAAAAGCCGCGGCGGCGATCGCTGGCATGAATGACGGCGATGTGCTGCTGCTTGAAAACACCCGCTTCCACAAAGGCGAGGAAAAGAACGACGCCGATTTCTCCAAGGCGCTGGCCGCCAACGGCGACATCTATGTCAACGACGCCTTCTCCGCAGCCCACCGCGCCCATTCCTCGACCGAGGGCCTTGCCCGCCTGCTGCCGGCCTATGCCGGCCGCACCATGCAGGCCGAGCTTGAGGCGCTTGAACAGGGCCTCGGCAATCCGAAGCGCCCGGTCGTCGCCATCGTCGGTGGCGCCAAGGTCTCCACCAAGATCGACCTGTTGATGAACCTGGTGAAGAAGGTCGATGCCCTCGTCATCGGCGGCGGCATGGCCAATACCTTCATCGCCGCCCGCGGCACCAATGTCGGCAAGTCGCTGTGCGAGCACGATCTCGCCGACACCGCCAAGCAGATCATGATCGAAGCGGCCACCGCCGGCTGCGCCATCGTTCTGCCGGTGGACGGCGTCGTTGCCCGCGAGTTCAAGGCCGGCGCCGACAATGAAGTGGTCGATATCGAAGCGATCCCGGCCGATGCCATGGTGCTCGACGTCGGTCCGAAGTCGATTGCCGCGATCAACGAGTGGGTGAGCAAGGCCGAAACGCTGGTCTGGAACGGCCCGCTCGGCGCATTCGAAATCGCTCCGTTCGACAAGGCAACCGTCGCCGTTGCCAAACATGCGGCTTCCCGCACCAAGAGCGGCGCTCTCGTCTCGGTTGCCGGCGGCGGCGATACGGTCTCGGCGATGAACCACGCCGGCGTTGCCGATGACCTGACCTACGTCTCCACCGCCGGTGGCGCCTTCCTCGAATGGATGGAAGGCAAGCCGCTGCCAGGTGTCGATATTCTGCACCAGCAGAAGTAAGCGCAAGCGCTTGAACGAACACCAATCGTCTTTTCAGCCCCCGGCTTCGTGCCGGGGTTTTTCGTTGCAGCGCACCCGCTTTTGGATGCACCGCAAAATAATCCCAATCTTTCAAACGATTAAATTTATTTTAATCGTTTTAAACAATTTAACTTCCATTTTCGTTGCCGTATTCTTCTGCTATCCGCGATCCATCAGGACAGTAAGGAGAACGCATATGAGCGAAAGACTGGAAGACATTGCAGCCGCCATGGTCGCCACCGGCAAGGGTCTACTGGCAGCCGACGAATCCACCGCAACGATCGGCAAGCGCTTCGAGACGATCAGCCTGACATCGACGGAAACGTCGCGCCGCGATTATCGCGAGATGCTGTTTCGCGCCGACGAGGCGATGAAGGCCTATATTTCCGGTGTTATCCTTTATGAGGAAACCCTGTTCCAGAAGGCCGCCGACGGCACCCCGCTCGTCGATGTCATCCGCGCCGCCGGTGCCGTTCCCGGCATCAAGGTCGATACCGGCGCCAAGCCAATGGCAAAATTCCCGGGCGAGACGATCACCGAAGGTCTCGATGGCCTCGCAGCACGCCTGAAGACCTATTACGATGCCGGTGCCCGCTTTGCCAAATGGCGCGGTGTGATCTCCGTTTCCGACACCCTGCCGAGCTTCGGCGCCATCAAGGCCAACGCGCAGGCGCTCGCCCGCTACGCCGCCCTTTGCCAGGAAGCCGGCATCGTGCCGATCGTCGAACCGGAAGTGCTGATGGACGGCGCACCGGGCAATCATTCCATCGAGCGCTCGGAAGAAATCACCGAAGAGACGCTACGCATCGTCTTCGAAGAACTGAGCGACGCCCGCGTCAGTCTCGAAGGCATGATCCTCAAGCCAAGCATGGTCATCGACGGCAAGAAGGCACGCAAAGCCTCGGTCGCCGAAGTTGCCGAGCGCACGATCAAGGTTCTGAAGCGCACCGTCCCGTCAGCGGTTCCCGGCATCGCCTTCCTGTCCGGCGGCCAGTCCACCGAAGAGGCAACGGCGCATCTCTCCGCCATGAAGGCCGGTTTCGACCTTCCCTGGGGCATGACCTTCTCCTACGGCCGCGCCCTGCAGACCGAGGCGCTCAACGCCTGGGGCGGCAAGCCGGAAAACGTCGCCGCCGGCCAGCGCGCCTTCAGCCACCGCGCCGAGATGTGCAGCCTTGCCGCCAAGGGCGGCTGGAAGAAAGAACTCGAAAAAGCCGCGTAAAATCACAGTTACGGAGGGGGAGGAAGCCCGGCCCGCGCAAGCGGCCGGGCTTTTTCTATGGCGCAAAGTCCATGATGCTCCTTCGATTGTCAGGGTGACAAGAACCTTGTTCGTTTGGCCCTTGGCGCACGGTATCTCTGACATGCGGATCAGCCTGGCGAAGGAAAAACCATCATGAACAGCGTTGCCTATGTCACCGTCGATGTCTTCACCAGCGCGCGGTTTTCCGGTAACCAGCTCGCGGTGATCCCGGATGCACGCGGTCTCATCGATGCGCAGATGCAGGCTATCGCCACCGAATTCCGCTATTCCGAAGTCACCTTCGTGCTGCCGCCGCAAGATCCCGCCAACACGGCGCAGGTCCGGATATTCACCCCGACCATGGAAATCCCGTTTGCCGGTCATCCCAATGTCGGCACGGCCTTCGTGCTTGGCCGCCAGGACGAGATATTCGGCCGACCAGTTGGCGATGTGCTCCGGTTCGAGGAAAAGGCGGGGATCGTCGAAGCGGCATTGACGCGCGATGCTGGCGGGCAGGTAATTGGCGCCGGTATTTTCGCCCCGCAATCACTATCGCTCGGACCGCAGATCGACACCGAAACCATCGCTCGCTGCGCCTCGATCGAAACACTGGAGATATCCCTCGCTACTCACGCGCCCATTATCGCCTCCGTCGGCCTGCCCTTCGCGATTGCCGAACTGGCCGATCTCGAAACGCTTGGCAAGGCCTGCCCGAACACCGCAGCCTTTGCCGAGGCTGGCCGACGATACTCACCGGACGACGATCAGTTTGCGCTGTTTCTCTATGTGCGTCAGCCAGAAAACCCGTGGGCTTTGCGCGCCCGGATGTTTGCGCCGCTCGATAACGTCATCGAAGACCCGGCAACCGGCAGCGCCTCCGGTGCGCTCGGTGCATTGTTGACCTCGCTCATCCCGGACACTGACGCCGTGGTCGAGATCACCATCGAACAGGGCGTCGAGATGGGGCGCAGAAGCATGATCGGCGTGACTGCAAGGAAATCCGGCGGACAGGCCCGCAGCATCCGGATCGCGGGACAATGCGCCACCGTGATGAGCGGCGCAATCCTTCTCTAGGGCAATCGCGCGGCGGCCCGCGTCTGCCTCGAAGCGCCTATGATGCGGCTTGCTGCATCGCCTTTTCGAGATCACTGCGATCGAAAGGCTTTTGCAACACGCGCACCTTTTCAAATCCTTCCGCAAGCCCCGCCGCGCCATATCCGCTGGCAAACAGGAAGGCTATGCCGCGCTGGCGCAGGATCTCGGCGATCGGGAAGGATTGCTTTCCGGCTAGGTTAATGTCGAGAACGGCAAAGTCGATATCTGCCGTCTGCGCCATCTGCAACGCAGGCTCCAGCCGCATGGCAGGACCAACCACATCAAAGCCGAGATCTGTCAGGTAATCTTCCACAAGCATGGCGACGAGGGCTTCATCCTCGACCAGAAGAACGCGTTTTTTAGCTTGTTTATCCACCGGAAGTGCTTTCTTCGAGGGCTTTCAGCGTTGTGTCCAGCGTGAAGACAAACCCGTCAACGCCATAGTCGATCCGGGTCGTTCCGCCCAGTTCCATCGGCAAAACCCGCAGGATAAGGCGCGACCCGAAGCCTTTGCGGTCCGACACCGGTGCAGACGGTCCACCGATCTCGCGCCAGGTCAGCATGAAAGCGCCATCATCGCCCCGCCGGCTCACCGACCAGTCGATGGCCACAAACCCTTTTTCGTTCGAGAGCGTTCCATATTTGACGGCGTTCGTCGCCAGTTCGTGAAGGGCAAGCGACATCGTCAGCGCTGCCCTCGCTCCAAGCCGGACATGCGGGCCTCTGATCCGGAATCGATCCTGGGCAGGACCATCGAAAGCGTCAATCGACGATGCCACGATGACGGAAAGATCTGCCCCGTCCCAGTTTTCATCCGTCAGAATGTTATGGGCAGCAGACAGGGCCAGAATGCGCGCGCTGATCGCGCCGCTTGCCTCCTCCATCGTATGAGTGCCGCGCAAGGTTTGCATGACGATGGATTGCACTGAAGCCAGTGTGTTCTTCACCCGGTGATTGAGCTCATTGACCAGCAACCTTTGATGGTTTTCCGCGCGCACCCGCTGCGTCACATCCGATCCCTGCACAAAGATATTGGTGACCTCGCCATCGTCATTCTTGATCGGCTGATAGACGAAATCGAGATATCGCTCTTCAACGGCTTCGCCTGATCTTTGCAGCAGCACTTTTTCAGAAAAGCGGCTCACCGCCTTACCGGTTTCAAAGACCGTATCCAGCAAATCGACAAAACCCTGACCAGTGATTTCCGGAAGGGCTTCGCTAACCGGCCTCCCCAGAACGTCACGTTCACCGATCAGCTTGCGATATTCCGGATTGACCAATTCGAACCGGTGCTCGGGGCCTTCCAGCATCGCCATGAAGGAAGGAGCCTGTTCGAACAACTGCTGAAGCCGCTCATGTTCAGCGGCATTGCGCCTGTCGGCGAGAACACGCTCGGTAGTTTCAACCACGATGGCAATGACGCCGGCCGGCTTTCCGCTTTCGTCGAGGACGGGCGAGTAGTCCAAATCCATCCAAACTTGTTCCGGCAGACCCTTGCGGTGCAGCGTCAGTTCCTGATCACGATAGGCAAGCGTGCCGCCGGCAAGGCCAACCTTCATGACATTATCATTAAAATCGGCGACCTCCGCCCAGCCCTCGCGGACATTCGAGCCGAGAAGTTGCGGGTGGCGCCTACCGGCAAAGATGGAATAGGCGTCATTATAGATCATCACGCCTTCCTTTCCCCAAAGCATGACGATGGGTACGGGAGATTGGAGCAAAAGCGACGTTGCCGTCTTCAGACAGCCGGGCCATTCGCCAGCCGGACCAAGAGGCGTCGAAGCCCAGTCAAGGTTCCGGATGAGCCTGCCCAGCTCCCCCCCATTACCCAGAAACTCGAATTCGTCTTCATCGTTTCGAGCTTCAATCCGTCCGAGGCTCATGGCCAAGCCCTTTCACGCCAACCGCAACACAGGTCAATTGTTTCACCAACGGACGGGATTTAACGCACCGTTGTGAAACGGCAAGACTGGCGGCGGGGGGTTTTAAGCAAAGTTTCAGGGCCGGATCAGCACCGTTATCATCATCACCGCGATCGCAAACACGGCGATCTTCCAGAAGTCACGGCGATGGCGCAGCCCGGGAAGGTTGAGCGGCTTCAACACCTGGATCAGCATCGCCAAAAGCAGCAGAACCGTTAACGCTTTCGACATTGTTTTCTCATTTGTTGAAAAGAGCTTAGGGACGCTTCCGGCCCGTCACACCCGCGTCACTTTTGCGCGCGATCTGGGTTAGAGCGTCTTTTGCATTCTCACTCAATGAAAAATTCCGGCTGGCAATTATGGCGGCATCGCCCTACCCTTAACCGCAGCCCGGAACCAGCGGATTTCACATGCGAAAAAACCTTCTTCCTGTCGCCGCACTCCTGCTTGGAACGCTGTTTCTCTTCCTCGGAAACGGCCTGCACAGCCTGCTGCTACCGGTGCGCGGCACGACGGAAGGATATTCGACCACATTGCTCGGCCTGCTCGGCACTTCCTGGGCCAGCGGCTTCGTGCTCGGCTGCCTGCTGGCCCCGACGATCGTCAAGCGCGCCGGCCATGTGCGCGCCTTCAGCGGCTTTGCCGCCCTTCTCGCCATCATCGCGCTGTTGACCGGCCTGCTGGTCGATCCGATCTGGTGGGTGGTGCTGCGCGCCTTTACCGGCTTTTCGACCGCCGGAACGTCGATGATCATCGAAAGCTGGCTGAACGAGCGCGCCACCAATGAAAGCCGCGGCGCGATCTTCTCGCTCTATATCGCCATCACCCTGATGGGCGTCGTCGGCGGCCAGTTGATGATCCCGTTCGGCGACACCGGGGGAACGACGTTCTTCATGATCTGCGGCATCGTCTATTGCCTGGCCATGCTGCCCACGTTGCTTTCGACCGCCGCTTCGCCACAGCCGCTGAAGCAGGTCAGCCTCGACCTGCGCGGCCTCTATCGCAATTCGCCGATATCCTTCCTCGGCATCCTGCTGGTCGGCATTGCCAACGGGGCCTACGGTACGCTCGGCGCCGTCTTCGGCCGCCAGGTCGGTCTGACCGACAGCAATGTCGCGCTGATGATGAGTACGACGATCTTTGCAGGCGCGGTGATGCAGTTTCCGGCCGGCCGCCTGTCCGACATGATCGACCGCCGCTATGTTCTGGCAGCGCTTGCCGCCGTCGCGGCCGTCGCCGGCACACTGATCTTCTTGATCGAACCGACCCATGTGATCATGCTGATCACCCTTGTCGGCATTTATGGTGCCACCGCCAACGCGCTCTATCCGATCGCCGTTTCGCATGCCAACGACTTTGCGACGCCCGAGGATTTCGTCAAGATCTCCGGCGGGCTGCTCCTGCTCTACGGCATCGGCACGATCATCGGCCCGACAATCGGCGGCCCGATCATGACCGTGACGGGACCCTACGGCCTGTTCATGATTACCGCCTGCGCCCATGTGCTGATCACGGCTTACGCGATCTTCCGCAGCCGCATGCGCGCCGCCGTGCCGGCGTCCGAACGCGATGCCTACTCGACTATCAACCCCGGCACGCTGACGACGCCCGAGAGCTTGCAACTGTCGCCGCGGGCAGCCCCGTTTGATGAGGAACCGAATGGCGAAGAGCCGGAGAGGAAGCCGCAATGAGCCTGTTTGATGATGACCGCCCGAAGAAACAGCTGGCCCATGAGATCGGTTCAGATCTCGCATTGCTATCGGCCGACGAACTTTCCCTGCGCATCGACTTGCTGAAACAGGAGATCGAGCGGCTGGAAGCCGAGCGAGAAAGAAAGTCGGCAAGCAAATCGGCCGCCGAAAGCTTCTTTCGTTAATAGTTCTACATTCCGGAGGAAGGTCAGGGCGCCCAGCCATTGAAAACAAGGCAACATTTCGCCTCGATTCCGGCCGTCGAAACACATCATTAAGCATTATAAGGTATTACTGAGCTATCCGGATCGCTCTGGACTCAGACATTTCACCATTGGCGAATGGTCTGATTTTTCTCCCTGTTTTACCTTGAGAGCCGCTTTTGCGGCTCTTTTTTTGTCTTTTTTTCCACAACTTGCAGAGAATTGTGGAGATTAACCCTTTCTTAAGAATAGGCTTGCGCGGAATGCGCTATGGGATCATGTTCAAACTATCAAACGGGCGGCAGGAAACTTTTTGTTAACCCATCCGTTACCTGACCAAGTCGATGCGTTTAACCAGGGAATCAAACCATGTCCGAACGGGGATTGAATACTGTGAGCTTCGCGGGGCACGCTGCGTCTTCGGCGCAGTTCAAGGTGCTGTACGCTGAAGGCATGGGCCTGGTTGAAGAAACGGCAAGCTATCTCGATGGTCCCGGCCGCACTGCATCAAAAGTGCTGCCACGCATGGCATCCGTGCTTTATGCAGCAGAATCGATGCGCCTCACTACGCGCCTGATGCAGATGGCTTCCTGGCTGCTGCTGCAGCGCGCCGTCAACAATGGCGAAATGAACCGCGAACAGGTTCTGTCGGAAAAGAACAAGGTCCGCCTCGACAGCTTCAATGTCGACCGCACTGCACCGGGCTGGAATGACCTGCCGGAAGGCTTTCGCGATCTGATCGACCGCTCGCTGCGTCTGCAGAACCGCGTCGCCCTGCTCGACCGCGAAATCTATCGCCCGCAGGAAGCTCAGAACTTCCTTCCGGACAACCAGAACGGCGTCAAGGCCCAGCTTAACCTGCTGCAAACTGCCTTCGGTACCAACTGATCCAGAGCCAACAGGCAACCTGACATGTCAAACCCGGCCGCTGAGCCGGGTTTTCTGTGTTTGGCGATGTCTGCAAGGATGTTGTTAGCTCGCGCCTTTAAGGCGAAGGACCAGTGTCCGGCCACGGCGAGCCGCTGTAAGCGCTGCTCCGATGGCAACGATCCACAGCGCTACCATCAGTACCTGATTGCGACCGTCCCACAGCGGTTCCAGAATAGAGATGGCAGCCGCCGCCGTGATCGCGGCCATGCGGTGCTGCTTGGCCATCGGGCCTGAAAAGTCGCTCGGCTGTCCGGTGGCACGGCCCAGTTCGCGGACATAGGCCGTAAGCACGGCAAGAGCACCTGCCGCCCAGCCGAGACCAGGCATGCCGATGCCGTAGCCGACGCCGGCAAAGATCAGGAGATCGGCGACCCGATCGGGAAACTCGTTCCAGAACGGCCCATCCGCCGCGCCCTTGCCCCCCTCCACGGCCACCATGCCGTCGAACAGATTGCAAAGCAGCCGGAGCTGACAAAACAGGATCGCCAGGAGCAGGCAGATAATCCGCATTCCACCTGTGCTGTGCCCCGCCAGCACGAAAGCGCCGCCAGCCAGCGCAGCGGCCGCCATGCTGCCTTGAGAGATCTGGTTGGGCGTGATCGCCCGTGCCGCCAGCCACCTGGCAATGGCGCCGGCCCATCGGGTGTTGCGGCTCGCCAGGGGCCGCCGGTCGCCTGTGTCCGTCATGATCCCGCACCTCTTCTTCTGGAAATCGAATAATTGTAGATCGACGCATAGCCGGTCGAAACCAGCAGCGGCACCGCCACAGTACTGGCAATTTCGGGCGTTCCGATCAGCGCATGCAGCGCCGTGAGCAGGCTTGCCGAACCCAGGCATGCGATCAGTGGCGGCGCCCAAAACCGGGTGATGCCGGTAAAGCGTTCGGACAAAGCGTCAATCACGGATTTCAGGAACAGCGTCAGGCAGGCCGACAGAACGCCCTGCAGAAGCCCGGAATAAAGCGGTTGCGGCATGGCGTGATCAAGATTGGCAAAACCGGCCCAGCCGCCCATGGCCAGAAAGGCGAACAGAACATGCACGGTACCGCTGCCCGCCCATCGCCGAAGCGTGGCCCTCACGACAGCGACCACCAGTAACGCACGATGTGAAAAAAGATCGGCGCTGAAAATACGACGGAATCCAGCCGGTCGATCAGCCCGCCATGGCCCTCGATGAGATTGCCCCAGTCCTTGACGCCGCGATCCCGCTTGACCGCCGACATCACCAGCCCGCCGAAGAACCCCATGATGGTGATGATGAAGGCAAGGACACCCGCCTGGAACGGCGTAAACGGCGTGATCCACCACAGCGAGGCGCCGATCAGCGTCGCGCTGATGACACCGCCGACAAAGCCCTCGACTGTCTTCGAGGGGGACAGGTTCGGAGCGATCTTGGTGCGGCCGAACAGCTTGCCCCAGACATATTGCAGCACATCGCTCAGCTGCACGACGATCACCAGGAAGGCGATCAGCAGCACGTTTCGCCCCTCATAGCCGGGGATGGTCAGCGTCAGCAGCGCCGGCACATGCGAAGCGCAGAACACGCAGATCATCAGCGCCCATTGCACCTCGGCGATGCGGATCAGGAACCGCTCGGTATCCCCCCTCAGCACGGAAATGATCGGCATCAACAGGAAGGCATAGACCGGAATGAAGATGGCGAAGATGCCGTATTCCTCGGCCCAGAGCAGATAATACTGGATCGGCAGGACCACGAAGAACGCCGAGGCCAGCGCCCAGTGATCGGCGCGGCGGGTGTTGATCAGGGTGACAAACTCCCGCAGGGCCGCAAAGGAGCAGAAGGCGAAGAGAATGAGGACGCCGGCACGGCCGGCAATGAAGGCGATGCCGATCAGGATGACCATGACCCACCAGGCCTTGATGCGGGCGTTGAGGTTGTCCACCGCAGCATTCGGCCCAGCGGCGGCAAAGCGCCACTGCAGCACATAGCCGATTGCAGAGGCAAAGATCAGCACGCCGAAAATACCGAAAACCAAGGTCAGAAGGTCGGAGCTTGCCGTATTCATTCGCCGCTTCCCAAGGGTTTTGGAGCCAAGGCCAGAAGTGCTGCCTGCGTTCGCTCAAGAAAGGCGTCCTTGCCCTCGTTGGGCGCGATGCGCAGAGCGTCGCCGAAGGTGACGGTGCAGATCAGCGGTATCGGCACGATCTCGCCTTTTGGCATGACACGGTTGAGATTGTTGATCCACACGGGCACCAGATCGACATCCGGCCGCGCCGAGACCAGATGAAAGAGGCCGCTCTTGAAAGGGAGAAGCCGTGCATCCGTCTGGTTGCGCGTGCCCTCGGGAAAGAGGATCAGCGACGAGCCTTCGTCGATCGCTGTCGTCATCAGCGCGATCGGGTCCTGCGTGCGGTTTTCCCGTTCGCGCTCGATCAGCACAGCGTTGAAGACATCACGGCCGATGAAGGTACTGACCTTCGATTTCAGCCAATACTCGGCACCGGCCACTGGCCTCGCCTGTTTTCGCAGCCGCGGCGGCAGCACCGCCCAGACGAGGACAAAATCGCCATGGCTGGAATGATTGGCAAAATAGACGCAAGGCCGCGACGGCAGTCCATGCTCCGGCCAGATGGCGCGAACCGCTGTGATCGCGCGAGCAAACAGAACGAAGGCCGCCGCAGCGAACTCCGCAATCATTATCTTCATGCTTATCCCATCCCCGTCAACTCAGTGACGCCGATGGGAACTCTAGCGGCGGTTGCGCCGTGAGGGAAGCGCCATTGACGCTTCCGATGCAAAGCAGACACCTTATCATCATACCGGATCGTTACGCCGGCGGCATTCTGTCGAATTTCGGTAGATCCGGATCAAGGTGGTCCCAGGCATGACCGCGCACATGATAAGTCACCGCTTGCGGTTTGTACCGGCTGGGATCATCAAGGCTTGCGGCATGCACCGTGAACAGATCCGGCATTGCCGCAAAGGTCAGATAGACCGGCGAACCGCAGGTGGGACAAAAGGCGTGACGCTTGATGCCGCCGCTATCGCCAGCAACGTCCCACTCTCTCGCCTCCCCTTGAAGCTTCACATCCTTCCGGCCGGCGAATGTCATATAGGAGCCATGTCCGCTCCCGCTCCTGTGCTGACAGTCCCGGCACTGGCACTCGTTCATGAAAATCGGTTCTGCGGAGATTTCATAACGGATCGCACCGCAGGCACATCCACCCTTGAAAGCCATGCTCATCTCTCTTCTCCTCAAGATGCAGTTGAAAGCCAATAGTGCCCGCGCTCGGGTTCGCCTGCGATGCTTGCGGGCAGACCGGAACCTCGATTGGCAGCAATGTTTTAATTTCGGTGACGACGCGAGCTGAGCGCAGCCGCTTGCAGTAAACCTTCCGTTCGCAGGCATGGGCGCAGTTTCAACCAGCAGGCCTGCCTCGGGCGGCGTCAATGCAGGGACTTCGTTCCATCCTGCTCGGACACCACCGCGTTCAGGTTTCGAACAACCTTTTTCCAGCCATTGCTCATGTTCTGATAGGCAACGTCATTCTTCGGCAGCACGAAGCCGGAATGGACAAGCCGGACGCGCGTGCCGCTTTCAACCTTGGTCAGCACCCAGGTGACGACGGTATCGAGCGGCGAGCCATAACCGGAATTGGCCGCGTGCCCGCCTTTCCAGGCATAGGCAAGGCGCTGGTTTGGGATCACCTGCAACACCTGGCAACGGATGACCCCGTCCCATTCGCCTGATGGTGTTGTCTGATAGGTGAAATGCGTGCCCTCAATCGCCTCAAACCCCGTCGGGGCCATTAACCAGCGGGCAATCAGGTCGCCCGATGTCAACGCCTTCCAGATCGTCTCGGGCGCATGCGGAAACACCTCGTCCACCACGATGTCCTGCGTATCGGCCTTCAAAGCAGCGCCGTTCATGGATCGATCTCCTTGAGCAGGTTTCTGAGATTGGCAAAGCGGTCGCGCCAGAACACGCCATAATGGCCCATCCAGTCGGCCAGCGGCTCGAGACCCTCCGGCCGGGCCCGATAATAGACATTGCGGCCTTCCGGCCGTTCGGCGACCAGACCCGCCTGCTTCAGCGATTTGAGATGCTGCGAGATGGCCCCTTGCGTCACCCCGCTGCCGCGGGTCAGTTCGACCACAGATATTTCGTCTGAGCCAACGACGCGCTCGAAAACGGCGCGCCGCGTCGGGTCGGCAAGGGTTCGCAGGACAGTGGTGATATCGGCAGATTCAATCATGAATAATCAATAGCAAATACTAATTGATTAGTCAACGCTATTGATTTCGATTTAAGCAACAGCGTAAGCGTAAGCGAAGCGTGCCGCGCAATCCGCAACGCAAAAAAGCCCGGACGAACCGGGCTTTCTCGAAATCGTCTTCCGGACGGAAGAGCTTAGAGGCCGAGACCTTCGAAGCGCTTCTTGAACTTGGAAACGCGGCCGCCACGGTCCAGCATCTGCTGGTTGCCGCCGGTCCAAGCCGGGTGCGACGTCGGGTCGATCTCGAGGTTCATGGTCTGACCTTCCGTACCCCAGGTCGAGCGGGTTTCGTACGAGGTGCCGTCTGTCATGACGACTTTGATCATGTGGTAAGCGGGATGGATATCAGCCTTCATAACAATCTTCCTGCAAGTTCCAGGGTCCAATTGTCGCAAGCCATTAGCGGGCCATTGCGGCATGGGGACCGAACACGTAAATGAAGCCGCAGACCACTGAAGGGACCACGGCTTCCCAATTTGATGCCGTGCCTATACATGATGGTCATTAGGATAACAAGTACCGCCGGAGAAGACTCATACGAGTTTTGTTGGCTTCTTCCGGTATTGGAGGTCATGTGTCGAATGAGGTCGTTCAACCGGCGGGACGAAAGTCAGTCCGCCCGCTGGTCAAGCTGCTGCCGTATATCCAGCGCTATCGCAATCTCGTCATAGGAGCCGGCATTTCGCTGGTCGCCGCAGCCGTGACCACCCTGACGCTGCCGATGGCCGTGCGTCGGATGATCGACCACGGCTTCTCCAATTCCGATTCCGGCTTCATCAACACCTACTTCTCGATGCTGATGATCCTGGCGATCATTCTGGCACTGGCCAGTGCCTGCCGTTATTATTTCGTCATCACACTCGGCGAGCGCATCGTCGCTGATCTGCGCCGCGACGTGTTCGATCATATCACCCGGCTTTCGCCATCCTTCTTCGACGTCAACCAGTCCGGCGAGATCGTTTCGCGGCTGACCGCCGATACGACGCAGATCAAGTCCGCCGTCGGCGCAACCGCGTCCGTGGCGCTGCGCAACATCATCCTGTGTCTCGGGGCCATCGGCATGATGGTCTATACCAGCCCGAAACTGTCGAGCCTGGTGATCGCAGCCATCCCCGTCATCGTCTTTCCGCTGGTTGGTTTCGGCCGCTCGGTCCGGCGCCGGTCGCGTGAGGCACAGGACACGCTGGCCAACGCCTCGGCCTATGCCGGCGAAGCGATCTCTGCCGCCCGCACCGTTCAGGCCTTCAATGGCGAAGCGGCAGCGCAGGCCCGCTATGGCAGTTCCGTCGAAAGCGCCTATGAGGCCGCCCGCTCCGCCATCAAGGCCCGCTCCATCCTCACCGCCTTTGCCATCACCATGATCTTCGGCAGCGTCGTCGCCGTCCTGTGGTTCGGCGCACAGGACGTGCTGTCCGGCGCCCTGTCGGCCGGCACGCTCGGCCAGTTCCTGCTCTACTCGGTCTTTGCCGCCGGCAGCCTCGGTGCACTTTCGGAAGTCTGGGGCGAACTTTCCCAGGCTGCGGGCGCCGCCGAGCGCCTCAGCGAATTGCTGGTCGAACAGCCTGAGATCACCGCACCGGCCAATCCACTGCCGATGCCCGAACCGGCACAGGGTGCGGTGACCTTTGACGACGTGCACTTCGCCTATCCGTCGCGGCCTGGCTACAAGAGCGTCAAGGGCCTGAGCTTTGCCGTCAAGCCCGGCGAGACAGTTGCCATCGTCGGCCCGTCCGGTGCTGGCAAGAGCACGGTCTTCTCGCTGCTTCTTCGCTTCTACGATCCGGTCAAGGGCGCAATTTCCGTCGATGGCGCCGATATCCGCGCCGTCGATCCGGAAGCCTTGCGCCGCCGCATCGCCATCGTGCCGCAGGACGTGACGATCTTTGCCGCCTCGATCCATGACAACATCGCCTTCGGCCTGCCATCGGCATCGCGTGACATGGTGAAATCGGCTGCTATTGCTGCCCAAGCCGATGAATTCATCGCCAGGCTCGATCAGGGCTACGACACACAGGTCGGCGAACGCGGCATCACGCTATCGGGCGGCCAGCGGCAGCGCATCGCCATTGCCCGCGCCATCCTGAAAGACGCCCCGGTACTGCTGCTCGACGAGGCGACCTCTGCGCTCGACGCCGAGAGCGAAACGTTGGTGCAAAAGGCTTTGGATGGCCTGATGCGCGAACGCACCACGCTGGTCATCGCCCACCGCCTCGCAACCGTTCTGAAGGCCGACCGTATCCTGGTCATGGACCAGGGCCGGATCGTCGAGGAGGGCACGCACGCCTCCCTCGTCCGCCAGGGCGGCCTATACGCCAAGCTCGCCCGGCTGCAGTTCGACTACGATGCGCCCGAAGCAAGCAATGTGGTCACGCTTGGCTGACGCGGTTAACCGTTAATCTCCTTCCAACGGTTGCCCTGCGGGCTTGCAGCGCTATTGTTGCCAGCAGAAACGTCTTTGGGAGGAGATTTGAATGGCTATATCTTTGTTGAAGCGACGCACGGCACTGGCTCTTGCGATGGTGGGGGTGTCGGCACTGGCGCTTGGCACTGCGGCGCAGGCGCAGGAATTCCCCGATCGGCCGGTCACCCTCGTAGTACCGTTTGCCGCCGGCGGCTCGACCGACGTCGTCGCCCGCATCATCGGGCAGAAAATGTCGGACGATCTCGGCCAGCAGGTCGTGGTTGAAAACGTCGCTGGCGCGGGCGGAAATCTCGGTGCAGACCGGGTGGCACGGGCTGAGGCCGATGGCTACACGATCCTGATGGGAACGGTCGCGACGCACGCGCTCAATCCGCTGATCCTGAAGACCAAGCCCTACGATCCAGAAAAGGATTTCGCTCCGGTCTCGCTGCTGGTGCTGGTGCCCAACGTGCTCGTCGTCAACCCAGAACTGCCGGCCAAGAACGTCGCGGAACTCGTCGCCCTGTTGAAGGCCGCCCCGGAGCAATATTCCTATGCCTCTTCCGGCAACGGGACGCCGCTGCATCTCTCCGGCGAACTGTTCAAGAAAATGGCTGATGTCAGCATGCAGCACGTACCCTACAAGGGCGCAGGCCCGGCGCTGAACGACGTGATCGGCAATCAGGTGCCGATCATGTTCGACAACCTGCCCTCGTCCTCCGGCCATATCAAGTCCGGCACGTTGCGGGCGCTTGCCGTAACCACGAAAGAACGCGCGGCGTCCTTCCCGGATGTGCCGACCATCGCCGAGACCATCCCCAGCTACGAGACCTACACCTGGAATGCGCTGTTTGCCCCAGCGGGAACGCCGAAGGAAGCCATCGACCGGCTGAATGCTGCCGCGAAGAAAGCCCTGGCGGATCCGACCGTGGCCGAAAAGATGAAGGATTTCAGCGCCACCATCGTCGCATCGACGCCGGAAGAACTGGCCGCCCATGTCACCGCCGAGTTGGCGAAATGGGGTCCGGTCGTCAAGGACGCCAACGTCCAGCTGGATTGATCATAAGCCGCTCCCCGGTCCCGTCTGGGGAGCATTTTCCATGTCCGGATCAAATACACACGCTGCGCCCGGCTATGCGTCCCGAAAACAGGCACCCGCCGAGAAACGTACCTTCCAGCGCGTTGTAGCCATGCATGCCACCGCCGCCGAAGCCGGCGACCTCGCCGGCTGCATAGAGCCCCGGAACCGGCGCGCCGGACAATTCCAGCACCCGGCCGTTCAGATCGGTCTGCAGGCCGCCCAGCGTTTTCCGCGTCAAAATATTCAGCCGCACGGCGATCAGCGGTCCCGCATCCGGGTCAAGCAGCCGGTGCGGCTTCGCTGTCCGCATCAGCCTGTCGCCGAGATAATTGCGCGCCCCACGGATGGCGGTGACCTGCGCGTCCTTGGAGAACGGATTGCCGATCTCCCTGTCCCGCGCCTCGATCTGACCGCGCAGATGCTCCAGCGAAAGCCGCCCCTCGCCGCTCAGCGTATTCATCGCCTCGACCAGATCCTCCAGCCTGTCGCGAACAATGAAATCCTCGCCCTTGTCCATGAACGCCTGTACCGGCCCCGGCGGGTTCTTGCCGAGCCGCTTCAACAGCAGCGGAATATTCTTGTTGGTCAGATCCGGGTTCTGCTCGGAACCAGACAGCGCGAACTCCTTCTTGATGATTGCCTTGGTCAGGATGAACCAGCTGTAGTCCGCCCCGGTTTTGCGGATCGCTTTCAGCGTGCCGAGCGTATCGAAGCCCGGCATGGCGGGTGCTGCAAACCGGTTGCCATCGGCATCGCACCAGAACGAGGATGGCCCGGGCAGGATGCGGATACCGTGGTTCGTCCAAACCGGATCGAAGTTTCTGAGGCCTTCGGTATAATGCCACATCCGGTCCTTGTTGATCACCGATCCGCGCGCGTGTTCGGCAATTTCCACCATCCGGCCATCGACATAGTCAGGTACGCCGCTAACCATGAAGGTTGGCGGTGGCCCCAGCCGATCAACCGGCCATTGGCGGCGGACCATATCGTGATTGCCGCCGATGCCGCCGGACGAGACGACGACTGCGCCGGCCTCGAACCAGAACTCGTCGACCACCTCACGCGAACTGCGCTGACCGCGCGGCACGCCATCATTTTTGAGAACCGAGCCGCGCGCACCGGTAACCGCCCCATTGCTCATGATCAGTTCATCGACCTGATGGCGAAACCGGAAGCGAATACGCCCCCGCGCCTCCAGCGCCCGTGCCCGGGCAATGAACGGCGCCAGAACACCGGGGCCAGTTCCCCACGTCACATGGAAACGCGGTACCGAATTTCCGTGACCATCGGCCAGGCCGCCGCCACGCTCTGCCCAGCCGACCACCGGAAACCAGCGCATGCCCTGACTGTGCAGCCAGGCGCGCTTTTCAGTCACCGCGAAATCGAGATAGGCCTCGGCCCAGCGGCGCGGCCAGAAATCCTCGGGGCGATCGAATTGCGCCGATCCCATCCAGTCCTGGCGGGCAAGATCGAGCGTATCGCGAATGCGCAGACGTCGCTGCTCCGGGCTATCGATAAACAGAAGACCGCCGAGCGACCAGAAGGCCTGGCCGCCGAGGTTTTGTTCGCCTTCCTGATCGAGAACGATGCCCCTCAGACCGCGATCGGCAGCCTCGACAGCTGTCACCAGGCCCGCAAGCCCCGCCCCGATCACCAGAACATCGCAATCCATAGGCATCCTCCTGCAATTCCACTCACCCTGGACATTACGCACACGTAAACGTCAGGGCAACGGGAACACGTCCGGAAAATCGGCGGCGGAAATTGGTGGGCCGCCGCGCCAAACGGCGGCGGCGCCGATTATTTCTCGGTGAGCTTCAACTCGATCCGGCGGTTCTGCGACCGCGCTTCCGGCGTGTCGCCCTCTGCGATCGGCTGGAATTCGCCAAACCCGGCGGCCACCAGACGGTTGGCGGGAACGCCTTTGGAAATCAGGAATTTCACGACCGATGTCGCACGGGCAGAAGAAAGCTCCCAGTTGTCGACATAGCGCCCGGTGCCGGACAACGGCACATTGTCGGTATGGCCATCGACACGCAGCACCCAGTTGATCTCGGAGGGAATTTCCTTGGCGAGATCGAGCACCGCCGAGGCAAGCTTGGCCATCTCTTCCTGCCCTGCCGGGTTCAGCTCGTTGCCGCCTGACGGAAACAGCACTTCCGACTGAAAGACGAAGCGGTCGCCGACAATGCGGATGTTTTCGCGGTCGGAAAGGATTTCACGCAGACGGCCGAAGAAGTCGGAGCGATAACGGTTCAGTTCCTGCACGCGCTGCGCCAGCGCCACGTTCAGCCGTCGGCCGAGATCGGCGATTTTCGTCTGCGAGGCCGTGTCCTTCGACTCGGATGCCTGCAGCGCACCTTCGATGGCGGCGATCTGGCTGCGCAGCGCGGCAATCTGTTGGTTGAGCAGATCGATCTGGCTCATGGCCCGGGTGCTGACCTGCTTTTCCGCATCGAGCTTGCCAGTCAGGTCGCCGATCTGCTGGTTTGCATTTTCCGAACTGCCGGTTCCCTGCTCCAGCAGTGCCTGAAGGCGCGAACGTTCGCCTTCCGAGGTCGCAAGCGAGGCCTGCAGATTGGCCAGCGAATCCTCAAGATCCTGCTTGCCGCCTTTTTCCAGCGCCAGAAGCTGGGTCAGTTCGTTGATCTGGCTGTTCAGGCGGTTGAGCACATCGTCCTTGCCGCTGATTTCACGGCTGAGCAGAAACTGCCCAAGCACAAAAACGCAGAGCAGGAACATGATCGACAAGAGCAGCGTCGACAGGGCATCGACAAAACCCGGCCAGTAATCGACGGTCCTCTGGCTGCGGCCCTTGCGCGCCAGTGCCATCAGTCATTCCCCCCGGTGTCTTCGACGCGGGCAAGTTTGGCGGGCGTCCTGTCCGGATGCGCCTGGATCTTGTCCGCTGAACCGATGCGGGCGGAAAGCTTGTCGAGCGTCTTGCGCATCGACTTTGCTTCTTCCTGCTGCGCCTCGATCCAGTCGCGCAACATCTGCTGTTCGCCGCGCATGTTCTTGACCAGGCCTTGAATGCCCTCGGCAAGGCTTGCCATCGCTGCCGTCGTGCGCTGGTTCATGCCGCCGTCCTGGTTGAGGCGTGCCAATTGTTCGGTCAGTTGGCGCAACTCTTCGACCGGAGCCGCAAGCGGCTTGCCGGGCGCGGACGTCTGGTCGGAACTGACATCAGTGACCGACGACAGCCAGTTTTCAAGTTCGGTATAGAAGCGGTTTTGCGCGCGGCCGGCCTGAAGATCGAGAAAGCCGAGAATCAGCGATCCGGACAGACCGAAAAGCGATGTCGAGAACGCGGTGCCCATGCCGGTCAAAGGCGCAGACAGGCCGGTCTTCAAGGCAGCAAGGACATCCTCGGTGCTTCCGCTACCGGCGTCGAGCGACTGAATGACGGTATTGATTGAACCGATCGTGCCGAGCAGGCCCCAGAACGTGCCGAGCAGACCAAGGAAGACCAGAAGGCCGATCAGATATCGCGACGTATCGCGTGATTCGTCGAGCCGGGTGGCGATCGAATCGAGAATGGAGCGCAGTGCCGTCGTCGAGATCGACATCGAATGGCGCTGGCCGATCAGCGCCCGCATCGGCGCCAGAAGCACCGGGTCGCGCCCAACCTTCTCGGCGCTGCCGGCAGCGCGGAAGGAATTGAACCAGCGAACTTCCGGTCGCAGGCTGAAAACGTGATTGAAGACCAGCAGGATACCGATCAGCAGAACGCCGAAAATCAGGCCATTCAGGCCGGGATTGCTGAGAAAAGCCGCCTGTGCCTGGCGAAACAGGATTGCTCCAAGAAAGCCGATGATGATCAGGAAGATCACCATGGTCCAGAAGAAGACCATCGGGCTCGACAGCTTGTTGGGATTATACCCCTCGCTCAAACCTCCGCCGGCATCCCATCCCGACAGTTCCAATTTCGCCATGAGGCTCTACTCTCCGGTTTGCCAGTGCTGCAACCATACCTCCAAAAGAGGTAGGGCGACGCTGGGGGGAGACTAGAGGAAGTTTGCGCCAAATTGAAGGGGAAACAACGGGCAACATCAACAGGATGAAACGGCCGCCCGTTCAGACCAATCTCTGCTTACTTGCCCGGAATAGGACGGTGCAGCACGTCATGCAGCGCCTTGCGGATATATTCGTTGCCCGCAACGATGGAGCCGTCGTCCATCGGCTTGTTGCCGCCGTCGATATCGGCAACCCAGCCGCCAGCTTCACGAATCATAAGGATGCCCGCAGCCAGATCCCACGGCATCAGGCCGCGCTCCCAAAAGCCGTCGAAACGTCCGGCCGCGACATAGGCCAGATCAAGCGAGGCAGCGCCCATGCGGCGAACACCGGCAACTTCGCCCATGACGTGGCGCAGTTCAACGAGATAGGTGCCATGATTGGCAACGCCCAGATGCGGCGTACCGGTGCCGATAACGGCATCCGAGAGATTCTTGCGGGCCGCGACGCGCAGGCGGCGGTCGTTGAGGAAGGCTCCGCCGCCACGCTCTGCCGTATAGAGTTCGTCGGTCGCCGGATTGAGCATGACAGCGGCGACAACTTCGCCCTGACGCTCAAGCGCCACCGAAATCGCGAAATGCGGAATGCCGTGCAGGAAGTTTGTCGTGCCATCCAGCGGATCGACGATCCAGCGATGCGCACCATCGGTGCCGATGATCTCTTCGCTCTCCTCGCCGAGGAAGCCGTAGGTCGGGCGGGCCTTCATCAGCTCTTCACGCAGCAGCTTTTCCGCCTTGCGGTCGGCCTGCGAAACATAATCGCCGGGGCCTTTCAGCGAGACCTGCAGGTTCTGCACTTCACCGAAATCGCGCGCCAGGGACTTGCCGGCCTTGAACGCGGCCTGAACCATGACATTGAGAAGAGCTGAGCGTGCCATTTTGGCTTTTCCTTCGAAACAGAAAACCGGCCGCAGGAACGGCCGGAGAAATTCAGATGTGCCGCTGCGGATCAGTCCGCGCGGCGGAGATAGGTAATTTCATTGGTATCGACCAGAATACGTTCCCCAGTCGCGACGAACGGCGGAACCATGACGCGAACGCCATTTTCCATGATCGCCGGCTTGTAGGAGGACGCTGCCGTCTGCCCTTTCACCACCGGATCGGCTTCCGCGATTGTCAGAACCACTTGGTCCGGCAGCGAGATGCCGATCGGCTTCTCGTCGTAAAGCTTCACCGTCACCATCATGCCGTCCTGCAGGAAGGTGGCGCGATCGCCGACGAAATCCTTCTGCAATTCCAGCTGTTCATAGCTCTCATTGTCCATGAACACCAGCGCATCGCCCTGTTCATAGAGGAATTGGAAGTCTTTCAATTCAAGGCTGACCAGCTCAACGGCTTCCGATGAACGAAAACGCTCGTTCAGCTTGGTGCCATCGATCAGGTTCTTCAGTTCCACCTGATTGAAAGCACCACCCTTGCCGGGCTTGACGGTCGTGCACTTCACGGCAGCCCAAAGACCACCATTGTGCTCGACCACGCTGCCGGGGCGAATTTCATTGCCGTTGATTTTCATGGGGAGCATTCCCTAAAGAACTCGGAGCCGCCCCTACGGCCAGCCAATCCGGCGCTTCAAGACCACAAAACCCCCGAAAGTTCAAGTCTTGCAGCAAAAACAGGATCAGGATGAGCGGTATTTGTTGGCGGCACTCAACGCTGCCTTCTGCTGTTCATCCGTCAGCCCAAGATAGAAATCCTCAAGAGCGGCATCCTTCAGCCCGGCCCGGCGCGACAACACATACCATTTCGCCGCCTCGATCGGATCAGGCCGCGTACCGATCGCATTGACATAGAGATGCGAGAGCTTGTTCTGCGCCACGACATTGCCGCCGCCGGCGGCGCGCGACATCCACTTGAAGCCTTCCTCGAGATTGCGGTCGCCGCCAATGCCATCGACCATCCAGATGGCAAGGTCCAGCTGGGCGGTATCGAACCCTGCCTTCGCTGCCCTTAGCAACCAGTCGCGCGCCTTGGCGCGCTTGTTCTCATCGATGCCATCGACATTCAGATAGATCTGCGACAGGGCATATTGCGCATCGGCAATGCCTTGCTCGGCCGACTTCTCATAATAAGGCAGTGCTGCCTTCAGGCCCTTTTCGCCCGGCATGTCGGCGACCAGCAGCTGACCGTAATTGAACTGGGCGGAAGAATTGCCGAGATCGGCAGCCTTCTTCATCAGTTCTTCCGACCTCTTCTTGTCGCGGGTAACATCACGGCCTTCCATCAACAACAGCGCGTATTTGAACATCGCTGCCGGGTCGCCGGAATTGGCGGCCTGGCCATACCAGAACGCCGCATCCTTCCTGTTGCGGGCAACACCGAGCCCTTGCGAAAAGATTTCCGCCACTAGCGTCTGTGCCGCCGCATCGCCAAGCTGGGCACGCGGCAAGGCCATTTCCATCGCCGTCAGATAGTAGCCACGCTGAAACGCGCCATAGGCATCGTCGGCCTTGCCTTCAAAGGGCTTTTCCTGGGGCAGTGCAGGCAGTTCGGCCCCCATCCGCTCCAGCACGTTGACGCCGGTCGAAGGCTCGATTTTTTTGACATCGGCCTTTTTCGCCTCGTCATCGGCTTTCTTGGCATCCTCAGGAGACTGCAGAGCCGGGATCTCGCCCTCGGGCAGTGCCGCACCGTTGAACGGCGTGATACGGCCGCGTTTGGCAGCGACGCCCTCGTCGTCCTGAATGACGGGCGGTGCAGCATCATTGACACCGGGCAGCGCATCGTCGGCACGAAGACCGGACGGCGCAGCCAGAAACGCGGCTCCCAGCAAAAGGAGCGAAATTCGGCGCAGCGATGAAGAAGGACGGATCAACATGCAAATGTCTTAAGCTTCAAACCGTGGCGCTTTTTCGTCAAGAAGCGCATTGACGCTTGCAACAATGACTGGCGCCTGTTCCGGCTCGGCAAACACAGCCAGCCGCAACGCAACAAACTCCGCTCCGCTTTCGGCGACGGCAAGCACCGATTCCGGATCCGTGCCCCCCATGACGATGCAAGGGATTTCGATCATCGAGGCCCACCATTCGGCCAGCGCCACGTTCTTCGGATGCGCTTCCGGCTTGATGTCGCCATCGACCTTGCCGAAGAACACATAGTCCGGGCGGACTTCGCCCATTTCCAGCGCATGGTGACGGTCGGTGGCATTGCCGCCGCCAACGATCAGCTTGGGCGAGAATTTTTCCATCGCTTCCGCCAGTTCAGCGGCATTGCCGGTGACGTGCAGGCCATCGGCCTTGACCCGGCCCGCCACCCGTGTGTCGCCGGCAACCAGCGCCGCAGCGCCCGCTTCCTGGATCACCAGCACCAGCGCTTCGGCATGTTTCTGGAACGTTTGATCGTCCAGCCCGTATTGCGGCACGATCACCGAAGCCACGTCGCCGCCACGAAGCGCACTGCTCAGGATTTGCACGCGACTATCGACATCGGCGATATCCGGCACGATGAGGACGAGGCGGCAGCGATTGTCTGTATTGCTCATAATGTCTCTGTTCCCGGTGAAATGCGCGGTCGCGCATCACCCCTACTCGATTTCGATCTGCAAAAGCGATAGACCCTAGCGGCAAAAGGATCAACCGATACCCATGCTTCCTGATTTTCAATTCTATGCCATCGCCATTCCCGCAGTTCTGCTCGTCGGTTTCAGCAAGGGCGGCATGGGAGAAGCACTTTCGCTGATGGGCGTGCCGCTTCTATCGCTGGCTGTTTCGCCCGTACAGGCAGCAGCCCTTCTTTTACCGATTCTGATCGCTATGGATCTGGTGGCATTGTGGACATGGCGAAAGCATGGCGACATGACGACGCTCAAGATCCTGTTGCCGGGCGCGCTGATCGGTATCGTCATCGGCTGGGCCACGGCAGCCTATGTGGCGCGCGATGCACTCAGGCTGATCATCGGGGCGATCACCGTTCTGTTCGTGTTGCGCTATGTCTATAGTCTCTGGCAGGCGCGGCAGGGCATCATCACCCCGGCCAAGCCGCAAAGGCCGGTGCAGGCGACATTTTTCGGTGGTCTTGCGGGTTATGGCAGTTTCGTCGCCCATGCCGGCGGTCCACCATTCCAGATTTACACCCTGCCGCTGAAATTGCCGCCACGCGAATATACCGGCACGATCGTCAAGTTCTTTGCCATCCTCAACGCCGTCAAGCTCATTCCCTATTTCGCGCTCGGGCAGCTGGATCTCAGTAATCTCACCACGTCGTTGACACTGTTTCCGCTCGCGATGCTGGCAACCATGGCCGGCGCCTGGGTGGTCCGGCGCATGCAGCCGCAGGTGTTTTACCCCTTCATGTACACGATGGCGTTTCTGGCCGGCTCCAAGCTCGTCTATGACGGAATAGTCGCCCTTGTTGCAGGATCATAGTCAGCCAGTGCGAAGACCGGAATGAGCTACAGACTGGCCGTAGAAATTGCCCGCCCCCAACCCTTATTCCGCAAAGCAAGATTCCTCTACCGCACTGCACAATTTACTTGCCGGGAGCCGTTATTTCTCCTAGCTTTTCCCCATGTCACACGCTGATCCCTTCGATGCGATCTCGGACCCGAACCGGCGATATCTGCTGGAGGAATTGCGGCGCGCGCCGCGGACGGTCAACGAGTTGGCCGAAGGACTGCCGATCAGCCGCCCCGCCGTATCGCAGCATCTCAAGGCACTGCTGGATTCAAATCTGGTTTCCGTGTCAGCCAGCGGCACGAGACGGATCTACGCAATCAACAAGCCGGGCTTTGACCGGGTCAATCTCTGGCTGGATCAGTTCTGGTCGTGAGGGGGAGGCGGCCGCAATGGCCAGCCATCGGGAAACTCAATACTTGCGGAGTTTTGGCGAACCTCATGTCCGCACCAACCAAATCCGCTTTATCGACAACGCTTGAAACCGGCCTTCAAAATTCAGTTTGGCTTTCCGGCATTCAATATATGCGCTGGAACACAAGTCTCCCGATGAATGTGATTGCTTTCTGTAATCAGTGAGTTGAAGAACGAATCTTCTCAATTTCGTCCTTCAAGCGCAGCTTCCGACGCTTGATGTCAGCAATATGCTGATCCTGGACAGACGGCTGTATGAGGGCCGAGTGGAGCTCCTGCTCCAAAACACCATGTTTTTTCTCAAGCGTTGCAAGATGAGCCTCAATGGTCATGTGGCAGTCCCTTCCTTTTGCTTGCACCCGATCGGTAGATGCCGGGTGTTCCACGTATCAACCGAGATAGTGTGCCATGCTATTTTTCATTTGTCGAAGGCGAAATCGTGGCCGGCACCAAATCTCGATGTCGAGATTTGGTATTGGGATAACTTCCCGTTACCAACTATTCTGTGCTAGAGGACGCTCGATTCATGCGGATAGCAGACTATCTGCTGCCGGCGCTGACGGGGAACATTGCATGCCAGATCAGGATCAGGCCGAACTCAGACTGGGCGTAGCGCGGCTGAGGCAGGAACATGAAGACTATGATGTTGCGATCAATGCGATGATCCAGACGGGCTGTGACGCTCTGCGCATCCAGCGGATGAAGAAGAAGAAGCTGGTCATCAAGGACAAGATCACCAAGTTCGAAGACATGATCATTCCCGATATCATCGCCTGAAGCCCTTGCGTGTCCCGCCAGGATACGCTGCGAACGCTCCGGCCGGACCTTCGGCCCTCTTGTAACCCGGCCTTGTAACAAAGCGGAACGAACAACGTGACGAAAGCAGCAACCCCGCCCGTCGCCATCATCATGGGGAGCCAGTCCGACTGGGAAACCATGAAGAATGCCGCCGACACGCTCGACGCCCTCGACATCGCCTATGATGCCCGTATCGTTTCGGCGCACCGCACAGTCGATAGGCTGATCAATTTTGCCAGAGGCGCCCGCGACGAGGGCTTCAAGGTGATCATCGCCGGTGCTGGCGGTGCTGCCCACCTGCCCGGCATGACGGCGGCAATGACGCCCCTTCCTGTATTCGGGGTTCCGGTCCAGTCCAAGGCGCTCTCCGGCCAGGACAGCCTGCTCTCCATCGTCCAGATGCCGGCCGGCATTCCCGTCGGCACCTTGGCGATCGGCCGCGCCGGCGCCATCAATGCAGCCCTTCTTGCAGCCGCCGTTCTGGCGCTCAGCGATCCCGATCTTGCCGACCGGCTCGACGACTGGCGCGAACAGCAGAGCGCTGCAGTTGCCGAATATCCCGTGGACCAGGCATGAGAACGATCGGCATCATCGGTGGCGGCCAGCTCGCCCGCATGCTTGCCATGGCCGCAGCCCGGCTGAATTTCCGCACCATCATACTGGAACCGCAGATCGACTGTCCGGCAGCGCAAGCCGCCAATGGTCAGATCGTCGCCGCCTACGACGACGCGGAAGCGCTGGAACGGCTTGCGGCCGCATGTGACATCGTCACCTACGAATTCGAGAACGTTCCCGTCGATGCTGCGGAACATCTTGCCCGCTCCCTGCCGGTCTTTCCGCCCCCGAAGGCCCTGGAAACATCGCAGGACCGGGTGACGGAAAAACAGTTCCTCAACGGCTGCGGCATCGAGACGGCTCGTTTTCACGCGATTGACAGCCAGGATGATCTTGAGCGGGCACTTGCCGACTTCTCCGGCAAGGGGGTCCTGAAAACCCGTCGCCTCGGTTATGACGGCAAGGGCCAGCGCGTGTTCCGAAACGAGGCCGACGATCCGGCCGGCGCCTATCTGGCGCTCGGCGGCGTTCCGTGCATTCTCGAAAGCTTCGTCGCCTTCGAGCGGGAGATCTCCATCATCGCCGCGCGCGGTACCGATGGCACCATTGCTTGCTACGATCCGGCAGAAAACATCCATCGCCAGGGCATTCTCCACACATCCACCGTTCCCGCCTCGATCAACGAGGCAACCGCCGAGGCAGCCCGCCTTGCAGCCACGGCGATACTCACGGCGCTTGGCTATATCGGCGTCATCGGCGTCGAGTTTTTCGTGCTGGCGGACGGCACGCTGATCGCCAACGAGATCGCCCCGCGCGTCCACAATTCCGGCCACTGGACGGAAGCTGCCTGCGTGGTCTCGCAGTTCGAGCAGCATATCCGCGCCATTACCGGACTGGCTCTGTCGGACGGCGCCCGCCACTCCGGCTGCGTGATGCAGAACCTGATCGGCGACGATATAGACGACCTGCCGGTCTGGCTCGCCAAACCCAATACGCTCGTTCACCTCTATGGCAAGACAGAAGCGCGGCCGGGGCGAAAGATGGGGCATGTCACCTGGCTTGACTGAGGGTTTAACTCACAGAAAAGCCACCAACCGCCGTGAAAACAGGCTCTCTGCGGTTGACACTTTTACGATGCCGGGTTATTTGCCTGCCACCCTAAGAGCGCGCTCGGCCTTAACGGTCTGCAAGCGCGCTTTTGATTGTTAAAGACCGGCGAATTCAAAAGTCGCCGAAACTGCGGATCAGAAAAATGAAGATCAAAAATTCGCTTAAGTCGCTGAAGTCCCGTCACCGCGAAAACCGTCTGGTTCGCCGCAAGGGTCGCGTCTACATCATCAACAAGCTGAACCCGCGCTTCAAGGCCCGTCAGGGCTGATCCATCGTGCGCGCCGGAAGTTTGCGCTTTCGGAACGAACACGCATGGATTGAGTGCGCGCGGATACGCCTGCTTTCAACAAAGCCGGTTATCCTGGCGGTTCATCAGTTGATGTCTCAAATTTGATTTGATCTTCGGCCATGGCGGACTACCTTATCTGCCATGGCTAAACTCATGTCTTCATTTTTGATTCTCGGCGGAATGCTGGCTTTATCCATCGCCAGCCCCTTACCGGCCTTTGCCGCTGATGCAGCCCAGGCCTCGGTGGCGTCTGAACTGACGACGCCAAAGCAGCGGCTCGATACGCTCTTTGCCGAATTGAAGCGGGAACGCGATCAAGACAAGGCACGCGAGATTTCCAACCGGATTCGCGTGGAGTGGCAGGATTCCGGCAGCGCCACCGTCAATCTCCTGATGCAATGGGCATCAAAGGCCGTCGAAACCAACCGGCAGGCAACGGCGCTGGATATTTTCGACCAGGTTATCACCCTCTCCCCGCACTATGTCGAAGGCTGGAACCAGCGGGCGACGCTGCATTACCAGATGGGCAACTACCGCAAGTCGATGTCCGACATCAATCAGGTGCTGGCGATCGAACCCCGCCATTTCGGAGCGCTTGCCGGGATGGCGGCGATCCTTACATCCTCCGGGCAGGATGAGTTGGCACTACGCGCCTGGGAACAATTCCTCGACATCTACCCCGCCGACCGCAAGGCACAGGAGCAGCTTGGCGAGCTGGAAGAAAAACTTGCCGGCAACAGGACGTAATTCTGCCTGCCCGGCGAAACCGTAGCGCCCTCTTCTTCGTATCCGATGATAACCGGTTCATCCGGACGATTGGCAAGCGCGCGGAAGAGTGATTGATGAATTTCGTTTTCAAGAAAGTCATGCTGTTCGTTGCATCCTTCTTCCTTGCCGCCCTCGTCACCGGGTTCGGTTTCAGCTCCTATCAGGCAGCGGCCTTCGAACGGGACAATCCCAATACCGGTGAGCGGATCGATGTCGGCGGCTACCGGATGAACAGCGTCTACGTACCGCGCCCGAAGAACGCCGACCTCCCCACCCTCGTTTTCATCCATGGGGCGAGCGCCAATCTGCGCGACCCGATGGTTGCCTTCAGGAGCAAGCTGGAGGGCCGCGCCGACATGCTGTTCCTCGACCGTCCCGGCCTCGGCTTCTCCGACCGCGGCGGCCCGCAGAATGCCTATCCCGACGGTCAGGCCGACGCGATCGCTGCGTTGATGAAAAAACGCGGCATCAACAAAGCCATCATCGTCAGCCATTCTTTCGGCGGCGCGATTGCCGCCACCTTCGCCCTCAACCATAAGGACATGGTGGCCGGCCTGCTGTTTCTGTCCCCGGCCACCCACCCCTGGCCCGGCGGCATCGAATGGTATTACCGCATCACCAAGACGCCGGTGCTCGGCTGGTTGTTTGCCACGCTCGTGGCGCCGCCCATCGGCCTCGCCTCCATCGACAAGGCGACCAAATACGTCTTTGCGCCCAACCCACGTCCTGACAGCTACATCGAGGACACGGCCGCCTATCTGGCGATCAGACCTGCGGCCTTTCGCAACAACGCCATCGATATCGCCAATCTGCTCGACTATGTGAAGCGTGTCTCGCCGCGCTACAAGGAGATCAAGGCCCCGACCGTGATCATCACCGGCGATGCCGACCGCGTCGTCCTGCCGGAGATCCACTCGCGGCAACTGCACGAGGACATCGCAGGATCGACGCTGCTGCGCATTCACAATCTCGGCCACAAGCCGGACTACATCGTCACCGACTTAGCGATTGCCGCAATCGAATCGCTGGCCGGCAAGAAGCGCGACCTGAACGCGCTGGCGGCAGAGGCGGAGACTGGGATTAGGGTGGTAAACTAGCTTCTTTCAGCAGCTTAACCGCTAACACGCCAGCCCCATGCAAGTTGACGATTGCAACGTGCGGCCTCAATCTGGAGGTCCTATTCATGCAAATCGGCGGCATTGCCACAACCTACCCCTTGCGAAACACGACGGCTGCAACGGGTACGTCCTCTGCGGGGGTGGCGGCCGATACGCAAAGCCTGCGGGACCGGGCGCTCGTCATGCTGAAAAGTACGGCCGAAACGGATGCCGACGACATAAAGGCGCGGGCCAAGCAAAAACTGGATGACGCCAAGAAGCAGCTGGAATTCCTGCGCCGCTGGAATTTCGATCCGGAAATCCTCGCCCGGCAGGCAGGCCATCTGGCCCGCGAAGTCGGTGCCGCGGCCAAGGACTTTGCGTCGGCCGTTTCAGCCGGATCGAGCACAGGAGCCGGTGCGACCAGCATGACGGAGGCTGCGGCGACGCTGGCCGGACAGTCCGATGCGCAGACAGCCGCGACGACCGACAGCGCTGAAGACGACATGTCCTTTGCCCAGAAGGCCTATCAGGACACGATGAAGGATGGCGCGGAGCAAAAGGCCGTCTCCGCCGATGACCGCAAGACGCTTGAGGAATTCAAGGCCGTGGCGCAGGAGATCAAGGCCTTGCTCGAAGAGGCCGTGCGCCGCATGCGTGAGCAGAAGAATGCCGACCAGTATGCCATAAGCGAAGCGCAGAAGTCCGGCGAAAGCCTGAACCAGGCAATCGAAGGCCTGAACGCAGCGCTCGGCAGCGGCTCCCCAGCAGGAGCGCCAAGCATGACGACCGCGATCCCCATCAGCATCACCATCTGACCAGCCAGACCACAAAACAAAAAAACCGCCGGATCGCTCCGGCGGTTTTTTCATGAGCTTATAGCGTGTCTCAGACGCCGCTGAGGCCGTCGGAGCCGATATAGGCGATGCGCAGCATGTTGGTGGCGCCCGGTGTTCCGAGCGGCACACCGGCCGAGATGATCACCCGGTCGCCCGGTTTGCCGAAACCTTCAGTGGCGACGATACGGCAGGCGCGGTTGACCATGTCGTCCAGATCGGTCGCATCGGACGTGACGACGCAGTGCAGGCCCCAGACGACGGAGAGACGGCGTGCCGTCTGGATAACCGGTGACAACGCCAGGATCGGAACCTGCGGACGCTCGCGCGCGGTGCGCAGGCCGGTCGTGCCGGAGGACGTGTAACAGACTATGGCCGACAGCTTGAGCGTCTCGGCGATCTGGTGGGCAGCCAGCGAAATCGCGTCCGCACCGGTTGCTTCCGGTGGTGTGCGCTGGGCGTAGATGATGCCCGGATAATGCGGATCGGTTTCGATCTTGCTGGCAATCGACGCCATGGTCGCAACCGATTCCACCGGATAATCACCGGAAGCCGATTCGGCCGATAGCATGATCGCGTCAGCGCCTTCAAACACAGCCGTCGCAACGTCGGATACTTCGGCGCGGGTCGGGACCGGAGCCGAAATCATCGATTCCAGCATCTGCGTGGCAACGACGACCGGCTTACCGGCGCGGCGGGCAGCGCGGATCAGCTGTTTCTGCAGGCCGGGAACCGCCTCAAGCGGCATTTCCACGCCAAGGTCGCCACGGGCAACCATCAGCGCATCGGACAATTCGATGATTTCGTCGATCCGCTCGATTGCCTGCGGCTTTTCGATCTTCGACATCAGCCCGACGCGGCCGCGTGAAATCTTGCGGACTTCGGACAGATCCTCCGGACGCTGAATGAACGACAGCGCGACCCAGTCGACATCCTCGGTTTCGAGCACGGCGTCGAGGTCGGCACGGTCCTTTTCGGTCAAGGCACCGACACTGAGCAGCGTATCGGGAAGGCTGACGCCCTTGCGATCGGAAATCTTGGTGCCGGCGATAACCGTGCAAACGATGCTCTTGCCATCGGACTTCTCGGCGCGCAGATGCAGCTTGCCGTCGTCGATCAGCAGGCGGTGGCCGGCCTTGACCGATTCAAGGATTTCCGGGTGTGGAAGGTAGACGCGGGTTGCGTCGCCCGGCTCGTCCTTGTTGTCGAGGGTGAAGGTCTGGCCGGGAACCAGATCGACCTTGCCGGCGGCAAACTTGCCGACGCGCAGTTTTGGCCCCTGAAGGTCGGCCAGAATGCCGATCGGGCGGCCGCAGCGCGCCTCGACATTGCGGATGCGCTTGATCAGCGTGCGCATCATGTCGTGGCTGGCATGGCTCATGTTGATCCGGAAAAGATCAGCCCCCGCCTCATGCAGCTTCTGGATCATCTCTTCTTCGCCCGATGCCGGTCCGAGCGTTGCGAGGATTTTGACTTTTCTATTCCGCTTCATCAGTTGTGGCTTTCTTGAGTCCCTGGGGTATCGGACAGCTGAACCATCCAGCTTCCCTGACGCCCCGTGTCGTATTCCTTGAACCCCATCCGCTGAAAACCGCGCGCGAAGCAATCCTGCACGCCGGTCACCTTGAACTCGTTTTCGGCAACGCACATATTGACGTCGCCTGTCCAGCGTCCACCGCGAGCTGCATCTTCAGCATAGAGGTAATAGTATCGTGATTGGAGTTCACCCTCGATCAGGGTGGCGCACGTTGTCGCGGGCACCTGCCACCAGCCTTCGGTGATCCAGCCTTCCTTGGCACGGTAACCGATGGCCACGCCGACCAAATTCTGCGTCCCGTTGCAGACGCGGAACTCGGCGCGGGCTTCACTTGCGATCAGGGCCGGCGAAACCGCGGTAAGAACGAAGAGGAGAATGGTGCTTAAGGACCAGTTCCGCAGAGTCAGCCTGGAAAAAGGATATCTGGACACGGTTTC
Source organism: Hyphomicrobiales bacterium (assembly GCA_900468065.1). GTDB lineage: Bacteria > Pseudomonadota > Alphaproteobacteria > Rhizobiales > Rhizobiaceae > Pararhizobium. Next base: position 10,265 of record UBTA01000095.1, on the reverse strand, counting down.
CAATGGGTCTCCGTTGGGATTAGTCGAGGGACTTTCTTGCGACGGTAGGGCTTGAATGTCAACGCGACTCTAATCGATTACATCTGGCTTTTTGTTGTCGGAAACATCGCAAATTCGCGATTGCCTTGCGATATCGACAACAGCATGCCATCAAATTTTGTCAAGGATGAAACAAGTTGATACTGTATGCCGCAAACATCACCATTCGAGATCATTGAAGGCGACCCGTCGGCCGGACTGGTCATTCTTGCCGATCACGCCACAAACCGCCTACCGCCGGAATATGCCCAGCTCGGCCTTCCGGAAAGCGCCTTCGCGCGCCACATCGCCTATGACATCGGCGTCGAGGCGCTTGTCCGCCGATTGGCCGCGCGGTTGAATGTGCCCGCCGTCCTCAGCTGCTTTTCACGGCTGCTGATCGACCCCAACCGGGGCGAGGACGATCCGACGCTGATCATGAAGATTTCCGACGGTGCCATCATCCCCGGAAACCATCCGATTACCCCGGACGAATGGGCCGCCCGCCTCAATCGTTTCCATCGCCCGTATCACCAAGCCGTTTCGCAGACGATCGCATCCGTTGGCTCTGCAAGCGGCAAGGCGCCGCTGGTGATTTCCATCCACTCCTATACCCCAGCCTGGAAAGGTGTACCCCGCCCCTGGCATGCTGCCGTTCTCTGGGACAGCGATCCGCGCGCGGTCACCCCGTTGATCGAAGCGCTTGAAGTGTCCGGCGATATCCTTGTCGGTGACAACGAGCCCTATGATGGCGCCCTGCGCGGCGACACGATGTTTCGCCATTGCATGGAAACCGGCCTTGCCCACGCGCTGATCGAAGTGCGCCAGGACCTGATCGGCGACGATAGCGGCGTGGCCGAATGGGATGAGCGACTTGGACCGATCCTTGTCAATTTGAACGCCCGCCCCGAATTGCACGAAATCAGGCGTTATCCATCACGCACCGGACCCTATGCGTTCTGACAGCTGAAAGAGACCAACGATGAGCGACCTGACACCACAACAACAGCTCGAATTCGAAGCCGCCGCCTTCCGCCGCCTGGTTTCCCACTTACGCGAACGCAGCGATGTGCAGAATATCGACCTGATGAACCTTGCCGGATTTTGCCGCAACTGCCTGTCCAACTGGTATCGCGATGCGGCCAACGCTGCGGGCGTCGATATGGACAAGGAAACCTCCCGCGAGATCGTCTATGGCATGCCGTACGAGGAGTGGCGGGCGCTCAACCAGCGGGAAGCCTCCGGCGAACAGAAGGCGGCCTTTGAGGCAAGCAAGCCCAAGGAATAAAGCCCGCTGTGGTCCCTCCGGGCCGAAAATCAGCGCGATGTTACGCAATGTCACTTGACCTCGACCGCACTTCGCGGCAGGTCACAGCCTCACAAATTCAGTCCCACCCTTATTGATATCCCAACAAGGAGAACACCATGTCGGATGCCCACGGCGTCGCACGCGACCAGCTTCGTTCGTTCATCGAGCGCATCGAGCGGCTGGAAGAAGAAAAGAAAACCATCGCCGACGACATCAAGGATGTGTACGGCGAAGCAAAGGGCACCGGTTTCGACACGAAGATCCTGAAAAAGGTCATCGCGATCCGCAAGCAGGACAAGGACGAGCGCATGGAACAGGAAGCCATCCTCGACACCTATCTCGCAGCCCTTGGCATGATCGAAGCCCCGGACGCCGCATAAAGCAACCTCACCCCAATCGAAACGGTTGGGGGCCATTAGACATCAAAAAGGCCGGTCTCGACCGGCCTTTTATCATTCTGGAACGATAGCAAAACTGAGCGAAGAAAACCGCCTCAGGCAGCCGCTTCGCTGCTCTTCTCGCGTCGTGGCAATTTCCAGCCCGGACGGATGAAATGGCAGGTATAGCCATTCGGAATTCGCTCTAGGTAATCCTGGTGCTCGGGTTCGGCCTCCCAGAAATCACTGACCGGTTCCACTTGCGTCACCACCTTACCGGGCCATAGGCCCGACGCATCGACATCGGCAATAGTTTCGACAGCAACGCGCTTCTGCTCGTCGCTGGTGTAATAGATCGCAGAGCGATAGCTCGCGCCCCTGTCGTTGCCTTGACGGTCGAGCGTCGATGGATCGTGGATCTGAAAAAAGAATTCCAGCAGATCGCGATAGCTGATCCGCGCGGGATCGAAGGTGATTTCGATGCCCTCTGCATGGCTGCCATGGTTGCGATAGGTCGCGTTCCTGACATCGCCACCCGTGTAACCGACCCGGGTATCGATAACGCCATCATAACGGCGAATGAGGTCCTGCATGCCCCAGAAGCAGCCGCCGGCCAATACTGCGCGTTCGGTTGTCATCAGATATCCTCCACCTGAGAGAGATAGTCACCATAGCCTTCCGGCTCCATCTTGTCGCGGGGGACAAAACGGAGAGAGGCCGAGTTAATGCAATAGCGCAATCCGCCGCGATCGCGCGGACCATCGGTAAAGACGTGCCCGAGATGGCTGTCGCCGTGCTTCGAACGAACCTCGGTCCGTGCCATTCCATGCGATACATCGCGCAGTTCGGCGACATGGGCCGGCTCGATCGGCTTGGTGAAGCTTGGCCAGCCGCAGCCGGATTCATATTTGTCGGATGAGGCAAACAAGGGTTCACCGGAAACGATATCGACATAGATGCCCGGCTTCTTGTTATCGTTATACTGCCCGGTACCCGGCCGCTCCGTGCCGTTCTCCTGCGTGACACGATACTGTTCGGGGGACAATTTCGAAATCGCTTCCGGGGTCTTGCTGTACTTCGGCATTCGCACACTCCTTGTCCGTTTTAAACGGGAACGTCCCTCACCGCCTTCCATTTCCATATGCCGCTGGCTGCGAACCAAACAAATCACAGCAGAACGGGAAACGCGTCTCCGACGAAGGGGATGACGGTGATATAGGAAGGCAAAATCGCTTTCGCCACGCCGCTCAAAGCCAAAAGACACCCTCGAACGCCGCAAACGCACACTTTCATGTGATATCAGCGCGCGCTGCTGCGGACAACAAAAAGCCCGCCGTCACCGGCGGGCCTTGTCGAGGTTCAATCTCAACAATCAGTTGGTGCTGAATTTCTTCACTTCGAGGAAGTTGACGGCGGTACCACTGAACCGGGCCGTGTCGGTCGCAACGGCTTCGTTCGAGAAGCCCGCCGAATAGACCGTCGTCGGCGAAGCGCGCAGCGCCTTGCTGACAAAGCGCGGTGCCTTGACCGGCTTGGACAGGGTCGCCATGCGGCCATTGGTCAGAGCCCAGGAGGAGATGATCTGCTGGGTGAGCTTCGGCTCGGTGCGCACCGACGAGCGGGTCGCGGCATCGGCCTCCTGCTTCTTCGGGCGCTTGCCCTTGGCAGGCGCCTCGACATTGCCATCGAAAGCATCGTCAAACACTGCGGCGCGCGCTGCGGCAGCCGATTGCGGCACGAACGCAGCCATTTCCACCGGCTGTTCCTGCTGCGTCGGCTTTGCCAATGCAACGCGTGCCTGCGCCTCGGCGGCGGCTTCCACCGGCTGCTGCGCCAAGGCAACGGCCTGCGGCTGGACCCGTTCGGCAGAGGACGGGACGGCAACATTGGCGTCGGCCACGGCCATCAGCGCTTCTTCGCCTGCAGGGCGCGCGCCTGGAACTGGCACAAAGCCGAGGGCCGCAACATCTTCAGGCAACACCGCCGCATTCGGATCGGTCGAGGCCATCAGCGTATCGGTACCCGCATCGCCGTTCGCGCCACGCTTGCCGAGCATCTGAGGCACCGGAATCTTGTAGGCGGTCAGATCGGCATATTCGCCTTCGGTGGTTGCAGCGGGCGCCGGCAAAGCTGCAGCCCACGCTTCCTGCGAGGTTTCCTTGGTCGGCGCAACCAGTGCTGTCTGAATGCCAGCGTCGGCATCCTTGAAGGCCGGTCTTACGCCCGGAACCGGAGCGGCGACATCCTTCTGCTGCGCGGCTGGCTGCTGGACGGAATTATCGACGCCCGGAAGGGCCTGTTCTGCAGCAGCAACCTGCGTAACTTTCGCCTTGGCGACCGGCTGCTCGTCAGAGCCTTCAAGATCGGCACTGGCGATTGCGTTGGGTTCTTCATCCTCGTCGCCACTGCCGCCGCCAAACAGCATGGCAAACAGATTGCCCTTGCGCTTGGTTGTATCCTTGTCGCCGGCACCCTTGGTGCCGCCACCCGCGACTTCGATGCCGCTGGCACCGACGCGGCGCTTGTAGTCTGCAACAGCCAGCTCATAGCCCGGCAACGGCTTGCCGTCGGCCGGAACATGCAGGGTCTTGCCGTCGGGGAACAGCCGGACGAGTTCGTTGCGGCTCATGCGCGGCCAGGCACGAACGCCGCCGACATCCATGTGCACGAAAGGCGAGCCGGAGGTCGGATAAAAGCCGACGCCGCCGACCTGGAACTTCATGCCGATTTCGCGCAGGTTCTTCAGCTTTACGTCGGGCAGGTAGAAATCCATCGCCTTGCCGAGCATGTGCTGGCTTTTCTTGGCGACGCCCTTGGAGCGCGACCGCAACATGCCATTGGTGGCCGGCGAACGGTAGGCCGAAACCACGTGGATATAATCGCGCGATCCGCTCTTCTGGTAGACTTCCCAGACGAGGTCGAGAAGACGGGGATCCATCTTCGTCGGCTCGTTGCGGCGCCAGTCGCGCAGGAAGCGGTTGATCTCCTGCAGGCCCTTGGCATCGTAACGGCCATTGCGCTTGAAGGTGATCGACGCCTTTTCCTGGGTGTGGATGAAATAGAGCTTGAGGGTGCGCGTCTGGCCGGCCGCCTCGACGGGCGGCGCAAAGCCAGGCGTGACCATGGACGCTGCGATCAGAAGCGATGCGAGAACGCGCGGCACCTTACGGGCTACCGCGGCGCAAAAGCGGGTGATCCCGGAGCCGTTAGGCTTCTTGAATCCGAACAAATTTTGCAAACTCAATCCCCGTCCGACGGACAATGCGTCCCGTGGCTGATCAGATGACTGTCAATTGCGGTGACAGCATGGCAAATATGCCACAGTCATCGGTTATCCTTATAATATAGTGAATGGTTCACTAACAAGGTCTAAACGACAACATCTAAATACGACGGATCGTCACGGATTGTTATCCCTGGTTTTACGCGGCCTCGCTGAAAGGATCATCCGGATTAATGCCGTAATCCTTGAGTTTGCGGTATAATGTCGAGCGCCCGATGCCGAGCTTGCGGGCCACCTGGCTCATCTGGCCCCGGTAGAATTTCAGCGCAAACCGAATCAGTTCTTCTTCCACATCGGCCAGCTTTCGCACATTTCCGCCGTCATCGACGCTGGAAATCGCGTTTTCGGAATGCTGATCGGGCGCTGCATCGCGCAGGTCAGCCTTCTCGGCAGCGCTGAAATGCGGATAGACCGGCGGCAGATAATTGGCGTCTGTGACCGTTCCCTTTGCCGGCCCGGTTTCCTCCCAGGTAAAGCCCAACTTCTCCGCGACGACATAGCCGGGGATTTGCGTGGCAATCTGCGGGAAATCCTTGACCGTCAATTCGGCGCCTTCGGCCAGAACGACGGCCCGGAAGATCGCATTTTCCAGCTGGCGGATATTGCCCGGCCAGTCATAAGCCGTGAGCAGTGCCATTGCTCCGCTCGACACCGAGAGCGGTGATGCCAGCCGCTGCTCCAACGCGAACCGCTCGACGAACGTCCGCACCAGAACCGGAATATCTTCCTTGCGCCTGCGTAGCGCCGGCATGGCGATTGGAAAGACGTTCAGCCGGTAATAGAGGTCTTCACGGAAGCGGCCTTCACGCACCTCGTTGATCAGGTCCTTGTTGGTGGCCGAAATCAGCCGGACATTGACCTTCTGCGGGTGACGGGCGCCGATCGTTTCGATCTCGCCCTGCTGGACGGCACGCAGCAGCTTGACCTGGACGTCGAGCGGCAGGTCGCCGATCTCGTCGAGGAACAGCGTACCACCATCGGCATCGGCGAATTTGCCGGCATGTTTTTCGGTGGCGCCGGTGAAGGCACCCTTCTCATGGCCGAAGAGAATGCTCTCGACCAGATTATGCGGAATGGCGCCGCAATTGACCGTAATGAACGGCTTGCTGGCCCGTTCGCTGGCATGCTGGATGGCCCGTGCGACCATTTCCTTGCCGACGCCGGATTCCCCTTCGAGCACGATCGGAATGTTCGACTGCGCGGCACGGCGCGCCAGATCGAGCACGCGGATCATCGCCGGGCTTGCCGAGACGATATCGTCGAACCCGACGGTGCCGCTGCGCGACCGTTTTGGCGCGCGGCTGCTCTTGCTGTCTCGGTGATCCATCTTCAGCGCGTTGGTAATCGCAACGGAAAGGCGCTCAGGCGACACCGGCTTGACGACGAAATCGAAGGCGCCGGCCTGCATGGCCAGAACCACCGTCTCGATGCCGCCCTGCCCCGTCTGCACGATAACAGGCGTTTCGATGCCACGCTCGGCGATCGCCTCGAGGAAACCGTGGCCGTTCATTTCCGGCATCATCAGGTCGAGAAGAATGACGCTGATCAGCCCGCGCTTGCGCTCCAGCAGTTCCAGACCGCTGCGGCCATTGTCGGCGAGATGGGCAATATGACCGAGCCGCTCGATCATGTTCGTCAGCAGCCGGCGCTGAACCGGATCGTCATCGATGACGAGAATTTGGGATGTCATGAAGGCCTCCTGCTTTCCGCGTAGAACCCGATCGCCACATCATGTGCCGTATCGTGAGAAACATTCCTGTCAGAAAGGCCTGAAAATCCTCTTTTGAGAAATGCTTGCATTTTATCCATTGCCGACGTTAGGTCATGGCCCCATATCCGCCCTCTGCTTCGCCACCCGAATCCGGGCGGCATCGTCAAAAAGAGTGACCGCCCATGCATCATCTTCCCGGTTCCCAGACATCTTCGTGCATCGCCCTTTCCGCCTCATCCGGTGGCGCACAGGCTGCCGAACTCGGCGACCTGCCGTCCTGGAAGCTGGAAGATCTCTACCCCTCGGCAAGCTCGACCGAATATCTCGGCGACCTGGAAAAGGCTGACACGCTGTCCAAGGCCTTCGAGGCCAAATGGAAGGGCAAGCTGGCGAATGCAGCGACGCTTGCCGGTGACGATGGCCTCGGCGCGGCCGTGCGGAAATACGAAATTCTCGAAGACCTGATGGGCAAGATCGGCTCCTTCGCCGGCCTCACCTATTTCTCCGATACGTCCAATCCCGCCAACGGCAAGCTCTATGGCGATGCCCAGGCCAAGCTCACCGACATGGCGAGCCATCTCCTGTTCTTTGCGCTGGAACTCAACCGGATCGATGACGCCGTCATCGACAAGGCGCTCGAAACCGACACGCTGGCGGCCCATTACAAGCCGTGGCTCGTTGATCTGCGCATGGACAAGCCCTACCAGCTAGACGACAAGATCGAGCAGCTGTTCCTCGAAAAATCCATGACCGGCGCCAGCGCCTTCAACCGGCTGTTTGATGAAACCATGGCGGCACTGACCTTCGAGGTTGATGGCGAGACACTGCCGCTCGAAGTGACGCTCAGCATGCTGCAGGAAGCCGATCCGGCCATCCGGAAAAAGGCAGCGCAGGCGCTGACGAAAACCTTCAAGGACAATATCCGCACCTTCACGCTGATCACCAACACGCTCGCCAAGGACAAGGAGATTTCCGACCGCTGGCGCGGCTTTACCGATATCGCCGACAGCCGCCATCTGGCCAACCGTGTCGAGCGCGACGTGGTCGATGCGCTGGCCGCCGCGGTGAAAGATGCCTATCCGCGCCTGTCGCACCGCTATTATGCGATGAAGGCCAAGTGGCTCGGCATGGAACAGATGGAATTCTGGGACCGCAACGCGCCGCTGCCGGAAACGCCGTCGACGCTGATCCCGTGGAGCGAAGCCAAGGAAACCGTGCTGTCCGCCTATGCCGGCTTCGAGCCGGAAATGGCCGATATCGCCCGCCGGTTCTTCGATGGCGGCTGGATCGACGCGCCGGTTCGTCCCGGCAAGGCGCCGGGCGCCTTCGCGCACCCGACCGTACCGTCGGCGCATCCTTATGTGCTGGTCAACTATATGGGCAAGCCACGCGACGTGATGACGCTCGCCCACGAACTTGGCCACGGCGTGCATCAGGTTCTGGCCGGTGGCCAGGGCGCGCTGATGGCCTCGACGCCGCTGACGCTGGCCGAAACCGCCTCCGTCTTCGGCGAAATGCTGACTTTTCGCGCCCTGCTCGACAAAACGAAAGACAAGCGCGAACGCAAGGCCATGCTCGCCCAGAAGGTCGAGGACATGATCAACACGGTCGTGCGCCAGATCGCCTTCTACGAATTCGAGCGCAAGGTCCACACCGCCCGCAAAAACGGCGAACTGACCGCCGACGATATCGGCCAGCTGTGGCTATCGGTGCAGGAAGAAAGCCTCGGCCCGGCTATCCGGATTTCCGAGGGCTATGAGACCTATTGGGCCTATATTCCTCACTTCATCCACTCGCCGTTCTACGTCTATGCCTACGCCTTCGGCGATTGCCTGGTGAATTCGCTCTACGCCGTCTACCAGAAAGCCGAAACCGGCTTTCAACAGAAGTATTTCGAGCTCCTGAAGGCCGGCGGCACAAAGCATCATTCCGAACTGCTTGCACCTTTCGGCCTCGACGCAACCGATCCGTCGTTCTGGGCACAGGGCCTGTCGATGCTGGAAGGGCTGATCGACGAGCTTGAGGCGCTTGATAGACAGGCGTAAATCAAGACCCTCCATCGGCGATCAATAGCATGACCGACACCGGCCCCTATGTCCTCTTCCGGGACGACAGCGAAGACAGGACGACTGTCTTTGCCGAGCCGTCGCGTATGATCGCCGCTCACACGAAGGCAGAGTTCTGGCGCGGACTGAAGGACATGGAGGCCGCCCACAAGGCCGGCAAATGGCTGGCCGGTTTCATGAGCTACGAGGCGGGCCATCTGTTCGAGCAGAAACTCGCTCCCTTCGCCGAGGAAAACCGCCGCACGCCGCTGATGTCGTTCGGCGTATTCGACGGTCCTGCTGAACGGCACACATTGGCGGAGCCCCAACGCCGCATCGAAAACGAACCCTTCATCACCGAACCCCGCGCCAGCTGGAATTTCGAGACCTACAAGCAACGCTTCGACCGGCTGCACCAGCACCTGCGGCAGGGTGATTGTTACCAGGCAAACCTCACCATGCAGGTCAACGCCCGCTGGAACGGCGATCCGCTGGCCGCCTTCTGGTCGCTGATCGAGCGGCAGCCGGTGAAATACGGTGCACTGGTCTCCCTTGACGGTCCTATCCTCCTATCGCGCTCACCCGAACTGTTCTTCCGCGTCGACAAGGACGGCTGGATCGAGACGCATCCGATGAAGGGCACGGCACGGCGCGGCGCAACGCCTGCGGAGGATCAGGACCTGATCCGCGAAATGCGGGAGGACCCAAAATCCCAGGCCGAAAACCGCATGATCGTCGACCTCTTGCGCAACGACATTTCCCGTATCACCGAGGTCGGCACGCTTGATGTGCCGAGATTGTTCGATATCGAGACCTACCCGACCGTGCACCAGATGGTCAGCCATGTCCGGGCAAAACTGCTGCCCGATATCGGCATCACCCAGATTTTTGAAGCACTGTTTCCCTGCGGCTCGGTCACCGGCGCACCAAAAATGCGGGCGATGGAAATCCTGCACGATCTCGAAGACGGGCCGCGTGACGCCTATTGCGGCTCGATCGGGTTCATTGCGCCGGATGGGACAATGCGCTTCAACGTCGCCATCCGCACACTGTCACTCTTTCCGCAAGGCGAAGCCATCTTCAACGTCGGCGGCGGCATCGTCTTTGATTCCACCGCGCAAGCCGAATATGAGGAATGCCTGCTCAAAGCCCGCTTCGCCGTCGGCAACACCTGGATCGACCGATGAGCGATTTCTCGCTGATCGAAACCATGCGATGGGAGCCCGGCACCGGCATCGTCCGCCTGCGGCTGCATCTCGCCCGGTTGAGACGTTCGGCAGGGCGGCTGGGGTTTGTGGGCGCGGATAAAGCAGAAAGCGCTTTGCAGGAGGAGCTCGGAACATCCTTAGCCTCTTTGCCGCCAAACGCTTCAGACACAGAGCATTCAAACGAGGATCCAACCGCACGCTCCCACTTCTCCCCGGCGGGGAGAAGTGCCGAGCGTAGTGAGGCGATGAGGGGGTCTTCCGGCAAACTCGGCCCCGGCCGCCCCCCCTCATCCGGCCCTTCGGGCCACCTTCTC
>UBTA01000201.1 GCA_900468065.1 Hyphomicrobiales bacterium | reverse complement strand
TCGTCGAATGCGGCCAGCGGCCGCCGGTCGCGGGCGCCGACATTGTTGACGAGGATATCGAGCCGCCCGTGGTGGCGCTCGATCCCGGCAAGCGTGTCGCGCTGGGCATCGCGGTCGGTAATGTCGAAGGCCGCCATCTCCGCGCTGCCGCCCGCCTTGGCGATCGCTGTGACGGCGCCCTCGAGCGTTGCCACCGTGCGGCCATTGACAACGACATGGGCTCCGGCCTCGGCCAGCGCCCGGGCGATCTCCAGCCCCAACCCACGTCCGCCGCCGGTGACGAGCGCAACCCGGCCTTTCAGGGAAAATCTGTCGAAGATGGTCATGGCTTCCTCGCCGTGGAGAAGAGATTGCCCATCGACACCAAAATACTTGACTTGGTCAACTATTTTTTTGCCCGTTGGGTTTTCGCCGAGGCTCGCGACTGGCTTCATGCGCTCACTGCGCTGAGGGAACGGGGCAGCTCAGATCGCCCTCTTCGCAGGCAAGATAGGTCTGCAGATCCTTCGCCCGCGTCTGTGTCAGCCCGTCGAGGCACATGGAATGGATCATCGGATAGACGCTGCCTCCCGTGACGCCGGAGGACGAGAAAGCGCATTCGGCATCGCGGAAGGCAACCCACGCGCGTTGCGCCGTCACCAGAAGCTTGGTTTTGTCCGCGTCGTCTCTCAGCCGCGTCCCGATCTGCTTGTAGAGGTCGTTCAACTGCTTGTCTGACTTTTGGAAGGCCTCGCTGGCGCAGACATCCATGGTCGTCTGATCCTGCGCATTGGCGCAATCGTCGGCGGCATGGGCGGTGCCCGTCGCAAGCATTGCCAGAGCCGCGAGCAAAAGTGTGCGTGTCATTGGAGGCCTCCCGTGTATCGATGCGGCACGTGCCGCCCGCCGCAATCTAGGCATGCACGCAAGGGCGCGGCAACATAAAATGTCCGTCAGCCTTTCTGCGATGTATCCCGAAATCTTGAAGCCTGCCCTGTTCGAAACAATGCGCGTCGCGGATGGACAGGACCGGCAGCCATCCTGTTCTGCAAGCGCCGCACGCTGACGCTGTCTTTCGCTGTCATCCCTATCGGAATATGATAGGTTTTGATCGCAAGCCAAACCCAATTCTGGCCAAAGCTCATTCTGGAAAGCGGCCTTCATGACATCAGCCTTCATCACTCATCTTTCCACCGAACTTT
>UBTA01000203.1 GCA_900468065.1 Hyphomicrobiales bacterium | reverse complement strand
GCCGAACCGCCCCCTCATCCGCCCTCCGGGCACCGTCTCCCCGCTGGGGAGAAGAAAGGTGGCCCACCTCCCCTAACGCGGAGCATTATCGCCCCACTGGTAATTTCAACCCATTTCCGCCATATACACCCCAACAAACGATGGAAATGAATGTCATGAACACTACGGTCGAATTCGCAAGGATGAACGGGCTTGGCAACAAGATCCTGGTTGTCGATATGCGCGGCCGCAAGGACAAGGTGACGCCGGAAGCCGCAATTTCGCTCAACGCACGTCCGGAGACCCAGTTCGACCAGATTATGGCCATCCACGATCCGAAGTCTGAGGGCACCGACGCCTTTATCGATATCCTCAATTCAGACGGCTCGAAGGCGCAGGCCTGCGGCAACGGCACGCGCTGCGTCGTCCAGGCACTTGCCAACGAAACCGGCAAGAAGGCTTTCACTTTCCAGACCGTCGCCGGCATCCTGAATGCGCAGGAACATGCGGATGGAACGATTTCCGTCGACATGGGCACACCGGTTTTCGAATGGGACAAGATTCCGCTCTCGGAAGAGTTCCACGACACCAGCCGCATCGAGCTGCAGATCGGCCCGATCGACGACCCGATCCTGCATTCGCCCTCCGTCATGTCGATGGGCAATCCGCATGCGATCTTCTGGGTCGACCGCGACGTCATGTCTTTCGATCTCGAACGGTTCGGCCCGCTGCTCGAAAACCATCCGATGTTTCCCGAGCGCGCCAATATCACCCTTGCCCAGGTCACTTCGCCTTCCTCTGTGACCACCCGAACCTGGGAACGCGGCGCCGGCCTGACGCTTGCCTGCGGATCGGCTGCCTGTTCCGCCGCCGTCTCGGCTGCCCGCACCGGCCGCACCGGCCGCAATGTCGCCATCACGGTCGCCAGCGCCACGCCGCCCGGCATTCTCACCATCGAATGGCGCGAGCGCGACGACCATGTCATCATGACCGGCCCGGCCGAATGGGAATGGTCCGGCACTGTCGATCCGGCAACCGGCCTCTGGTCGCGCGAAGACGAGCCACAGGCGGAAAGTGCCGCACTTTGAGCGGCGTCGATGTCATAACCTTCGGCTGTCGTCTCAACACTTATGAATCCGAAGTGATGCGGGCTGAGGCCGAGAAGGCGGGGCTGAACAACGCCATCCTCGTCAATACCTGCGCCGTCACGGCTGAGGCCGTGCGCCAGGCCCGCCAGGCGATCCGCCGGGCGCGGCGCGAAAACCCGCATGCCCGCATCATCGTCACCGGCTGCGCCGCCCAGACCGAGAAGCAGACCTTTGCCGCAATGCCCGAGGTCGATGCCGTGCTCGGCAACGAGGAAAAGCTGAAAAGCGCCTCCTACCGGTCGCTGCCCGATTTCGGCGTCTCGGCCGAAGAAAAGCTGCGCGTCAACGACATCATGAGCGTGCGCGAAACGGCGCCGCAGATGGTCAAGCTGATCGAGGGCCATGTGCGCGCCTTCATCCAGGTGCAGAACGGCTGCGACCACCGCTGCACCTTCTGCATCATCCCTTATGGCCGCGGCAATTCCCGTTCGGTGCCGATGGGCGCCGTCGTCGATCAGGCGCGAAAACTGACTGACAGCGGCTATCGCGAGATCGTGCTGACCGGCGTCGATGCGACCAGCTATGGCGGCGACCTGCCGGGTGCTCCGACGCTCGGCCTGCTGGCAAAAACCCTTCTAAAGCAGGTGCCGGACATCCTGCGCCTGCGTCTCTCCTCGATCGACAGCATCGAGGCGGACAGTCATCTGATGGACCTGATCGCCGACGAACCGCGCTTCATGCCGCATCTGCACCTGTCGCTGCAGCATGGCGACGACATGATCCTGAAGCGGATGAAGCGCCGCCACAGCCGGGCCGATGCTCTGGCGTTCATCGCGGATGTCCGCCGCCTGCGCCCGGAAACCAGTTTTGGCGCCGATATGATCGCCGGCTTCCCGACCGAGACTGAGGAGATGTTTGCGAATGCGCTGGGACTGGCCGAAGAGGCCAATATTGCCCATCTGCACGTCTTTCCCTATTCGCCGCGCGAAGGAACGCCCGCCGCCCGCATGCCGCAGACTGACCGTGCGCTGGTCAAGGAACGGGCCGCCCGGCTGCGCGCCACTGGACTTCAGCTGCATCAGGCCCATCTTGACAGCATGATCGGAACGCAGCAAAGCCTGCTCGTCGAGAACAATGGCTTGGCACATACGGAAAATTTCACGCTTGTCGCCGTCCCCGGCCTGACGCCGCGCGCTATCGTGCAGGCTGTCATCACCGGCCACAACGGCAAGCATCTCGACATGCAACTGACGGCTGCCAACGCGGCCTGAGTTTACGGAATTCAAATGGCGCTCAGCTTTCTGAAAAAGGTCTTCACGTTCGGCAAGGAAAAGCCGGCCGAAGGCGAGCCGACTGCCACGCCGGTGACCGATGCGGTCATGGACGAGGCGGAATCGACCTTCAGTCCCGAGGAAACCCGGGCGATCGAAGCCGAGCTGGAGCCGCATTCCCGCAGCGAAGATCTGCCGGTCGCTGAAGATCCTGTCCTGCCGGAAGAAATGGACACGGCGGGCGGGCCGTCTGCCGACAGCTCTGATGCTCCTGAGTTGCAGGCCGAGGAGGAAGCCGCGCTTCTGCCGCCGACCGAACAGATCGGCGAGATCGGGCTGATACCGCTTTCTTTGCTGGAGGCAGAAGCCGAGGCGGCCGAGATTGAGGAAAGCGCAACACCACCCTCTGTCCCTTCGGGACATCTCCCCCACAAAGGGGGAGATCAAAAGGAGGCCGACGCTCCTTCACCGCAAACGACCGCAATTGATGAATCGCAGGAACTGTCCGCGAGTCCAATCTCCCTCCCTGTGGGGGAGATGTCGGCACAGCCGACAGAGGGGGGTAAACTCTCCCCGCTCTCCGAGCCCAATGACCAAACCGTGAATGCGCCTTCAGCGATCTCTCCCCTTGAGGGGGAGNNCCCGACAGGGCAGAGGGGGTGGACGAACGCTCCGCAGCCACAGAGCCCGCCACCGAAATCGCTCTTCCCAAGGGCTTCGCCACCGGCCGCGCCATCGAACCCGAACCCGAAGCTCCGAAACAGAAACTCACCTGGTTCCAGCGCCTGCGCCAGGGACTTTCACGGACATCCTCGCAGCTGACCGGCCAGATCACCGCTCTCTTCACCAAGCGCAAGCTGGATGACGAGACGCTGCAGGATCTGGAAGACCTGTTGATCCAGGCCGATCTTGGTGTCGAAACGGCGCTGCGCATTACCGATACGCTGGCCTCCGAACGCTACGGAAAGGACGTGAGCGGCGAAGACGTCAGCCGTATCATGGCCGCCGAAATCACCAAGGTGCTGGCCCCGGTCGCCAAGCCGCTGCAGCTCGACCTCAGCCACAAGCCGCATGTCATTCTCGTCGTCGGCGTCAACGGCACCGGCAAGACCACCACCATCGGCAAGCTCGCGGCAAAACTCTCCGGTGCCGGCCTGAAAGTCATGCTGGCCGCCGGCGACACGTTCCGGGCCGCCGCCATCGAGCAGCTGAAAATCTGGGCCGAGCGCACCAAGTCCGATATCGTCTCCTCGAAACTCGGCGCCGATGCTGCCGGTCTTGCCTACGAGGCCTTCGAACAAGCACGGTTGAAAAAGAGCGACGTGCTGATCATCGACACGGCCGGCCGCCTGCAGAACCGCACAGAGCTGATGGCGGAGCTGGAAAAGATCGTCCGCGTGCTCGGCAAGCTCGATCCCGATGCGCCGCACACCGTGCTGCAGACGCTCGATGCCACCACCGGCCAGAACGCGCTCAACCAGGTCGAGATCTTCCGCAATATCGCCGGCGTCAACGGCCTGATCATGACCAAGCTCGACGGCACGGCGCGCGGCGGCATCCTCGTCGCCATTTCCGCCAAGCACAAGCTGCCGGTCTATTTCATCGGTGTCGGCGAAGGCGTGGACGATCTCGAACCGTTCGAGGCCAAGGACTTTGCCGAAGCCATCGCCGGAATTCCCCATTGACGCGGTTTTGCCTTTTTGCTGATGTTATGGGGGCGGATGAACAGCTTCGATGCGGCTTTCCATTTTCTCCGTCATCCTCGCCC
>UBTA01000204.1 GCA_900468065.1 Hyphomicrobiales bacterium | reverse complement strand
CCCGAACAGCTGGCGGCAGAAGCCCATCCAGCAGGTGCCGGATTTTCCGGATATGGCAGTGCTTGCTGCCGCCAGCTGTTCGGGGTCCAATTCTGTACCATGTCGATCACCTGTTCTCTTGCGCAAGGTCCGCCGCAGCAGCAGTCGCATCGCCGGATCACACCCTAGCAATGCCGCCTGAAACCGGTTTTGAACCGTGTATCAACGGCACAATTCCTGAACCGCAGCTTTCCATCTCGGGAAAACGGCGATTTTGCGGATGCGGGCTTATAAACGTTAACATGGGGATTGCAAAGCCATTGTGCCAGCAAAGTGCGCGCAGCTCCGGCGCGCCCTACCCTATGTTGCCATGCATTTGGTGCAACAGCCTACCGGCTCATCCGATACGCTCGCCATTCTTGATCCGGTAGCTCGGATTGTACATCGTCACCAGCTCTTCCGATGCGGTTGGGTGCACCGCCATGGTGCGGTCGAAATCGTCCTTGGTGCAGCCGGTTTTCAACGTGATTCCAAGCAATTGCGCCATTTCGCCGGCCTCGTGGCCGAGAATATGGGCACCCAGGACCTTGCGGTCGACAGCATTGACGACAAGCTTCATGATCGTCTTTTCGCTGCGTCCCGAAAGCGTCGCCTTCATCGGCCGGAACTCGGCGCGGTAGATTTCCAGATCCTCGAATTTCTTCGCGGCCTCGTCTTCCGACAGCCCGACCGTACCGATTTCCGGCTGCGAGAACACCGCAGTGGCGATCAGATCATGATCCGGCGATGTCGGGTTGCCCTTGTACTCCGTCTCGATGAAGCACATCGCCTCATGGATCGCCACCGGCGTCAGCTGGACGCGGTCGGTCACATCACCCAGCGCATAGACGCCAGGCGCGCTGGTGCGCGAAAACGCGTCGATGATGATCGCGCCGCGCTCGTTGACCGCAACACCCGCCGCCTCGAGGCCAAGCCCCTTGGTGTTGGGCATGCGGCCGAGCGCCAGCATCACCTGATCGGCCGTCAATGCGCCGTGTTTCATCGTCTCGGCCACCAGCTTGCCGTCCACATTCTTGCTAACGGACTGGATCAGGTCCTCGCAGAGGATACGGATACCCTTCTGCTCCATCGCCGCATGCAAACCGCGACGCATGTCCTGGTCGAAGCGCGACAGGATTTCCTTGCCGCGATAGATCAGTGTCGTCTCGACACCGAGACCATGGAAGATATTGGCGAATTCGACCGCGATGTAGCCGCCGCCGGCAATCACGATCGATTTCGGCAGCTCCGGCAGATCGAACGCTTCGTTCGAGCTGATGCAGAGCTCATTGCCCGGCAGCGCATCATGCGCGCTCGGATGACCGCCAACGGCGATAACAATACGTTCCGCCGTGACCGTCTTGCCGCTATCGAGCAGCTTGATCGTGTTCGGTCCGGCAAGCTCCGCCCTGGTGTGGAGGATTTCCGCCCCGGCATTGGCCAGGCCCTTCTGGTAGAGCCCCTCCAGCCGGGTGATTTCCTTGTCCTTGGCGGCAACCAGCTTTTTCCAGTCGAACGTGCTTTCGCCGACGGTCCAGCCAAAACCTTCGGCATCCTCGAAATGTTCGGCAAACTGCGACGCATAGACGTAGAGCTTCTTGGGAACGCAACCGCGGATCACACAGGTGCCGCCATAGCGGAATTCTTCGGCGATCGCGACCTTCTTGCCCATCGCTGCGGCAAGCCGGCCGCTGCGCACGCCGCCGGAACCGCCACCAATAACGAAGAGGTCATAATCGAAAGAAGCCATGATGAAATACTCCCGGCCGGGTCATATGCGAAGGGAGGCGGGGCGCGGGGTAAGGCTACGGTCGCGAAAGACGATACAGCGCCTCACCGGCGATTCCGCCGTGTGATGGTGATATAGGGTGGCAGGATACAAAATGAAAAGCCCGGAATGACCCGGGCTTAAGCAATTCGGCGTGAAGGTGACTGCCATGAACCGGCAGTGGTTCCTTATTGGGCGGGCGTCACGGGCGCGGCACCATCGATCGGCTGCTGACCGGCGGTCAGTGTCGCGCTGAGATCCTTGGTTGCAGCCGCGTTCAGATCGCGGGAAATGCCGGCAGCCCAGATATCGGCAGCCTTGACCATCTCGCGCGAAGCGATCGGGCCGTCGTTCAAAAGCTTCTTGCCGGCGTCGGACGTGTAGAATGTCGCAATCGCGTTCAGCTGCTCGACGGTGAAGGTCTTGGCATAGATCGTTGCCGCTTCGCGCTCCAGGTCGGCGCGGCGGGCAGCCAGCTCAAGAGCCTTGGCGTCAACCGTCTTGGAAATCAGGTCTTCATAGTTCGGCGAGGACTGGATGAGCGTCGTCTTCAGGCGTTCAGCCAGGTTCGGCAGGATGTTGTCAAAACCGTTCGTGGCATTGATCGCGGCAATTGCTGCACGCGCAGCCTTGATTTGTTCGTCCGTTACATCCTGTGCCCGCAGCGTCGGAACCATGACGGCGGAAAGGATGATGGCCGTTGCAGCCATTGTACGGCCGAGACCTGCAAAATTGATCATGTCTGTAACGCTCCTGTCAGTTGATGCCGGGTTGCGCGCGCGCCTTGCATCTGCGAACCCCTGCATAATCCAATTTTAAAGCTGTCGCCACTGTATCGGGCACTCCCGATCGGCGGCGACGCTGGTAACAATCCTGCGCGACCTCTTGGGCCGCAGCCGGTCAAGCCGTCATCACCCTCGCCCCCGCCGGACCGGCGATGATGGCAAGAGAGGCGATGCCGATGAAGAGTCCATGTTCGACCACGCCGGGAATGGCGTTCAGTTCGCGTGCAAGCGCATCTGCATCAGGAATGCGGCCAAAAGATGCGTCCAGAATCAGATGCCCACCGTCGGTCATGAACGGTCCGTCGCCGGAAGCGCGCACGATGATTTCGCCGGAAAGTCCTTGCCGCGCGGCGAGCTTTTCAACGGCGATACGCGTAGCGCCAAGCCCAAAGGAGTTGACTTCGATCGGCAGCTTGAAGGCACCGAGCGTCTCGACAACCTTGGTTTCGTCGGCAATCACGATCATCCGCGCCGACGCGCAGGCGACGATCTTTTCACGCAGAAGCGCGCCGCCGCCGCCCTTGATCAGGCGCAGCATCGGATCCACTTCGTCCGCACCATCGATCGTCAGGTCAAGCTCAGGAAGTTCTTCGAGCGATTTCAGCGGGACGCCAAGTTCCAGGCAAAGTCTCGCCGTGCGCTCCGATGTCGGCACGCCCTCGACCCGAAAACCCGTTGCTACTTTTTCGGCCAGCAAACGGACGAATTCTTCGGCCGTCGAGCCGGTGCCGATACCAAGCCTCATGCCGTCTTCGACAT
>UBTA01000205.1 GCA_900468065.1 Hyphomicrobiales bacterium | reverse complement strand
ACGTCCTGGGACACGATCCTTGATGGGCCAATGAGATTCCCGGAGTATTCTGTGTCCGGATCGATCGATCACACCATCTGCTATTATCCTGCAAGTTGTTGTATCACCATCACGTGGTGAAGATCAGGATATCCCTGGGTCTTGCTTCCTGATTTTCATGTGGTGCATCCCGTCGAAGCCGGTCCTGATTGCGCGCTGTACGTCTCTCCGGAGACCATGAGCTTCCAAGCTATGCGCGCCATCTTGTTGGCGAGTGCGACAGCTGCCAGTTTAGGCGGCTTGCGCCTGAGCAGCTCCGCCAACCACCGAGAAGCGCTGCCAGATCGCCGCGCGTGATGAATGACAGCGGTTGCTCCATTCACCAGGATGGCTCGCAGAGCTTCATCGCCGGCTCGCGTGATGCCACCGAGCCGCAGCTTGCCGCCGGTCGAGTGATCTTTCGGCGTCAGCCCTATCCAGGCTGCGAACTGGCGACCAGATTGGAAGAGCTCCGGAGCGGGTGTCTTCATTATCAAAAGAGCCGAACCGATGGGTCCAATGCCGGGAATGGTGTTGAGACGTATGCTGCGTTCGTCGTTACGCTGCCATGCCTTCACCTTGGCCTCCACATCCGCAATCTTCTTCTCCAGTTCAGCGTATTCCTCGGCCTGACTTATGAACAATTCCTGTGCGAGCTCTGGCACAGTTTTGTCAGCTTGCACCCTTTCGAGCAGCATCGGAATATGTGCTAACCCCTTCGCTGCGGAAATGCCGAATTCATTAGCGTAACCCCGTAGCGTTGGCGAGTTGAGTGCGGTTCGCTATCAGACGGGTACGGACGCTGATCAGCATGAGTGCTGCTTGTCTTGACCGGAACAAACCGCATCGTTGGGCGGCTCATCGCCTCGCACAGCCCTTCGGCGTCGGCAGCGTCATTCTTGTTCCGCTTGACATATGGCTTGGCGAGTTGTGGCGCGATCATTTTTACCTCATGTCCAAATGAGGTCAGTAAGCGCGCCCAATGATGCGAACCGCCACAGGCCTCGATCGAGACCAAAGTAGGCGGGCAAGTCGTAAAGAAGTCGATCATCTCCTTACGTCGCATTCTCTTCCGCAAGACCGGCTCTTCTCCGGCATTCACGCCATGCAACTGGAAGACATGCTTTGACGTATCCATGCCAATACGAATAATCTTGTCCATGGGCGGCCCCTTCGATTGAGATCTAAACAGCTCATCCTGGCACATCTCGATGCCGTTCAGGGGCCGTCCACTCCAACATTAAAATGCCAAATCTCCCCGGAACAGCCGCATTCTCACGATTAACTTCCGAGTGACACCTACCATCGGGACGGCGCTGTCGTATCAACGGTTGATGGCACACATCTCCAAAACCCGGTCATCAAGTGGACCGGATTGGGAATGCACGCACCGTGCTGTCAACTCCACCTTGCCGGACGAAAGTGAAGGCTCCAGACGAGTTATTCAAGTGCGTTCGCCAAGGCCTGCAATCCGGCGGGGTCGCGCAAGAGAAGCTTCTGTCGCCCCCCTTTCACCAGGCCGATCGCTTCCCACGAACTCAGAATCCTGGAAACGGTGTGAAGCGTCGTCCCCGTCATCTCGGCGATGTCCTGCCGGGAAATCGGGAAGTCGATCCTGATCCCCGTCCCTTCCG
>UBTA01000206.1 GCA_900468065.1 Hyphomicrobiales bacterium | reverse complement strand
GGCCCTGCAGCACGTTCAGCCCGATGCCGCCCAGACCGAAGACGATTGCCGTCGAGCCGACTTCGACCTTGGCGGTGTTGATAACGGCGCCGATGCCGGTGGTGACGCCGCAGCCGATATAGCAGATCTTGTCGAACGGCGCGTCCGGGTTGACCTTGGCAAGTGCGATTTCAGGTAGAACGGTGAAATTGGCGAAGGTCGAGCAGCCCATATAGTGGAAGATCTTGTCCTTGCCGATCGAGAAACGCGAGGTTCCGTCCGGCATCAGGCCCTGTCCCTGCGTCGAACGGATGGAGGTGCACAGGTTGGTCTTGCGCGACAGGCAGGAATAACATTCGCGGCATTCCGGCGTGTAGAGCGGAATGACATGGTCGCCCTTCTTCAGCGAGGTGACGCCCGGACCGACATCGACGACGATACCGGCGCCTTCATGGCCGAGAATGGCCGGAAACAGGCCTTCAGGATCAGCGCCCGACAGCGTGAACTCGTCGGTGTGGCAGATGCCGGTCGCTTTGACCTCGACCAGCACTTCGCCGGCGCGCGGGCCGTCAAGCTGAACGGTCATGATTTCGAGTGGCTTGCCGGCCTGCACGGCAACGGCGGCGCGTACGTCCATTTTCAATCCTCAAACTCTGGTGTGTTGGTTGCTTTCTGGAGCCATACAGCAGTCAGCGAATTCACAAGGCTTTCTGCATCTCGGGAAGGACGTCAAAAAGATTACCGACGAGGCCGTAGTCGGCAACCTGGAAGATCGGGGCTTCCTCGTCCTTGTTGATGGCGACGATGACCTTCGAGTCCTTCATGCCGGCCAAGTGCTGGATGGCGCCGGAAATGCCGACGGCGATGTAGAGCTGAGGGGCGACGACCTTGCCGGTCTGGCCGACCTGCCAGTCGTTCGGGGCATAGCCGGCATCGACGGCAGCACGGCTTGCGCCGACGGCCGCACCGAGCTTGTCGGCCACTGGCAGGATGACTTCCTGGAACTTTTCCGCGGAACCGAGTGCGCGGCCACCGGAAATGATGATCTTGGCAGAGGCCAGTTCCGGACGATCCGACGAGGACAGTGCGTCCTTGACGAAGGTCGACAGGCCGGGGTTTGCGGCAGCGGAGATCGTTTCGACGGATGCCGAGCCGCCGTCGCCAGCCGAGGCGAAGGAGGCGGTGCGCACGGTGATAACCTTCTTGGCCTCGCCCGACTGCACCGTCTGGATGGCATTGCCGGCATAGATCGGCCGCTTGAACGTATCGGCCGAGACGACTTCGGTGATCTCCGAGATCTGGGCAATGTCGAGCAATGCTGCAACGCGCGGCAGAACGTTCTTGCCGGTTGAGGTGGCAGCCGAAATGATGGTGTCGTAGGAACCGGCGAGCGAGACGATCAGCGCTGCGAGCGGTTCAGCCAGGTTATTGGCCAGGTCGTCGCTTTCGGCGAGCAGGACCTTGGAAACGCCGGACAGTTTTGCAGCGGCGTCGGCAGCAGCCTTTGCGCCCGAGCCGGCCACCAGCACATTCACGTCGCTTCCAGCCCCGCTGGCAATCTTGGTGGCAGCCGTCAGTGCCTTGGCGGTCTGGTCGGACAAAGTTGCGTTGTCGTGGTCAGCCAGAAGAAGAATGGCCATGGTGTTAGTCTCC
>UBTA01000207.1 GCA_900468065.1 Hyphomicrobiales bacterium | reverse complement strand
CATCCGAGTCGGTGGCGGTGAACTGGAAGGTCAGGATCTGGCTGTCTTCGCCCTGAACCGAGCCCTGGTGATCCAGCGTGTAATAGAGGGTAAAGGCATAGGAGCCATTGCCACCATCCGACAGCGCAACCGAGAAGACGATATTGGCGGCAAGTGCTGCCGTGCTATTGGCCGGAACAGCCGTTGGAGCCGTCGCGCCGGTATAGGCGAGCAGGATCTGCTGACCCGAGACCGTCAGCGTCGTGTACTGGATCGCATCACCATCGGAGGTGAGGTTCAGCGCTGCCAGATTGGCAGTGGCGGCCGGGCCGAACTGGACCGAGCGGTCGCCAGGCTGGCCATTGCCGTCATTGGCATTGTCCGAACCCCAGGAGATCGCCAGCGTACCGCCCGTCTGATGGGTAGTGCGGTTGAGATTGAAGAGCGTATCGTCATCGCCGTTGCCGCCGAAGTCTTCGTTGCCGTCGCCGGCAACCTGCGCCTGCTCTTCCTCCACGACACCGCCGGCAAACGGCGTGCCGATCTTGGCAACATCGTCGGTGACATCGACCGTGAACGAGCCGGTAACGCTGTCGCCATCGCTATCCTTGGCAGTATAGCCGAAGGTCAGCGACAGGTTGTTCTCGCCATTGGCGCCATCGCCAGCTGCATGATCTAGCGGCTTGACCAGCGTGAACGTGTAGGCACCGCTGTTATCGTCTGAAAGCGCCGCATGGAAGACGACATTGGCACCATTGATCGCCACCGGAGCCGTTGCACCGGTGTAGCCGACCAGTACGCCGTTGATCAGGACCGTCGAAACGGCCAGGCCAAGCGAGGTCAGCGTTGCGCCATGGGCGCCGGAAACCGCAACCGTGGTGTTGGTGAACGCAACCGAACGGTCACCATTGCCGCCCAGATCGCTATCGGCGTTATCCGCACCCCAACGAATGTTCAGCGCACCCGTGGCAACAGCCGTCAGGCCTTCGCTCTCGTTGTTGCCGCCATTGACCGCCTCATCCTCAACATTACCGCGAACCTCTTCCCC
>UBTA01000209.1 GCA_900468065.1 Hyphomicrobiales bacterium | reverse complement strand
GCCGGAGCCGATCGTGCCGCTGACGCTGTTTCGCAACCCGACGTTCAGCCTGATGCTGGTGATTTCGCTGGCGAGCGGCGCCGTGGGCATCGGCATGGTCAATTATTTCGCGCTGTACCTGCAGACAACGACGGGGCTGACGCCGTCGCTGGCCGGCATGCTGTTCATCATGCTGACCGGCGGCATCGTCTGCGGTTCGCTGACGGCAGGACGGCTGATTTCGCGGAGCGGCCGCTACAAGCCGTTTGCGATCGTCAGCGCCAGCCTGACGGTTGTGGCCTTGCTTATCTTCACGCAGATCCAGCCCGGCACGCCGCTTTATGTGATCTGCGCAATCATGGCGCTGCACGGCATCGGCATCGGGTTTGGCCAGCAGGTGCCGATCGTCGCGGTGCAGAATATCGCCTCGCGCGGCGATGTCGGGGCCGCCACCGGCGCCGTTACCCTGTCACGCATGGGCGGCGCCTCGATCGCCATCTCGATCTACGGCGCGATCATCGCGGCAGGCCTTGCCCGCGGTACCACGGCGATCCCGGGCATCACCGACATCGAAAAGCTGACGCCGCTGGTGTTGTCAACCCTGCCGGAGGCAACACGCCAGCTGGTGGCTGAGAGCTATACGGCTGCCTTCCTGCCGCTGTTCCTGACGGCTGGCGGCATCTCGTTGATCGCGCTCACTGCGGCGATTAGCCTGAAGGCCGTGCGGTTGCCGCAGAAGCCGGCGGAGTGAGCGGTGTCACGGTGACCGCCACCCTTAAAATAGGTGATGGCCTGCCTTGGGCGCCAGAAGCGGTCATGCCGGGCAACGAATGAAGTTGCCCGGCCGCTGTTTCAGCCCTTTAATCGCAAACGCGCATTCTCGAAAGGAAAGCCTTCATCGTCGGTGGCTCTTCGCGACACTTCATAGAACCCAAGCGCTGTGTAGAACCGCATGGCTTGTTCGTTCTCGGTATAGACCTCCAATGAAAGCTCGCCTTTTCGATCCACCGCATGGGTGATCAACTTGCGTCCGATTCCCCGCCCGTGCTGGTCCGGGGCAACAAAAATTCCCCCGATGAACGTGTCTATCAAGCTGATGAAGCCAACAGGTTCACCCATGCAGCAGGCCACCCAGGTCTCGGCATTGGGCAAGTATTTTTCCTCGATCAGCTGCCGCTGTTCGAGGAGTCTGGATTCACCGATGAAAGGGTGAGCGACAAGGGAAGCGTCGAGCCAAATGCCTGACAGTTTTTTGGTGTCCGTCGCCGCCACAAACGGCCGGACCACTAGATTTTGGTTCTCCATGAGAACTCCACAGAATAGACATGCAAAGAAGATCAGCACCGTTATGGTGCCGAGCGATACCGCTACAGGCGGTTTAATCTAATCTTCTGCGCATAAGTCTCCTTCTGCCAATAAGTCTGTTTATGCCCGTCATATCGTGGCGTCAATGGCGGCTTCGGGACATCTGTAGCCCCATCCCGCTCCAAACGGGAACGGCGCGACAGCCCGGCAATAGCCACCCGTTCTTGCCCCCTTGCCAAGCATATCCCCCGGGTCTAAACCTCCTCCTGCTCTAACGGGGTGCCGGCCGTTCTTTTTAAGAACGTTCGGCTGAGAGGCTTTTAAAAGCCAACCCGAAGAACCTGATCCGGTTTGTACCGGCGGAGGGATTAGACGGCACATTCCAGCGCCCTATTCCCAATTTTTGGATTTATAAGGAGGCGCGGATGCGCAAGGCAATCATTCCACTTCTCGGGCCATTTTTCGCGGCAGTCGCTGCCCTCGCTACGCCGTTTTCCGCCTCGGCAGAAGACAAGGTGCTGACGGTGTACACCTATGAAAGCTTCACCAGCGAATGGGGGCCCGGCGCCAAGGTCGCGGAAGCGTTCGAAAAGACCTGCGGCTGCAAGGTATCCTATGTCAGCGTTGCCGATGGCGTCGAGCTTCNNTGACCCGGCTGAAGCTCGAGGGTGCCTCCTCCAAGGCCGATATCGTGCTGGGCC
Organism: Hyphomicrobiales bacterium; assembly: GCA_900468065.1. Lineage (GTDB taxonomy): Bacteria > Pseudomonadota > Alphaproteobacteria > Rhizobiales > Rhizobiaceae > Pararhizobium. Next base: position 763 of record UBTA01000209.1, on the reverse strand, counting down.
TCGATACCAATCTGGTGTCCGAGGCCAAGGCGACCGGCTTCTTTGCGCCGCACGGCGTCGATACCTCGGCCGTCAAGGTTCCCGGCGGTTTTACCGACGATACGTTCGTTCCCTACGACTACGGCCATTTTGCCGTGATCTATGACACGCAGGCGATGAAGGAGCCACCGAAGAGCCTGAAGGAACTGGTCGAGGGCGATCCGAACCAGAAGATCGTCATCGAGGATCCGCGCACCTCGACGCCGGGCCTTGGCCTGCTGCTTTGGGTCAAGTCTGTCTATGGCAAGGATGCTCCCGCCGCCTGGGCAAAGCTCAAGGATCGCGTCCTGACCGTCACCCCCGGCTGGTCGGAAGCTTACGGCCTGTTCACCAAGGGCGAGGCGCCGATGGTTTTGTCCTACACGACCTCGCCGGCCTATCACATGGTTGCCGAAAATACCGACCGCTATCAGGCTGCCGCCTTCTCGGAAGGTCATTACATCCAGATCGAAGTGGCTGGTATGACCAAGGCCGCCAAGGATCCGGCGCTCGCCAAGGACTTTCTGTCCTTCGAGACCGGGCCGGAATTCCAGTCGATCATCCCGACCACCAACTGGATGATGCCGGTTGCCGCCACCAAGGAACCGCTGCCGGAGGCTTTCAGCAAGCTGGTGACGCCGGAAAAGACATTTCTGATGTCGTCGGATGAGGTCGCCGCCAACCGCAAGGCCTGGATTGACGAGTGGCTCGGGGCGATGAGCAAGAATTAGCGCCACGTTTGGCA
>UBTA01000210.1 GCA_900468065.1 Hyphomicrobiales bacterium | reverse complement strand
TGCGCCATCTGATCGAGGAAATCGAGCTGGCCGATCAGGTCGGGCTCGATGTCTTTGGTCTCGGCGAGCATCACCGGCCGGATTATGTCGCCTCTGCCCCGGCAATGATCCTGGCTGCTGCGGCGGCGCGCACGAAAAACATCAAGCTGACCAGCGCCGTCACCGTGTTGAGCTCGGATGATCCCGTCCGGGTTTTCCAGCAGTTTGCGACGCTAGACCTGATCTCCAACGGCCGCGCCGAAATCATGGCGGGGCGGGGCTCCTTCATCGAATCCTTCCCGCTGTTCGGCTATGATCTCGAAGACTACGATCAACTGTTTTCCGAAAAGCTGGACCTGCTGCTCGCCATTCGCGACGGCGAGGTCGTCACCTGGGCTGGCGAAAAACGCGCGCCGATCAATGGCCGCGGCGTCTATCCGCGCCCGGTCAACGATCCGTTGCCGGTCTGGATCGCGGTTGGTGGCACGCCGCAATCGGTGGCGCGGGCCGGGGCGCTGGGTTTGCCCGTGGCGCTGGCGATCATCGGCGGCGAGCCGGCGCGTTATGCGCCGCTGTTTGATCTCTACCGCGAGGCCGCTCGCCGGGCGGGGCAGGATGCATCGAAGCTGAAGACCAGCATCAATGTCCATGGCTTTATCGCCGATAGCAATGAAAAGGCTGGCGACCAGTTCTATGGTCCGCAGGCCGAGGTGATGAACCGCATCGGCCGGGAACGCGGCTGGGGCCCGACCAACCGCGAACATTTCAACCAATCGATCGGGCCGAACGGCAATCTCTTCCTTGGTGACCCCGATACGGTCGCGGAAAAGATCATCCGCCACCAGGCGATCTTCAACAACGACCGGTTCCTCCTGCAGATGGCGATCGGCCCGATGCCGCACGATCAAATCATGCGTGGCATCGAACTCTACGGCACGAAAGTGGCGCCGCTGGTGCGCGCCGCGCTGGCAGACGAGAAGAAACAGACGAAAACCGCCTGACCTCTGCTCTTTTCCCATGGTGAGTGTCTGGATTGGGCGCTTTCGGCTTGTTACATAAGCAGCCGAAAGCGAGAGACGATGACACTCAACAATGACGAAGACCTGGAACGGCTGAAGGAAATCGGCCGTATCTGCGCCAATGCGATCCAGATCATGGCGGCGGCGCTCGAGCCGGGCATCACCACGGCGGAACTGGACGCCATCGGCCGCAAGGTTCTGGAGGATGCCGGTGCCCGTTCCGCGCCGGAACTGACCTACAATTTTCCGGGTGCCACCTGCATCAGCGTCAACGAGGAAGTTGCCCACGGCATTCCCGGCACGCGCGTCATCCAGGCCGGCGATCTCGTCAATATCGATGTCTCGGCCGAAAAGAATGGACTGTTTGCGGATACCGGATCGTCCTTTGCCGTTCCACCCGTCAAGCCGCAGATCGAGCGGCTCTGCCGCGATGGCAAGCGTGCCATGTGGGTGGGTTTGAACGAAATCAAATCGGGAAAGCCCCTGGCTGCGATCGGCAATGCCATCGGCGCCTTTGCCAAGAAGAACCGTTATTCGCTGATCACCAATCTCGCCAGCCATGGCGTCGGGCGCTCGCTGCACGAGGAGCCGACCGAGATCGCCACCTGGCCGGACAAGCATGAAAAGCGCCGGATGACCGAGGGCATGGTCTTTACCGTCGAGCCGTTTTTGTCGCTGGGCGCGCAATGGGCCGAGGGCGGCGATGACGAATGGACGC
>UBTA01000212.1 GCA_900468065.1 Hyphomicrobiales bacterium | reverse complement strand
TCATAGGGGTTGATGAAGATGACACGCTTGTCGTGGTTCTGCACCAGATAGGCATGCTGCCCTTCCCAGAATTTCGGTACGATGATGTGGCTGCCTTTGACGAGGCGCACGTTTCGGCGGCTGTTTGAACCGGCGACGCGGCCGACGATATCATTGACCCAAGGTCCGCCGGCATTGACGACGACGCGGGCGCGCGCCATGCGCATTACCCCGGTCCGCTCGTCACGCATCTGGATGGTCCAGCCGCCGTTTTCGCGCCGGGCACTGGTGCAGGCGGTGCGGGTCAGGATCTCGGCACCCTTTTCGGCAGCGCCGACGGCATTGAGGACGACAAGGCGCGCGTCATCCACCCAGCAATCGGAATACTCGAAGCCCTTGACATATTTGTCCTTGATCGGCGCACCCTCGGGATCGCGGCGTAGATCCAGCGATCGTGTCCCCGGCAGCTTTTTGCGGCCGCCCAGGTGATCATAGAGGAACAGGCCAAGCCGCACGAGCCAGGCGGGACGATCGTCAGGACTGTGCGGCAGGACGAAGCGCATCGGCCAGATGATATGGCTGGCGGAATTCAAAAGCACTTCGCGCTCGATCAAGGCCTCACGCACGAGACGGAATTCATAATATTCAAGATAGCGCAGGCCGCCATGGACGAGCTTGCCCGATCGGGACGACGTCCCCTGAGCGAGATCGTCCTTTTCGCACAAAATAACCGATAGACCCCGGCCCGCTGCATCGCGCGCGATACCCGCGCCGTTGATGCCGCCCCCGATAATGAACAGGTCAATCATCCGGGAATCATTCATGTCACTCTCCTTTGGCAAGGCCAATCGATGGACGCGCTGTACCAGTCTTCCGTCTGGCAGCACTTCATTGTCGTCAATTTGTCGCGTGTTCAGCCATCATGTTCCACACCGGCTCAAGTGCACGACGGGCGCTCAGATACGGTGGGAACATCCGCGAATAGGTTTTCACCAGTGCGCGATCTGGGGCTTCCGCTGGACTGAGCAGTGGTGTCACCCATTCGGCGATACAGGCATGCATGTCCTCGTAGACGCCGACGGCGACGGCTGCGATCATGGCGGCGCCGGCGGCACCAGCCTCCTCACGCGCCGAGACGCGGGTCGGTGATCCAACAGCGGCAGCGATAACCGAACGCAGTGCCCGCGAGCGCGCCGCGCCGCCCGTCATGCGCAGCTCGGCGGGCATCTCACCCATCGCCGCATAACAATCGCGCGTGCCCATCCCCAGCGCCTCGACCACCGCCCGCAGAAGATCGGGAAACCGGTGCCCGCTGCTCAGGCCGACAAACCCGGCCCGGGCATCGGGATTGACGAACGGCCCGCGCTCTCCGGCTTCCGAAATATAGGGATGATAGAGGATGGCACCCGGACGGCTTGCCGCAAGCCAGCCTTCGATCCGCCCGACCAGCTCGACATGGGTGACCTGATGTCCCATCTCGCCCATCAGGTCGCCGGCCAGGCGTAGCGCCCAGTCGATATTGAGTGTCGCCGCCATGTTCGACTGCGCCGGCGCCACGATACCCGGTATAGGCAGGACGACCAAATAGCCGGTCCCTTCGGTATTCAGGACGACGTCATCGACCGCCATCGCGCGCATGTGCATGCCCGTCGAGCCGATCGTCGAGCAGGCAGATGCCCTGCCCTCCGTAAAAATGCCGGCGCCTAGCGCCGTGCATGCAAAATCGACGTAACCGAGGCTGACCGGCGTTCCTTCCAGAAGCCCGGTCTGCCCTGCCGCAACCGCTGAGAGCGGATGGCTGACTTGGGTTCCATCGACGATCTCGGGCAACAGCCGGCGCTTTTCGCTCAGGCCGAGTGTGGCAATGACGGTGTCGTCATACCGCCGCGTGCGAAAATCGCCGAACGTGAAGCTCGCCTCCGACGGATCGGTGGCCCGCACGCCGGTCAGGTTTAGATAAAGCCAATCCTTGCAGTGAAGAGCAATGTCGGCCCGATCGAGAATTTCGGGGCTTTGGGACGCCATATGGGCCAGTTGAACCCCTTGCTGGCAGGTGGAAAGCCCGGTCCCGGTCGCTTCGAAGCGGGTACGGTCGTCTGGAGTAGCGCAAAGCCTCCGCACAGTCGGTGCCGCG